>DJEW01000001.1 GCA_002431965.1 Clostridiales bacterium UBA5888
TAGTTGAGAGTGTGACGGTAGAAACCGGCAGCGAGATAGTTATAGCCTTGAAATCCGGGGCATCAATACATCAGAAATTAATGTAATATCAAACAGCACAGGCCTGAGTCTTAGCAATAAGATTCAGGCCTGTGCTGTTTTCAGAAAGGAGTCACTTATGCCACGATATTTTATGCGAGACACACCGCTGCGGGAGATGGAGCGGTTGATGATGTCTCAGCCCGGCCACAAGCCGCGAGGCGGCGGAATGTACCGAAGTCAATTCCATTACACTCCCAAAGATGTGGAGTGTGAATACTGTCAGAATTATGTTCGCAAGCATCCGTGCCTTCTGTGTGAATGCACTTGTTTGGAGGAGCGCATGGAGGCGGGTATTCTGAATCTGAGTGAGTTCGTGCGGGACTGCTTTGCACCCTCTATGGAACCACAGCTCCAAATACGGATGCGTCAGCAGTTCAGAGAAAGAACTACTCAATTTTTTCTGTCCGACGCTCACCGAAGAAGATGGGCACACTGGCGGGCACTCTGCTGGCGTCTGTCTGACCGAAATAAAGCCGCCCTCTACCTGCTCACAGCCTATGAGAGTCTTTGGCGCAGGATGATCTGGAAGTGCGGCAACGACGGCTTTGACTTTCAAGCAGTCCGTCTCAGAGGAATCAAGCCGGAGCTTTACAGCGTTTATCAGGCGGCAAAGGCCATTGCGGTCGGCAGTTCTAATATAACCCTTGCAGACCTCGCATCTCCGGAATTGGTCACAGATGAAGCGTTCCATCTGATTATCTGCGCACTGCTGATGGCCAAGTACGGGGATGTGATTTTGAATTTAGAAAATGGAGAGATAAAGGAGGACAACTGATATGGCACAACAAGAAGAGCTCGTTTTATGGATCGACCTGCGCTGGAAAAATGCTATCGAGAAGCATCTAAATGGCGAGACTTTGCAAGAGCATCTGGAGAATGTATTGGACGAGCTGTGCAATCAGCTTCCAGCGCGAGAGTATGAGCATATCAGCCGTGAGATTCAATCGGAAGCTGCCGCACGGCGGGCAGCGGAAGAAGCGGCGCGCACTTATGCCGCCTACCATGTGACGGAGCATGGTCAAGAATGGTACTTTAAGACCTCGCCCGGTGAGGAACTGTTGGAGACCGGGAAAAAGCTGCGCAGTTATATTACGAAAGGTAGCAGTGTGGCGCCGGACAAATTCATCGGAATGTTTTTCGGCGGGCAGCCCATCACAGCAAAAGAGTTTGATGCCCTAACAGCGCTGCGCATGGAGAACACCGGAAAGGTGCGAGGTTTGTTCGATGTGAACTTCGACAAACGTGAGTTCTCCGCTGTTAACATCATGGATGGCTGGCAGACATGGGCAATGCATGATGTGTCGGTAGCAGTTTATCATGCCACCCGGCCGCAGTTTGCGTCTGACAATGATAGCTGGCGCAAGCTGTTGGATCAGCTGAACGGCAAAGAGATCACCTCGTCAGGACATCTCACAGCCGACAACTTTTCGTTCTCAGATGAGATCATTGAGGAGGACGGCAAGCTCAACTTTTATATTCAGGCGGATTTCAATGTAGATTCTGCATTCGGGACATTTGTCTGCACTGATCAGAATGACGACTGGCTCAACATTTACGCCAACTATGATGTAGAGCAGGATCGGCTATGCGACACACTGGAACTGAACCTCTGCAAGGGAGACGGTTCGGAAGAAAGCTGGCTTTACCGTCTCAACGCTGCCGAACAGGAAGTCCTGCTCCGCAAAATGGAGACCTTCTGTCAGCAGCAGACCGGCATGAGTCTGCACGATTACACCCAGCAACTTCGAGATGATAAATGACGGTGGGTATGTAGGGACAGTTAATCGATGTCAAATCTCTTTGGAGGTAACAGAGGAACTTAAAAATATCATCTGTGATTACTACATTGATAAAGCATCTGGCTTCGCTTACGTTATAAATGGGAAGGTTCACTTATTTGGCCAAGATTTGTGTTTTCCTGTCATGCGTAGACTTGACTGTGTGCATGTTGATGATCCTGCAAAAGTAAAAACAAAGCTTGCTGTCCTTGACGTTGGTGACACTTTGAAGCTCACATTTGTTGGTACTGCCGATGGTGAAGTTGCAAATTATGTAGACGCTTTTTACTCAGAAAACATTGAAGAGCAGCTTTTTCGACGTTGAAGTCATTGCCATGCGGATTACGAAAATTGACAAGGAACTGCAATAAATGAAGTAGAAATCCTTGTCCTCAAAATTGGCTGCCCCTGCCATACCGCTGCAAGCGAAACGAAAGCTTGCGGCGGTTTTTATAGTTTGTGTTAAAAATAGCGGTTTTTCGTCAATAGCCGGTGTGAAATTGAAATGGATCAGGAAGCATCAGCATATGCCAAAAGGTTATAATTCACATTGGAAGCCTTGACAAGCTCTGACGCGGGCAATAATATATATATCTCTTCCACAAGGCGGTGACGTATGTACAACCCACAGCATGAGACCTTCATCCGCGTGGCGGATGCGGGCAGCTTCCGATGGAGCTGTGGTTTGGGAGCCAGCAGCGCTTTCTTGACGCGGCGAAGGAGGTCGGCAAGGAACCATACGGTTGATACGAAAACGATTATTGTAGATTTGTCAATGACGTGTGACACACTCGGAAGAAAAAAGGACATCCTCAGGAGTCTTCCAGCCGTGCGGGCGCACAGGTAAATTATTATACTGCCGTTGACTGACAGTAAGCTGTCTGGCAAAATCATCTCCGGGTATATGTCTCATTCAATTTTATGTAAACCACATTATTTATACCTTTTATGCTGCGCGAATAATGACATATAGAGTTCCCCCGCTGCCTGCAAACGGCAGCGGGGACGTATTATGGGGACGTATTATATTTATTTCAATTTGCTTTTTTTCTTTCTCCATGCCAGTATCTGATGACCGTTCGGGACTTTTATGAATGAAAATCCGGAGCCGGTATCATCGCAAAGCTCTCTTTCGGAGACAAGCCTGCTCTTGCTTATCTTTCCGGACTGATCTCGCGGCATCTTATCTATCAGCTCGACGGTCTTTGGCAATTTATAATTGCTCAGGCGTCTGAAGCAGAAATCGGCAAAGGAATAGAGCTTGAATTCCGATGCAGGGCATGCAGGCTCAATAACAGCATGCACTCGCTTCCCCCACACTTCATCCGGCAAGCCTATAACCAGCGCATCCGCAACCTGCGGATATTCCTTGATGAGATTCTCAACCTCCGTAGAATAAACATTCTTGCCGCCGGTGATTATCATGTCGCTCCGGCGATCCACGAGGTAAACATAGCCGTCGCTGTCTTTATATCCAAGGTCGCCCACGCTGACCGAGCCGTCCGGAGCGCTTTTCAGCTTTTGAGTTCCCAGCAGATAATGCGAGGACTTACTCTGAAGATTTTTGAAGAAAACATTTCCTGTCACGCCGCTGTCAACGGGCTGATAATTATCGTCAAGTATCTCTATCTCGCAGCCGAACGGTCTGCCAACGCTGCTGGGATGCGCAAGCCACTCGTCGCCGCGGATCGCCGCAATGCCGACCTTCTCAGACATGGAATAGAACTCGTACACCCTTTCTCCTCCGAGGCGCTCTATCCATTTCTGCTTCAGCCAGCCGGGGCAGGCTGCGCCCGCATGATGCATACACTCGACGCTGCTGAGATCCGCTCCCGCAAATTCGCTGTTGCGATAGATCTTTCCCATCATCGTCGGAACAAGCACAAAACAATTCACATTGTATTTTGCTATGCTCTTGAGAAAAAGGGTATCGTCAAAGCGCTTAAACAATACAATCGTGTCGCCCATTGCAAGCTCCATGAAAAATGCATTGCTGAAGAGGCTGTGGTGCAGGGAGCCGCAGATAAGGGCTGTCTGACCCGGATGCTGCCCTGTGAGCATCTGCCAGGCATAAAAGTCCGGCAAGCCGAACTCCATCGGGATGTCTTCAATTATGATTTTCGGTATACCCGTGCTGCCGCCGGTCGCCGAAGCCCTTGCCGGAACCGCGCACACGTCCTCTATCTGCTCTTCCGGCTCGTGAAGACTGCTCAGAAAACGGTCTGTTATGTTGGCAGACCTGTAACTGTCAGACCTGAGCTTTCCGGCAACGAAATTCGGCTTGATCTGCTCAAGCAGGAGTGCAAGCTCATTTTCAGGCAATTCTGCCGACAGTGTAAACACGCAGGCCCCGATATGCCACGCCGCCAACGGCGTCACCACGGCTGCCAGCGAATTGGGAAGAACAGTAACGATCCTCGAATTCCGTCCAAGTCCCTGCTCCTTGAAGTATGCAGCAAGCCTATCCGTCTGCCGCAGCAGCTCACCCCAGTTGTATACTGACTCCGCGCCGTCTTTTTCCGTGATTATCACGGCTGTTTTCTCCGGCGCCGTCGCTGCATGCTCTTTTACCAGCACGTATATCGGTTTTTTCTCTGTTTCCTGCATTTTTTCCTCCTGTATATTTATCTGCCTTCGCCGCAGCAGTTTGTTGCTTGTTTCACAAACAATCATAGCAGTTATACACAGGATAGCTCTTCAAAATCTTCAATTTTTCTCTCAGCCGTATTTCTAAATTATCACAAACAGATACCGTGCTTCACTATATTATTGCCTTTTTATTGCTCTCATGCAGAAGTATCCCATAGAGCTCCACAACGTACATATACTTCATTTTGTTGGTGAAGTAATCTTCTTCGCTCTTCTGTTGGGCAAGAAATGCAAATATATTCTCAACCCGCTTGCAGTCCGCTTCAGATATCTGCGCAATTATCGCTCCCTGCGGGACAACGAAAGAATTCACCTTGACATACGGATTGCTCATCATGTACATATATATTCCGCTATCCATACGGCAGTATGCAAGACTGACAGCGCTCCCCTCGTCCGGCACTATGGAGCAGCTGTGAAAAGGTCCTACGCACACAAACGATCCCCTTTTTATCTCGTTCGCTTCATTATTAACCATAATCCTGCCGCAGCCGGCGGTAACTATCGCCAGCGTATTTCCCTCAGAGCTCATATAAGGCGTCGGAGCTGAGACCGTTTTTGCAACGCCGGATATGTTAAGAAGTGATCCGCAGCGGCTGAAATAGTCGCTCATTCCAAAGCGGACCGAGTAGTCGATATTGTCATATACTTTTTCTATATTCTCTGCCATACGCTCAGCCATTCCTTTCCCTGCATTCTTTTCTGTAATCGCTTGGCAGCTGCCCGTTTATTTCCTTGAAAACGCGGCTGAACGAGCTTACGGAATTGAAGCCTACAACAATTGCAATATCCAGGAGGTTCATTTCAGACGAGGCCAGCAGCATTTCCGAATACCTTGTGCGCAGCACCTGCAGCAGGCGCTTGAAGCCGATCCCATAAGCCTTCTGGAGCAGATTGCGGATAATATTGGGTGAGAGAAATGTATCCCTTGCGATTTTCTCCAGGCTGACCTCCTCGCCAATGTTTCTGTACAGGTAGTCCACTACCGACAAAAGCCTGTCGTCAGCTATAAGGCCGCGGTACACGCGGTCTTTTCCGCCCGGGCAGAGATTCATATCCCGGTACTCGCTGGGAGTTACGCCGACAACCTTCTTGAAGCAGCGGTAGAATGTCACATCGGATTCAAACCCGGATACCGATGCAATATAATCCAGCGGCAAGTTTTCGCACAGCAAATATGACATTGCCGTCAGGCACCGGTTTCTGCGCAGGGTCTGATCGTAATTGAGCGAGGTCGCTATCCTAAGCTGCGAATTGAGCGTTACCGGGTCGGTATTCAGCTCACCTGCCGCTTTTTTTATTGAACACCCATCGCGGCTGTGCATGGCAATATATATGCTGGCCTGCCAGCCCAAGGGGAACTTCTCAGCCGCTGGTATCTCTCTGCCGCCTATAGTCATGCCAAAGAGCAGGGACAGCCGCCCGAGAAGAGATGTCTTTACCATCGCCGTGCCATTGTCATAACGCGCATCTATATTGTTGAAATCCTCAAATATCTGCCTGAACTCCTGAGTGCTGCCATCTTCGGGGTATAATATGGGTGACTGTGTGACTACGGACATTCTCGTAGCCAGGGGGCTGGACATGAACATATGATAATTGATCAGAACATAATCGTAAGTTATGCTCCACAATTCCAGTCCGGTCTTCGTATCCGGTCTGACAGACAGCACCTGTGTTCCCTGTATCCAGCAGACGCAGTCCTTATAAATTTCAAACGCAACTCCGTTTATAATAAGCTGACCTTTTCCTGCTCTGACAAAAATGAAGTAACTGTCATCTTCCATCACGGGCAGCATGTTCTGGCTCACCGAATGCTTGCACAGATGCAGGAACTTATTCGGCGCACAAAAAACACCCTTTACCGGTTTCTCGTAAAGAGGAATAGCTCTTAAACTGTTCAAAGCACTGCCTCTCTTTCATATAATAATATTATATTTTTAACAAAACCGCCGTGGAATTTCAAGTGTTCACACCCGAATTGACTGTTGGCGGCAATGTCTGATGCAAAAAATCCGTTTTTTGAAGAATAATCAATTATTTAATTTATATTTTTTGCGTACTTTCAGGCAATCTTCTTTAGATGCACAGAAGAAGTAAATGCTTCCAATATCTTAAATACAGCAGCATACATTGATAGTAACCATTCATTTTATACGCGATATATTGCAATAAAAAAATCAACTTGTCTCTGCGCCTGTGTCGATGACTATGTTAAAATAAACTCAATTCGTTAAGCAAAAGGCAAAGCAGCAGTACCGTCCACACAAAATTATAGCAGGAGGAAATAAAATGCACAATTTACTTGAAGGCGTCCGCGTAGTTGAAACCGCCAGCTACATGATGGGTCCGATCGCAGGGCGCATCCTTGCCGACTGGGGCGCAGAAGTGATAAAGATCGAGCCGGACGTTGCTCACCCGCCCTTTGACGGCGACCGTATACGCGGAACCGGTCTTGCGCGCGGCATCATGAACGGTGACCTTGGCATATACTATTTTGTCAATGGCAACAAGAAATCCGTTGCAATCGACACCAACTGCAAGCAGGGTCAGATCATTCAGCAGAAGCTCTGCGCGAGCGCGGATATAGTTATCCACCACCTCAACCACGCTGACCAGAAGAAGCTTGGCATTGACTATGCCACGCTCTCCAAGATGAAGCCCGGGATCATTGTAGCGTCCACAAGCGGCTATGGCATCAAGGGTCCCGACAAGGACCGTCCCGGCTTTGATGCTGTCGCGTATGCCGCGCGCTCCGGTATGCTCACAAGCTGCGCACCTGACGGTACGCCTTTCATTCCTTTCATGGGATACGGCGATGTCCCCTCCGGCTCATATTTAGCCGGCGCGATCATGGCGGCTTATATACACAAGCTGAAAACCGGCGAAGGCAACAATGTTTCAGTATCACTATACGGTTCAGCTATCTGGACCGCCGGTCTTCCCATCATTTCCGCTCCTTACGGCGATCCGTATCCCACTCCGCTGGATGCCGGTCTTCCCTCAGCCAGAATGTTCCGCTGCGGCGACGGCAAGTGGCTTTACATGATGTGCAACGACTGGGATCGTTCCATCGTCAAGTTCAAGATGGTCATGCCTTCGTTCCCCGAGGACGCAGAAAAGCGCTGGCCCAACTACTTTGCCGCAAAGGCAGACTCGAAGGGTATCGCCGAAATATTCGCCGCAGAGTTTGCTTCTCACAACCGTGAATACTGGGTCGAGAAGCTTACCGCCGCAAAGATTCCTTTCGACATCATTGCCGATTTTGCGGATATACAGAAAGATGTGCAGGCCTGGGAAGGCGGGCATCTCATTCACCCGAACGGAGCCGGAACAGAGACATATCCGTATGAGACCGGCATTCCCGTCGCTCCCGGACAGTTTAAGAACGGCGGTACTCCGGAGGTCAGCGTAAGCAATGTGGGCGAGCATACCAGAGAGCAGCTCAAGCTTATAGGCTACACGGATGAGCAGGTAGACAAGTTCCGCGCCAAGAAGGTTCTGACAGAGGGCGACCAGTATGAGCCTGACCGCTTCAATGTCATGAAGCCCGGGACATACTACAACAAGCTTTTCTCTGCACTGAGATAACGTCTTTCAGCGCAGTGCACCCACGGCTGACAGCCGTGCGTCCCTGTCAGCCATGGGGATCGCGCGGGCATACTTTGCCGTCTTGCAAAGCCCGATACAAAAGTATAAGTATATCTCAAACTCCCGCGTGCTGTCAGCCATCGGCAGTCCGCGGGAGCTTTTTACAGCAGATGTATGCACCTTGCGATATAGTCAGCCGCCTCCTGACCGGTAAGGCACTGCTCGGGCGGAAGTTTCTGCATATGATCCAGCCACATGTTGAGCTGCCTTATCATCGCACTGCCGGAGATGGAATATACCGTCTGGTTTTCCCCGCCGCGCAGATTCATGGCAAACGCCGTGTGCTGGTTTGTAAAGACCGACACCGAAAGATCATCATAATTGCAGATCTTATTCTGGGTGGGCAGAATATACACCTGTCCGGGGTTCCTTTTCAGCTGCGCCGCCATATTTTTCAGGTGCTGCAGCCTGTCCTCGGGCGGCACCTCTATAAGCCCACCCATCACCATGAGCCGCCCGGTATAGATATAGTCCACAAGAGCAAGCTGGTATATCAGGACAGACTCAAAGAAATCGGAGCCGTTGAAAAAAAACTGCATCTCACTGGCAAGCTCAGGATGCATTGCAGCGAACTTTTTCTTCAGACTGTCAGGGAGGAAAAACGGCTGCATCCGATCAAGCAGGGAGCGGCAATGCGGCTGGATAAGAAAATCGAGAAAATACTTCTTTTCCATCAGCTGCTTAATGCTTACCGCCTTTGCCGCCGGAAGTCTGTCGCGGATATAGGCATCCGCCGAGCTGCAGTAGCGCTCGATAATATTTCTGTCTCCCGACTCCAGCAGATGCACCTCTCTGGAAAACGGCTCCCGGATATATTGCAGGAGCAGTGCGTCCCGGATAAGATACACATAGCCTGTTCTGTCGAGGCGCGCCCCATAGAATTCATAGCGTATTTTCCTGCCCAGTCCCATCAGATAGCAGAACGAACGGCATGAAATATCGGTCCTCGATCCGAAATCATCCATATCTATAAACTGTATCACGCGCAGCTCAGTCCCTGCCGGAAGAATATCTGTGACCCGCCCGAAAAACGAATCATTGTTCTTGAACTGGATATGTATCGGCGTCGTACATATCATGTCCAGCCGCCTGGCAGGCGGCGTTTGCTGCAGCGCAGTGAAAATACTTTCAGGAAACAACGCAATATCCTTCACAGGACCGATCATAGCGTTTTCCCTTCCGGTTTTCTCCGGCGCGGGAGCGCGCTTTTTCCGCTCTTCGACCAGCGCGGCGGCAAGCATTGAAGCAAGCGCGCCTGAAAACGCCGCGTCTGTCAGGTTATCGCATTCAAGATTAAACTGTCCCGCTATCCGCGCCCGCACATCAGGATCCGTGTTCTCCGTCAGATACGCCGCGATCTTCATAAACAGCTCGTCGTTGTTGCGCAGCGCAGGGAGTTTCACTCCGTTTACCCACCGGCTGATATAAGAGGGATCATATCCGAGCGCGTCGGCAAGATTGCAGCGTTTTACGCCGCACAGCTTTGTCAGCTCCTGCAATGTTCTGCCAAATGTCATAATCGCCCTCCAGAAACGTGAATTCATCTTGACCAGTTGTACGTGCATTTCCCTCGATGCATATAAACAATATAGCTCACCGGCATGTTTTTTGCAACAGTCATTCGCACAGCGCCGGAATTACGTCACTTTTCGCTTGACCGTTTTTTATTCGTCAAGACAACCAAAGTCAATTTTCATCAGTAAAAAGCACAGTGCATCAAGATGATACACTGTGCTTTTTACCGCGCAAATGATAATATTATGTCAAACTTGGCATGCGCGCATCGAATATATGGTTTTTGCCGTATGTTTTGCGCGGCGTGTATAAGGAAAAGCAAGTGTAAAAGTATAAAGGAGGAATTCAGCTTGACCATCGATCCCGACAAGAAAATAAAAGAGCTGTCACGGGTCATCATAGAGGATGCCGGACTGCCCTACACTGCCGCTCAGCTTGCGGAGATCCCGTCTATCCTGGCCGCAAAGAGCCGGTATTTCTGGTGCATCGACAATCAGGAATTTGACCTGATGCCGGATGTATTCACAGCCGAGGGCTTCCAGACCTTCTGGAGCGGTCGCCCGGGCTTCAAAGACCGCGACAAGCAGGTTCAGCAGAACAGGAATACCTGCGGGGACGACATGGTGCCAATGCACTTCGGCTACAACCAGATAGTCCGTTTTACGGGCGAGCGCAGCGCCCAGCTGCTCACGCGCATGCACGACTACCATACATACAAGGACAACGGAGAGACATATTCCGGTTACGGTCTGTATGTTGACGATCTTGTAAAGTGCAGCGACGACCGCTGGCGCATAAAGACGCTGCGGCTTACCTACCGTGTTCTTGAAGGAAAATTAAGGAGGAGTAAATAATGGACAGATTGAAAGACAAAGTAGCGATAATCACCGGCGCCGGCGGCGGCATATGCCACAAAGCTTCGGAGCTTTTCTGCCGCGAGGGGGCAAAGGTCGTCATGGTCGATATTGACCCTCAGGTCGAGGATTTCAGCCGCGAGATCAACGAAAACGGCGGAGACACGACAGCCGTCGTTGCCGACGTCTCCCTGCGCGACACATGGGTGGATCTTCAGAAGCTCACCCTGGAGAAATACGGTCGTATAGACACCGTCGTCAACGGCGCAGCCGCATTCTCGCCCCCGACCCACGACTGGGCTTACATCACCTCCGAAATGATACACGAGGTCATGCGCGTCAACATCGACTCCATGGTATATTCCTATCAGACCGTGCTGCGCTACATGATGAAAAAGAAGATCCGCGGCAGCTTCCTCAACTTCGCATCCTCCACCGCGCTGGCGTACAACGGCGCTGCAACGCAGGGCTATCCGTTCTCCAAGGCATGCATAAAGCTCGCCACGCAGAACATGGTGAATCAGGTCAGCAAAAAATACGGCATACGCTTCAATTGCCTCGCCCCGAATTATGTATGGGTGCCGAAGCAGGCAAAGGTCTTTGACATGTACAAGGAGCATTTCATAGCCTCAACGCCGATGCCGTATATCGGCGAGCCGGAGGACGCTGCATGGGCAATTGTTTACCTGTGCTCCGATGAAGCAAAATACATAAACGGCGTGTGCCTGCCGGTAGACGGCGGCTGGGCCGTTCAGAAATAAATTCCGGAAGGAGTGAGAGCTATGCCATCCCTTTTGTCGGCGCCTTTCAGAATAGGCAGCATGGAGCTGAAAAACAGAATGGTAATGGCGCCCATGGGAGTCACCGTGGGCAATATGAGCAGAAGCACCGTGGAGTATTTCGTTGAGCGCGCCAGAGGCGGCGCGGCGATGATATCCTGCAATATCCGCGCGTCGCTGTCCTTTGAAAGCGGCGAGCACTCAATATTTTTCTGCGAAGAGACGGAACCGCTTTTTGCGGAAATGACAAGGCGCTGCCACAGCTTCGGCTGCCGGGTCGCCGCTCAGATACAGCCCGGCGATGGTCGGATCGGCGGACCGTCCGTAAAATACAGGGTGCCCATAAGCGCGTCGGACTGCTCATGGATGCATGTGCCAAAGATGCGCTGTCACGCGCTGAGCATAGACGAGATACGTGAGCTTGAAGGCGACTTTCGCCGCAGTGTACAGGCCGCGATCCGCTGCGGCGCAGACTGCATCGGCATCCACGCCTACGGCGGGTATCTCACGGACCAGTTTTTGACCGAACGCTGGAATAAACGCCGCGACGAATACGGCGGTTCGCTGGAAAACCGCGCGAGATTTCTCAAGGAGCTCATCGGCATATGCAAGGAAGAGGGCGGCTCCGATTTCCCTGTAATAGTGAAATTCACCCCGGATCACTACATGGACGGCGAAGGCTACCGGCACATCGATGAAGGCATCGCGCTTGCAAAGCTCATCGTAAGCTACGGAGCCGACGCGCTGCATGTGGACGCCGGCTGTCACGAGAACTGGCCGAACGCAATGCCGCCCGCCGGTATGCAGATGATGACTCTCCAGTCGCGCTCGGCAAAGATCATAAAGGCCGTCGTTGATGTTCCCGTGCTTACTCACGGGCGTTTCGGTGACGTGCAGAAGGCAGAGGCTGCGCTGCGCGACAGCGTATGCGACATTGCGGTTATCGGGCGCGGTCTTCTCGCCGATCCGGATCTGCCGAACAAGGTGCTTTCCGGTCGTCCGGACGATATACGCCCCTGCATTTCTTGCAACGAGGGCTGCATAGGGCGCGTATACAACAACGAGCCCGCTACCTGCGCGATGAATCCCCGCTGCGGGCACGAGGACGGAAGCATAGACATTCCAAAGCCCGCCGCGCCGAAAAAGCTTCTTGTTATAGGCGCCGGTCCCGGAGGGTGCATGGCCGCGCTCTACGCAAAGCAGGCCGGACACAGCGTTGAGATCTGGGAAAAAAGCGACCACATCGGCGGCAACGCGCTCAATGCCTGCAAGCCGTATTTCAAGACCGACATGCACCGGATGATAAGGTATTTTGAGCGGGAGCTGCTTATTAACGGTATTCCCGTGCGCTATTACACCGAGCCGGACGCCGCAGCAGTAAAAGAATACGCTCCCGATCACATTATTCTGGCCGCAGGCGGACGTCCGATCCTTCCCCGCTCCATCCCCGGTCTCGATCTTCCGAAGGTCTACCCCGCAACGGAAGCACTGAGCTGCTGCTGCGATGTAGGCGAGCGGGTGCTGGTCGTAGGAGGCGGTCTTGTCGGCGTGGAGACCGCGCTTCAGATGGACATGTGGGGAAAGCACGTCACGTGCATTGATATGGCAAAAACCATTCCCTCCGAGCCCGGCTTCAAAATGAACGACATGCTCATGAAACAGTACATGCTCAAATCCAATGTGCAGTTCATGCCGTCCACAAGGCTTATCAGGATAGACGGAGATGAATTCACCTGCACTGTTACCGTTGAATCCGAGGGCGTGCAGCGCACCGTCGAATACGACACGGTGCTCCTTGCGCTCGGCTTTCTTCCGACGGCGGATCTGGCCGGGGAGTACGATTCGATCGCGCCTGTCACCGTCATTGGCGACAGCCGGCGTCCAAGGAAGATTATCTTTGCGATTGAGGATGCGCACAATGCCGTAAGGGCTCTCAGCTGAGACGTGAAGCCGTTGTTATTGGAATTTTCCCCACGCTGTTCTCCATGTTTGCACGGTTGAAGCGCATTATTATATTTTGTGCGCATTCATGCTTGTCAAATTTCACATTTTGTCGGCGGCATCTATATAAAAACATAAGGCAAAGCCCGGAAATGTCAAAAAAATAATGTTAAAATATTATCGTTCCATGACATAGCAATACCGGTAATGCTGATCCGGAGCTACGGGAAAGCTTCGGAGAGACGCAAAAAATCTTGTATTAAGAAAGGAATAGCAAAATGTTTGAAAACGAATTCAAGGGTAAAGTAGTACTGGTCACCGGCGGCAGCCGCGGCATCGGCTTTGCCGCAGTAAAAGGCTTCCTCGCAGCCGGCGCAAAGGTGTATTTCCTCAGCCATTATGAAGAGACCGGCGCGAAGGCTCTGGCTGCTCTCAAGGAGATCAACCCCGACTACGAAGTCATGACCAAGGCCATCGACCTGTGCGACTACAAGGCGGTTCAGGATCTGTACAAGGAGATCGAGGAAAAATGGGGTCGTCTGGATGTTCTCGTCAACAACGCAGGCACCGACTCCAGCACATGGATAACCAAGCTCAAGCAGTCCGAGTGGGATTCCGTGTGCGACCTGAACATGAAGGCTCCTTTCACCATGACCAAGTACGCCATTCCTTATCTTGTCAAGACCAAGGGCTGCGTCGTCAACACCGCATCCGTTGCAGGCGTTTACGGCTCCCCCACCGGTCTGCCCTACCCCGCTTCCAAGGGCGGTCTTATTGCAATGACCAAGTCCATTGCATACTCCTTCGCCAACAAGGGCGTGCGCGTCAATGCTGTCGCCCCCGGCGTTGTTGCAACTGACCTCGTTGCAAATCTCCCCAAGTTCGCAAAGGATTCCATCGGCGACACCATTCCCATGAAGCGCTTTGCCGATCCCGAAGAGATTGCAAACGGCATCATGTTCCTCTCCTCCAGCGCCGCATCCTACGTCACCGGCGTCTGCCTCCAGATCGACGGCGGCTACCGTCCCAGCAATCTCACCACCTGATAAAAAGATACTCTCTGCCCTGCTTAAAGCAGGGCAGGGGCAAATCCGGGAATATGCGAGGTCTTTTTCATGGGAGCCAATACTGAACACTTCAATTACTTCAACACCTCCGAGGAGAGCTTCTTTACTCCCGGGCGGCAGCTTGCCGACATTGCGCACGTCAAGCCTGATGCGCCCGCAATAATCTATGTTTCTCCGGAGAACAGTGAGTCCGTTATGTCCTGGCGCGAGCTGGAAACTCTGTCCAATCGCATTGCATGGTATCTTATCGGTCAGGGCATAGGTCCCGGTAAAAGCGTCCTCGCCGCACTCCCCAACATTCCCACGCATATAGCGCTTGCATTCGGCATATGGAAGACCGGAGCCTGCTATGTTCCGGTGTCCAACCGTGTGCCCCAGCGCAATATGGCTGAGATCTGCGAATGCGTCGCCCCTTCCCTCGTCATAACCAACCGAAAAAAGCCAGTCGGTTACCCGTCCCTCTCGACGGCGGAGCTGCGTGAGCTCTGCATGCCCTTGTCGGATGAAATGCCGCCCGACATACTCGCCGTTCCCAATCTCACCAACTGCTCCGGCGGTACTACCGGCAAAACGAAGGTCATCCAGCAGGATATGCCTGCCGGCGAGAGCGACGAGGGGCTCAAGACATGGTTTGCCGTGTCGGGCATGAGCTTTGAAATGCGCCAGCTGCTTGCCGGTCCGCTCTTCCACGGCGCCCCGCATTCCGCCGCTTTCAACGGTCTCTACTGCGGCAACACCATTGTAATGCCTGCAAATCTCGACCCTGAGACGATCGTCCGCTGCATCAAAAAGTATGAGATCGAATATGTGCAGATGGTTCCGACGCTGATGCAGCGCATCATCAAAATGCCCGGCTTCCAAAAGGACGATCTGAAGAGTCTGAAAGCGCTGTGCCATACCGGCGGGGTATGCTCCGCCGATCTCAAGCGCGAATGGCTTGAGGTGCTCGAACCCGAACAGCTGTACGAGATCTATTCAATGACCGAGTGCATCGGAATGACTCATATCCGCGGCGACGAATGGCTCCGTCATCAGGGCTCAGTAGGGCGGATACTCTGCGGAAAGATTTCCATCCGCGGCGACGACGGGCGCGAGCTGCCCTCGGGAGAGGTCGGCAGCATATACATGTCCTGGGGGGCGAACGCTCCGAAGGTCGAGTACAAGAACATCACCCCGATCGAATGCGATGAAAACGGCTTTAAGAGCGTCGGCGATATGGGCTATGTCGATGATGAGGGTTATCTCTATTTTGCTGACAGGCGCAGCGATATGATAGTTACCGGAGGGGAAAACGTTTTTGCCGCCGAAGTCGAAGCTGCGCTTATGAAGCACCCCGCCGTGGTTGACGCGGTAGTAGTCGGTCTGCCCGACAGGGACTGGGGGCACCGTATCCACGCTATTGTGGAGACGAGAGCGCCTGTGACTCAGAAAGAGCTCATCAGATTTGCCCTGAATTATCTTATACCGTATAAGCTGCCCAAATCCATAGAATTTACAGATCATATCCCCCGCAACGAAAGCGGAAAAGTTGTGCGCAGTCAGCTCGTTGAAGAAAGCCTTAAAAAGGGTTTCTGAGCCGATCGTGCATACATGAAAATTGCTGAGCATACGCCAGCAAAAAAGGAAAGAAAAAAGGAGAAAAATAATGGAGAAAAAACAGTTCAAAGGCTGGGGCGTTCTGGTCGCCGCTTTCCTGATGGCCTTCATCCCCACCGGCATAATGAACAACTGCTTCGCGCTGTACATGGCTCCCGTATGCGCAGATCTCGGATTCAGCACGACAAGCTGGTCCATGGTCAACCTCATCGGTTCCTTTGCAAGCGCAGCCGGCGCGATGATAATCGCAGGTCTCTATCAGAAGAAGAACATGAAGATCGTAGCCGCTGTTGTAACCGTCTGCACTTCTCTCTGCTGGCTCGTTGCGACCAGGTGCACCGCTATCTGGCAGTTCTACATTGTCTTCGCCCTGTCCAACATCTTCCTCGCCGGTCTGACCCAGCTGCCCATCTCCATGCTCATCACCGCATGGTTTGAGGACAAGCGTTCTACCATGATGTCCATCGCCTTTGCCGGTGCCGGTCTCGGCGGCGCTGTCTGGGCTCCCGTCATTTCCAAGTTCATCGCCTCCGGCACCTCCGGCTGGAAGTCCGCAATGCTCTTCTCTGCCGCTGTCGTCGGCATCGTAATGGTTCTTGCCTCTCTGTTCCTTGTCAAGCGCTCTCCTGCCGAGTACGGCACCGAGCCTTACCGCACCGCCAAGAAGGATGATTCCTCCTCTGACGCGGCCGCAGCAAAGAGCTCTGCATGGGTCGGCGTTTCCAAGAAGGTCGCTACCAAGTCCAGCGCGTGGGGCTGTGTTCTCGCAGTCGTTATCCTCATCGGCTTTATCTCTGCCGGTGTTACCACTCACGTTCCCAACTTCGTTACCTCTATCGCTCAGGACGGCGGCAAGCTCCAGGGCACCATTCTTTCCGTTTACTCCATCGTTTCCATCCTCGGTGTTGTAGCAGGCGGCGCATTCATGGATAAGCTGGGCATCCGCAAGGCCGTTCTTGGCGCAGTCGTGCTTGTCATCGTCGGTCTGGCCTGCCTGTACATCTACTCCATCACCGGCACCGTCGCTATCGCCTTCGGTTACTCCGTGTTCTTCGCAATCGCAATGTTCCTGCCCAGAGTTCTGCCTGCAGTTCTCATGTCCGCGGTCTTCGGCACCAAGGATTACGCCTCCATCTACGCTCTGGCCAACCTCTTCTTCCTCGTCGGCTGCGCTGTCGGCTCCGTGCTGACCTCCATCATTCAGGGTATTGCCGGTTACGGCGTCACCTGGATCGTATACATGGTCTTCGCAGTTCTTCTGTTCCTGGCCGTCTCAGGCGCTATCAAGGGCGGCGAGAAGCTCAAGGCTCAGTATCCCGAGGGAGACTGATAATCTCCGCACCGTAAACGTCAGCATGCATATGACATGCTGACGTGAGTGAAAATAACAAAATCAGAATTTTCAGAAAGGATCTCAGCAATGAAACAGATTGACAACAAGCTGACGCAAAAGTTCAGCGAGTACCCCGAATTCGGCGTTCTCAAGGGCGTTAAGGTTTTCGTGACCGGCACGAACATTGCCGGCCCCTTCGCCGGTTCCCTGATGGCTGAGATGGGCGCAAAGGTCCTTCAGGCCGAGGCTCCCACCATCGCATGCCAGACCCGCGGCACTCTTGCATGGTCCCAGAACCATCGCAACGAGTACTCCATCACCATCAACTCCGCCACTCCCGCAGGCAAGAAGATATTCCTCAAGTGCATCGAGTGGGCAGATATATGGATAGAGGCAGGTCGTCCCGGCTCCTATGCAAAACGCGGTCTCACCGATGAAGTATGCTGGAAGCACAACAAGGCGCTCTCCATCGTCCACGTCTCCGGCTACGGTCAGTTCGGTCCGTCCAAGAACAAGCCCTCCTACGACGTCTCCGGTCAGGCAATGGGCGGCTACATGTACATGAACGGCGTGTCCCCCACTTCCGGACCGCTGAAGGTCAATCCGTATCTGTCCGACTATATCACCGCTTACAACGCCTGCATCTGCGCAATGGCCGGCTACATCAACGCCAAGAACAGCGGCGAGGGTGATTCCTGCGACGTCGCGCAGTATGACACCATGTTCCGCCTGCTCGACAACTACCCCGCCAACTGGTTCAACAAGGGTTATCCCAAGCAGGGCGAGCCCGTACCCTACCGCACCGGCAACAAGAGCGATCAGGCAGCCTGCTTCTCCTTCTACGACACGAAGGACGGCAACGCAATGTTCGTTGCAATTGTCGGTCAGGGTCCTGTTGAGCGCGGCTATCCCATCATCGGCATGCCCAAGCCCGGCACCAGCCCCGAAGTTCCCAAGGATTGCACCGGCTTCCCGCTCTTCGATCCGCGCGGCAAGAAGGCGGACGAGCTGTGCGCGAAGTTCTGCGCAGAGCGCACCTGCGACGAGCTGGAAGAGATCTTCAACAAGGCCGGCATTCCCTGCCAGCGTGCCTACGGTCCGGCTGACATTGAAAAGGATCCTCAGTATGAAGCCCGTGAAAACATTGTCGAGTGGGACGACCAGTGCTTCGGCCGCATGAAGGGCATCGGTCTGACCAACATCTTCAAGAAGAATCCTTCCCAGATCGTTGCTTCCGCCCCCTGCTTCGGCGAGCACAACCGCGAGGTTCTCGAAAGCTTCGGTTATACCGAAGAGGAGATTGACGCTCTCTACAAGAAGGGCGAGCTTGCGACCTGGACTCCCGCAGATACCGCGAAGAAGAAGAACTTCGTCGAATGGCACTTCTTCTGGGATCCTGAGAGACAGGCAAAGCGCATCGGTCTTGACTATCCCCCCAAGAAATAAGATCAGCACCAGCGCATAAGCAAAGATAGGCTGCCATTACTGACCTGTGTCAGCGTATGGCAGCTTATCTTGAATGAGCCGAAAATTGAATTGAAAATGCAGAAAAAGGAGGCGCAAAATATATGAGCTTTAAGAAAATTGACTGCAAGCTCACGCAGAAATTCAATGAGTATCCGAATTTCGGCGTTCTGAACGATGTAAAGGTGTTCGTATCCGGAACCGCTATCGCCGGTCCGTTTGCCGGCTGCCTCATGGCTGAAATGGGCGCAAAGGTCCTTCAGTCTGAAGCTCCGACAATATCCTGCGGCACGCGCGGCACCACCAGCTGGTCTCAGAACCACCGCAACGAGTTTTCCATCACCTGCAATCCCCGCACTCCCGCCGGCAAGAAGATATTCAAAAAATGCCTTGAGTGGGCCGATATATGGATAGAATCCAGCAAGGCCGGCACCTATGCCCGCATGGGGCTTACCGACGAGGTATGCTGGAGCGTCAACAGCAAGTTGTGCATAGTGCATGTCTCCGGCTACGGTCAGACAGGTCCGTATAAATCCAAGGCGTCTTATGACGTTTCCGGTCAGGCGATGGGCGGCTACATGTATATGAACGGCGCATCTCCCGACTCTCCCCCGCTGAAAATAAATCCGTATCTGTCCGACTATGTTACGGCGTACAACGCCTGCATGACGGCTCTGTCCGCATATGTCCACGCGCTCAAGACCGGAAAGGGCGAATCCTGCGATGTGGCACAGTATGATACGATGTTCCGTCTGCTCGACAACTATCCCGTGCTCTGGTACAACAAGGGTTACCCCAAAGACGGCGAGCCTGTCCCCTACCGTACCGGCAACCGCTCCGATCTCGCCGCATGCTTCTCGTTCTATACTACCAAGGACAACAAGCAGCTTTTCGTTGCCATAAACGGTCCCGGTCCTGTCGAGAAGGGTTACCCCATTATCGGCGTGGGCACTCCGGGTGTTACTCCGGGTCTGCCGAAGGGCATCCCCGGCTTCCCTCTCAACACGCCTATGGGGCAGAAAGCGGACGCCGCTCTCGCAAAGTTCTGCGCCGAGCACACCTGCGATGAGCTTGAAGAGATATTCAACAAGGTCAATATCCCCAACCAGAGAGCTTATGAGCCGGGCGACATAGAAAACGATCCTCAGTACGCCGAGCGCGAGAATCTCGTCGAGTGGGAGGATCAGATATTCGGCGATATGAAGGGCATCGGCATTACCAACCGCTTCAAGAACAATCCCTCTCGGATCGTTGCCTCCGCTCCGTGCTTTGGCGAACACAACCGCGAGGTTTTGCAGTCATTCGGATATACCGATGATGAAATCGACGCCCTGTACAAGAAGGGTGAGATCGTCACATGGACGCCTGCTGATACCGCGCGCATCCGTCATCTGCCTGACTGGGGCTTTTTCTGGGACACCGAGCGTCAGTGCGAGCGCATTGGCATGGAATGGCCGCTCGAAAACAAATAAATAAAACAAGGGTCGGGCATTCGCAGAGACAGTCTCGTCTCTGCGCCGCCCGCCCGCGCATAAAATAATTCTGCATAATCTGCAAAGGAGAAACAAATGGGTAGACTCGATGGGAAGGTCTGTTTCGTTACAGGCGCAGGCTCCGGTATAGGTGCAAAAACCGCTGAACTCTTCGCACAGGAGGGTGCAAGCGTTATAATGGCAGACATGCATGAGGAAAACCTCAACAGCGTCGCCGAGGGCATAAAGGCCGCAGGCGGCGATGTCATGACGGTCGCGGTAAATATAACCGATAACGACGCCGTAAAAGCCGCCGTCGCAGCAGGCATCGAAAAGTACGGCAAGATCGACGCGCTGGCAAACATTGCCGGCGTCCTCGACGTGGCGATGAGACCTATCGACGATTTTCTTACCGCTGATCTTGATATGACCTTCGGCGTTAATGTCAAAGGAACGATGTATGTCACCCGCGCGATCGTCAAGCAGTTTGTCGAGCAGGGCTATGGCGCGATTGCAACAGTTTCATCTGTCGGCGGCGTGACCGGCAACGGCAGCGCCGCTTATACTGTCTCCAAGGGCGCGGAGATCTCGCTCACCAAGCATATCGCCCTGCGCTTTGCAAACGGCGAGCAGAAGATCCGTGCGAACTGTGTATGCCCCGGCACCGTCATGACCCCGATGACCCACCGCGCCATGAAAGCAAGAGGCAAGTACACGAAGGCTGCAAAGGCAATGCAGGCATCCACCGCAAAGCACTCCACGCTGGATGTCGGCGCATGCTCCGATCTTGACATTGCAAAGATCCTCCTCTTCCTGTGCAGCGACGATTCCGCGCCGATCAACGGGCAGGCAATTGTCGCAGACTACGGCGCAAATCTCTGATTTATATTCCTGCACTCACAACAGCTCCCAACAATGTAAATAGTACGATTAAAGAAAGGAACTGCACAACATGAGCAACAGACTGGAAGGAAAAATCGCGCTGGTGACCGCATGCACCAGGGGCATAGGCCGCGCAATCGCTGATTTATTTGTCGATGAGGGCGCCAAGGTATATTACGCCTGCCGTAATATGGAGACTGGCAAAGCCGCAGTCGAAGCCGCGCGCGCACGCGGCGGTCAGGCCGAGCTTGTATACTTTGAGGCGCATGAGCCTGAAACGCACAGAAGCATGATAAACGAGTGCATTGCCAAAGAAGGCCGTCTCGATGTTCTTGTCAACAACTTCGGCGAATCCAACCCCCGCAAGGATCTTGACATAACGAAATGCACCTACAAAGAGTTTGAAAAAACCGTGTGCGTTGATCTTTCGACCGTGTTCAACGCCTCTCAGGAGGCTCTCAACAAGGCGATGATCAAGCAGCATTCCGGCAGCATCATCAACATCGGCTCTGTCGCGGCTGTCTGCCCTGACAAGACCCAGGTAGGCTACGGCGTCGCAAAGTCCGGCATTAACCACCTCAGCCGTCAGATGGCGCGTCAGGTCGCTCATGCCGGTGTGCGCGTCAATGTGCTTAACCCCGGCATCATTGCTACCGAGGCTGTCGCAAAATTCCTTACTCCTGAAACTCAGGCCCGCTACACGACCAACTGCATGATCAAGCGTCTGGGCGAGCCTATCGACATCGCTTATATGGCGCTCTACCTCGCCTCGGACGAGTCCAAGTACGTCACTGCACATGTGATGAACGTCTCCGGCGGCTGGATGTGAAAAGCACATTTACCGACTGACATCTTTTATGGCAAAAATGAGTCCGGCGAAAGCCGGGCTCATTTTTTCAGCCTGTCATAAAAGTCCTCACAGGACTTTTTTGACCGCGCTTTCCGCCGGACATTTTGAAAGCGTTCAAAATGCTGTTGCCGAAAGCCTTAAGGCAGCACCGCGCATACGTCTGCGGCATCTGGCGAAAAAGCGGAATTAGCGCGAGACGGCTTTTGATGCCAGGCATGAAAAGCCGCCGCAAGCAATACAAGGCTTGCGGCGGTCTGGTGCCGGTGACCGGACTCGAACCGGTACGTTGCTGCCAACGAGGGATTTTAAGTCCCTTGTGTCTACCATTCCACCACACCGGCGTATGATAACATACAATAATAATTTATCACCCATTGGCGCGTTAGTCAAGCACAGAAATGCCACAGGCGGCGGATGCGGATATATGCGCTGCTTTCTTCATTATGATTATGCAAAAGGTGTTGACCCGGACCGGCTGTATGCGATAGAATCATTCAGCAGAAAGCAGCGCTCCAGGAGGGAAGATGAAATGATACTTTCGGAAAAACACAGGCTTTTGCAGAAGCGTTTTCGCGAGTTTGCGGAAAAGGAGTTTACCCGGGAGCTTATAGACCGGCTGGATGACACCGGCGAGTTTGACCGGGATATATACCAGAAAATGGCGGAAGCCGGGTTTATGGGCATGAAGATCCCCAAAAAATACGGCGGGCAGGGAGGCGACACGCTTGCCTATGTGCTCATGCTGGAGGAATTTGCGCGTGTCAGCCCGGTGCTGTCCATTTATGCAAACACGCCAAACTCCCTTGGCGCAGGCCCGCTGCTTGCCTGCGCGAGCGAAGAGCAGCTCATGAAATATCTGCCCGGCATCGCCGCGGGCAAAAGTCTGCTGGCGTTCTGCATCACCGAGCCGGACGCGGGTTCTGACGCAGGCGGGGTCATGACCTCCGCCGCAGACTGCGGGGACTATTATCTGCTCAACGGGCGCAAGCGCTTTGCTTCCGGCGCCCCTATGGCGGACTACGCGCTCGTGTCCGCGCGCACTGACCCCGCTCAGCAGGGCAGCCGGGGCATCTCGCTTTTCATCGCTGACATGAAGCTGCCCGGCATAAAGTGCGGCGCGTATGAGGACAAAATGGGCATTCGCGGCTACCCGACGAGCGATGTAAGCTTCAAGGATGTACACGTGCCGAAGGACTGCCTTATCGGTCCGCTGCACTGCGGCTTTGCCGCCGCGATGAAAACGCTCGACGGAGGGCGGCTCGGCATCGCGGCGCAGGCGCTCGGCATTGCTCAGGCCTGCCTTGACGAGGCCGTGACCTATGCCAGAACGCGCAGGCAGTTCGGCAGGACAATCGGCAGCTTTGAGGGCGTGAGCTTTATGATTGCCGACATGGCGACGGAGCTTCAGGCGGCGCGCGAGCTGGTATACGGCACTGCCGTCCTCATGGACGCCGGCAGCCCGGAGGTCAGCGTCCGCTGCGCGATGAGCAAGTATTACGCGGCGGAGATGTGCAACCGCGCGGCATACAAGGCGGTGCAGATATTCGGCGGTCGCGGGTATATAAAGGGGTGCAGGGCAGAGCGTCTTTACCGCGATGCGCGCATAACGTCGATATATGAGGGCACATCGCAGATCCAGCAGATGATCATAGCCAACAGCCTGCTGAAAGATTAAAGGCTGACCATTGAAAACAGCGGGAAGACCAACGCACAAATCCGATGGTCTTCCCGCTGTATGTCTGAGTCAGTCGCCTGCACATAGACGCCGCAGCTCACAGGTGGTACGGCTCGTTATCACGCCGGTGCATCCATTCGCGCAGACGCACGAAACGGCTGCGCTTGCTCACAAACAGCTTCCCGGTTTTTTTCTCAATAAAGCTGCGGAATTCCTCGCTCCTGCCGCCAAGCTCGGACTTCGGGATCATGTACCCGCCGAATTCCGTGCGGAATATATAATAGTTATAGAGATCCGCCCCCAGCCCGGCGACCTCGGAATAAGGGAGCGGGGCAAGCTCCGAATTATTGGGCAGGGTAATGATGCGCATACGGTTCTCTTCAAAAAGGTATTTGGATGAGGGGTATTCTCCGCCGGATTCCCTGATCTGCATGGCAAGCTTTTTTGCAGTACGGTTTGCGGCGGCGTATTTGCTGGAGATGAGATAGCTTCCATATGCGATCAGCAGCAGCCCCCACCACTGCGTGCAGTTCAGTGCGCCAAAAACAAAAAGACCCGCGGCGACAGCCGTTCTTCCAATCCGGTTGCCAGTGCAGAAAAGATCGTACTGCATGTGCGCGAGGGCGGTGAGGGTTTCTTCATTGTGCTTGATATGCGTTTCGTATAATATCATTGCAGCTCCCATGTAATAGATATCGCCCCATGAAACGGATGGAGCCCGGTGAGACAAGTTTACATCATACGGCGAGAAATGAAAACAATTGTTAAAATAATATTTATAACAAAAAAATCCGGGCATTTTGTTGCAAAACGCCAATCTTTTTGTTTTGGGCATAGATTACAAGAAAACAGATTGACATACAGCAAAAACAAGGTGTATGCTAAGGATGCGTTAACAATCTGTTAATAGCTATATTTTTTATGCGGCATATGTAAAGAACGTGTAATGAGAATGTATATGCTGCGTAAATAACCCGCGGAATCCGCAAAAACAAAACGCGAAAACAGGATCCTGTTTTCAGCTTTCATAAATGAAAGCTGAAAACGTCTTGCCGGAGCGCAGAGGATTGCGGACTGTCTCGCGGGGAAAAGCTCGGAGCAGAGAGTTGAAATACGAAAAATTCAAAAACAAGGAGAGACAAATGAAAAAATTTATTGCAATGCTTCTGGCAGCAGTCATGGTCTTTGCACTGTGCGCATGCGGCAGCACCGACACAGCCGCTCCCGCGGCGGACGCGACCACCGATGAGACCCCCGCTGCCGATGCAGCAGCGACCGATGCATCCTCCTCAGATGTCGCCGCGGCGGACGATGCAGCCGACGATTTCTATCTGGACATCAAGTTCTCCAACGTCTTCCAGCCCACCGAGTGGAACTACAAGGCGTCCGAGAAGCTCGCCAAGATGATCACCGAGCAGACTGACGGTCACATCAACGTCACCTACTACGGTCAGAACGAGCTTGACTGCTACGGCGACTCCGTCACCCGCGCCGTCAACGGCGAGAACTGGATGGGTCTTGAGGAGCCTTCCCTGTTTGCAGACTACGCAGGCGATGCCGCCATGGTTCTCGCCCCGATGCTCTACAGCACCAATGCCGAGTACAACTACGTTATGGATTCCGACTTCGTTGCAAACCTTGAGAAAGAGCTGGCGGCGCAGGGCATTCACATCCTTGACACGCACTACTCCTTCGGTTTCCGCTCCGTCGTCACCAACCTTGACGTTTACACTCCCGAGGATCTGAACGGTCACATTCTCCGCGCCACCTCCTCCGCGCTCTTCACCAAGACCCTTGAGTGCCTTGGCGCAACCGCGAACCCCATGAGCTTCACCGAGTGCCTCTCCGCCATCTCTTCCGGCGTTGTTGAAGGCTTCGAGGGTTCCGTCTCCACCCTTGCCGGCGCGGGCAACCCCTACGAGCTGGTCAAGAAGGTTGCCGAGACCAACCATCTGATCGCTACCCGCTGGCTGTTCATCTCCGAGGATTGCTGGAACACCATCCCCGAGAAGTACCAGAAGATCATTGAGAACTGCGCTTACGAGTGCGGCATGTGGGAGCAGACCTCCTGCGAGGACGACGAAGCCACCCAGATCGAGTTCCTGAAGAGTCAGGGCGTCACCTGGAACGAAGTCGATCTCGACGCCTTCTCCAAGGCCTGCGAGCCGGTCATCGACTGGATCGTTGAGGAGTACGGCTCTTCCTACGAGGCGTATGAGCAGCTGAAGGGTCTTGTCGCCGAGTACCGCGCCAACAACGAGTAAACCCATTCACTGATTCGACATTTAATATCTGCTTACGACAGGACTGCCTGAATCCATTCAGGCAGTCCGTGTCGGATGTATGGAGCTTTGTTAAGATTCTTCACGCAAGCACATGAATCCTTGGCAAGAAATTTATGTATAGCGTTGATAAACGCAAAATAAGTTGAAGTTAATCAAATCTGCTGTTAAAGGAATCCATTGATGAAGAAAAAAAGTACCTTTAAACACATACTGAAAAACCTCGACGCTGTCATTACCGGCACGACCCTTGTGCTCTGTGTCGTCCTCGTTAACCTGAACGTCATAATGCGCTACGTGCTCAACTCGCCGATTCACGGGAGCGAAGAGGTCGTCACGAGTCTGTTCGTATGGACGGTTTTCATCGGCAGCGCCTATGCCTACCGCAAGCATGCCCACCTCGGCGTTGATATTGTCGTCAACCTGCTGCACGGCAAGACAAAGAAAACGGTTATGTTCATTGTCAGCATCCTTGAGCTTATGATACTCATAATGCTTACAATAATCTGCTCACAGTATGCCTATAACCTCGTATTCTTCAGAGGAGCGTACAAGCTTGCAGTCACAGATGTTCTGCGCATACCCAAGATATACACGGGCATTGCAGTGCCTATCGGCTTTGCTCTGTCCACGGGATATTCCATCTACTTCATGCTGACCGAAAGGCTGCATATCGTTAAGAAGAAAAACGACGATGAGTCCGGCGAATACCAGGTTGAAGGAGGGAACTTCTGATGGAATTGACATTTACACAGTTGATCCCGGTCTTTCTGGTGTTCATACTCTATTTTGCCGGTCTTCCGATAGTGTACGCGCTGTTCGGCTCTACGTTCTTCTATTTTCTTGTTCTTGACCCCAGCACCCAGTGCTGGCTGCTGCTGCAGAAGGTCATGAACGCAACGCAGTCCTTCTCCATGCTGGCGATCCCGTTTTTCATCATGTCCGGTTCGGTCATGAACTTCGGCGGCATTAGCGACAAGATGATGGACTTCTGCGAATGCGTCACCGGCCATATGCGCGGCGGTCTTGCGCAGGTCAACGTTCTGCTGTCCATGCTGATGGGCGGCTGCTCCGGCTCCGCAAACGCCGACTGCGCCATGCAGTCGAAGATGCTTGTTCCCGAAATGGAGAAACGCGGATACTCCAAGGCGTTCTCCGCGGCGATCACCGCAGCGTCATCGGCAGCCACGCCGGTTATTCCTCCCGGAGTCAACCTTATTGTTTTCTGCCTCATTGCGCAGGCGTCTCTCGGCCGCACCTTCGCAGCCGGCTATGTCCCCGGCATACTGATGTCTGCATCGATGATGATCACGGTTGCAATCATTGCGAAAAAGCGCAATTATCCCACCACGCGCGAGAAATTCCCCCCGGCAAAGGTCATCATCAAGCAGGCGCTTGATTCTTTCTGGGGTCTGTTCTTCCCGTTCGGCATAATTCTTGGTATGCGCTTCGGTCTGTTCACCCCGTCCGAGGGCGGCGCGGTTGCGGTGCTGTACTGCTTTATTATAGGCAAGCTCGTCTATAAGCGCCTGTCTTTCCGCAAGCACTTTATTCCCATCGTCCTCGATACTATTGCAGGCACCTCCAGCGTTGTCCTGATCATGGTCTCCGCCTCGGTCTTCGGGCAGTACATGACATGGATCAACCTGCCCAAGATCGTCACCACTGCCGTTCTTGACCTCACCTCCAACAAGTATGTGTTCCTCATGCTCACGAACGTTATCCTGCTTGTCATGGGTATGTTCCTTGAAGGCGGCGCTGCCCTGATGATCATCACCCCGCTGCTGCTGCCCGTGGCAAGAAGCCTTGGCATCGGCGTTTACCACTTTGGTCTTGTTGCGATCGTCAACATCATGATCGGCGGCATCACTCCTCCGTTCGGCTCGATGATGTTCACGACCTGCGGCATCACCAAGTGCCCGATAAGCGACTTTTTGAAGGAGATATGGCCGTTCATCCTCTGCCTGTTTATCGTCCTGCTCCTGCTCACCTTCTGCCCGACTCTGATCAATATCGTTCCCGATCTTATCTATGGCGCCGAAGGCGGGCTTTGATTCAAGAAAAGCCAACGGCTTCAATTGAATAGAGCTCTGTGCCGTCAGCCGGCACAGAGCCCGGAAAAAGTCAAATCCCTTTGCCCGTTTCGGCAAAGGGATTTGATGCGTTTAAAACGGTGTATGCGGCGTTATTTATACTGCTCCTTGACGGAATTTACTGCGGCGACAAGCTCCGGTTTATACTGTGCGTAGTGCTTTTCCAGCTCGTCGAGCACGAAGACTATGTCCGCCCGGCGCCTGTTCTCCCGGTCGCGGCGCAGCAGCTCCTCAAACTCCGCAGTGCTTTCACCGCCCTGAAAATATCCATAACAGCAGCACTGCGCATCCTCCCCGGCATCCTTGAGATCCATGAACTGCTTGTTGAGATAGTATTCGATCTTGCAGGGGTCGCCATCGGCGCGAAGCTCCTCAAGATCCTGTGCAAATCCATATCTGTCTAACATTTTATGCTCCTTTCGCAATCTTCAACAGATTTGTAACCGTACATTTTTGCCATCTGCTCCCGCACGAGAAAGGTCAGGTTTTTTCCCTCCTGCCCGCAGCGGAATACAAATTCACAGTATAATAGCTGGGTATCCTCGCCGTATGAGTACAGCTCGCCGCGCTGATACGTTTCCACCGACGTCAGACCGCAGCATTCGTCAGCAGCGCGTATGATCCTGCCGCGCCCGGCAAATTTCGGAAAGCGCCGCGCAAAATCCTCTGCCCACTGCACCTGCATCTGCACGGCAGGCTCCATGAACGCGCGGCGCTCAGGACTAATATCCGGCAGCACGTGCTTTATCCGTTCGTATCCGGCAGGATCGGTGCGCTCCATCATAAAGGCATACTTGTTGAAAATCAGGTTGCGTCCCTCTATACCGGCCGTCAGCAGATCAGAGTAATACGACTGCAAAAGTTCTTCCGTCCAGACCGAAAACTGACTGGCACGCATGATGTCGAACTGCCGTCTGTCGTTCTGACAGGAGGCTCGACCGCCCTCGTTGTTCACAAGCTGGAACTGCGCCCACTCTTCATCGACGATTTTTTCTATAAGCTTATTCATCGCCTTATATCACCCCATTAAAACCGGCAGATTTTTTATCTCCGGGTTTTTTATTCCGCCCGTTACGGCGTATGCCTGCCGTTCAAGATACCCGTCCTCCAGATCGCTCAGCCCCTGCTCGTGCAGCAGCGCAATGACGCTTGCGCACACCGCGCCGATAATCGGCTCTGCATCGCCGGCATCGAGTGCGCCGACGCCGGCAAGCTCACATAGCAGCGCGGGAAGCCCGGCCTGGCAGGGCAGCCTTTCCAGCCCCCGCCACATCCACTTGTAGTACGG
This sequence comes from Clostridiales bacterium UBA5888, assembly GCA_002431965.1. Lineage (GTDB taxonomy): Bacteria > Bacillota > Clostridia > Oscillospirales > Oscillospiraceae > Limivicinus. The sequence continues at coordinate 29,251 of DJEW01000001.1, forward strand.
GCAGTATTGTCCATTGAGCAGATACAGCGCGCGCATGGCATGCTCAATGAACTGGTCGAGCGCCAGGCGCGCTGCGACAGCGTCGCGCCGCTGCGCCATGCGGAAATAATTCACCTGTCCGGCATGCGCCATGCGCACAAGATTTGCCGCCAGCTTCTTGCGGCGGACGTCCTCCGGGTAGAAGGCGAGCAGCTTTTCGCGCGTGCGGACAAACTCAGTATCCGGCGCGTGGAACAGCGCTCCGTTCGTCGCCGCGGCAAGATATGTCTCCGGTATTGCAAGCCATTCGCGCGGAGTTCCCGGCGCGTCGCGCCTGGCGAGAAACTTCATGTAAAAATCCCCGGTGCGCATTACGCCGCGCCGCGCCGCAGCCTGCCATCGGCGGTATTTATACCGCACGCCCAGGTATTCCTGCGGCAGGGAAGCGTACAGCTGCGCAAGCGCGCCGCCTATTTCGCCGTACAGACCGTCCGACAGCCATATGCACAGCGACGGACCGTAATCATGATCCATCGAAAGCAGATCGTCAAAGCCGAAGCACTCAGAGCCCTCGCCGGCAAGCCCGACAGTGAGCGCGTCCATATACTGCCCGAAGTGCTCTTGCAGGAGCGGCCGGCAGCAGTCGAAATAATAGCGCCGCGACAGCTCCGCGCCGGAAACTGCAAGGCGCAGCTCCTGACCCTCAGGCATTTTCCGCCGCCTTCTTTGCGGCGTTGTAGTTTTTGCGCACAAGCTCAAGGTCTTTGCCGTCCATATTCACGCGCTCGGCAATGTGCCACGCTTTTTCCGCATAGTAAAGCGCATCTTCATTGCGCCCGGTTTCAAGCGCCGTCACGCAGATATTGTTGTAAAGCCCCGCCATGCGCCTGTCGCCGACATTTTCCGATATGAATATCGGCTCGCATTTTTTGTATATGGCAAGCGCGGAGTCAGGGTCTCCGCCGGCTTTGCAGACGGTGGCAATGTTCAGCATGGCGGTCGCCGCATCGGATGTGCCCCACAGATCCAGCAGATCTATAAGCCCGATCAGCTTGTCAACGCAGCGCCATGCCGCGTCAAGATCCCCCACACTGCGGTAGTAGCCGGTAAGCTCGTTGAAAAGCGACATTGCAGTGCCGTAGCTTCTTTCACTGATTGCCTGCTCCGCCATTTGCCGCAGATACGCGCACGCCTCCTGCGGTCTGTCGTCGTCAAAAAGCTCGTCGGCATGTTTTAGTATGGCGTTGGTGTCCATGTGTTCCTCCTGCTTCAGCCCGGGAGCTCCGCAAGGCTCTCCGCGGGCATGCCGAAATATTTGATATAGGCCGCTTTGCGCTCGGCGGCGTTTGAAAGCGGGATCTCAGTAAGCACGCCGTCGTTGTGCAGGCGCAGAGTGTCATCCTGAATGGCGGCGCTGCCGTTCTCGCGCAGAACGTTGAGCACGCGCTCGTTGCGGAAGCGCGCGTGGTCGCCGCGGCTCATGTATACGCCGAGCGCGACGAAATCCATCTTGGAAAACTCGTTGTCGGAGAAAAGATGCAGCGGCATCTCCGTTCCGTCGCGCTGTATGTATGTGAATTTATACAGTCCGTCGGGGCGCTTCTCGTAGCGGAACGCGAGCCGCCCGGAGTGCTGAACCTCAGTGCAGTCAAGATACAGCGCGCCAAGCGGCGTCGGACCGCCGAAACCGACGTCGCACACGACACGCTTCCCGTCGGACAGGGTGACTATCGTAGAGCGATGCCCTATCGGGGGAAACTCGCCCTCAAACAGCACGCGCACGGCGATGGCGCGGCACACGAAGCCGAGCGATTCCAGCAGTGCGCAGAAAAGCCCATTGAGCTCAAAGCAGAAGCCGCCGCGCCGCCGCCGGACAATTTTGTCGAAAACGCTGTCAATTTCAAGCGACACCTCGCGGCCAAGCTCATAGATGTCCAGATCCTCGAACGGAACGCTCATAAGATGCGCGCGGACAAGCGTATCCAGCGCGGTCTTGTCATGCGGCGCGCTGAACGCGGACGGGGAGTCCGGCAGCCCCGGGTGCAAGGATTTTCTGTAATCGTCAGGGTCAAGACCGATGCGTGCAAGATATGCGCCGGGGTCGGGGATGGGGCTGAATACTCCTTCGTACATTTTTCCGTCCTCGCTATATAAAAAATTCTTATTTTGCAGGGTAAAGCTCGTCAACCCGTTTTCCGAGATACTCCGCCGCTTTTGCGATGGCGATGTCCTGCCGCACCTTTGCCTCTTCGCGCCGCGCAAATATTTCGCGCAGACGCTGCGCCGGCATCATCGACATATCCGCCAGACGCGCCAGCTCTGCGGTGTACTCATCCTCCGTTGCGAGCAGGTTTTCTTTCTTTGCAAGCTCATACAGGGCGAGGCGGGAATGCAGCTGTTTTTTCGCCTCGCGCATGAAGTCGGCAAAAAGCGCCTGCTCGCTGGTGCCGCACTCCTTATAATAATCCTCGATTTTTTTCCCGTTGTTGTCAAGCTGCTGCTCGAAAGCGCCGATCATCTGTGATGCGCGCTCGCTTGCCATCGTATCCGGCACGACGCCCTCGCATATTTTGTCGAGCTGCTTTACCATGGCGGTCTGAAGAAGGTAGCGCCGCGTCTCGGCGCGGTTGGCTTCCGGAACGGTCAGCGCCTCTTGCCCGATCTCGGCAACCTCGCCGGCGTCGAGCTTGAGCGCATGATAGTCGCCCAATGTGAATTCCGGGTCTATCTGCACCTTTGCCGCGCATACGATGCCGCGCTTCTCGTCATCCTGCTCGAGAGTGAGGGCAGGAATGTAGTATATCTCCCGCGGGTACTCCATGGCGGCCTTTGAATATGCCTTGCGCACCATTTCGGTTATCACCGCGCGGCGCAGATCGCCCCCGGAGCGCGCGGAGTCAAGGAATTCTTTTCTGTTCTTTGCGGCATATTCCTTTGCCGCCTCGGCGTATTCCTCCGCCGTGAAGCTGAACACGAACCGCAGATTATTGGAATTTATGTTTTCAACAGTATAAGTCATGTCATTTCTCCGTATCTTGTTATATCTGATTATTCACGAAATCGGCAACGGGTCTGGCTTTCTCCTCGATCAGCTCAAGATTTTCTATCCTGATCTGCCCATCCTCGGTGCGGCTCAGAGCGCCCTCGGCGATAAAACTGTCAAGGATGTTATAAAGATTACGCCGGCTCATGCGCAGATATTCACATGTTTTGTACAGACTCTGCATCATACACAGCGTGCTGCCGTGGGAGCATTCAAGAAGGTGATATGCAAGCTGCTCCTGCTGAGAAAAAAGGTGCTTCGCCAGATCTTTCTTGTACATAATGTATAAGCGGTTTGTGACTTTCAGATAGAAAAAACGGCTGAACTCGATCTCCTGCATGAGCTGCAGAAAGCTTTCTATCGGTATCTGGAGAAGCGTACACTTCGTGACCGCGATGCTGTCGGTATAGAAATTCTGCCCGAACAGATTTGAAAGATGACCGACAAAGCATCCGGGCGGTATCTCGTCAACAACAATACGCTTGCCGTTGCTGCTGCACGCGACCACCCTGACCTCGCCCTCAAGCAGGAACCATATATACCTGTTTTCCTCGCTTGCGCGGAGGATAAGAGCGTTCTTCTTGAAGGTGACTATTTCAAAGCTTGTCTTGTAGTCCTTGATGAACGGATATATCGCAGACTCTGCCAGAATCATCCCACGCACTCCTTTATTAGATATAAGCTTATATAAATCCGGATTACAGATTACATGATTTACGGAGCCTTGCCAATACTCCAAAAAGCATTCTCTGCACGAAGGCGTACAGCGCGGCAAACTTTCTCTGTCTAATTTATATCAAAAGAGGAGGGGCGCGAGATAGTGCAAAATGCACGGTTTTGTGATAGTTGTTGAGAACCGTCGAAAAAAATATGCTGCATGTGTGAAAAATGCACTACTCATTTCGTGAAAAATCAGATAATATCAAATCATGCTTCCGATAGGAGGAGCCCAAAAAACCAACAAGGAGGAAAATCATGTCTAACGAAGCCAAAATTCAGGAAATTTTGAAAAGACGTGGTCTTGACGTCAGCGAGGACAGCGGATTCGCTGATGAAGCCATAGCCGAACCCTCACCCCGCTTCACAAAGCTGATTAACATCTACTATGCGATGAAGAATACCATCGACATGGAGTACCCGTACTGGTACAACCGTGTGTGGTGGGAGAATGACGGTGACATCACCGAGATCCGCCGCGCAAAAGCGGAGGCCGCCGCACTGAGCCATATGACGCCGACCATTCTTCCCGGCGAGCTGCTCTTCGGCAACAAGACCCGCAACTTCCGCGGTGCGTTCTGCTTCCCGTGGGTTGACGCATCCTTCTTCAACGCCGCAGCAGAGGCGATGATGGCCGGTGTTGACGCGCCCCCCATGGCGGCAGCCGACGCTGTTTCCGTCGTCGGCGCCGGCGGCGGCAATGTGACGAAGGACTTCGGCAACGTCGTTTCCATCGCGCAGAAGTTCGGTCTTCGCCGCGAAGAGGTTCCCTGCCTTGTCAAGTGCGCGAAGTACTGGGATAACGGCTCTGTTGAGCGTGTTTCCGCGCGTCTGGCAGAGGCTCGCCCCGATTACGACAAGTGGGCCGGCTACCGCAACTCCGTCCTCGTCATGTTCGACTCCTGGGCGATCCCTCAGGGACGCGAGGTCATCAACTACTACCTCCCTCTGGAGTACGGCTTTGATAAGATAATCGAGCTGTGCGACGAGAAGATAGCCGAAACTCTCGGCGAGGCCGGCGACGACGGCATCCTCGGCATGAGCCGCGGCTACTACTACATGGCATGCAAGATCATCGCCCAGGGCGTTTCCAAGTGGATCGAGAACTATGCACGCCGCGCAGAATACCTTGCAGAGCATGAAACCGACGCTCAGCAGAAAAAGGAATATCTCGACATCGCCGCCATCGCGCACCACATCGCGCACAAGCAGCCCGAGACCTTCCGCCAGGCGCTCAACCTCACCCTTATGTGCCACTACGGCGTCACCAACGAGGACCCACACTCAGGTCAGTCCATCGGACGTCTCGGTCAGATACTCTACCCCTGGTATGAAAAGGACATCGCGGACGGCACCACCAACGACGAGGAAGTCATTGAGCTTCTGGAGCTCTACCGCGTGAAGATAACCGCTATCGAGTGCTTCGCCTCCTCCGGCGTCACCGGCGGCGTTCTCTCCGGCAACACCTTCAACAACCTCTCCATCGGCGGTCTCGGCTACGACGGTCTGACGGCGGTCACTCCGCTTGAGTACCTCATCGTTGAGGCAGGTATGCGCGGCAAGACCACCCAGCCGACCCTCTCGCTGCTGTATGATGAAAAGACCCCCGAGGACTTCCTCCTCAAGGTCGCACAGTGCATCAAGCTCGGTCTCGGCTACCCCGCCATCATGAACAACCAGGGCGGCATGAACTTCATGCTGCGCCAGTACGGTCCCGAGGGCATGAACATATACGATGCGCGCGCATGGGCGCCCGGCGGATGCCTTGAGTCCTCCCCCGGATGCTTCCAGCCGCTGCATTACAACGGCAAGACCTACATGATCCCCGGCGGCGCAGGTCCGACCGCAGGCACCGGCATTCACTTCACCGGCATGCCGAAGCTGCTGGAGCTTGTTCTCAGCAACGGCTATGACAGACGCACCGGCATCCAGGTCTTTGCCCCGCATAACCACAAGCTCGACACCTATGAGGATCTGCTTGATGTTTACTACAACATCTATCTTCAGGAGCTGCTTGAGGTCTCCAACCGCATGAACAACCTCCAGATGGATACCCACAGAAAGATCTGCCCGACCGTCTGGGCCTCCCTGCTGAAGGCCGACTGCTTCACAAAGGGTCAGAACCAGAGCCACCTCGGCGCACGCTACAACGGCACCATCAACTTCGAGTCCTGCGGCACTATCAACTTTATCAACTCCCTCGCCTCCATCAAGAAGAACGTGTATGATGAAAAGAAGTACACGCTTGCGGAGATGGAAGACGCAATGTGGAACAACTTCGGCTTCAAGACCGCTTTCGAGACCGGCGTTTTCTCTCCCGACCGCCGCGAGGCCACCGAAAACGCACCGAAGTACGAGAAGATATTCAACGACTGCGTCAACGCACCGAAGTACGGCAACGCCGATCCCTATGTTGACTCCATACTCGTTGACTACGAGGACCGCATGCTCCCGAAGATGCTCGAGCTGCGCTCCTACATGGGTAAGCAGTACTACATGTGCCAGATCTCCGTCTCCACCCACGGTCCGCAGGGCGCAATCACCCTCGCCACCGCTGACGGTCGTCTCTGCGGCACCACCTACGCCGACGCTTCCATGTCTCCCGCTCCCAACACCGACAAGAACGGCATCTACGCTTTGTTCACCTCCGCTACCTGCTACGACCACGCGATGTGCCAGAACAGCCAGATGAACATAAAGATCCATCCGTCGGCAGTCAAGGGCACGCAGGGCACGCACAAGCTGCTCGACGTCTACCGCGCCTATATGCGCAAGGGCGGCTTCCACATCCAGTTCAACGTCACGTCTTCCAAGACGCTGCGCGAGGCTCAGGTCAAGCCCGATGATTACCGCGATCTCATGGTTCGTGTCGCAGGCTTCACACAGTACTGGTGCGAGATAGGCAAGCCCATTCAGGACGAGGTCATCTTCCGCACGGAGTACGACACCTGATTTATCCCATCAACGGATGCTCTCCCCGCGGACGGCTCTCCGCGCGGGAGGCGTCCGGGAAGACACGGCAACGGATAACGGGCATACGCCCATCGAAACACTAAACTATAACGGAGGTATTATATAATGAAACATTGCGAATGCGCAAATTTCCTGCACCTCGACTGCGAAAAAGGTATGTGCGCCCTGTCAAAGTGCATCGTTCCCATTGACGGCGAAGGCTCCGACGCATGCCCACGCTTCCAGGAAGGCTTCATGTGCAAATTCTGCAAGCACTTTGGCGACGCCGACAAGTACGGCATCGGCACCTGCAAGGGCTATGACAAGGAAAACTGGGCATACGCTCAGTGCGGCGCTTTCAGCTGCGACAAATTCGAGAGAATCTGATCACAGGATAAAACATATATGGGGAAGACGCTGTCTTCCCCATACGCAAAATGTCAAGCTCTTATACGGAAGGGTGTAATTTATGCCAGAAGCAACAACAGGGATGATTTTTGACATCCAGAGCTATTCGGTTCATGACGGTCCCGGATGCCGCACGACAGTGTTTTTTGTCGGCTGTCCGCTGCAATGCAGATGGTGCGCGAACCCGGAGAGCTGGGCGGTGAAAAAGCATCTGCTTTTCGCCGAACGTACCTGCAAATGGGAACAGGGCTGCACCGCCTGCCGCAACGCCTGCCCGAACGGCGCGCTGACGTTTGACGAGAAGGGCAAGCCGGTCCTCAACTGGGCGATCTGCAACAAGTGCCAGACGATAGAGTGCAGCGAGGTCTGCGCCGCGCACGCGCTCAAGCAGTGCGTCCGCTTTATGACGGTAGACGACCTGATGAAGATCCTGATGCGCGACTACCCGAATTGGGGTTCTGACGGCGGCGTTACATTCTCCGGCGGGGAGCCGCTGCTGCACCATGAATTTCTTGATCAGGTGCTCCGGCGCTGCCGCAAGGAGCAGATGCATACCGCCATCGAAACAAGCGCTTTCACGTCTCCCGAGATATTCGAGAAGATATTCCGCAATCTGAACTTCGCGTTCATCGACGTGAAGAACATGGACGATGAGATGCACAAGTGGGGAACCGGCGTCAGCAACAAGCCGATCCTCCGCAATATATCCACGCTGGCGCATGCCGATTGGTGGCGCGGCAGGCTTGTTTTGCGCCAGCCGACCATTCACGGCTACAACGACAGCACCGAGAACGCCAAGCGCCTCATCGATTTCATGAACGAGAACGGTCTCTTTGAGATAAATCTGCTCCGCTTCCACCGCATGGGCGGCACCAAGTGGGAGCAGCTCGGCAAGGTCTATGAATACAGCAACAAGGGCGACATGCCCGAGGAGCGGCTGCTTGAGCTTCAGGAGCTGTATCTGGACAACGACATCGCCTGCTATATCGGAGAGGACACTCCTTTCTGACCGGCAGGAGCAAATAATCCCCCCTTACCCCCCCGCACCCCGGCATTTAACCGCGGGAAAAAAGATAGGAAGTAATGATTGGAGGATCATAATGAATTCCATATCTGAAGAAAAGGCGAAAAAATACGGTATATGCACCGTAATGTCTGCCTTCCTTGCAGTATTCTGCCTGTTTGGCTATCGCTCCAGCTTTTCAATAATGCAGGGTCTCATCATCGCGGACACGGGCTGGACCACCATCCAGACCTCTCTGGGCTACTGCATCATGATGACCATCTACGCAATCACCGCGTTCTTCTCCGGCGGTCTGGTCGACAAGAAGGGCACCCGTCCCACCTACTTCATGGGTGCGATATGCTGCTTCCTCGGCTTCTTCCTGACCTCCATTTTCGTCAAGCCCGGTTCTGAGAGCGCATACATAGTTTACCTTTTCACCTACGGTCTGTTCGCAGGCGTCGGCACCGGTATGCTCTGGGTCAGCTCCACGATCTCCTGCCGTCAGTGGTACGTCGGTACGCGCTATGGCACCATGTGGGGCATTGCCTTTGCCGGTGCTCCACTTGCGCAGCTCCTGCTCACGCTCGTGCTCAAGCCCGTTCTGAAGAATATGGGCTGGCAGGCAGGCATGCAGCTGATGGCGATTATCTGCGCGGTATTTCTCATTGCGGCCGCCCTCATTGCAAAGCGCACCCCCAATTACTACAACGTTCAGCCCTTCGGTATGGAGACGCTCAAAAAGAAGGACGGTCCTGCAAGACGCGCCGTCACGCTCAAGGAAGCTTTCTCCACATACGCGATCTGGGCGGATATTCTCTGCTTTCTGACCGCTATGGCGGGCGAATTCCTCATCTGGTCGCAGGCTGTCGGCTTCTTCCAGAGCGACATGGGCATGGATGCCGACAAGGCAGCCAACGTCTATATGCTCATCGGCGCGTTCGGCGTGTTCATGATGCCCGTCACCGGCAAAATCTCCGACGCGCTTGTCAAGAAGCTCGGCTCTGAGGTCAGAGGGCGCAAGCTCATGCTCATCATCGGACCTGCCTGCGGCGCCATCGGCGTTGCGCTGAGCCTGACGAAGAGCCTGCCGCTGTGCGTTGTCGCCATGTTCTTCCTCGCCACCTACTGGGGCATTGAGCCGGGCGGCTGTGCGGGCTATGCGGGCGCTGTGTTCGGCGGCGCCGGTCTCGGACGCACATGGGGTCTCGCCACGCTCATCGTTATGGGCATCGGGCCTTCCTTCGGCACGTTCATGGGTGCATGGTTCAAGGATAACTTCGGTTCCTACATTCCCGCGTTCATCTTCTGCCTGTGCGCATATCTCATCTCCATGGTCATTGCGATCACTCTGCCTCTCAAGACCAAGGTAGAAGCCAAGATAGATGCCGAGATGGCAGCCGCGGCTGCAGCTCAGCAGTAATCGCTGCATATTCGGCGCTGTAAATAAGAATTCAAGCCAGAAGTTGGGGCATCCGGGAAAACCCGGACGCCCCAACTTTTTGTTCCGATTTGCTTTACGCAGATTTTACATAATACCGGCGGCGGATTTGACATTTCTCCTTTATTATATAAGTTGGGTAATGTTAATGTAAAATTCATCTGCGAGGTATGGAGTAATGGATATTTTCAACGTGCTGACGATGATAGGCGGGCTGTCGCTTTTCCTGTTTGGCATGAATCTCATGGGGCAGGCGCTGGAGCGGCGCGCGGGCAGCAAGCTGCGCAGCCTGCTGGACAGGATGACAAGCAATGTGATGATGGGCTTTCTGACGGGGCTTGGCATAACGGCGATAATACAAAGCTCGTCCGCGACGACGGTGATGGTCGTGGGTTTTGTCAACTCCGGGCTGATGACGCTGCGTCAGGCAATAAACGTTATAATGGGCGCGAACGTCGGCACAACGGTGACAGCGTGGCTTTTGAGCCTGAGCGGTATCGACGGCAGCAGTCTGTGGATACGCCTTCTGAAGCCGTCCTCCTTCACGCCTGTGCTGGCGCTCATCGGCATCATATTTTATATGTTCTCTTCCGACACGAAGAAAAAAGACACCGGAACAATACTCCTCGGCTTTGCAACGCTGATGTTCGGCATGGAGACGATGAGCGGGGCGGTATCCGGACTGAAGGACGTACCGGGCTTCGTCAACCTCTTTATCGCTTTTGAAAACCCGGTGCTGGGCATGCTTGCAGGTATGGTGCTCACCGCGATAATCCAGTCCAGCTCCGCATCGGTCGGTATACTTCAGGCGCTCGCCGCAACGGGAGCGGTCAGCTATGCCGCCGCCATCCCCATCATCATGGGGCAGAACATCGGCACATGCGTCACGGCGATGATCTCCTCCGTCGGCACTAATAAAAACGCCCAGCGGGCGGCGGTGGTGCATCTGATGTTCAACGTCATCGGCGTTATCGTGCTGCTGAGCGTATTCTGCATCGTGCGTGCGGTTTTTGCACCTGCGATACTCGACGAGCACGCGACAATGTACGGCATTGCCATTGCGCATTCCGTTTTCAACATACTCTGCACGGCAATGCTGCTTCCGGCGGGCAATCTTCTCGAAAAGCTGTCCATACGGCTCGTACCAGACGGGAAGCGCGGGGCGCAGCAGGTCGTCGAGCTGGACGAGCGCCTTCTTGCGACGCCATCGCTGGCTCTGTCACGCAGCCGCGCAGTCGCCTCTGAAATGGCGGAGATTGCCGTGCGCGCGCTGAAAAACTCCGTGACCGCGATACGCGCGCTCACGCCTGAGCTGGCGCAGAGCATACGCGACGACGAAAGCCTGTGCGATCATTATGAGGACATAATCGGCACATATCTCGTCAAGCTCAGCGCGCGGCGCATGGGCGAGGCGGAAAGCGAGGAAGCGACGGAGCTTTTAAAATCCATAGGGGATTTTGAACGCATATCCGACCACGCGGTGAATATTCTCGCCTCGGCCGAAGAAATCGACGAAAAGAAGCTGACTTTTTCTCCGTCCGCCGAGAGCGAACTTGACGTGCTGTTCGCCGCAATAAAGCGCATACTCGACCTGTCGCTGGATGCGTTTGAGCGCGGCGACACCGCCGTCGCCGCAGAGGTGGAGCCGCTGGAGCAGGTGATAGACACGCTCAAGGAGCAGATGCGCACGCGGCACATTCTCCGCATGCAGCAGGGCAATTGCAGCATTGAGGCGGGCTTTGTCTGGTCCGACCTGCTGACGGATCTTGAGCGCACATCCGACCACTGCTCAAACATTGCCGGCTGCGTGATCGACGCGGCGCAGCACAACCTCAACCTGCACGAAACCCTGCGCGCCGCGCGCAGCGAGGACGATTGCTTCCGCCGCCGCTTTAAGCACTACGCCCACGAATACGCCCTTCCAGTTCCCTCCGCGCAGTAACATAAGGCGCATGGCATCGCCCCGGCTGTCAAAGCACAGCCGGGGCGGTTTTCTGCCTTATCTGATGAAATTCGTATACACCTTCACGTTCTCCGGGTGGACTACGCCGTTTTCCCTGCCCAGCGCGATGCACCGCATAAGCCACGCCATGTTTTTGCCGATATTGTACATTGTGGCAAGCCCCTCTTTGTCGCCGGAAACCTCGCCCGGCTGATTGCCGTAAACATGGTTCCAGTACGTGGAGGAAACAACGGGCATGGAATTGATGGTGAAATACTTATTGATTACATCGAAGGACGCCGTTGTTCCCGCGCGGCGCGCGGAGAGCACCGCCGCGGCAGGCTTGAAGCGCAGCGCATCGCCGCCGGAATAGAACACCCTGTCCATGAATGACAGCAGCCGCCCGCTCGGATGCGCGTAATACACCGGAGAGCCGAACACAAAGCCGTCCGCTGTGCGGGCTTTCTCTACAAACGTGTTGACAGAGTCGTCAAAAACGCACCTGTCGTGCTCATGACAAAAGCCGCACGCCGTGCAGTCCGCGATCGGCGTGTTGCCGATGAAAACAAGCTCAGTCTCCATGCCCTCTGCGTTGAGCGCGCGCTCCACCTCTTTGAGCGCCGCGCCCGTGCAGCCGTTTGCGCGCGAGCTGCCGTTGACCAAAAGAACCTTCATAGGATAACCCTCCTCTATTTTATATAAAAACAGTATACCACTTTGCAGCTTTTTTTGAAATACTGTTCACGCAGCAGGCTCAGCAAGATTCCATGGTATTCCTCCTTATGTGAGCGCTCTCACATATATAGACGCATTTCCCGGGGAAAACCTTACACGGATTTTCGCCAGATGCCGCAGGCGTATTGCACGGCGCTGCCTTGCTTCTTTTTTTGATCATAACATGGGCTTTTTATCCTTGATATAAAAGTTTTGCTGTGTTAAAATAATTTGTCTTATTATCAGATCATCCGGGGCTGTAATGCCTTGACCCCGGCATGAAACATTATTTCCGGCAAAGGCGGGTGAAGTCAGTGGCAGACAAAAACGAAAACAAAATACTGGACTTCGATACCATACAGGAGAAGCGCACGGACGAGCTGATGGAGCTGCTCGACAAGCGCGACATGAAGCAGCTTCAGCGGCGCATGGAGGAAATGAACGAATTCGACGTTGCGGAATTCCTCTCGGAGCTTGACAGCAGCCGCATGCCGATGGTGTTCAGGCTGCTCTCAAAGGAGACCGCAGCGGAGGTTTTCGCCAACTTTGACGCGCCCGAGCAGGAAGAGATCATCAACTCCATCACCGATTCCGAGCTTGCCGGGATCATGGACGAAATGTACGTTGACGACGCGGTGGACATGATGGAGGAGCTGCCTGCAAACGTCGTCAAGCGCGCAATGCGCACCGCGACCCCCGCCACGCGCAATCTGATCAACCAGTACCTCCGTTATCCCGACAACTCCGCAGGCAGCATAATGACGGCGGAATTCATCGATTTGAAAAAATACATGAGCGTGAAGGAATCGCTCGCGCGGATACGCCGCATCGGCGAGGACAAGGAAACGATCTACGTGTGCTTTGTCATCTCTGCCGACCGCAAGCTCGAGGGCATCGTCACGGTGAAGGATCTGCTGCTGGCAGACGACGACACCATCATTGAAGACCTCATGGACAGAAACGTCATCTTCGCCTCGACGACGGAGGATCAGGAGAGCGTGTCGGAGAAATTCTCCGATTATGACCTGATGGCGCTTCCGGTCGTGGACAAGGAAGGGCGGCTCGTCGGCATCGTCACGGTTGACGACATCATCGACGTTATGGAGCAGGAGACGACCGAGGACTTTGAGATCATGGCCGGTATGACGCCGTCCGACAAGCCCTATTCGCGCACAAGCATTTTCGAGATGTGGAAAAACCGCATCCCATGGCTGATGTTCCTCATGCTCTCCGCGACGTTCACAAGCATGATCCTAACGGATTTTGAGAACATACTCGCCGCGCAGGCGGGGCTCGTCGCGTTCATCCCGATGCTCATGGGCACGGGCGGCAACTCCGGCGCGCAGGCCTCCACCGCCGTCATTCGTTCGCTCTCTCTGGGCGATACCGAGCCGCGCGACGTGCTGCGCGTGATGTGGAAGGAATGGCGCGTGTCGCTCATCTGCGGGCTGACGCTGGCAGTCGTGAACTTTGTGAAGATGCTGCTGGTTGACGGTCTTCTGCTGCAAAACGCAAATGTGACCGTCGCTGTCGCAGCAACCGTCAGTCTCTCCATCATCTTCATCGTTATGTTCGCCAAGGTCGTGGGCAGCGCTCTGCCCATAGCGGCGGAAAAGATAGGCGTTGACCCCGCCGTCATGTCAAATCCGCTGATCTCCACGCTGACTGACGCGGTGTCGCTGCTGATATATATTTACGTCGCCAAGCTCATGCTGCATATATAATAATGCGGCAATTGCCTTACCCGGAGGACCTACATGGATCTTATGAGCCTTATTTCCAAAATGATAACATTTATCGCGCTGATGCTGGTGGGCTATGTCGGCGCCCGGCGCAGGCTGTTCGACGGCGCTTTCGCCCGGTCGCTATCGCAGCTTGTGATGAACGTTTTTCTCACATGCACCGTCATCAATTCCGTTCTCTCCGAGCGTCCCGAGTTTTACGGCGGTCAGCTTCTGCACGTGCTGCTCATGCTGACGCTTGCTATGCTGATCACCTACTGCGGCGCGGCGGCGTGCACAAGGCTTTTTCGCATAAAGGGCGTCAACGCCCCGGTGTTTGAGCTTCTTGCCGGCGTGCCGAACAATATGTTTATCGGGCTTCCCCTTCTGCAGGGGCTTTACGGCACAACGGCGGTGCTCTACTGCGCGCTCAGCTGCATTCCGTTCAACGTGCTGTTTTACTCCTATGGCGTGTGGCGGCTCAAGAGCTGCAAGGAGCTTACCGGCGGCGGCATCCGTGTGCAGGATGTGCTGACGGTACCGTTTGCTGCCACGCTTGTCGCGCTCGTCATCTTTATTTTAGACATCAGCCTTCCAACGGTTCTGACCGATCTTATAAGCTCCGCCTCCGCTGCGACAATGCCCTTATCTATGATCGTCATCGGCGCAACGCTCGGCGGCATACCGCTGACGGAAGCATTCCGCGAAAAGCAGGTATACCTTCTCTGCGCACTGCGCCTTGCCGTGCTGCCCGCGATCGCGTGGCTCATTCTCGGCGCACTGACGCAGAACGCGCTGCTGCTCAAGACCTGCGTGATACTCGCGGCGTGCCCCAGCGCCGTCGTGGTGACGGTGCTGGCGCTGCAATATGACTACGACGCTTCGTTCTCCTCCAAGGGCATACTTGTCACAACGGTGCTGAGCATGATAACGCTGCCTGTCTGGGCGCTCATCCTCGGCTGAGGGGGTGGAAGCATATGCATATTCCAAGCGGCGCGAGCCAGACGGTCGAGCTTCTGGGCTTTGACGATGCGCTCGCCCTCTCCGGCAGATCCGGGGAGTACGACAGCAAGAAGTGGCTCTATGTGCCGGACTTCTATACTGAGTACCGTTATATACTCGGCACGCGCGGGGAAAACCCGCTCATCTGCATCGGCATCAACCCCTCCACCGCAGCGCCCGATGCTCTTGACAACACGCTCAAGTCCGTTGCGCGCATTGCCGCGGGCAACGGATACGACAGCTGGATAATGTTCAACGTCTACGCCCAGCGCGCCACGCGCCCGGATGACATGGACGTCACGAAAAACGGGCGTCTGCACGCGGAGAATATGCGTGCGTTTGAATACATACTCAGCGCCGTTTCCGCCGCAGGGTACTCCCCCGCTATCTGGGCGGCATGGGGAACGATAATCGAAAAGCGCGCCTATCTGCCCGGCTGTGTGCGGGATATGGTCGCGCTGGGCAAAAAATACGGCGGGCACTGGCTTTGCGCCGGAAAATGCTCCGTCAAGGGGCACCCGCACCACCCGCTGTACCTGCGCAGGGATGAAAAGACAGCGGAATTTGATATTGAAAGGTATCTTGATTTGCTATGAACACTGTGAAAATCGCCGCGCTGCAGATAAGAACGGAGCTGGATCAGGACGCGACCCTTGAGAAGGCCGGGCGCATGGTGCGCGAGGCGGCGCAAAACGGCGCGCAGATCGCCGTACTGCCGGAAATGTTCAACTGTCCGTACTCCCGGCACTACTTCCGCCCAATCGCTCATCTCGGTCATGAAAAGACCGTCACCGCCATGTCCCGATGGGCGCGGGATAACTCCGTGCTGATTGTCGGCGGCTCTATCCCGGAGACCGACGGCGAAAATATATATAACACATGCTTCGTCTTTGACGAACAGGGGCGGCAGCTCGCGCGGCATCGCAAGGTGCATCTTTTCGATGTGGACATTCCCGGCATGCGCTTCAGCGAGTCTGCAACATTCACCCCTGGCAATGAGATAACGGTCTTCGACACGAAGTACGGCAAGATGGGGGCTGCTGTGTGCTTTGACGTGCGCTTTCCCGAGCTTTTCCGCGCCATGGCAGAGCGCGGGGCGCAGGTTGCCTTCCTGCCCGCGCAGTTCAACACCGCCACAGGTCCCTCCCACTGGGAAATGTCGCTGCAATCGCGCGCTGTGGATAACGAATTCTTTGTCGTCGGCGCGTCTGCTGCGCGATACGAAGGCTTCGACTACGAGTGCTGGGGGCACTCCACGGTGTGCGACCCGTTCGGAACGGTGCTCGACACCTGCGATGAGCGCGAGCAGATACTGTATTCCACCATTGATCTTGACCGTGTGGACGAGGTGCGCCGCCAGCTGCCGACGTTCCTTCACCTGCGGCGCGACGTATATGCGGTGGCGGAATGATAACAGACGATATTCTCGCCTACCGCCCCTGCTGCGAGCAGGAGACGCGCGACAAGGCTGTAATTCTGGATTTTCTCGCAAAAAATGACGACGCTTTTCTCCGCACCAATCTCATCGCGCATATGACAGCCTCCGCATGGGTCGTCGATGGCGAGCGTGAGCATGTGCTGATGGTGTATCACAACATATACGATTCCTGGTCATGGACGGGCGGTCACGCCGACGGCGAGCGGGATCTTCTCTCCGTCGCGCTGCGCGAGGTGCGCGAGGAGACCGGAGTGCAGCATGTGCGCCCCGTGACGGAGGATATTTTCTCGCTCGAAGTGCTGACCGTTGACGGGCACGAAAAGCGCGGGGAATACGTTCCAAGTCATCTGCATTTGAACATCACCTACCTTCTTGAGGCGGACAGGCGAGACACGCTGCACATATGCGCCTCGGAAAACAGCGGCGTGCGCTGGTTCACGCCGGAGGATGCTCTCAAAGCGTCGAGCGAGCCGTGGTTTGTCGAGCGGATATATAAAAAGCTCAATGCAAAGCTCTCGGCATATGTGAAGGATGAGAGCAATGATCATCATCTTCGCCGCGTTCATCTGCAGCTATAACTCTGCGCTCACCGGGCGCATAAATGGCGTGATAATCGTCTGCCCCGCCAATCTCCGCCAGAGCTGACGAAAGGAGAAAATTGCATATGCAGAATATTCTTATTGTCGTTGATATGCAGAACGACTTTATAACCGGTGCGCTCGGCACAAAGGAGGCGCAAGCCGTTGTTCCAAAAGTCGCCGAGAAGATACGCGGCTTTTCCGGGCGCGTCATTTTCACGCGCGACACTCATTTTGAAAACTACCTCTCCACGCAGGAGGGGCGTATGCTGCCCGTGCCGCATTGCATAAAGGGCACGGACGGATGGCAGCTATGCCCGGAGATGCAGGCGCTGTGCACCGAGCCGCCAATTGACAAGCCCACTTTCGGCAGTTATACCCTCGGCGAGCTGCTGTCCGTGGCGAATGTGCGCGAGCCTGTCGGCAGCGTCACGCTCGTGGGGCTGTGCACGGACATATGCGTCATCTCCAACGCCCTGCTCATCAAGGCGTTTTTGCCAGAGGTCGAAGTGCATGTGGACGCAGCATGCTGCGCCGGCGTCACGCCGGAAAGCCACCGCACCGCCCTTGCCGCAATGAAACCCTGCCAGATAATTATCGATAATGAGTAAAATGGCACAGCTCCGTTTCCGCCCTGCGGCGAAAACGGAGCTGTGCCGATTTATTATGGTGTGGTGGAGGCGAGGGGAGTTGAACCCCTGTCCGAAAGCGTTTTGACAGCAACTTCTCCGGGCGCAGACGGTTATTTGCATTCCCTTGCCCCGGCGCGAACCGTCACGCTCCGCGGCTTGGTAGCTTCATTATGCGTGGCGCGCTCAAAGCTTTGCGCGCTCACGTTCACCACTGATCGACGCCCCGTCCCGAGCCGTGGTACTCTCAGGCGGAACGCTCGCTAATTAAGCAGCGAGAAGAACGGTATCGTTGTCGTTCTTTAATTTATAAGGTTTGCCCGTTTTATGGATGTCAGGCGCATCCGCCCGCTATTCCTGCCTCCGCACCCCCGTCGAAACCGTTACGCCCCCATGGGCAGACCTCATGAGCGAGGTCTGCGGAGTCTGAAATATAATATGCTTATGCCTTCTCAGGCTCGGGATACTCAACGCCAAATGTCTCTACCGTGATCTTCTTCATGACCTGCGGCGTTTTGGGGCGGTCGTTATAGTCCGTGCGTACCTCGCAGATACGGTCAACAGCCTCTATGCCCTCCGTCACCTTGCCGAACGCCGCATACTGCCCGTCGAGATGAGGGGAGTTCTCGTGCATGATGAAAAACTGGCTGCCGGCAGAGTTTGGCGCCATGGTGCGCGCCATTGAGAGCACGCCGCGATCATGTTTAAGGTCGTTTTTGAAGCCGTTAGCAGTGAATTCGCCCTTGATGGAATACCCTGGACCGCCCATACCGCTGCCCTTGGGGTCGCCCCCCTGTATCATGAAGCCGGGAATAACGCGGTGGAAAATAAGCCCGTCATAAAAGCCCTTGTTGACAAGGGAAATAAAATTGTTGACGGTATTGGGTGCTGTCTCCGGATAAAGCTCCGCCTTTATGACGTCGCCATTTTCCAATTCAAACGTAACAACAGGATTGCTCATTGGTAATTCCTTTCTTTCATCATTCTGTCTATATCGCGCTTCGACTGGCGTTCAGCCTCGCTGTCGCGCTTATCGTGAAGCTTCTTGCCCTTGCACAGCCCGAGCTCGACCTTGACACGGCTGTCCTTGAAGTACAGCGAGAGGGGGATGAGCGCGACGCCGTCCTGCATGACGCGGGAGTTGAGCTTTGTTATCTCGCGCTTGTGCATGAGCAGGCGGCGCGGACGCACCGGGTCGCGGTTGAAAATATTCCCCTGCTCATAAGGGGATATGTGCATGCCTCTGACAAAAAGCTCACCGTTTTTTACAGTGCAGAACGCATCCTTGAGATTGACGTTGCCCGCGCGGATTGATTTGACCTCCGTCCCGGCAAGCTCAATGCCCGCCTCAAAGCGCTCCAGCACAAAGTACTCATGAAAAGCCTTGCGGTTGCTCGTTATCTCCTTTATGCCCTGCTGCTTCGGCACGTGCATCTCACTTCCTCTCATTCATACGGTATTTTACCACACGGCGCAGGAAAATAAAAGCCTAAATTGTGAACATCCGCCGCGGATGCACGCACAGTTTGATTTGGGTTGAATTATATGAAGATTTGAGGTGAAACAAAATTGAAATGGTGATAACGAAGGTGCTGCCGAAAAACAGCGTGCAGAGCGGCAAGCTGCCGCATGAGGTGCTTGAGGAGGTAATCGCCCAGCTCTGCGCAAATAACCCCGCCGATATGTTTGTCACGATGTGGCTTGGCGTAGTTGAGATCTCCACGGGGCGGCTCATCTGCGCGAACGCGGGGCATGAATATCCGGCACAGCGGCAGTGCCGTGGGAGCGCTTCTGCCGGATCTAAAGGCGGATCTGGACGCATTCGTTGCAGGCGCGCCGCAGTTCGACGATATTACAATGCCGGCAATGCGCTACAACGGAGCGAAGAAGTAAATATTACGGCACAAATGCAGGAGCGCCGTCCGATTGGGCGCGCTCCTGCGTTGACTATATTCGATTTTGGAATCTCGCTGAGTTCATCTCGACTCATGATATTCTTTTTCGGTGTTCACATTCCACACGGCGCTTTTGTCCGCGCAGCCAGTCTTGATGCACTTCACGGCTTCAAACGCTGTCATCATTGAATGGTCGAGGTTATTGTACCTGTGCTGTCCGTTGCGCCCAACGCAGAAAAGATTGTCTATCGTGTTCAGGTAGGCTATAAGCGTGTCGATCTCGGCATAGGTATCGAAATATGCCGGATACGCCTTTTTCACCTTTTCCATGTGGGTGTCCAGTACCTGCGAGCGTTCGGATATCAGCCCGATGCGAATCATCTCATCCACACCGAGCTTGGCAAACTCATCTTCGCTCTGATTCCAGAAGGCGTCACCCTCGTTGCAGAAGTATTCCAGCCCTACCCATACGGTATTCTCCAGATCTTTCACGAGATACGGACTCCAGTTATTATATATCTGGAATCTGCCCATTTTCACGTTTCTGTCCTGAACATACACCCAGCAGTCTGGCACAATGCCGCCAATCGTGGCAATGTTCGTCTTGTTTTCGAGTGCAAGCCCTTTGACAAGCACACCCAGCGTCATGTAGTCGCGGTATGGCAGCCCAGCCGCGATACGCGCCGCATCTGCCGGGACATCGTTCATGCCTGCAATCAGATCCTTGAGCGGCATGGATGAAATGAAATAGTCTCCCTCAAAGGTATCACCATCAGCTGTGCTGACAGACATTATCCTCGTGCCGTCCTTTTTCAGCGACACTACCTTGGCATTTTTCACTATCCTGCCGCCTAGCTTCTCTATCTCAGCCGCAGTCACATCCCACAGCTCTCCCGGACCCAGCTTCGGATACTTGAATTCTTCAATGAGCGAAGTGTTTACATCGCGGTTTTTTACGGCAAAAACCTTGCCGAAAACGTTCTTTATTATTCCACCGATCGACAGCCCCTTTGTGCGCTGTGCGCCCCACGAGGCATCGATCTCGCTTGGATGCCGTCCCCACAGGTTCTCCGTGTAATACTCGAAGAACATAGAATATAGCTGACGACCGAAGGAGTTAATATAGAAATTCTCCAAATTATCCTCCGGCAGCTTATGCAGCATTGCACCAAGGTATGACACACCGCATTTCACCGTATTTGCAAAGCCCATGTTTTTGAACGTCTCCGGCTTGAGTGATATGGGATAATCATAGAATTTGCCGTCAAAGAATATGCGCGAGACTCTGTTTCGGTGCAGCATTACGCGATCCTCTTTCTCAGGATCGGGTCCGTCCGGGGAGAGGGCGACACTACGTGCAAGGGCTATGTCATCACAGGACGGAGAACCTTGGAGCGGCAGCATTTTTTCCCACCATTCGTTGACCTCAGGTGCCTTGGAAAAGAATCTGTGCCCTCCCATATCCATGCGGTTGCCCTTATAGTTTACCGTTTTTGAAATGCCGCCAAACACATCGCTTTCTTCCAGCAATGTGACATCAACATCTTCAACGCCCGTCAACAGCTCATACGCCGACGTAAGTCCGGCAGGTCCACCGCCTATCACGATTGCTTTTTTCATAGTGCCATATCCTTTTCATTTTTTCGCAGTATCAAGAATGCAAACGGTATAAACACGGGAAACGTATAGAAGAAAAACCTCCAGTCTGAGCCCGTGAGCAGCAGCGCCGTGCCAAAGTTGTAGCATAGTATCGGAAGAGCATGTACACCTCTCAGCAGCTCAGACCATCGAGCTATATCTGACAGTGAAAACGCTATGATCAGCAGATCCAATAAACCCACACAATAGAATAGATATTGCGCGACGTCACCGTGCACCAACTGTGCCCATATATTCACGACATCAAGGCAATAACCTCTGGTTGCCGCATCTACCGTTATGTCAGTCTCCTCTTCACAACTGCCTGCGTAAATAGCTCCAGTTACATCGATTTTCCATATCATGTCCGTTAGCGAAAGGAATCCGCGCAGGGCGTGAGCTTTGTCTGCCTTGATAGCTTCAATGGTATATCTGAGTATTGTTCCGTATCCGGCTTCATCAATCACGTTTGTGTCTGTTTCCTCATGAAATTTTATGCTGTTAAAGCTGCCGCTTCTGTAACTTTCTTCCCAGACCTTTTGAGGCGCGACCTCGTACAAAAAATCTTTTATATACTCCGGCAGCGCGTCCGGATTCTCCAGCAGTACATCGCCCATAACCGTCATGCATGCGCCGGTCGTCTCAACGATCCGCCTATCCGGCTTCTCCACATTGTACAGGCTGTAGACTGGTCCTTTTATGAGCAAAAGGACCATGATATACCCGCCTATCAAGCCCCCTGCGATCAGCTTGCTCCTCTTTATGCAGAGAAGCACCGTCACAGTAAAGAGCGGGAGCACAAAGAGTACCGCATTGTGGCGCACAAGCGTTGTGAGAACCGAGATAACAATAAAGGAGATGAAGTTTGCTGGCTTTTTAAGCCACATGCCATTTGTGCAGACTATGTTCACATACTGCGCTGCGAGAACCACAGCAAAGATCGTAAGTCCGCAGTCTTTCCATGGGTACATCATTATGTTCCCGGTTGCAGGAGACAGCAGAACAAGCATCAGCTCTGCAAAACAAGCCAAACGTGAACAACCGTTTGCACGGAGAGAGTAATTCAAATACCCCAGCGCAACGGAAAACCATAGAAGCTGCATTAAGACTATAAACTCAATACGTCCGCCAAACAGCTTCAGTGGAAGGGTAAAGAACAGGAGTGTATGAATAAAGGGATGCCAATCATCATAAATACCGGTTTGCGCCTGCTCTAATTGATCGTAGGAATCCGGAGAATACGCTCCGGGATAAAATGCGAAATAATACGTCAGCAAAACGCAAAGAGATATTGCCAACGTTGCGCAAAACCATATAACGCATTCTTTCCCGGATGCGCCGGCACTGCTGATGCCGCGTGACGCTGCGCCTTTGGAGCGCAGGAAAACGCAGGTAAGAAAAACCGCAATCAGCAGCCAAATTATGAGAAACACATTTTTGTAATAAATATATGTGTACTCTGCGATTTGCCGGGCGATTTGTATAGCAAACAAATACATACACAACATAACTGCGCACAACACATTGGGTATGCTGATCCGTTTCTTCATATATTCTCTCTCCAAATAAAGTAGTGCAGTCGCGCTATGTCGTGCTATTCAGATCGTTTATCCCTGAACACAAGCATTTTGCTGAATATGTAATTTGCCATCGTTACAACAACCGCTGCAATGAATATTTTTGACACCCAATACCCCAGACCAATAACATTCACACAAATCGTCATTATGACCACTTCCAATATCCACGTTGACACTCGTGAGCCGACAAACCCCATAAATTCCGAAAACATATGCGGGTTTACACTCTGAAACACCCATTTTCTGTTTAGTGGGTATGCGAAACACACGCCGGCGATCCACCCAATTGTGTTTATAATGCTGTTCTGCCATGACACTTGAGGGTCAAGAAAAAAATGCTCACATACCCAACATACTCCCCACACAAATACAGTAGTCATGACGCCTACCACAAGATACGCTATCATCTCTCGATATTTTCTTAAAAGGCAGACTATTTTGTCTATCATTCCACTTCTCTTTTCATCTTGAAATCAACAGTCTATCATGTCCACAGATTTATCTGTGGACATGGAGAGGCGCCTCTCCATGTATTTTTCCATATTATTTCGTTCTTGGCGTATTATAGCATTTCCTGGTCTGCTATGCAACCGGTTTCGCGAAATATTGCCAGCTTTCGTGCAGGTTTACATACGCCGAATCATAGACTTGTCATTGCATGTCAGCACTTATGATTTTCAAAATACGCTCTCGCCGCGTCTTCATCGCGCCGGATCTGTTCGGAAAGCTCCTTGAGGGAGGCAAACTTCCGCTCGTCGCGCAGAAAGCTGTAAAACTCCACCCGCGCCTGCCGTCCATAGAGATTACCAGAATAATCCAGCAAATGGCTTTCCACGCTGACACGGCCGCTGTCGCTGACCGTGGGGCGAACGCCGATATTCGTGACGGCGATGTAGCTGCTGCCATCCTCCAGAAACACCTTCGCGGCGTAAACGCCGTGGCGCGGAACGAGCACCCCCTCGGGGAAGCACATATTGATCGTCGGTGCGCCGAGGTTCGTGCCGAGATGATAACCGGAACGGACAGTGTCCGAGAGCGTGTGCGGATGACCGAGAAAGCGGTTTGCCGTTTCAATATCGCCTTTTGCTATAAGCTCACGTATATATGTGGAGCTGACAACGCGCCCGTCGATTTTGAGCGCGGGGATGACATCACAGCCGATGCCGTGCGCCGCGCAGTATTCCGAAAGCCGCGCCGCCGTGCCCTCACCCTTGTAGCCAAAGCAAAAATCGTGCCCGACGACTATCCACGCAATGCCAAGCTCCCTGATGATTGAGGAGATAAACTCATCCCACGGCATGTGCATCATATGCCGGTTGAAGTGAAGAAAAACGACATTGTCGATACCGTAGCAGCGGCGGATAAGCTCCTCGCGCCCGATGGCGGAGTTGATGAGCGGAATCTCCCTGTGAAACACCAGCGTGTCCGGGTGCACATCAAAGCTGAGCACTGAGGGCGTCGCACCGATCTCTTCGGCGCGGCGCTTTGCCATTTTCAAAAGCTCACCGTGCCCTGCGTGGACTCCGTCAAAGAAGCCCAGCGCAATTGCTCTTTTTGTCTGTGCCATGCATATACCTCTTATTTCTATACCTCAAAAAAGCTTTTTACCGTTTTCATCACGCCATCCCGCGCGCGGCCAAGCATAAGAAACTCGCCCGTTTGGGCGGAGTACACCCGGTACTCTCCGTCGGCAAGACCGGCAGCGTTAACCTCGTTTCCGCAGCGTATACGCCGCTCCGCAGCAGCTCCCGCCTGCCACGCGGGATATGACGCAAAAAGCGTATCCACCGGAATGAAGAGCTTTTCAACCTCGCCCGCATTTGCCGCAGCGATGACCTCGTCCAGCGTATGCGACGCGTCAACGGTGAAATTCCCCGCCGCGGTGCGCCGAAGCGCGCTCATACACCCGCCGCAGCCGAGCGCCGCGCCAATATCGTCGCACAAGGCGCGGATATACGTGCCCTTGGAGCAGCGCACATCCAGCACATAATCTCCCTCGTCCTCTCCGATGAGCGTGAGCGCGTCTATTCTGATCCTGCGCGGCTTGCGCTCTGCCGTGCCGCCCGCGCGGGCGATCTCATAGAGCTTTTTCCCGTTGAGCTTAATTGCGGAATACATCGGAGGGGTCTGCTCCTGCTCGCCGAGAAAGCGCGCAAGCACCGCGCGCACATCGTCCGCCGTCACGCTGACATCATTCCGTGCGAGCACGGCACCGGTGATGTCCTGCGTGTCCGTGACCATGCCAAGGCGCAGGTGCGCGGTATAACGCTTGTCATGCGCTTCGGCAAACTCCACAGCGCGCGTCGCCCTGCCGGCAAATACCGTCAGCAGCCCTGTCGCCATGGGGTCGAGCGTTCCGGCATGCCCGACGCGCCGCTGGTGCAGCACGCCCTTGAGCTTGACCACAACGTCGCTGCTCGTCCAGCCCGCGCTCTTGTCGATGAGCAGTATGCCGTTCATTTCCAGACCTCGTTTATAACGTCAAGTATCATTTCGCGCACCCTGTCAGGTGTGCCGGACACGGTGCAGCCTGCGGCAAGGGCATGCCCGCCGCCGCCGAACACGGCGCATATCTCGCTGCTGTTGACCTCCTCGGTAGAGCGCAGGGACAAACGGCACGTGCCGTCGGACTGCTCGCGTATGGTCACGCTGAGCGCACAGCCCTCGGCTCTGCCGGGGAGGCTTGCAATGTCGTCCATGTCCTCCTCCGATACGCCCGCCGTGCGCATCATGTCCTGTGTTATCTCCGCCACGACGATCTTCCCCTCGCGGTAATAGCTCATTGAAAGATAGATAAGCCCTTCCAGCTTTATACGCGCAGGTGACGCCATGCGGAAAAAACGCATGTTTATCTCGCCGTTGTCCGCGCCGAAGCGCATCAGCTCCGCCGCCGCGCGGAATGATGCGGCGTTGGTGTTGGCATATCTGAAGCAGCCGTTATCCGTGGCGAGCGCCATATATAAAAGCGTCGCCTCGCACCTGGTCACGCTGCCGCGCAGCGCCTTGATCACTTCCAGCACCACCTCTCCGCAGGAAGAGCGTTCGCCGCAGACAAGGGTGCTCGCGGCATAGTGCGTATTCGTCGGATGATGGTCGATACAAAGGTCAACGCCGCCGGTATATCCCGGGGTAAGAAGTCCCTCCGTGGCAATATCCACAGCGACAACAAACGCATGTGCGTAGCCCTCCGGCGCATGAAACGGCGCGATATAGCCGCCCAGCTTGTCAGTCAGCGCCGGGTTCGGCATGACATACGCCGTCTTGCCCGCGCGTTGCAGTGCGCTGCACAGCGCCGCCGCGCTGCCGACAGTGTCTCCGTCCGGGTTTTTATGCGTGAGCAGAAGAAAGTTGTCGTTCTTTTTCAGAAGCTCCGCGCAGTCCTTGAAGTTCATAGCAGCACCCCCGGCCTTTATTTTCCGCTTTCGCCGTCGTGACCGATGTCAAGCGAATTGATGACCTCGTTTATATGCGCGCCGTATTCAATGCTGTGGTCTATCTCGAACACAAGCTCCGGCGTGTAGCGGAGGTTCATGCTGATTCCCAGTTCGTGACGAAGCCATCCGGACGCAGATTTCAGCCCGCGCCTGAACTCCTTCTCGTCCTTCATGCCCATCACTGACAGCCAGATCTTTGAATAGCGCAGATCGCCCGTAGTCTCCACGCGCGTCACGCTTATCATCCCCTGCTGCACCCGCGGATCCTTCACCTCGCGCAGGAGTCTGGAGATGACAAACTGTATATCATCGTTTGTTCTTGCAAGCTTATTTGATGCCATAATGCTTTCTACCTCATATGTCTTCATATGCGCGCAGGTGCTTTGCTTGCAAAGCACCTGCATATAAAATCACTGGTTTATCTGCTCCATGACGAAGCACTCAATAACGTCGCCGACCTTGATGTCGTTGAATTTCTCGACCTGCATGCCGCATTCATATCCGGAGGCGACCTCCTTGACGTCGTCCTTGAAGCGGCGGAGGGAAGCAAGTTCGCCCTCATGGATGACGATGTTGTCGCGCAGCACGCGCACCTGGCAGCCGCGCTGGATCTTGCCGTCCGTGCAGTAGCAGCCGCAGACCGTGCCGACCTTGGAGACCTTATAAGTCTCGCGTACCTCGGCATGACCGATGACGACCTCCCTGAATTTCGGCGCGAGCATGCCCTTCATTGCCGCCTCGATCTCATTGATGCAGTCGTAAATGACGCGGTACATCCGCATATCGACATGGCTTCTCGCGGCGCTGTCACGCGCGGCATTGTCCGGACGGACGTTGAAGCCGACGATGATAGCCCCGGATGTCGCCGCAAGCATGACGTCCGACTCGTTTATCGCGCCGACGGCGCTGTGGATGACCTTAACGCGAACCTCGTCATTGGATATTTTCTCCAGCGACGCCTTGACCGCCTCGGCGGAGCCCTGAACGTCCGCCTTGACGATGATGTTGAGCGTCTTCATCTCTCCCGCCTGGATCTGACTGAAGAGATCCTCAAGGCTGACCTTCTTCGCGCCGCCCATGGCGTTGTTCATCTGCTGGACGCGGCGTTCCTCCGCAAGCTCTCTCGCCATGCGCTCGTCAGCGACGGCGTTGAACACATCGCCCGCACTCGGCACTTCGCTGAGACCGGAGATCTCCACAGGTGTGGAAGGTCCGGCTTCCGTGACACGCTGCCCCTTGTCGTTTATCATCGTGCGCACACGGCCAACGCAGGTTCCGGCAATTATAATATCGCCCATATGGAGCGTACCGTTCTGCACGAGAACGGTCATTATCGGGCCGCGTCCCTTGTCAAGCCGCGCCTCGATGACCGTGCCCTTTGCGGCGCGGTTGGGATTCGCCTTCAGCTCCTGCACCTCGGCAAGAACGACGAGGTTTTCAAGCAGATTGTCTATCCCCATGCCGGTCTTGGCGGAGATCGGGCAAATGATGGTGTCGCCGCCCCACTCCTCGCTGACAAGATCGTACTCCGTGAGCTGCTGCTTGATGCGCTCGGGATTCGCGCCGACGGCGTCCATCTTGTTTATCGCAACGACTACCGGGATACCCGCCGCCTTCGCGTGGTTGATGCTTTCAACCGTCTGCGGCATGATGCCGTCGTCCGCCGCAACGACAAGGATTGCAATATCCGTGACCATAGCGCCGCGGGCACGCATGGAGGTGAATGCCTCATGACCCGGCGTGTCAAGAAAAGTGATCGGGCTGCCGTTTATCTCGACGGTATATGCGCCGATATGCTGCGTGATGCCGCCCGCCTCGCCTGAAACGACGTTCGCATGGCGGATATAGTCCAGAAGCGAGGTCTTGCCGTGATCGACATGACCCATGACCACAACGACCGGGGCGCGGGGGACGAGATCCTCCGGCTTATCCTCATGATCGTCAATAAGGCGCTCCTCAACGGTAACGATGACTTCCTTCTCGACCTTGCAGCCAAGCTCCATCGCCACAAGGGCGGCAGTGTCATAGTCTATTATCTCCGAAACGGAGGCAAATACGCCGAGCTTGAACAGCTGCTTTATGACCTCGGACGCGGTCTTCTTCATGCGCGAGGCAAGCTCGCCCACGCTGATCTCATCCGGGATCTGCACCTTGAGCTGCTGCTTCTTGGCAATTTCAAGCTGCAGCTTATTCATCTTGTCGCGCTCCTCCTGGCGGCGCTTCGCGGAAGCGAGCTGCTGCCCCGGGCGCTGCTTGGATTTGCTGGTTATCTTTTCCTTGTTGCCGCGGCGCAGGTTATCGTCCTTCGCCTTCATGCCCGCCATGTCTTCGAACTTCTCGTTATATTTCTCGATGTTCACGGCAGCGCCGCCGCGCGTGTCAACAACGCGCTTTTCCGCGACCTGACGCGGCGTGTGAGGCTTGTCGGGCTTTGCAGTCTTCGTCTGCTGGGGCTGGGCGGCAGTCTGCGCCTGCGCAGGGGCAGACTGTGCCTTTGCGCCCGAAGCCGGCGCGTTCTGCGGCTTTGCCCCCTTTGCGGCGTCTGCGCTCTTTGCCTCTGCGTTCTTTTCGTTTGCAGGGGCTTCCTTGGGTTTGACATTGAATATCTCCTCAAGGCTCGCCACCTGATTGTGCTGTGTCATATACTCGAAGATAACGTCGAGCTCAGGCGTCTCCAGCACCTGCATATGGTTTTTGGGTGTGGTGGCATAATCCGTGAGTATCTGGGTTATCACCTTTGACCCAACGTTAAAATCCTTTGCCACCTCATGCACTCTGTACTTTATCATGCTCATACGCCAGTCCTCCTTTTTCCGTTCCTCTTGTTCCTCTCGTGAGCCGCGGCTTCCTTTTTGCGGCGCTCCGCCTTTGCAAAGCGCGCCTCCAGCTCTCCGGCAGCCTCGTCATACCTGCTGCCGTACTCCTGCCGCAATGCTTTCAGAAAGGCGTTGGCAAAGCCTATGTCCGTCACCGCTGCCATTGAGCAGCCGTTCACCCCCACATGGACGGATATTTCCTCCTTTGTGAATGGCAGGCACACCGTGACCGTGCTGCGCCCGCGTGCGAACCCTGCCGCCCGGCTTCGGGCGTTGTCGGATGCGTCCGCCGCCAGCAGCAAAGCCTTCGCCTTGCCCGCGCGGCACGCGCCGCCTGTGTTGACCTCGCCTATTGCGATCGCACCGGCCTTTCTCATAAGACCGAGCATATTCAAAAGTCTCTCGCTCATACGCCGGTCTCCATTTCCGCCTGAAGCTTTTCATATA
Source organism: Clostridiales bacterium UBA5888 (assembly GCA_002431965.1). Lineage (GTDB taxonomy): Bacteria > Bacillota > Clostridia > Oscillospirales > Oscillospiraceae > Limivicinus. Next base: position 58,628 of record DJEW01000001.1, read on the forward strand.
CCTCATCCGGTATCTGCGCGGAGAATGCGCGCTCCAATGCGCGCGCCTTCATCGCTTTTTTCAGGCACTCCGCCTTAGGGCATATATACGCCCCGCGCCCCGGGGCTTTGCCCCTGAAGTCCAGACTGACCCCGCCCTCCGGCGAGCGCACCACTCGTATCAGCTCGCGCTTTGGCTTCATCTCGCGGCAGCCAAGGCACTGCCGCATCGGTATTTTCTTCTGCACTGCCGCTGCCTCCTTTCAAGGGCTGTGTTTATCTCATGCCTCGGATTCGGGCTTGATGTCTATCTTATAGCCGGTGAGCTTTGCGGCAAGGCGGGCGTTCTGCCCCTCTTTGCCTATTGCAAGGGAGAGCTGAGCATCCGGCACTATTACCCGGCAGCTTTTGCCGTCTTCAAGCATAGTTACGCTCACGACCTCTGACGGGCTGAGCGCGGCGGCAATATACTCCTCCGGGTTTTCGCTGTATTTTACAATGTCGATTTTCTCACCGTTGAGCTCATTGACGATGCCGGCGACGCGCCCGCCCTTGGGGCCGACGCAGGCGCCTATCGGGTCAACGTCCGGGTCTGCCGACCACACCGCCATCTTGGTGCGGCTGCCGGCCTCGCGCGCGATCGACTTGATTTCGACAGTGCCGTCGTATATTTCCGGCACTTCAAGCTCAAAAAGGCGCTTGACAAGACCGGGGTGGGTGCGGCTGATGAGCACCTGCGGTCCGCGCGTGGAGTTCCTGACCTCGACGACATACACCTTTATGCGGTCGCCCTCCTTGAGCTCCTCGTTCTTTATGCGCTCGTTTGCCGAGAGCATGGCCTCGGTATACTCGCTGTTGGAGGCAATGCGGATTGACACCGCGCCGTTTCTCGGCTCAATGTGTGAGACGATACCGGTGAGTATCTCATGCTCCTTGGAGGTAAACTCCTCATAGATTATGCCGCGTTCAGCCTCGCGGATGCCCTGAATGATGACCTGCTTTGCCGACTGTGCGGCGATGCGTCCGAATTTCTTCGTTTCCACCGGAATGGGCAGCAGATCGCCGAGCTTGGCGCGGCGGCTTATCTTCTTCGCGACCTCAAGATTGATCTCGTGCGAGGGATCTTCGACCTCGTCAACAACGGTTTTGTTGACGTACATCTCCACGCGCTTGTTCTCCTCGTCAAGAATGACGTCAACGTTATCCTCGCACTCGGGATTATCGCGGCGGAATGCCGCGAGCATCGCCTGCTTGATCTTGTCGTACATATAGTTTCTGGGGATGCCTTTTTCTTTCTCTATATCCTCTATGGCCTCGAAAAATTCTGCGTTCATTTCTGATTCTCCATTTCATTATTTATAAAGCAAAATAATTATATCGACACGTGCAGCCTGACCTGCGCCGTCTGTGATTTTGCAAAGCTCAGCTCTTTCCCGCCGCGCTCTATCGTCACCGCGCCGTCTCCGGAATAGCCTTTGAGCGTGCCGACAAAGCTCTTGCTGCCGTCAAGCGGCTGATAGAGCTTCACCTCCACCTCGCTGCCCATAAACTGTTCAAAGTCGCCCGGACGCCTGAGTTCCCGCTCCGCCCCGGCAGAGCCGACCTCGAAAACGTAGCTGTCGGGAATGGGATCAGCTTCATCCAGCACCGGGTCAAGCTCGCGGCTTATTCGCTCGCAGTCGTCTATCGACACGCCGCCGGGCTTGTCGATATAGACGCGCAGATACCATGTCCCCGCCTCGCGGACATACTCAACGTCCCACAGCGTGCACCCAGCCTGTTCCACAAGCGGCTGTGCCAGCAATGCGACCTTATCGGTTATTTTACTCATTTTTTACGCCCTTTCAACGCCTATGCCCCGTGCCGGTATCAGGGGCAAAAGTCTCACAAAAAAGAGTGGGCCGTGACCCACTCTGAGAAAACACTGATACTTACATATACTATAATAGCACCATGCACGGAGCATTGCAAGTGTTTTTTGCGGAAAAGCGAGATTTTTTTCTCGCTCATTTGCAGCTGCATCTCCGTTCCAGCTCCAGACCTTTCCGATTATTCGGGCAGAGCGCACAGCCCGAAAAACGGACGTTGAACGGCGGGACGGCATCCTCCGGCTTGCCGCACATCCATGCGTTTTTCAGTACGTGAAGTCCGGGACATAATGCGCGTAGAATTCCTCCAGGCATATTCCCTGCTCCATGATGAATTTGGCGGCCTCCTCGCCGACATAGCGGTAATGCCACGGCTCGTCCCAGCCGGTCAGCAGCAGCTTGCGCGTGGGGTAGCGCTTGATGAAGCCATACTCGGCGCAGTGCTCGTCCAGCCAGGCGAAGAAGTCAGGGTCCATGTCCTCATATACGACCTTGGTGCGCGCCTTGTCCAGCAGGTCTACCGCGAGACCGAGCTGATGCTCGCTTGCGCCGGGCAGCATGGTTATCTTCTTTGCCTCCTCGACCGCCTCCTGATATATGCCTGATGGGTCGTCAAAATCGACCGTCTTGCCGCCGGACATTTCGTAGGCTATCTGGCTCGCCTTTGTGTTGAACAGCTGACTCTGGTATGAATACGTTCTGTATGCGCCCCACACAAACGGAGTGAAGCCCGCCTCCTGCATCGCCGCAAGCATCGCGTTCAGCTCGTCAACATGATCGGAACGGAAATACATATATTTTGTGATCTCTATTCTTGTTACCGTCGGTTCATATGCCGAGGAAAGAAGATTGTCCTCGTTCACTATCGAATATATGTCCAGCGTGATGTCAATATCCGGCCAGATGTCCTCCGTCGGCTCCGGCGTTTCCTCGGTCGCGTTTGGGTCAAGGAACGTGACGCTGTCGGAGCTGACATACGCGCCGTCAACGCCGCCGAAAATAACATTTGTCTGGCGGTTCATCCGGGATATAACGATGGTATATAGAACAAGGCACAGAAATGCCATTGTGATGATCCAAAGTGTTTTTTTCTTCATCTGCACACCCGCCTTTCGCTGCCCTAACCGGGCAGAATTTATCAAAGACGGAGGTATTATAGCACATGCTCTGCACAAATTCAAGTGCTCTGGCAGATGTTACCCACCCGTGCTCCACAAGGCGCATTATAAAGCCTGATTGGCCGCATGATCACTTGCCATGTGCCCCACTTGTGTGTAAATATGCTGAAATACTCCGGCGCTGTGCGCCGGAGCAGGCATAATCATCCCGGGTTTGCGTCCTCTCCCAATGCCGCGCGCAGCTTTTCCAGCGCGCGTTTTTCTATGCGCGATACATACGAGCGGCTTATACCGCATAGCTTCGCCGTTTCGCGCTGGGTCATCGGCTTTGCTCCGCCAAGCCCATAGCGCAGAGTGATTATCATTCCCTCCCGCTCCGTCAGCTCATGCTGCACGCACTCGCGCAGACTCCGGCATATCTCTTCACTGCCGATGACATCCGCCATGTCATCCTCACACGCAACAACATCCATCACCGACAGACCGTTTCCGTCGCTGTCCACATCCAGCGCGTCCGACAGGCTCACATCCCCTGCCGTCTTCTTCTGCGCACGGAAATACATAAGGATTTCATTCTCAATGCATCTGCTGGCGTAAGTTGCGAGGCGGACGCCCTTATCGGCGCGGTAGGTGTTTATGCCCTTTATCAAGCCTATCGTGCCGATTGAGATCAGATCGTCGATATTATCCGTCTGCGTGTAGTATTTCTTCATGATGTGCGCCACGAGCCGCAGGTTATGCTCAACAAGTTTGTTGCGCGCCTCCACATCGCCGTGCTCCGCCCAGCGGGAGAGACATTCTCGCTCCTCTTCCGCCTCCAGCGGCTTTGGAAACGAGTCTCCCGGCGCTATCCTCAGCGTCATCAGCAGTCCGTTCATCAGCAGTAGTATCGCCGTGTCAAGCATTTTCTCACCTCTGTTCATTCTATTTCACAGAGACTCGTACTATTTCGGCAATTTGTGCAGCTGATGTTTGAATGACGCGCAGGAGGGCTCTGCTTTGGATTCCTGTTCTGGGTTCTATGTATCTAGGTTATATGTATATTATTTCCTGTCAGTGCCATTGATAGCGGACAAGTGAAGCTTGGACTATGGGTGAAGCTGCAATCATTTTTTTGTAGTCCTCATATGATTGTTTGTCATTTTCACTGAGGTATTTTTCTAATGGAGCAGCATACTGAAATGCATCACGGAACATTTCCGCAATACATATCCCTAGTCCAAAATCTTTGTCTCCCGGCAGAAGCTTTGCATAAGTTTGACTCACCCTGTCATAATAAAAAAATTTGTGCATATTCGGGTGCTCGATAAACACTTTATCTATGTCAGTCCACATCTGTACAAATCTTTCATAGACCTTGTCTTCAAATGAACTACGCGCATAATTGTTTCTTATAAAATTCGCAATTAAGGTGAAAACCGATACAACCAACGCTATAATTGATAAGGTATTTTCCATATCCTTCTCCTCTGTGTTTTATAGATGGTTTTGAAGTATTATGCCATGTTTAGTTCTATTGCCAAGATCTGCTGTGCTGATATTAACGCTGCGGAGCATACGGAGTGATCGAGCGCAATCATGATGACGTAATTACAGTTTCACCATAAAGGCTGTTTTTCCTATGGTATTTCCTTTTTTTACTTTTGTGCGTTCACGCCATGCTCCCTTTTATCGATTGTCTTTTATCAAGCATCAATCCTTTCTCAATAGCGTTACTGTTGTTTGGTATTTACATTATCTCTCCTCCCTCTATAAAAACTCATTTTATATGCAGTTTTTTGTATTCCTAATGTATATCTTAGATCTACATTTTCTTGCTACTCTCCTAAATCCACGGTCTTGTTTCAATTCTTTGAAAAACATCTCTCTGACCTTGGCTCCCAGATGCGCCTTTTTTCTTCTGTAATCCGTATAGAGCGACTGCATTTTCATATGGGCGCATACGTTGCTGTTGTTTGTAACGTCTATCAGGAACTGCGACATCTTCTTTACAAACATGTACCATTTCCTCTCATCAGATGCTTCTCAATCTTAGCGTGAGGTTCTTCTCTTATAATTAGTAAATTTTATGCGCTGCTTAAATGTTCAATACAGTTTAATAACTTGTATAGTTTACGCACTGTTCTTACCCATGCGACTTTTATAATTCTCGCTTTCTTATATTGATGATTTTCTTGCGAAGTGTCAAATTTAATACAAGCTCTGATAGTAGTGGTGCAATGGCAGCACCGTTTGCAAAAAAAATAGCAATAAGTGAAAAATTGAGAAGAATCGTTGCTACAACTCCAAGAGCAAATGCCTCTCCATATTCTTTATCATGCCCACTTCCCAATAAGATTTGAATTCCCCACAGATTATTGTCAATAGAAACAATCAACCATAAAGACAAGGGGACAAGCCAAACATAATATGGAGCATACTCTGCTCCATAAAGCAGATTGACCACAAATTTTGAAAACACACAGACAATCAGCGCAATCAGCGAAAATATAGCTAATAATTTCTTTCTCAATCTCAGCACGTAGAAATATCCATCGTCAAGACTGGCTATAAATTTTTTGCTCACAATTGGATATAAAATCTGTGAAATTGGAGTCCATAGCAAAATCATTATAGTAGGTATCTTCTGAATTGCAGAAAACACACCAACTTCATAGCTGGTTGCAAAAATGCTCAAAAATGTAATTCCGATGGATCCGAACACCTTAGAACAGAGCTGGGTTGTGAATACATAGAAACCATCCTTTAATTCCTCAAAAACCTCACTAATTTTCACTTTTACAAATTTTAGACGGTATTTCTTTTTTGCAATAAAAAGACCAACAAACCCGCTCAAAAAAGGAGAAATCGAATATAGTAAACTGTATAGAATCAAATCGTTTGCACTATTGACTAATGCAAAAACTAATACGGTTGAAATCGTTCTTCCAAGAACATTGACGATTGAAATATATTTCATATCTTCTTTTCCCTGAAAGATCCAGTTCGTTTGGACGCAATATCCCAAAAGGCATATCATCAATATCGCAAAGCTACCACATAGTTTTAAGTTGTTTAAATTCAATGAAATATATACTACACCTATAAGAATGCATCCGATAAGTAACACGGTTCGTCCTAAGACAACCGTTGTAAATGTTCGATTTAAAAGCTTATCATCTAATTCGGTGGCTACTTTTCTAGTAGCCGACATGCCGAATCCATATTCTACAACAACTTGAAGATATGTAAGAATGTTTAATGAAATGGAGAAAACACCATAAGAACTTGCGCCTAAAACCCTTGTAATATAGGGAAGTGTCAACAGTGGCACTACCAGATTAAAAAATTGCAGGGCATACATCCATAGACCATTAGATACCATTTCGCTTTTCAGAAACTTTTTTATATTCATTTACATTAAGTACCTTACTTGTCTCCAAGAATGTCTGCAATGCCGATTGAACTTTTCCGGATACGGGCTGTAGATGTTATAGGTACGCAGTCCTGCCCCAAAATGACCAACCGGAACCTGCAAATAGAAACAAGCCAGCGCTGTCTCAAATGTAGTTGACGTGTCGCCATGTATCAACATGAGATCAGGTTTTACTTCTTCTAGTACATTTTTGATACGTCAAGGATATTGACCATTACATCAAATAAGGGCTGTTTGACCTTCATAATAGACAAATCATAATCAGGGACAGCCGAGCATACTTCCAGCGCTTGATCCAGCATCTTACGATGCTGACCTGTTACGCAGGCAAGCGTTTCAACATTTTCCGTTTCTTTAGTTCATTGACCAGTGGGCTCATTTTGATTGCTTCCTAACGTATACCGAAAACGAGCATTATTTTTTGCTTGCCTCAATCAACTTCTTATAAATCCGATCCATTGTTGCTAAATTATCTGTCTGCTCATAGAACCTTTTAGCTCTCTCATGATAACACTCATAATCACTCAATATCTTATCAAGCCCATTTCTTACTTCTGCAACATTGGAAAAATCAACACACTCTGCTGCACCAGCTGCACCTACTGTTTCTGTTAGTCCAATATTATCCGATGTCAGCATTGGCATTCCAAATTTCGCATACTCGTAAATTTTATTCGGAGCACAAAAAACGTTATTCAGATTTGAGTAATCATAATTTGCGATTCCAATATGTGCATACTGCGTAATGAGCAGGTGTTGCGGGCTTGGCACATAGCCAAAATAGACTGTTCGATAATATATTTTTTTTACTTCGTCGAAAAGCCGTGTGTCGCCTTTTCCCATAATCCAGAATACAACATTCGGATCATCAATCACAGCCAATGCCTGAGCAATATTCACAAGCGGCCTATCTCGACCGATAATTCCCTGGTATAATATAATCCTACTATCCTTATATCTCTGTATTGTTTCTAAAATGTTTGGGTTGATATTATTGAAGTCGGCTTCTTTATTATTCCTATCAGAAATCTCATATGCCTTATTAGGCATAACAACGGGAGCCGTTTTTAATTTATACCTACTTTTCATAATAGCTGAACGATGCCTTTCACAGCAAATTATAAGTGCAGCATTAGGCAAAATGCGCTTCAGACACAAATCAATCCACTTCTGATCATCATATAACTCCAAAACAGATGCTACAAATTTTTTATTCTCCAAGCTTTTACCTAACGTCATAAAAGATTCACAATTTCCGAACCAAAGGATTTTATATCTTGGAAGTTCAGCAATAATGCGCTCGACTTCAGTCTTGTAGGCAATAAGCTTTTTAACAGAGTTTACTTTGGAGTTTTTCAAGTTGTCAGATTCAAGCAAATAATGTTCTATATTTCTTGAATCAAAAAGTTTATCAATATATGTCGAATTGATTCCGTGATACACTACTAAGTCCGCACCCATATCATTTAACATTAAAACTTGAGCCAAACATGGAGGGAAAAATTGGAACCCCTTTTTTAAAAAGTATATAATTTTCATCTTTACTGTTTTCTCCTATTAAAGAAATAAGTTTATTGCCAAAAAAAGCGGTATGGAACAATTCCTTGTGCACCTTTTAGAATCAACAGAAATTGATATAAACTGATTCCGACAAAAAATATCCCTTTTGATATTAGTTTATTCTGCTTCTTTAACGATTCGATACAATTTGGCAATAATACTATAAGTGGCATCGTAAAATAATATGTCAAGCGATTTACAATTTGAATTTTTATAGATACAAAATATAGAATAACTCCTATTCCGAGCATGGTTAAATAAAACAATTCATTTTCGCTCAAATGACTTTGAGTGAGAATAATAAACAGGAATATTGACAGAAACAAAATCGGATTGAGAACATTGCCATTTCCGGCAAATATACTATCAATATACCCCGCATATGATTGAAAAAGTATCAATCCCTGTGAAACCACTTTCTCACCAAACAGCAATCCCATGCTAGACAGTGCTATTATCCATACACTCCAATTCTTATTTGCTCGTATCCCTGTTTTTTTCACAATCCAAAAAAGCAGGACGACCAATGCGCTCTTATGAACTGTTGCAGCAAAAAAAGTCAATACAAAATATTTTATATTTTTGTTTCTTTCCAAATTACTGATTGCCAAAAACGCAATACTCATAGCCGCCGCCTGTCTCATTGCATTAAATGCCCAATAATAATACATTAAGCCGGTGTAGATAATTATAGAAAAGAAAGCATTTCTGGAATCTATTTCAATAACCTTTAGAACTGGTATAACAGTTATAGTCGCATATATTAGAAGTAACCACACAGGCTTATTGAAAATAGTTGCTGTTATGCTATAGATAATTTGATTTCCAATTTCTAGCCAACCAATTCCCCATCCACTTTTTACTGCCCAAAATAAATCTATATATGTTTGAGTATCTATTCCAACTGTAGAGCCTCTCAGTCCTAAGAGTAAAACGAGTTGTGTTGCCACAATAATTAACCAAGCTTTTTCCCGTTTAAATCCTTTTAAAAATAGACTTCCCTCTATTATTATAAGGATATAGTTTAAATTCGTCAATTCAAACAATTTTTTGCTCCTATACACCACATTATAGGCTAATCAAAGCCATCAGTATTTTCCGGCTAACTGGCATTCTCCATTTCATCAGTTCCCAAAACGCCCCACGCACGTCTCTTTTTAATTTTTTCCTTGTTTCGATCATAAAAGGATCATGATGGTCATATCCATTCAGATACATCTGTGTCAAAAGCGTAAAACGCGCCCGTTTGCAATTCATCATACAAGCACAACTATATTCCGGGGTATATTGTTCAACCTGCTTTTGAACCACATCCCAAATATCAAGCAAATCCAGCTTCTTTTTACTGAATCCGCTGTTTGTCACACCCTCAACATTTTTAAAATAATTATAGAGCGGCGCATCTGTATAGACCGCAGCCTCACATTTTCTCGCAAGGTAGTAACATGCCTCTACATCTTCATTCATCTTGCCTTCAATAAAAGTGTAGCCATCCAGAATATCACGCCGAAAAATTGCCCCACACACACTATGCGTGTCAGGCTCGCCGTTCAGCCGAAAAAAGCGGTTCATTAAGTCTACACGGGATAGCACCACAGCATCTTGCTTTGCCATAGCCTGCGTATCTGCGTACTCCTGTACTACTCGCATTCCTCCAATTGCCATTGGAACATTATATTTATTGGCGAGATCATACAGTGTTTTTAGCGCAGTTTTGTCCAGCCAATCATCGCTGTCTACAAAAGCAATCCAATTACCTTTTGCAATTTTTAGCCCTGCATTTCTAGCAGAACTTGCGCCGGCGTTTTCTTTATGCATCACTTGAATGCGGCTATCTTTTTTCGCCCATTCATCGCACATTTGTGGGCACTTATCAGGTGAACCATCATCTACAAGAATCAGCTCAAAATCAGGATATGTCTGACCAATAATAGATTTCACACAACGGTCAAGATATTTTTCCACTTTGTAAACCGGAACAATAACACTGATTTTAGTCATACAATTCCCCTCTTCTACTTCCTCAGTATCCTCTCAAACATAAACTTCCGCAGCCAGTTAGGAGCGAGCGATGACCCACTGCGAATCACGCAGCTCTTTATGTATTGTCCTTCTCCAATAAATCCTTGCTGTTTCATAAACTTGAACAGCTTTGCCTGCGTCTTTGCATACTTCCAACCGGCTCTTCTTAGATACATATCCGAGCCAGCCCTCATGTGGAGCAGCGGCTCTTGAATGTTGTAGCCTTGATACCCGGCCATCAGCATCCTAATCCAAAGGTAATAATCCTCCAACAGATAGAAATCCTGATAGGAGCCAACCGCCTCAACTGCGGATTTCTTGTACATCACGCAAGGATGATTGAACGGATTGCGCTTCTTTGCAAACTCTACGATTTCAGCATTTGTTTCCGGCGGCATACGCTTTGTGTCAACGGTGTTCGGATCAGTTGTAAACTCCTCTACAATGCCGGAACAAATACTCACTTCTTGGTGTGTATTGAACACAGCAATCTGTTTTTCACAGCGATCCGGATACGCAATGTCATCACTGTCCATCCTGGCAACCAACTCATTTTTGCAGTGCTTTATGCCTTCATTGAGTGCATTGCCAAGTCCGCCGTTCTTTGCGAGGCGAACAACATTCAGAGTTGCTCCCATCTCCTGTTGCTTTTGGATGATCACCTCATTCAACCCATCATTCAATGGACCATCGCACACAAGCACAAAATCATCCGTTGGGAGTGTCTGTGCCTGAATGCTCTCGATTGCTTGTTTCAAATACTCCGGCTTTTCTTTACGGTATACTGACATTAAAACAGAATACTCTGAAGCCATCATGCCGCCCTCCACTGTTTACATTCATACAGTGCAGGAGCGGAGAAATTAACAATATAGATTTCTCTATCGGGGTTACTCTGTGTTACCCCCCCCCGATTGGAAATTTTTAGCTTAGTGTATTTTGCCATGTTCCTCAACATGTACCAGCCCTCATAATAAGCAGCCTCTATCGGGTTCAATCCGACATACCGATATGTATTCAAGTTCATCTTCGCAGCCTTGACCTTGTTGCCCGACTTCGATGATTTTGCAATGCGATAGATGAGCAGCGGCTCATCCACACCATAGGCTTTCTTTCTTTCTTTCAGGATACTGAGCCAAATCGCAAAGTCCTCGTGCATCCCGTCGCCAACTGCATAATGCTTTGCATACAACTCCTTGCGCACCAGCGCAGAGGAATTGGATAGCACATTCTGCTTCAGCAGCTGCCGATAGCTCACTTCCGCCGGAGCATGAAGATACCAGTCGATTGGCCGTCCATCCGAGTCCATAAAAGCAGAGCCCGTGAAAAGAAGATCGGCATTCATTCTCTTTTGAAGAGCAATCTGCTTTTCAAGCTTTTCCGGTGCCCACGCATCATCGCTGTCAAGAATTGCGATCCATGAACCCTTCGCCTCTTTCAAACCATGCTTGCGCGTATAGGACACGCCGCAGTTCTCTGCATTAGAAATAAGGCGCACGCGACTGTCCTTTGCCGCAATATTTCTGACCAGTTCCACCGTCCTGTCCTTCGAGCAGTCATTCACCACAAGAAGTTCGAAATTGGGGTAGGTCTGATCCAGCACAGAATTGATAGCCTGCTCTATCGTTTTCTCTGCGTTGTAGGCTGCCATGATAATGCTTATCAGTCCGAAATTTTCATGCAACATCGCCCTGTGTCCTCATTCCTCTCTCCACATCAAAACAGCCCATACTCATCTCAAAGAGTCTGAGCCGGCAGCAATCCTCTAAGCGCCGCGCAGCTGCCAGTGCGCCATTATGTGCCATCATCCATCTCACTGACCCTTCCCGCTCATCGCAGTCGTCGCGCCCACTGCCACGCCCTCGGTGGATTCAGGCATAAACAGAATTTTAACCGTTGCAAAGATTATACGCAGATCTTCGACGATACTGGGCTTTGCGATGTACATCAGATCCATCTGGAGCTTGTCATACGGGGTCGTATTATACTTGCCATAAACCTGCGCCAGACCGGTCAGCCCAGCCTTAGCCTGAAGCCTCAGAACAAATTCGGGCATTTCCATTTCATAGTACTCGGCAATTTCCGGTCTTTCAGGGCGCGGTCCCACTATAGTCAAATCCCCTGCCAATATATTTATCAGCTGCGGCAGCTCGTCAATCCTCGTCTTTCGGATCACCCTGCCAACCGGGGTGATGCGGTCGTCCGCATCGCCGGTCGAGAGGCGGGCAACGCCGTCGCTCTCGGCATCCACGCGCATAGAGCGGAATTTCAGCATCTGAAACTCCTTCCCGTCCCTGGTGAGACGGGTCTGCTTATATATCACAGGACCGCCATCGGTGGATTTGATCGCTATTGAAACGACCAGAAGCAGCGGGGAGAGAATTATCAGCGCACACAGCGACGCAATAATGTCAAACGCTCTCTTGACAAAAAGATACGACACCGGGGGATGGTATCGATCCACCCGGAGCATGGGCAGATAGAACATATGCATCCGTTTTGCGCCGCTCATGATGACATCGCCAATGCGCGGCATTACATACGTCCTCTTGTCGTTTGCCACGCAGTATTTCAAAATTACATTCCGGTCATGACTTCTGATGCCGGAGAGAAACACGACCTCCGCATCCTCCAGAAGAGACAGCTCCTCCATGCACGTCACGGAATCCACAACGCGGATGACGTCAAATTTTCTGTCAAAGCCATAGTCTTTGATAAGCCCGGGAATGCTGTCGCGGTCATCATAAACAACGACCGTCGGCTTTGCGCTGAATGTGTGAAAATACCAGATCTGAGCAAGGAAAGCCCACACCGCAGAGCCAAGCACCTGCACGGCGCCGACAATCAGCAGTGGGAAAACCTTCGGCAAATGCTTTGTGAGAAGCAGGATGAGCAGATACATGATCACGTCTGCAAACAGCAGCGTCAGCATCTGACTGTACACTATCTCCAGCTTCCTTGACATTGAGATCTCCAATGCGTCATATGTACGCCCAATGAGCACATACAAAAGCAGAAAAATAAATATCAGGAGAATATCGCCGCGGTTATTGTAATAAACAATTGCCGCATCCGGCGCATAGTATTTGACCCAGGCAAAGGCAAACGCTGCTGTCATGTACAATACATTGAGCGTCTTTACAGCGAAAATCAAAATGTCATGTTTCATCTTATCCATTGCGTTTGCTCATTCTTCCTTTTCTGTGGAATGCTTTGCCTATTACGGCTTTCCCTGCCGCATCATGTGCACGCGCTGCACCGGTACTCCTTCGCCGCGCCTTCAAGCGTGTCGTTGACCGCGAAGCCCAGCAAGTTCGCGTGCGCAAACCTGAGCTGATCAACGCAGTCGCGCAAAATCCCGGCGTGGCAGGTGTTCTCGCGCACTACGACAACCATCCCATCTGCCTGCTCTGACGCCGGCACTGCGTCTATAACCGCTCCCATGGAGGGCGTGTCAATGATGAGATAGTCATATTCCGGTCTCAGCGCCGCACTCAGCCGCTCCATCTGAGCGGAGTTCAGAAGCTGCAGCGTGTTATGCGGTATATCCCCGCCGGTGATAACGTCAAAAGCCGCATCACCGGTGCTGCTCTTATATTTCTGTATCGCCGGGGCGATTTTGCCCATGTCGCCGAGGATGCCGCTCAGCCCCGGAGAAGGCTTCAGACCAAGCCTTGTGCCGAGCGACGGGCGGCGCATATCCGCGTCAATAAGCAGCACACGCTTGCCAAGCTGCGACAGGGAGCAGGCAAGGCTGAGCGAAACCGTGCTCTTGCCCTCGCCGGGCTGGGCGCTCGTGACGCCGATGACACGGCAGCCCGCGTCGCCCTTGTCAAAGGACATCATCACGTTTGTCATAAGGCGCTTGAACGCCTCGCTTGCTGCAAAGCTCATATCCTCGCAGATCTGCCCGCAGCTTGTCTGCTGCTTGCTCGCAGCGGCGAACTTCTTCCCGTCCGCGCTGCATTTGCCCGCATCGCCGCAGTAATGCGAGGCGAAGTAATACTCCTTCTTCTCGCTCAGGCGCATATTCGGGATAAGCGCCAGCACCGGGATGTCCGGGAACATCGCCTTGAGATCGTCCGCAGACAGGATAACGTCGCTGAGGATGAACTTCACCGTCACGGCTGCCGCGGCGACGAACAGCCCAAGCAGCGCGCCGATGAGCGTATTCTTTGTGAAGCTGAGCGCGGGCACGGAACGGTGCGCCGGCGTGACAGCATAGTCCACAATGCGCACGGTGCTGCCTTCCATCAGCTCGGCTATTTTGCCCGGCAGGATTTCTGCAACGGTGTTGGCAATAAGCTCCGCCTCCGCAGGGCTCCCGCTCTTGACCGTGACGGTGAACGCCGCGGTCTCATCGACCGCCTCCGCGGAAATCATCCCCAGAAGCTCCTCGTAGCTGTACGGCAGGTCTGCCGCCGCGATAACGTCGTCCAGCGTGGTTCTGGATCTAAGGATAAATAAGTATGTTTCCATAAGGGAGTCCGACGCTGTTCCGCCAAGCGGGGATACAGAGGATACAGAGGATACAGAATAGTTTGCAGAATCGGAGGTTATGTGTTTATTGTTTATATTATAGTTTGCAACATACAGGGAAACTGCCGCCTCGTATTTGGCGTGCTCCGTTCTGTAGCGCTGCACCGCGAATGTTCCGGCGAACACCGCCGCGCCCGCAATCAGCGCCGCGAGCACCAGAAGAATCACCTTGCTCCACAGCACCTTTACAAGCGCCAGAAGGTCTATTTCATCGTTTTCTTTTCTTGCTGTCATTCACTGTTCCTCACTCATTCTTCGTGTACTCTGCCTGCAGTTTTCTGCATTGTGCAGGCGCTAACAAAAAGCGCCAAAATACTACAATATTTAGAATACCACAAATTTGAGTGTATTGCAATAGAAACAGCAGAATCTAACAGAACATCAGAGGAACAGCATGCAATGGGCATCGCAGCGTCTCTTTTTTGTCACCTGACGCCCTCGTACACGGACTTGTAGAGCTTCTCGTTCACCGTGTCGTAGTCTGGCAGGACGTAGTAGTTGCCGTCGTCGGAGGACGTATAGTCCTCATCGTGCGGGATGCGGTCGCTCACGCGATCATACCCCATGAGCATTTCGGAGTTCATCGCAAGCGTCATAAGCTCATTATCCGTCATGTCCGTATCTATGTTCGGCAGAAAGCCGTTGGCAAACGCGAGAAGCTCGTTTCCGCTCATGTCCTTGACCTTGTCGAACACCTGCGCCACGACCTTCCGCGCGCGCTCCGTCCTGCCGCGGTCATCCCCGCTGCTCGACGGACGGATGCGCAGATACGCCGCCGTCTGCACCCCGTTGAGATGCAGCAGCCCGGCCTCATCCGCACTTATCGCGTTCGCGCCCTCATCCGCGCCCACAAGATTTTCTATGTTCGCAATTTTTCCGGACATTGCCTTTATCTCGTCCGCCGTCAGATCTATGTCCACCCCGCCGAGCGCATCTATGATGTCCACAACGTTGAGATAGTTGACAAGAATGTAATTATCCACCGGGATGTTGAAGTTAAGCTCGAACACCTCGCGCAGCAGCGGTACGCCGCCCTTATGGTATGTCGAGGTGATCTTCATGCCATAATCATTCGGCACATTGACCCGCGTGTCGCGCAGCACCGAGGTCATGATAAGCTCCTGCGTATTTTTGTTTATCGTCAGCAGCATGATCCCGTCGGCGTTGCCAAGCTCGTCCAGCCCGGCGAGGTTGTCGTTATCCACCCCGATGAGCAGTATGTTCGTCACATCCTGCAGGTCGTAGTCGCTGCCGGCCTTCTCGCGCAGCTTCTGCCGCACCTCGCGGCTGACTGTGGAGGTTGGCTCGATGCTTGCCGCCTGCCCGGCTGTCTTCACCGTCTCCGCAGCCGCCTGCCGCTGCGCCGTCACTATACCCACCGTGACCGCCGCCGCAAGCAGCACCGCCAGAACGATCAATAATATCTTTTTATTTTTCATTACTCTCCCTCACTTTCCAAGGAAGTAATATATCCTTTTGTTGAAATCCGAAAATGGCTTGAGCACGCCTGCCCTGCGTA
This sequence comes from Clostridiales bacterium UBA5888, assembly GCA_002431965.1. Taxonomy (GTDB): domain Bacteria; phylum Bacillota; class Clostridia; order Oscillospirales; family Oscillospiraceae; genus Limivicinus. The sequence goes on from DJEW01000001.1 coordinate 74,647, forward strand.
TCGCCGCCGCTGCCGCGCCGAGATTCGGCGCGCGGTCCGTCATATTGTGACAGTCCGAACCCATGAAGTGTATCCGCCCCTCCGAGAGGTATTTCAGCGCCGTCGGGCGCGAGTCCTCATGGATGAAGAAGCTTGCGTTCACCTGTATGAGCACACGCCGCCCCTTCACGCGCTCAAAGAGCATGTCGTCGCCGAGCATGCGCATATACCGGTCAATGTGCGCAATGACCGGTATGCAGGAGAGGTTTTGCCCCGTCTGCTCAATCTCGTCGAGCATCGTGTCCGACCAGCGCATCATCGGCGGCTCAACCAAGAGGCAGTTCGTGCTGCCCAGCGTCAGCTTTTTCAGCTCCTCCGCGCCGCTCATCCCCGGGAAGAACAGCACCTCCGCACCGAGATATATATCCGGGTATACCTGCACGGACTTCTCCGTCTCCGCGCACAGCTCCTCATACGCCGCCGCGCGGCGCGAAAGAAAGCGCTGCGGATCCTCCTGATCCGCATAGAAGTGCGAGGTCGCAAAGAGCACGTCCACGCCCTGCCTCACGCTCTCGCGCAGCATGCGCAGGCTCGTCTCCACGTTTTCCGCGCCGTCGTCCATGCCCGGTAATACATGCGAGTGAAAATCCACCATGCTGTATTAAGTATAGGCGCCGTACTGGTACTTTTTCCCCGCACCCTCGAGCGCGCCGTTGACCACAAAGCCCAATATGTTCACATGCGCAAATCTGAGCTGGTCAACGCAGTCGCGCAGGACGCCGCGCGGGCAGTTATTTTCGCGCATGACGACGATCATCCCATCGGTCTGCTTTGCAAGCGTCACCGCGTCTATGACCGCGCCCACGGGAGGCAGGTCGATGATGAGATAGTCATACGCCGAGCTCAGCGCCGAAACGAGCCGCTCCATCCGTCGGGAGTTCAGAAGCTCCGACGGGTTCTGCGGTATATCCCCGCCGGGGATGACGTCGAACGCCGCCTCGCTCGTGCTGCTGTAATATTTCTGTATTGCAGAGGAGATGGAGTTCGTGTCGCCGAGGAGGTTGCTCAGCCCCGGGGACAGCTTGATCCCGAGCTTTGTGTTTATCGACGGGCGGCGCATATCCGCATCCACCAAAAGAACGCGCTTTCCAAGCTCCGACAGGGAGTAGGCAAGGTTGAGCGACACCGTGCTCTTGCCCTCGCTGGGCTGGGCGCTCGTGACGCCGATGACACGGCAGACTGCGTCACCCTCGTCAAAGGACATCATCACATTCGTCCTCAGGCGCTTGAACGCCTCCTTTGCCGCGAAGCTCAGATTCTCGCATACCTGCTCACGGCTTCTCTGCGGCTTTTTGGGCTGAACCGCCGTTTTCTTTTCATCCATGGCTCACTTGCTCTCCTTTCCGCCGTAGTACGAGGAATAGTAATACCCCTTTTTCTCGCTCAGGCGCATATCCGGGATAAGCGCCAGCACCGGGATATCCGGGTACAGCGCCTTGAGATCGTCCGCCGACGTGATGACGTCGTTGGTCTGCTCATTGACGATGTACTGCACCGTCACGACCGCCGCGCTGAGGAAAAGCCCCATCAGCACGCCGAGCGCGGTGTTCTTCACAAAGCTGGGCGAGGAGCGGTGCGCCGGAACGATGGCGTAGTCCACGATGCGCACGGAGCTGCCGTCCACAATCTCCGCTATTCTGTCGGGCAGGAGCTTTGCTATGGTGTTGGCTATAAGCTCCGCCTCCACCGGGCTCTCGCTCTCTACCGTGACATTGAACGCCGCCGTCCCCGTCACCGCCTCCGTCGTGATCATCTTTGAAAGCTGCTCATAGCTGTACGGCAGGTCTGCCGCCGCGATAACGTCCTCAAGCGTGGTTCTGGATTCGAGGATGAATATGTACGTCGCCACAAGGGAATTCGACGCCGTCAGCTCGGACGAGGATATGGAAAAGCTCGTCGAGCCGAAGGAAAAGGAGCTGTTGTTGACGTACATCGCCGCCGTCGCTTCGTACTTCGGCTTTATGAGAAACGCCGTCACTGCGAAGGTCGCCGCGCCCGCTATAAGCGCCGTGAGCACCAGCACCAGCGCCCTGCTCCACAGCACCTTCACAAGCGCCAGAAGGTCTATTTCTATTTCGTCGTTTTCTTTTCTTACTGCCATTTAACGTTCCTCACTTCAGGCTGTTCTCTATAACGCGGTCGAGATATTCCGGGTCGTCCTTGAGAAGAAGTCTTGTTGTCTCATTTATGTACAGCTCGCTCACGACCTCGTTGAAGTAACCCAGGCTGTCCATCCTGTCATACACGAGCTTGCCGATTAGCTGGTACGCCTTGCCGTTCAGCTCGGCGTTGCCGGACGCGCTGCGGAAGCTTGTCGGCACGATGCCGTACCTGATGTCCTCCTCATCCTGCTTCGTCGGGGTCATCTCCGCATCTGTCAAACCATCCTCGCACAGATACTTGCGCACATTTATGTAATGATTGCCGAACGCCTGCATCATCGCGGTGTCCACGGTGTCGAGGTTCAGCGTCGCGCCGTAGTTCCAGTACCCGCCTGCGGAGCACAGACCCAGCACGATGTAGCGGTCGCTGTTCTGCGTCTGCCGCGCGACGAGCGCCTTCGTCTGCTCCACAAGGTCGTTCACGTTGTCATACCCGCCGTATGTACCGATGCAGACGACGTGGATATAATCCCTGTACATATCCGTGGCGGCTGTGGCGATGACCGTTCCCGCCGGGACATACGCCTCGCTCCCCGCCTCAACGCGGGCAAAGTAATATCTGCTTGTGGTATAGCCGTAATTCGTCTCCGAGCTGAGCGACAGCACGCCCTCTATGCCGTTGATGGTGACGTTGTTCACGCCGACGCTCCCGCCCGTGAGCGGTGCAACGCTCCTGCCGTTCTGGCTGACGAGCGTGATCTCCACAGGCTCTGTCCCCGCGGGGATAGTAAAGTCCGCCGCCGTGACATACGGCACTACCCCGCTGCGGCCGAGAATGGTGTTCGTGTCCTCCTGTCCGCCGCCCATGTTCACCACCGGGATGCTGACCTTATAGTCGTCCCACTTCAAGCGCGCGTAATCGTCCGCGTTCTCTATGGAGCTGCGGAAGTCATAGATGTCGCAGATATATGCGTCTATATATTTCTGGAGGACATATGGGTAGGACACATTGCCGGACGATCCGGCGGTTATGCTGTCGCCCCAGCAGACTATGCCCGGCAGGTACTCCGCCACGGTCTGCATATCCTTTTCGTATTCGGCGTTTATCGCGTCAACACCCTCCTGCCGCGCTGCCGTCTGCTGCTGTTGCTGCTGTGAATACGCCTCTATGAGCTGCGCGTCCTGCTCCTCGGTCTTCTTATGCACCGAGAGCATCGCTATCGCCAGCCCTGCAAGGATAACGACGATGAGCACTGCGAGGATGATGTTGCGTATCGTATTTTTTCTGTAATTGTCTTCCCACATATTTTACTGTTCTCCGTTTTTTGCTGCAATTTATTGTTCTTCCTTTGCCCAGCGCATGAAGCTGGACTGGCTTATGCCCAGTTCCCTTGCGGCGGCGCGGCTGGACAGAAGCCCGCTTTGCCACTGCTCTTTCACTTTTTCAAAGTCCTTCGGTCGTTCCCGCCGCGGTCTGCCGAACTTTACGCCGCGCGCCTTTGCCGCCGCGATGCCGTCCGCCTGCCGCCGGCGCTGGAACGTATGCGTGTTGCAGCTGACATACTCCAGAAGCGCCGCGACAGTGTCCTCCACAGGCGCGCTGTTTTCCCGGCGCGTGTCCAGTTCAGGCAGTGCAGCCGCGACGACCGCCGCGCCGCATTCCTTTGTAATGCGCCGCCACTCCGCCGTGATCTCCTCCAGCGTGTCGCCCAGATGGTCCAGCCGTTCTATGACGAGCGTGTCGCCCCGGGACAATGCCGAGCACAGCTTTGCATACTCTGCCCGCTCCTCCGGCGCACCGTAGATGTCAATATACGTCCGTTCCTCCGGCACTGCGTATTCTCCTGCGATCTCCGCGCAGCGCTCCTGCTCCCCGGCATCATCCACGCGGAAGTATGCGTACATCCGGCCGCACTGCGTCCTGCTGCCGCCCTCACGTTCCTTCATTCTTCACTTCACTCACTATTCTTTTTTCTTCGGTAACTTCTTCGGGCTTTTCCGCGGGTTTTTGAACAAAATACTTGATTT
>DJEW01000029.1:0-1501 GCA_002431965.1 Clostridiales bacterium UBA5888
ACCATCAGGGAACTACAACTAGATATGAGAGCCTCGACAAAAGTGTTAAATTATACCATACCAAGAACCATCAGGGAACTACAACCCGAGACTAAAACCGGCAAGCGCCACCGCGATTATACCATACCAAGAACCATCAGGGAACTACAACTAGAAATAATAGCTGTCGCCATAGTAATCGCCATATTCGCGGTTTTGCCTGTCAACGTCTGATTCGTCCTCGTCCTCATCATCGACTATAATATACGACACCTGCTTATTCTTAAGTTGTTCTTTTAATTTTTTCTTGTATTTTGCACGTGCTATATCATATTCTATGACCATCTTAAAACACTTGAACCCTATAAATCCGCATACGCCGGCAAATATAAGCAAAATTACAGTCGTCATAATAAAACCTCCATAATTTCTTGCGGTGATGCTTATAGAGTAATTATACTGCACCGTATCACACTGTCAAGTATTAGGAATCCGCGGCTGACTTTCTCTCCGGCAGCACGAATATGAACACCAGAGAACTGACGCACAGGAGGAACGGATAGTACAGGCACGGGATTATTTCAAACGCGGACACGGTGCAGCCGAGCGTTGCCGCCGTGGAGATCGCGACGAGCATCTGCGCGCCGTATGGGATTATCCCTTGGAATATGCAGGAGAACGTGTCAAGCAGGGACGCGGTTTTGCGCTTTGAAATGCCGTAGCCCTCCGCCATTTCGGCGGCAATGGGGTTCGCCATGACGATGGCGACGGTGTTGTTGGCAGTGGCGATGTCCATCGCGCCGACGAGCAGACCCATGCCGAGCTGCCCCATCTTTCTGCCCTTGAACGTTTTCCGTATGCCATACAGCAGCGCGGCGAATCCGCCGTATTCGTTGATGAGCGCGCAGATGGCGGACACGAGTATGGCGACCATGGTGGTCTCGAACATGCCGGACGCGCCTGCGCCCATATTTGCCAGCAGGTCTGTTGCGGCGGTCGCGCCGGTGCACAGCATGATGACCGAGCCGGACACTATGCCCACAAGCAGCACGACGAACACGTTGATGCCTGCAATGCCGCCTGCAAGGACGAGAATGTACGGGATTATCTGGATGAGATTATACTCCTGAATCGCAACGTCCTCAATGCCGCTTCTCAGCGAGAGGACGATGATGATTGCAAGTGTGGCAAGCGCGGCAGGCAGCGCGATGGCAAAATTCTCGCGGAATTTATCGCGCATTGCACAGCCCTGACCGTTGCACGCGGCAATAGTCGTGTCGGAGATAAACGAAAGGTTGTCGCCGAACATTGCCCCACCCATGATGCTGCCGATGCACAGCGGCAGGGAAATGCCGGAGTTGAGAGCGATCTCCACGCCGATGGGTGTGATGAGCGTGATAGTGCCGACGGATGTGCCCATCGCGGTGGACACAAAGCAGCTGATGATGAACAGCGCCGCCACGGCGAACTTCGCCGGGATGATGGACAGCAAAAAGTACGCCACGCTCTGTGCGCTGCTGCG
>DJEW01000029.1:1609-7121 GCA_002431965.1 Clostridiales bacterium UBA5888
ATGCCCTTGCCCATGAGCGCAAGCTTGTCATCAAAGCTGAGCGCCTTATTCTGCAAGCAGGCGACCAGAAGCGCGATGAGGAACACGACCACTATCGGGATGGAGTAAAACCCCATGGATATTTTCAGAACATACTCAAAAACGATGCCCAGCCCAAGATACAGCACCAGAAACACGCCTATCGGCAGCAGTGCCTTCACATTGCCCTTTTCCACTCTTTCTACCTCGCTTATTTTTATATACAATAGTGCGCTAAGAACTGTACACACTATAACACATATTTCGCAGATTGCAAACTTTTTGCGGCAAAAGCTGTGAAAAACGAACGCCGGCCCGCGGCTGAACGCTGCGGGTCGGTTGATGCCGCTGTATGGCGGACTGTCACGATGCGCTGCTCTGCTTTATCCCGTGCATGAATCCTGTCAGCGAATTTGTGTGTATATCCCCGGCAATTACTCGCTGCCCCTTTATGTACAGCGTCACGAGCACCGTGTCCGCCGCCTGCGGGTAATTTGTCACCTCATAGGTGTATTGGCTGCACGTCTGTCCAAGATATTTGCGCAGGTCGTATCCCTGCGCCAGCTGCATCTCGTTGTAGTCGCGCATCACGCCCTCCAGTGCCTCCGGCAGCGTGACGGATCTGAATTCCTCTGTCTCCGGATCTATCTCCCAGCCAAGCTCACTCAGAAAGCTCTGCCGCCCTTCAAGCGTGGACAGCCCGGTCTCGTTGGATCTGTAGGCGAACAGCCATTTTGCCAGTATCGCAAGAAACAGCGCCAGCGCGCACACAAAAATGATGGTCAGCGCCTTTTTCTTCGTGAATACCACAACTTTTTCTAGCATACCATGCACCTCCGCCAAAGCGTATTCGATAATATCTATTCAAAAACAGGTACAAGTATGCTATAATACACGGTAAATATCTCTTTCATTGTTGGAGGTGGCGCTGTGCCGCAGATCAGACTTGATAAATTCCTTGCAGATATGGGCATTGCCAGCCGGAAGGAGCTGCGCGCCATTATTCGCAGCGGCCGCGCCGCTGTGGACGGCGCTGCCGTCACCGCGCCCGATGCGAAGCTCGACCCGGAGCGCAGCCGCGTCACGCTTGACGGGCGGGAGCTGACGTATTCGCGCTTTCATTATTATATGCTGTATAAGCCCTGCGGCGTTGTCACAGCGACGGAGGACACGCGCCAGAAAACGGTAATGGATCTGCTGCCTCCGGAGCTTCGGCGCATGGGGCTTTTCCCCGTTGGGCGGCTCGACAAGGATACGAGCGGGCTTTTGCTGCTGACGGACGACGGGGAATTTGCCCATCGCGTCATTTCGCCAAAATCTCAAGTCGTAAAAATGTATTATGCACAGGTGGAGGGCGAACTGACGGCGGAGGATGCGGCGGCATTCGCGCGCGGCGTCGTCCTTGGCGACGGAACGCAGTGCCTCCCCGCCCGGCTTGAGATACTCGCACCCGACGAGTGCCGCGTCGCGGTTATGGAGGGCAAGTACCACCAGGTGCGGCGTATGCTTGCCGCTTGCGGAAAGCCTGTAAAAGCGCTCCATAGAGAGGCAATAGGCGCGCTGCGGCTGGATGCCGGGATGCGCGAGGGGAATTTTCGTGAACTTGACCAAAGCGAAACCGGTCTGGTATATCTCAAAACCTGACAGAAAAACAGCCTGATATCCCGCCCATTTTGAGCGTAAAAACCACAATGCGAAAAAAATTCACAAAAACCAGCAAGGATTTCTATTGAAAATCACATAATATTGCGGTATTATGTATAAAGATAAATGCGGGGTTATAGTGCTTTTTGCTATAAGCACGTGGGAGGAAGCCGCAGAGCAGGGGAGGCATTATAAATATGTCGAGCAAGATATTCCAGAACGTTATCATCCAGATGAAAGACGCCGTGGACAGAACTCTCGGCGTCGTGGACGAGCAGGGCTTTGTCGTTGCCAGCAGCGAGCTTGCAATGATAGGCTCTCGCCTTGACGACTTTCGTGTTTACGATTTTGACGGGGCGGAGCGCTATGTCGTGACCAATTCCAGAACATACTGTCCGCTGTCGGCGGAGGGTGTGAAGCTGGACTATGCCGCCTTTGTCGAGGGAACCGACTCCATGGCAAGGACGCTGTGCGCCGTTTCCGCTGTCGCCTTCAACGAGGCGAAGAACAACTACGAGGAAAAGCACAACAAGGCGGCGTTTGTCAAAAATATCATTTCCGACAATATCCTGCCGGGCGATGTATACGTGCGTGCAAAGGAGCTGCATTTTGTCACGGACGAGCCGCGCGCCGTGCTGCTTGTGCGCCAGACGGAGAACGCGGACGTATCCGCGGTGGAGGTCATATCGCGTCTTTTCCCGGACAAGCAGCGCGATTTTGTCCTCAATATCAACGAGGCGGATGTGGTCATCGTCAAGGCACTGCCAAACGCAAATTGCCCGGACGAGGTCACAAAGATCGCCCGCACGGTCGAGCGCGTCATGCATGAAGAGCTCGGCGCGAAAACCGTCATCGGCATAAGCACGAACGCCCGCCACCTCCGCGAGCTTGCTGACCGCTATAAAGAAGCACAGGTCGCCATTGACGTCGGGCGCATCTTTGAAGCGGACAAGACCATCATCAACTATGAAACGCTCGGTCTTGGGCGCATCATCTATCAGCTCCCCACGACGCTTTGCGAAATGTTCCTCAACGAGGTGTTCAAAAAGAATCCCATCGAAACTCTCGATGAGGATACGCTTGAGACCATAAACCGCTTCTTTGAAAACAACCTCAACGTCTCCGAGACCTCCCGCAAGCTGTATGTACACCGCAACACCCTTGTGTACAGGCTTGAAAAGATAAAGAAGATCACCGGGCTTGACCTGCGTGAATTTGACCACGCCATTGTTTTCAAGGTGGCAATGATGGTCAAGATGTACCTTGATTCGCTCAACAACACAAAGTATTGATGACTTTTAAGCCCCGCTTAAGGTCGGGGCGCTAGAATGTACCGAATGAGATGCCGTTCGGTTATTTGGAGGACTGTAACAATATGGTTCAGATGAACAATGTCACCAAGGTCTATGAGAGCAGCAACACGGTTGCGCTTGACAATGTCGATCTGACGATCAACGAGGGAGAATTCGTCTTCCTTGTCGGTCCGTCCGGCTCCGGCAAGACCACGCTCATGAAGCTCATCACCGGCGAGGTGTTTGCTTCCTCCGGTCAGGTCATCGTCAATGACTTTGACATGACCAATATCCGCCGCAGCAAGCTCCCGAAGGTGCGCCGCTCCCTCGGCGTGATCTTCCAGGACTTCCGCCTTATCGATAACATGACGGTGTACGACAATGTGGCGTTTGTGATGCGCGTTGTCGGCGCTTCGCCCAAGGACATCAAAAAGCGCGTGCCGTACGTGCTTGAGCTTGTCGGGCTTGAAGGGCGCGAGAAGCGCATGCCCAATGAGCTCTCCGGCGGCGAGCAGCAGCGTGTCGCCATTGCCCGCGCGCTCGCCAACAATCCGCGCATGATCGTTGCGGACGAGCCGACCGGGAATCTCGACCCCGTGCGCAGTCTTGAGCTGATGCTGCTTTTTGAGAAGATAAACGAAATGGGTACGACGATACTTGTCGTCACTCACGAGAAGGAGCTTGTCAACGCTTTTGCCAAGCGCGTCATCACCATTGACGGCGGTCACGTGATAAGCGACGGAATGGATGGGTATTACAGCTATGAGATTGAGTAGATGCGGCTATCTTATACGCGAGGGCTTCCGCAGCATTACAACGCACGGTTTCATGTCCTTCGCTTCGGTCACGGTCATAATGGCGTGCCTTATCATCATGGGCAGCGTGTCGCTGCTGTCGGTGAATATTGACGCGCTCATAAAGGATCTTGAGGACCAGAACGAGGTCGTCGCTTTTGTGGACGACTCCATAACAGACGAGAATGAGGCCAGAGCGCTGCAGAGCAGCATCGAGGCTGTCGATAACATCAGCTCCGTTGAGTTCGTCTCCCGCACGGACGCGATGGATGCGTTCATGAGCAAGTATGACGAGTCCCTCATGGAGGGCATTGACGAGACGGTGTTCCGCCACCGCTTTGTCATCCACCTCACGGACATCTCCCAGATGGCGGAGACGGAGCGGGAGCTCAGAAATGTCCCCGGCATCGCAAAGGTCAACGCGCATCTGGACTATGCCCAGCGCTTTGTCACCATCCGCAATATCATCAGCGTCATTTCGCTCGTGCTCATTGTCATGCTGGTGTTCGTTTCTGTGTTCATCATGTCCAACACCATCAAGCTTGCCACCTTCGGGCGGCGCGAGGAGATCGCCATCATGAAGATGGTCGGCGCGAACAATTCCTTCATCCGTCTGCCGTTTGTGGTGGAGGGGCTGGTGCTTGGCATACTGGGCGGCGGTCTGGCGTTCTTTGCCGAGTGGGGCATATATGAGCTTATCACCGGCGAGATCGTAAGCAGCCTTACGGGCAGCTTCATTTCAGTCGTGCCGTTCCGGTCGGTCGCAATGGTTGTGCTCATCGTCTACCTCGGCACGGGCATCCTTGTCGGCGCTGTCGGCGGCGTGAACGCAATACGGAACTATTTGAAGGTCTGAAGCGTCATACAGCGTATGACCAGCCGAACGTTCCTGACTGTTCGGGGAAAAAAGGAGCATACATACCTATGAACAATAAGAAAGTCATATCCTTCATCGCTGTGCTGATGGCGGTGCTGATGGTCGTTTCGCTGTTTGTCAGCATCATTCCGGTCAGCGCCTACGCTGTCACGGAGGACGAGATAACCGCCATTCAGAAGCAGAAAAGCGAAATATCCGGCAAGGTCAAGGACTGCAAGGAGCGTCTGGATACGCTTAAGCAGCAGCAGGCGAATGTGCTTGAGCAGAAGGCTGCGCTCATGGAGCAGAACAAGCTCACGCAGGAGCAGATCGACCTTGCGCAGGAGCAGATCGACCTCTATAACGACATGATAGACGAAAAGGCGCAGGAGGTCGAGGAGGCAAGGACGCGCGAGGAGCGTCAGCTCCAGAAATACCGCACGCGCGTGCGCGCAATGGAGGAAAACGGCGGGTACAACATCCTTGCGGTCGTCTTCAATTCCTCCAACTTCAATGAGCTTCTCTCAGGCGTTGACGATATGGGTGAGATCATGAACAGCGACCGCGCTCTTGAGGATCAGTATATCGCCGCGCGCGAGGAGACTGAGGAGATCAAAGCGGACTATGAAGAGATCAAGACCGATTATGAGGAGAAGCAGGGCGAGCTTAAAGCCGAGCAGGACGAGCTGAAAAAGCAGATGGACGAGGCAAACGCCCTTATCGAATCACTTGCCGACGATATAGAAAAAGCGACAAAGGAATACGAAGCCGCACAGGCGGAGGAAGCGTCCGCCGCGGCGGAGGTCAGCCGCTTCATCGCCGAATATAACGCCCAGAAGGCGGCGGAGGCCGCGCAGAACGCCGCCAATAACCCCGGCGGCACGACAGAAAGCGGCGCGTCCGGCGGC
>DJEW01000029.1:7163-12671 GCA_002431965.1 Clostridiales bacterium UBA5888
CGTCCGGCGGCGGGGACATCGGGGGCAGCGCCGGCAGCAATGTCACCGGGACAGGCTCTCTCATGTGGCCCGTGCCGTGCTCCATGCGCGTCACCAGCCGCTACGGCAACCGTTCCGACCCGTTCACCGGCAAGACCACTTACCACGCCGGTATTGATATTGACGGCTACGGCAACGACGGGCAGCCCATCGTCGCCGCCGACAGCGGCACGGTCATCACCGCATCCAGCAACAGCGGCTACGGCAACTATGTCATTATTGACCATGGCAACATGAAAACCGTTTATGCGCATATGTCCGGTCTTGCCGTCAGCGCCGGTCAGTCCGTTTCTCAGGGGCAGACCATCGGCTATCTCGGCGCAACAGGACGTGCCACCGGTACGCACTGCCACTTTGAGGTGTATGTCGGCGACAGCAGAACAGACCCCGCGGCGTACTTTGCAGGTATATCCTACTATAACTGCTGATCTCGCCGCTATCCCCGGAAAAAAGATATGAGCATCAGATACAAAAGGCTGCTGTCTGTGATCCTTGCGGCGCTGCTTATGCTTTCGGCAGCACCGGCGCAGGCGTTCGCCGTCTCGCAGGAGGAGCTTGACGAGCTTAAGACCGAGCGCGACGCGCTTGTCCGCCAGCGGCAGGAGCAGCAGGCAGTCGTCAACGAGCTGAAGAATCAGCAGGCGGATGTGCTCGCCGTCAAGCAGGCGCTTGACGAGCGCAATATGTACACCCAGTGGCAGATACAGCTCACCCAGCAGGAAATTGAGCTTTATGACGGCATGATCGCCGACAAGAGCATCGAGGTCGAGGAAGCAAAAGAGCTTGAAGTGCGCCAGCTCGACAAATACCGCAGCCGTGTGCGCGCCATGGAGGAAAACGGCAACGCCAGCTACATTGAATACCTTCTCAACGCCTCCACCCTTGCGGACTTTCTCACAGCGGTGGATGACATCGGCGAGATAATGCAGAGCGACCGCGCCCTAGAGGACGCTTATATAGAAGCGCGCGAGAACACGGAAGCCGTCGTCGCCGAGTATGAGGAGTACAAGGCGGACATAGTCGAAAAGCAGGACGAGCTGAGAGACGAGCAGGCAGAGCTTCAGGCGGAGCTTGACGAGGCAACGAAGCTTATTACGGACATCACTGCAAACCTTGCCGAAAATGCCGCCGTGCTTGAGCAGTTCGAGGCTGCCGAGCGCGAGGCGGAGACGAATGTTGCCAATATGGTCATCGCGCTTGAGAAGAAGCGTCAGGAGGAGGCGGCCGCAGCGGTCGTCGGCACGGGTGCGTTCATCTGGCCCGTCCCGTCGTGCACGTATCTCACCAGCCGCTTCGGGCTGCGTGTGCACCCCATCTACGGCACGACGAAATCCCACACCGGCGTTGACATCGGCGCGGAGTCCGGCGCAACAATCGTCGCGGCGGACGGCGGCACGGTCGTGCTTGCGGGCGTGAACAGCGGATACGGCAACTGCGTCATGATCGACCACGGCAACGGCTATAAAACGCTCTATGGGCATATGTCCTCCATCGCCGTCACTAATGGACAGACCGTCTCTCAGGGCGACACCATAGGCTATGTCGGCAGCACCGGCGTGTCCACAGGTCCGCACTGCCACTATGAGGTGTGGAAGGACGGCGCGCGCATCGACCCTGAACAGTTTTATACCGGGCTCACCTACTCCCAGAGCGCCGGAGTGTGAGCATCAGATCCGGCTTTTTTGCCATCTACAGGGCAGTCACGAGCAATGACTGTCCTGTTTGTATGAAAAAATTACATACCAGCGCCGCAGCGCTGCCGCGGCAGAAGGGAGCAGCATTTGAAAAACATAATCCGGAGATTTCTTTATAACCTTTGGCGTGTCATCGTCGTCGTTTTCAATATTGGCGTCTCGCTGAAGTACGTTTTGCTTGCCTGCGCGGTGCTCACGGCCGGCACATATTTTTATACGCATCACAAAATGATACAGCAGGTCGGCGGCAAGACGGACTATGACGACGCCATGCGCTATGTCGAGATCAAAAACGTCTGTGATGAGAAATATATAGATGTTGTTGACAGAACTGCAATGGGCGACTCTGCGGCGGCGGCAATGGTCTCCGGTCTCGGCGATCCCTGGAGCTATTATATGACAGCCGACGAGTATAAGACATACCAGCTCTCTTCCACAAATGAATATTCAAACATCGGCATGACGATAATGCAGGATGAGAACTCCGGCGGCTACCAGGTCGTCGCCGTCAGCGCAGACTCTCCCGCCGCCTGGGCGGGGCTTGCCGCCGGCATGATCATCACAGATGTAGACGGCGAGGATGTGACCGGGCGGGATGTGGACTATGTCCGCACGCTCATCCGCTCGCGCATGAACACAAAGTTTACCCTTGGCATAAACCACGGGCAGCAGACGATAGAGGTTGACTGCTCCACGTCGTATGTCAGCCCTGTCAGCTACCGTATGGAAAAAACGGAGGCCGGTTATATCAAGATAGACAATTTTGAGGCCGGCAGCGGTCAGGACGCGATAAACGCCGTTGAGGAACTGCTTGCGCAGAAGGCAGTCGCGCTGTGTATCGACCTGCGCGGCAATCCCGGCGGGCTGAAGGCCGAGGCGGCGTCGCTGCTGGATTATCTCCTGCCCAAGGGCACGCTTTTTATCGAGCGCGACAAGGACGGCAATCAGGAGGTCACGGAGTCTGACGGCATGTGCGTGCAGATCCCCATTGTCGTCCTCATCAATACCGAGACTTACAGCGAGGCGGAGCTTTTTGCCGCTGTGCTGCAGGAATATAACTGGGCGCTGCTGATGGGCGAGCCGACCCGCGGCAGAACGAGAACGCAGATCACCATCCCTCTTGAGGACGGCAGCGCCATCCGCCTTTCCACCAAGACCTACCTCACCCCCAACGGCACGGACATCTGCAACGCCGGCGGCGTTGTGCCGGATTCCATCGTCTATAATTCTGATGCCTCCGCCACAGGCACCACCGAGGGCACCACCGGCATCAGCGACGGCTCGGCGAGCACATCCAACGACGATCAGCTCATGGCGGCGCTGAAATATTTGAGTTGACACGGCGGCGCAATACAAATATAATATATAGGCTAAAAAATGCAGGCTTAAAAGCAATAGTGATCCGGATTCGGTTTACCAAACGCGAATTATGAGAAAAGGAGCGTTTTCCATGCCCAATAATTCTAACAGATTCAAAATGAGTCAGGAGCGCCTTGACGCTATCAAGGAGGAACTCAATTATCTTGAAACCGTCCGCGAAAAGGAAGTGGCGGAGCTTATCAAGGAAGCAAGAAGCTTCGGCGACCTCTCCGAGAACAGTGAGTATGACGAGGCGAAGACAGAGCAGGGCAAGCTCTACTCCAAGATCGCCGAGCTGAAAGTCCTCATTGAGAATGCGGAGATCGTTGACAATATTGACGTTGACGCTCCCAAGGATGCCGTCACTCTCGGCAGCATTGTCAAGGTGCTTGATATGGAGGACGAGTTTGAGGAGACATACGAGATCGTCGGCTCGCAGGAGGCGAACCCCAGAGAAGGGCGCATTTCCGACGATTCGCCTCTCGGCAAGGGGCTGCACGGGCACAGAGCCGGCGACATAGCCGTCATTGACGCGCCTGTCGGTCAGCTCAAATTCAAAATACTCTCGGTCGAAAACAAGTAACACACGCATAATATTATGTAAACTGGGCGCGGCAGATCTGTCACGCCCGGTTCTGTGATTCTATAGATAGGTGGTTTTTGGGATGAGCGAAGCAGTCAACAGCCAGATGAACGACACCACGGAGCTTTCCGAGATTCTGCAGGTCCGCCGTGATAAGCTTACGGCGCTCCAGCAGGAGGGGAGAGATCCGTTTCAGAAGACAAAGTTTACGCGCAGCGCATGGTCGAGCCAGATAAAGGAAAACTATGACGCCTTTGAAGGCAAGACGGTCTCCGTCGCCGGACGCATAATGTCAAAGCGCGGCATGGGCAAGGCAATATTCTGCCATATCAAGGATGACAAGGGGCAGATACAGCTCTACGTCCGCTCTGATGCCGTCAGCGAGCAAGAGTTTGCGGACTTCCGCAAGTATGACATCGGCGACATTGTCGGCGTCAGCGGCTACGTTTTCAAGACCAAGACCGAGGAGGTCTCCGTCCATGTAGAAAGGGCGGAGCTGCTTTCAAAGTCTCTGCGCCCTCTGCCGGAGAAGTTCCACGGCATGACCAATACTGAACTCAAGTACCGCCAGCGCTATGTCGATCTCATCGTCAACGACGACAGCCGCCGTAATTTTGAGATACGCTCCCGCTTTATCAGCTATGTACGCCGTTTTCTTGACGCCCGGGGTTATATGGAGGTCGAGACTCCTGTTCTCAACACCATCTCCGGCGGCGCGACCGCACGCCCGTTCATCACGCACCACAACACGCTCGACATTGATATGTTCCTGCGCATCGCGACGGAGCTCAATCTCAAGCGCCTTATTGTCGGCGGCATTGAGCGCGTTTACGAGATAGGGCGCATCTTCCGCAACGAGGGCATGGACACACGCCACAATCCGGAGTTCACCACGGTCGAGCTTTACGAATCCTATGCGGATTTCAACGACATGATGGATCTTTTTGAAGAGCTGCTTTCCGGCGCGGCGATGGAGATACTCGGCACTTATGATGTCGCATGGCTCGGTCACGAGATCAGTCTTGCGCCGCCGTTCCGCCGCATGACGATGGCGGAGGCAGTGAAGGAGTATCTCGGCATTGACTTCATGGCTATATCCTCTGATGAGGAGGCTGTTGCCGCGGCGAGGAACGCCGGCGTGGACATGGATAAGGTCGAGCCGACCTGGGGACATGCGCTTTATGAATGCTTCGACCAGAAGGTCGAGGAGAAAATGATACAGCCCACGTTCATCACCATGCACCCGGTCGATGTGTCGCCGCTGGCGAAGCGCAGCCCTGCCGATCCGCGCCTGACGGAGCGGTTTGAGCTTTTTATCTGCTGCAGCGAGATGGGCAATGCTTTTTCCGAGCTTAACGACCCCATTGACCAGAAACAGCGCTTCCTCAAGCAGGTCGAGCTTCGCGCCAAGGGCGATGATGAAGCGGGCATGATGGACGACGATTTCATCAATGCGCTCGAGTACGGTATGCCTCCCACGGGCGGACTTGGCATCGGTATTGACCGGTGCGTCATGCTTCTCACTGGGTGCAGCTCCATACGCGATGTCATCCTTTTCCCGACAATGAAGCCGTTGGACTCTGACAAGAAGGTTGAAAAGCGTGTTGAGGCTCCTGCGGAGGCTGCTCAGACGGCTCCCGAAGTCGAGGAAAAAATTGATTTTTCCAATGTTCAGATCGAGCCTCTGTTCCAAGATCAGGTCGATTTTGACACCTTCTCCAAGAGCGATTTCCGTGCCGTAAAGGTCAAGGAATGCGAAGCTGTGAAGAAGTCCAAAAAGCTCTTAAAGTTCGTTTTGGATGACGGAACCGGCGTAGATAGGGTCATTTTGAG
>DJEW01000031.1:0-12837 GCA_002431965.1 Clostridiales bacterium UBA5888
TTCTCAAACCTGAGGAAATACTTGATCAGGTCGCTCTTTTTGCGGTTGGGAAGTATGTCCGCTATCTTCAAGTTCTTTGCGTCGGTCAGGATAGTCTGGTACTTCTCTCCGCCCGCATTGCCCTTGAATTCGTCTATGGACAGCACCTCCGGAAGCACCTTGCAGGAGTAATTCACGAGCTTAAAATATCTCAGCGCAGTCTGAGCCGAGACATTGTTCTTGCTGCCGATCTCCTTTGCCGAGCGCAGGTCTTTGAAGTCACAGATCACCTTTGCGACAAGGCGATTCGTCACTCTGCGGAACCGGGGAAGAAAGCTGCTTTTCTCATAGAACCGCTTTCCGCAGGCACCGCAGACATACCTCCGCTTTCTCAGGTACAAGTATGTATGCACTCCGCGCATATCTATATCCTTGACACGTTGGATCCGGTAGTCATGGGTACGCTCTGTTTCGCTCTGGCAGCGCGGACAGATGTGTTTCCTCCGGGGCAGTTCGAGCTCTATGCAGCAGCCGGATTCATTTTCATAAACAATTTTTACGAAAATTGCGGAGGCGATTTACAATAACTAATTCCGAAACTCGATTGAGAGCTTTTCAAGCTGAAAATAACATTTTTATGAAAGGCATTTGTACTGAATTCCGAAGAAGATATCGACCAGTTTCTTGACGCATTCGGCATCAGTCCTACAGAAACAAATCAGTTGATTGATGCTGGGCGGGTACAGGAAGAAACGCAGGAACGGATTGCCATTCAGGAGTTTATTGCAGGGCTGACAGTAGATTTTCCGCTATCAGAAGAAATGTCCGCAGCCGCTCGTGACATTCAGAACCGTATATATGACCATCTTGAATTTATCCGCACAAACCCTGACCGCAAGATCATCGACTGGACAAATACGGAGTATGCATTTTTCCGCGCGATTGAACACGCACGATATGGGGATGCGCATATACACCAAAGAGCCGCGTGAAATTCTGGCAAAAGAAGTTTGATGATAACGTCCCGCGGGATGTTGTGGTGAAAGCTGAATTGTTGGAGCGTGGCATTAAGTGTTTAATCGTATTGGAATGTACTATTAAACGAATGGTGAAAAGCAGGTATCGCGAAGTAAATGTAATTGAAAAATGCAACGAGTTTCTTGTTTCTCCAACTCTATTTAAAGAACTTTAAAAGCATCTAGATATAGCTAATGCTGGAGGTGCGCCGTTTGAATAATTTGTCAACATACATGATATAATGCAAATGCCATGCACAACAAACTTCCACTATTGATAGCATCCACTGATAGCTTTTTGATAGCAGAAAGTCGGATACCTATATTGAATGGACCTTGAACTGTTTGGCTCAAGGTCCATCTCTTTTTCTTTGCCGAGTATGCAAAAGAGCGCCCCTTGGGGGAACGCTCTTTCAATGAAAACATTTACTCAACGCAAGAAGGCATCTTCCCGCATCACGCGCCAAAGCAGACGAACATTATCGCCAGATAAACAATGTACAGCCCGCCGATGAAAAAGCCGATCCAGCGTTTGAACTTTCCTCCCACGAGCGCGGGGATGAGCGCACCGGCGCACACAACAAGGCAGGCGGGGATGTCCAGCACCATGCCCTGCGCCTCGACGGTGAGGGGCTTGCCCAGCAGCAGCGCGCACAGCGGCATGATGAGCGTCAGATCCAGAATGTTTGCGCCGATAATGTTGCCAACGGAAAGGGAAGAATGCTTCTTGCGGATGGCGGTAATGGTCGTGACAAGCTCGGGCAGGGAAGTGCCTATGGCGATCATTGTCGCGGCAATGACGGAATCAGGAACGCCGATGAGCCGCGCGAGCGCGGAGCCGTTGTCGATGAGCAGCTGCGCGCCGAGCACGATGGCGGCAGCGCCGAGGATGAACTTGCATATATTGCGCACAACGGTCCGCCCGTCTGTCGCTGGACGCTCATCTGCGGCGGCGCTCTCCGTGCCGAACTCGCGCTTTGCGGCGAGCAGGCTGTCAACCATGAACGCGACAAAGACAAGAAGAATAATGACGCTCTCAACGATGGAAAGCTGACCGTCGCGCGTGAACGCGAACAGTATCGCAATTGCGATGAGCAGCAGACAGGCTTTCACACCGAACTGTCTGCGTGTCATCTGACACTCCAAACATACAAGCGACAGGCACATGATAAGACCCGTGTTTGCCGTCACAGATCCCACAGCGTTGCCGACGGCGATGTCTGCGTTGCCTTCGAATGCGGAAAAGACTGATACCAGCATCTCCGGCATTGTCGTGGCAAAGCTCACCACCGTTGCGCCGATTATAAATTTCGGGATGCCAGACGCCTCGGCGATCCACGCTGCGGCGTCAACGAAGAGATCGCCGCCCTTGATAATGCACGCCAGCCCCGCCGCAAACAGCAGCAGGACGAAAAACATTGTACTTCCGGTAAAATCAATACCCATATCCATAGCTCCTTTTTCTGCTGAGCGTGCAAAAAATGAGACCTTCCGCACAATCAGCCAGTGATGTGCTAAAAGTCTCATTACCTATCTTAACAGAATAAATCCCAATAGGCGCATGACCACCGGCGAGAACCGGGATATGTTGATCATGCGTTGCAACTACTCCCTTTTAACAGGGAGCAATATTAACACGACCGAATCGACTTGTCAACGACATTTTGTGTTTTGTTATTGACATTTCACGCGCTGTGCGTTATAAGAAAAACTGTAAATATAAAAAGAAGAAAGGCGGCGTGCTTGGAATATGAAGAAGACAGCGCTTGTTACAGGAGGCAGCGGAGGGATAGGACGGTGCACGGCGGCGGAGCTTGTGAAAGCTGGGTGCACGGTGTATGAGTTCTCACGCCGGGAGATACCGGCGGAGGGCGTTGTGCACATGAACGTGGACGTGACGGATGAACGTCAGGTGCGCGCGGCGGTGGATGAGATCGTAAAGCGCGAGGGGTGCATTGACATACTTGTCAACAATGCAGGCTTCGGTATATCCGGCGCGGCAGAGCTGACCGATACGCGCGACTCGCACGCCCAGCTTGAGCTGAATGTGTTCGGCATGGATAACGTCACGCGCGCAGTGCTGCCCGTGATGCGCGCGCAGGGCGGCGGGCGCATCGTATGCATGAGTTCTATTGCAGGGCTCATACCAATTCCGTTCCAACTGTGGTATTCCGTCAGCAAGGCGGCGGTGATCGCTTACGTCCTTGCACTGCAAAATGAGGTCAGACCGTTCAATATACACGTCTGCGCCATTATGCCGGGTGACATTTCCTCCGGCTTCACCGCTGCGAGAAAGAAATCCGACGTGGGCGACGACGTCTATGCCGGACGCATCGAGCGCTCGGTCGCCGTGATGGAGCACGACGAAAAAACGGGCATGACGGCAGAGTACGCCGGACGCTTCGTTGCTAAATATGCGCTCAAAACGTCTTCGCGTCCGCTGGTTGCGATGGGACTGGCGTACAAGGGCGCGGCGGCGCTGGGCAAGCTGCTCCCACGGCGTATGTCCAATTGGATTGTCGGCAAAATATACGCAAAATAAAGGATGGCATTTAGTTACATGTCAAAATAGACAAAATACTAGGATTGCAGGAATAATACATATAATATTGCACTTTTACGGCGGAACAGAGATGAAAATCACGCTCTTGGGCAGCGTGCGAAATGCATTCTGTTCCGCCGCTTTGGTGAAGATTTAATTTTTTGAATAAAAATTTGTACGGTTAGCACAGCAAAACTCCATTGTTATTTTATTGACAACTTGGGGGGGAATAATGTATAATGCGCCATGATATTCGGATGCGTAAAACCACATCTGAATATCATAATATTTGTGAATAGGAGAACATTATGAAAAAGATCACGGCACTTTTACTGGCACTTTGCATGGTTTTCGCCCTGGCAGCCTGCGGCAGCACCGCAGCGCCCGCCGCGACCGAAGCCCCCGCTGCTGAGGCGGATGCCCCTGCGGCTGAGGAAACCGCCGCTGCCGCCGGCGACTACACCCTCGGCATGGGCATTTCCCTGAGCACCGACTCCTCCAAGACCGGCAACGCCCAGGTTGACGCGACAGTTGCCGCCGTCGTCACCGACGCTGACGGCAAGATCGTTGTCTGCCGGCTTGACGTTGCGCAGAGCAAGATGGACATTTCCGCCGGCACTGTCGACACCGCGAAGACCTTCCTCACCAAGATGGAGCTTGGCGATGATTACGGCATGGTTGCTTACGGCAATGCCAAGGCCGAGTGGTACGACCAGGCAAAGGCTTTTGAAAGCTATGTCGTCGGCAAGACCGGAGATGAGGTTGCAAACCTTGAGACCGTTCTCAACGACAGCGGTCACAATGTTTCCACCGATGAGACCCTGCTTGCCGGCTGCACCATGGACATTGCTGCGTTCAAGGATGCAGTCTCCAAGGCCTGCGGTGATGTGAACACCATGGCGTTCACGTCTGACGGCGCGTTCACTCTCGGCGTTGCGGCAAAGACCACCGCTGCCGAATCCACCGACCCGACCGACGATGCTGACGGCGTCGTGAAGATGTACACCGACTTCGGCGCTGCCGTTGTTGACGCAAACGGCGTTATCCTTGCCGCAGTCAACGACGCGACCCAGCCCCAGATCAGCTTCAACGCTGACGGCGAGATCACCGATACCGTTTTCAAGGGCACCAAGATGGAGCTTGGCGACGACTACGGCATGGTCGCCTACGGCGCTGCCATCGCCGAGTGGGACGCTCAGTCTGCGGCCTTCTCCGCTTACACTGTCGGCAAGACCGCCGATGAGGTTCGCGCAATCGAGACCAAGGAGAACGACCACGGCTACTCCGTGGCTGTTGACGATACCCTCTATGCCTCCTGCACCATGCAGATCACCGGCATGATGGACGTTATCGCTCAGGCTGCTGACAACGCCCGCTGATTTTCGTCAAGGCGTATCAGATAGAAACCGAAAACCAAAAACGCACGGGAGATGTGTCAATGAAGAGAATAGGAATCAGGCTCTTGCTCGCCGCGATGGCGATGGCGCTTCTGGCCGGATGCACCGCTCCCAAAACTTCGGGGCAGACGCAGACGGAGAACAGGGGTAAGTCCTATTTTGCATACTTTGACACAGTCTCCTATGTGTACAGCTATGCAGGAGACTCGGCAGAGCAGTTCGACGAACGCTCTGCCGAGGTTTCTGATATTCTGGGCGAATATCATCGGCTCTTCGACATATATCACGAGTACTCCGGTGTGAACAATCTCTGCACGCTCAACCTGAACGCCGGGGGAGAGGCGCTGGAGGTCGATCCCGGACTAATTGATTTTCTCCTCTATGCGCGTGAGCTTTATGAAGCGACAGACGGAGAGATAAACGTGATGATGGGCGCGGTGCTGCGCGTATGGCACGACCTGCGCGACGCCGCAGCGGACGACCCGCAGGCTGCGCGTCTTCCCACAGATGAGGAGCTTGCCGCCGCTGCACGGCATACGGATTTCTCACTGCTGGAAATTGATGAGGAAAACCACACCGTCCGCATTACTGACCCTGCAGCGTCCATTGATGTCGGAGCGCTCGGCAAGGGCTACGCCACGGAAATGGCGGCGCGCGCACTTGAGGCGGAGGGTGTTTCTTCGTATGTGCTCAATGTCGGCGGCAATATACGCATCATCGGCACAAAGCCTGACGGCAAGGGCTGGGTAACGGGCATAAAAGACCCGCAGAACACAAGCGAGTTTGCCGTGAAGCTGCGTCTGGCGGATACCTCGTGCGTCACCTCCGGCGATTACGAGCGCTGCTATACGGTAGACGGCGTGCGCTATCATCACATCATAGATAAGGATACGCTCTACCCCGCGCGGTATTTCAGATCCATCACGGTCGTCACTAAAAACAGCGCGCTTGCCGATGCGCTTTCCACGGCGCTTTTCTGCATGACCTATGAAGACGGCGCAGCGCTCGCGGACAGGCTTGGCGTGGACGTGCTGTGGATATTCCCCGATGGGGAGATAAAATATACCCCAGGCATTGAAAAGCTGATAGAGAATTGAGAAAGTTATAAATATATGTTTTTATAAATATATATTTATTTTAAAAGAGTATATAAGAACAGGAGGCATGAGGCTACCATGAACCTCAAAAAGAACATTTCAA
Organism: Clostridiales bacterium UBA5888; assembly: GCA_002431965.1. Taxonomy (GTDB): domain Bacteria; phylum Bacillota; class Clostridia; order Oscillospirales; family Oscillospiraceae; genus Limivicinus. The sequence continues at coordinate 6,135 of DJEW01000031.1, forward strand.
CGCTGAAATTGCCCCACTACAAAAAGACCGCGTCAATGCCGTCGGTTCGCATCTCACCCCCTCCGGAGGTGCTGCTGCCGATGAATATGCACTCCGGCGGCGCGGCAGTACCCATCGTTGAGGTCGGGCAGCACGTCCTTGTCGGGCAGCTTATCGCCAATGAGGACGGCAAGAATTCATCTCCCGTCCACGCCACGGTTTCCGGCACTGTCAAGGCGATCGAGCCTTATGGGAAGACCGTTGCCGTGCGCATCGAGAGCGACGGCAAAATGGAAAAAAGCCCGGACGTGAAGCCGCCTGAGGTTAATGACCTTGACAGTTTTCTTCAGGCTCTGCGCGAGAGCGGCATCGTCGGTCTCGGCGGCGCGGCGTTTCCGGTGTGGGCAAAGCTTGATGCTGTGCGCCGCAGCCCGATCAAAACCGTGCTCATCAACGGCGCGGAATGCGAGCCGTTCATCACAAGCGACCACCGCACCATGCTTGAGCACAGCGATTATATCAAAAAAGGCGTTGAGCTTTTGAAGAAATACCTCGAGAGCGAGGAATTCATTATCGGCATCGAGAAGAACAAGCCCGATGCGATTGCAAAGCTTGAGGAGGTTTTCGCCGACGACTCTGCCGTCACCGTCAAGCCGCTTGACAGCGTATACCCTCAGGGCGCAAAGCAGGTTCTGCTCTATAACGCCACGGGAAAGGTCGTCGGTCCCGGGCAGCGTCTTGCCTCGCTCGGCGTTATCATTATCAACGTCACCTCGCTCACTAAGGTTGCCCAGTATATCGAGGACGGCATGCCCCTCGTTGAAAAGACTGTCACCGTTGACGGCTCTGCCGTTAAAGAGCCGAAGAACCTCGTCGTTCCCATCGGCACATCTGTTGGCTGCGTGATCGACCAGTGCGGCGGCTTCTCGTCAGAGCCCGGAAAGGTCATCCTCGGCGGACCGATGATGGGCAAATGCGTGGCAGACCTCTCTGCCCCCATTATAAAGGCGACGAACGCCGTTCTCGCTTTTGACCGCAAGGATTCCGCCTCGCTTGAGCCTACCCCGTGCATCCACTGCGGGCGCTGCGTTGCAAACTGCCCGCTCGCCCTCAACCCCACCGCCTTTGCAAAGGCGCTTGAGATAGAGGACGAGGCAAAGCGCTATGCAGTGCTCACAAAAGAGCAGGTATCGCTGTGCATGGCGTGCGGCTGCTGCTCCTATGTGTGCCCCGCGCACAGACCTCTTGTGGACAATAACAATGCGGCAAAGAGCTTTGTGAGAAAATACAAGGCTGCTCTTGACCAAGCCGAGAAAGGAGGCAATTGAACATGGAAAAGCTCATCGTGTCCAATGCGCCCCATATCCATACCTCAGATTCCAGCCGGCGCATAATGCTTGACGTCGTCATCGCGCTGCTGCCCGCCGCCGTCGCCGCTGTCATTATCTTCGGCCTGAAGGCGCTCGGCGTGCTTGCTGCCTGCGTTATCGGCGCAGTCGTGTCGGAATTTCTCTTTGATCTTATCACCGGCAGACCCCAGACCGCAGGCGACATGAGCGCCGTTGTCACGGGGCTTCTGCTTGGACTGAACCTCAGCTCCGCCGTGCCGCTGTGGCAGTGCGTCGTGGGCGCGGCGTTTGCCATCATTATCGTGAAATGCCTGTTCGGCGGTCTCGGTCACAACTTTGCAAACCCTGCCATTTCAGCGCGCGTTTTCATGCTGCTTGCCTTCTCTGAGGTCGCCGGCGGCGCAATGCCCGCCGTGGTGGAGCTTGAAGCTTCCGCCACCCCGCTGGAGCTTATCGGCAGCAGTGCCGACCAGCTTCCAAGCCTCATGGATATGTTCCTTGGTCTTCGCGGCGGCGCTGTGGGCGAGGGCTGCATCCTTGCGCTGCTTGTCGGCTATGCCTATCTCTGTGCGCGCAAGGTGATAAAATGGTACGTTCCCGCCGCATTTGTCGGCACGGTGTTCGTGCTCTTTGTCGCCGCGTCCGGCAGCTTTACCACCGCGCTTTATGAGATCATGGCGGGCGGCGTGTTCATCGGCGCGATCTTCATGGCGACAGACTATGTCACAACGCCGATAAATAACACCGGGCGTGTTGTGTTTGCAGTCGGCTGCGGCGTGATAACCTTCATTATCCGTGAATTCTGCGCATATCCTGAGGGCGTTTCGTTCTCTATCCTTGCCATGAATATACTCACTCCATATATCGAAAAGTGGACGGCGAAGAAGCCGCTTGGAGGTGTCTGAAATGAAAAAAGATACTGTCAAGGGCGTTATAGTGCCCGTTCTTATAGTTGTCGTGTTCATCGCCGCGCTCACCGGCGTGGGCGCTTACACCGCGCCTATCATCGAGGCTAACGGCTCTGCCGCCGAGCTTGAGCCGCTTTATGAGGTCATGCCCGACGCGGCCGGGTTTGAAGCCGTAACGCTTGACACCGTCCCCGACACGGTGCAGGGCGTTTATAAGGAAACCTCCGGCCTGGGCTACGTCGTGCTGCTTTCCACCACAAAGGGATATACCGGTGATCCAATTGACCTCACTATGGCAGTCGATGCCGAAGGCAAGATCTCCGGCATAAAGCTCACTCAGTTTTCAGACAGCAAGCATTTCGGCGAGGATTACCCGGATACTTATCTCGGTCAGGACTCCGCACTTGGCGGTGTGTCTCTTGTTGCGGGCGTGACATATTCGTCAAAGGCGTTCAAGGAGGCCGTTGAGGACGGCTTTGCCGTGCTGACGGAGAACGGTCTTGTCTCCGCCGGCGTCAAGAGCGGCGACCAGATCCTTTTAGAGCTCCTGCCGCAGCTTTTCCCCGGCATGGCAAACACTGAGGGTGTCGCCCAGTATACCGAGCGTGAGCTTTCCGGCGGAAAGCTCGTCAAGGCGCTTGACTCTGTCAACGGTATCGGAATTGCCTACATCGCGCTCGACGGCGAGAATAACTATCTCGTGCTCGTCAACGATTCTCTCACAGCCCGCGCATATGACACAAACGGCGCTGATGTGACGGAGTCTGTCAATGCATCCATTCTCGACGAGGCAAAGACCGATGCCGCGGCGAATATCAAAACCGATGCCGAAAAGGAAGTGAAGAAATTCGCAAAGCTTACCTCCGACGATGCGGAGATCACGCCGCTTGAGCTTGGCGGGGTGTACGGCACCGTTTCCGGCGTTTACAGCATTATATCCGGCGGCGCGAATTATTACGGCGTTGCCGCACGCCCGATCGGCTACGGCAATCTGCCCATGGCGCTCTACTATGTGCTGGATGAGAGTGGGGCGATAGTCTCCATGACGGCGGACGAGTTTATCCTTATGGGCGATTACTTCAATGCCTATGAGCTTGATGAAAGCAGCTACAAGGCGGGCTTTGTCGGCGTGACCGGCGACAGCTTCACCGGCGATGAGGCGCTCATTTCCGGCGCAACCATCTCCACCAACGCCGTCAAGACCGGTACGGCGGATGCGTTTGCCGCTTTTTCTGAAATCCAGCAGAACGGAGGGGAAGGCTGATGAAAGACAATAAGCTTTGCGCTGCCATCGCGCAAAACCCTGTGATGGTCCTGTTTTTGGGCGCATGCCCCGCACTTGGCGCGACAAGCGCTGTCCTCCCTGCGCTGACGCTGGGCGCTGCGGCGCTCGCGGTCATGGTGCTCGCATCCCTTGCGGCGTCTCTTCTCAGAAATGCCGTTTCCACCAGAGTAAAACCGCTGACGAATTTCATCCTCGTTGCCGGCTTTGCCGCCATCGTGCAGCTTCTCATGCATGCATGGTTTCCTGCACAGTTCAACGCCCTTGGAGTGTACACAACGCTCCTTGCGGTCGATCTGCTCGTCTACGCAGAGACCGAACGCGCATCTGACCGCCCAGTTGGTGCGGCGCTGGCTGACAGCCTTCTGACGGGGCTTGGGTTTGCGCTTGCGCTCGTTGTCACGGCTCTCATCCGTGAGCTTTTCGGCACCGGAACCGTCGCGGGCGCTGCCGTGCCCTTCTTTAAGGCGCATGCCGTCTCCCTGCTGACCTCTGCCGCCGGCGGCTTCTTCGTGTTCGCCATTGTTATGGCGCTCGTTCAGGCTATCTTCAAAAACCGCACCGAGGATCTCTCCGGCGTTGCTGCTGACGCTGCTGCGACCTGCGCGGAAAAGGAGGCGTGAGTTATGGATTTTAAGACCTTTCTTCTTATCATCATTGGCGGCGCGCTCGCCAATAACTGTGTTCTGACACAGTTTTACGGCATCACCCCGGTGCTCGGCGCGTCGGGTCAGGCGAAGGCGCTGGCAAAGCACGGTCTTGCCGTTGCCGCAGTCACGCTCGTTGCCGCGCTCGCCAGCGACCTTCTCAGCTTTGGCGCGTATACAACGTTTCTCTGCGCGCTCTGGGTGCTGATCGCTGCCGCCGTTATCGGTCATTTCTTCACCGACAAGTGGCTTCTCATCGCGCTCAACGGCGTTGTGCTCGGCACATCCGCCGGCGCGCTCGGCGCTGGCTTTGTCCAGACGGCTGCCGCTGCGCTCGGCGCTGGGCTTGGCTTCACCGTGGCGCTGCTGCTCTTTGCCGGTGTTGAAACGAAGATCGACGACAAGTATGTTCCCGCCGCGTTCCGCGGCTTCCCTGTGCGCCTGCTCGCGGCAGGCATCATCTGCATGGCGGTCGTCGCATTTAAATGAGCAGGTCTCGCAAACGTCTTCCAGCGGAGCTTATCGTGCTCGCTGTGCTGCTTGTCGCTGCCGGCGCTCTTCTTTTGTGGCTTCGCCTTGGGCAAACGCCCGGTGCGTGGGCGGTCGTCCGTGTTGACGGACGCGAGGTCGCGCGCTATTCGCTTTCACAGGATGGCGTATACACCCTCAACGGCGGCACAAATGTCCTGACGATCAGGAACGGCTCTGCCGCCGTGACGGAGGCGGACTGCCCGGACAAAGTATGCGTTGACCAGGGGCGCGTGCATTACACCGGGCAGTGCATCACCTGCCTGCCAAATAAGCTCACCGTGACGATCGAGGGTGAGGGAGAGCCTGAGGTCGATCTTGTCAGCTGACAGAAAAGCGTATATTCAAGACGGAGTGCCTGTATACGGGCACTCCGTTTTTTGCGTAAAGGCTCCAAAATATATGGTGTTTTTCATAATTCCTATTGACAAAGTAGGGAAATACCATTATAATTACTACTTGAAAGATAGGAATTGCGGCCGCGAGGAGACAGGCGGCGCGGAAAAGAGGATATATATGAAAGACAAGAATCTGCTTGAAATAAGAAACCTGCACGTCTGCGTTGAGAATAAAGAGATACTCCGCGGCGTTGACCTGACCATCGGACGGGACGAGACACATGTCCTGATGGGTCCGAACGGTACGGGCAAGTCCACGCTTGGCTATGCCATCACCGGCAACCCGCAGTATACTGTCACCTCCGGCAGCATTGTTTTTGACGGCGAGGACATCACAGACCTGCCCGTCAATGAGCGCGCCAAGCGCGGGATATTTCTCTCGTTCCAGAACCCGCTTGAAGTTCCCGGCGTGACGCTCAGCGCTTTCATAAGAAGCGCGCTTGAGACCAGAACCGGCAAACGTATGCGCCTGTGGGATTTCAAAAAGAAGCTCGGCGAAATGATGAAGCTTCTCGATATGGACGAAAGCTATGCCGAGCGTGATCTGAACGTCGGCTTTTCCGGCGGCGAGAAGAAAAAGGCGGAGATATTGCAGCTTTTGATGCTTGAACCCAAGCTTGCCATTCTTGATGAGACGGACTCCGGGCTTGATGTGGACGCTGTGCGCACTGTCTCAAACGGTGTGCGCATCTATCGTGAGCGTGTGCACGGCTCGCTCCTTATAATCACGCACAGCACGCGCATACTCGAAGCGCTCACTGTCGATGCGGCGCACGTTATGGAAAACGGCGTTATCGTCAAAAACGGCGATGCATCCCTCGTTGATGAGATAAATGAGCACGGCTTTGCCGCCGTGAAGGGCGAATAAAAGGACGGTGAACACCATGAGAGAGAAAAGCAGCGTTGAGGATATAGACCGCAGCATATATGACATCCGTGACGTTGAACATGATGCCTACCGCATGGAGGAGGGGCTGACGCCCCGGATAATCGACAAGCTGTCCAAGGAAAAGGACGATCCCGTCTGGATGCAGCAATTCAGGCTTCATTCCCTGCAGATATATAACGAGACCCCCACCCCCGATTGGGGTCCGTCCATAGAGGGACTGGACATTGACCATATCGCCACTTATGTCCGCCCGAACACAAAAATGCAGAACAACTGGGACAACGTGCCCCAGGATATAAAGGACACGTTTGAGCGCCTTGGCATCCCTGAGGCAGAGCGCAAGTCGCTCGCCGGCGTCGGCGCGCAGTATGACTCTGAGCTTGTCTATCACAATGTCCGCGACGAGGTCGCTGCGCAGGGCGTCGTCTATACCGACATGGAGAGCGCCCTTAAAGGCGAGTACGCCGACATGGTTAAGAAGTATTTTATGAAGCTCGTCACCCCGCGCGACCATAAGTTTGCCGCGCTGCACGGCGCGGTGTGGTCCGGCGGCTCGTTTGTGTACGTGCCCAAGGGCGTGCAGGTGTCCATCCCGCTTCAGTCGTACTTCCGGCTCAACGCCAAGGGCGCAGGGCAGTTTGAGCATACGCTTATCATCGTTGACGAGGGCGCGAGCCTTCATTTCATTGAGGGCTGCTCCGCACCGAAATATAACGTCGCCAA
>DJEW01000031.1:12881-37963 GCA_002431965.1 Clostridiales bacterium UBA5888
CTCCACGCGGGCTGTGTGGAGCTGTACGTGAAGAAAAACGCGAAGCTGCGCTATTCGACCATTGAAAACTGGTCGAAGAATATGTATAACCTTAACACCAAGCGTGCGCTTGTGGAGGAGAACGGCGTTGTCGAGTGGGTGTCCGGCTCGTTCGGGTCTCACGTGGGCTGCCTGTACCCCATGAGCATACTTCGCGGCGACAACTCCCGCATGGAGTTCACCGGTGTGACCTTCGCCGGAGCAGGGCAGAATCTTGATACGGGCGCGAAGGTGGTTCATGCCGGGCGCAACACAAGCTCCTATATGAACACCCGCTCCATCAGCAAGAGCGGCGGCATATCCACATTCCGCAGCAGCGTGGTCGTGGAGAAGAACGCCAAGGGGGCGAAATCCTCCGTGTCGTGCCAGTCGCTTATGCTCGATTCCATTTCCCGCTCGGATACCGTTCCGGCTATGGACATCCGCACGCGCGACGCCTCCGTCGGGCATGAGGCGAAGATAGGCAGCATCAGCAACGACGCTATATTCTATCTTATGAGCCGCGGCATGAGCGAGGAGGACGCGCGCGCCACCATCGTCAGCGGCTTTGCCGACAATGTCTCCAAGGAGCTGCCGGTGGAATACGCGGTTGAGATGAACAACCTTATCCGCCTTGAGATGAAAGGCAGCATCGGCTGAGAGGAGGGAGCGCATGATGGAAAAACTGGTCATAAATAAACTGCCCACAAGAACGTGGAATCGCCTTGGCGTGAATGAGGCGCTGATAGAGTGGGACGCGGCAAACGCTGAAAAGCTCCCGGAGGAGCGCGTGAACGCTGCCGCAGATGAGAAAAAGACCGCGCATATCACGGTGCGCGGAGATAGCGAATATGCGGAGAAGACAGTGACGCTCACACTCGCGCCCGGCGCGGAGCTGACGGTTTTTGAGGACATGGCGGCTTCGCATAAGCTCTCTGTGAAAACGGATGTTACTCTCGGCGTGAACGCAAAGCTGCGCCTTGTGCAGGTGCAGAGCGCCGGAGAGCAGGGCTTGGCGCGCAGTGCGATAACCGCCGACTGCGCCGAAGGCGCGGGGCTCGAGCTCGTGCAGATACTTCTTGGAGCGGGCGATGTGTACAGCGATTGTCTTGTTGAGCTTCGCGGCGACGACAGCGGCTTCAAGTCAGAGGTCGGCTATATCGGGCGCGGCGCTCAGAAGCTGGACGTCAATCTTGTCTGCAACCACTACGGAAAGCGCACCGAAAGCGAGATCTCTGCCAACGGCGCGCTCATGGACGCGGCGGAGAAGATTTTCCGCGGCACGATAGATTTCAAGACCGGCTCGTCCGACTCTGTCGGCAATGAGAAAGAGACGGTGCTCATGCTCGGCGAGAATGCTGTCAACAAGACCGTTCCGCTCATCCTCTGCGCGGAGGAAAACGTCGTGGGCAACCATGGCGCAACCATTGGCGAGCTGGACGCTGAAACGCTCTTTTACTTTGAGAGCCGCGGCATATCCCGCACCGAGGCTGAGAGCATTCTTGCCCGCTCCGCTGTCGAGCGCCTTGCTCGTACCGTCGGAGACGCGGCTGTGGAAGAGCGTATAATGACATTGCTCAACGAGGAGGTCTGAACATGTCTGAACATATGGAATATAACTATAAGCTTGATTTCCCGCTGCTTGCGTCAATGGATGTGGCATACCTTGACAGTGCTGCCACAGCGCAGCGCCCGGGATGCGTCATAGAGGCGGAGCGTGAATTCTACCTCAAGCATAACGCCAACCCCCTGCGCGGGCTCTATCCCTTGAGCATCGCGGCGACGGATGCATACGAGACTGCGCGCGAGGCTGTCCGCCGCTTCATAAACGCCGCGAGCACCGAGGAGATAATCTTCACGCGCAACACCACCGAAAGCCTCAATCTTGTCGCGTACAGCTATGGGCTGACAAACGTGCACGAGGGAGATGAGGTGCTGGTGTCAATTATGGAGCACCACAGCGACATACTCCCCTGGCAGATGGTCTGCCGCGAGCGGGGCGCGAAGCTGAAATATATTGAATGCGCCCCTGACGGCAGCATCGACCTTGACAAAGTGGACGCGCTTATAACAGCGCGTACTAAGATCGTCGCCATTGCGCAGGTTTCCAATGTCCTTGGGCGCGAATACCCGGTGAAGAAAATCGCGGAGCTTGCCCATGCAAAGGGCGCAATCGTCGTCGTTGACGGCGCGCAGAGCACGCCGCATATGCCGGTGGATGTGCGCGATATAGACGCCGACTTCTTCGCCTTCTCCGGGCATAAGGTCTACGGTCCTATGGGCATCGGCGTGCTGTACGGCAAGCGTGCGCTGCTCGACGCGATGCCGCCGTTTCTTACCGGCGGCGAGATGATCGAATCCGTCACACGCGACGGCGCGACCTATGCCGAGCTACCGCACAAGTTTGAGGCGGGCACGGTCAATGCCGCCGGCGCGGCAGGGCTGAACGCTGCGCTTCATTATGTCGATACGGTCGGCTTCGACGCAATACGTCAGCGCGAGCACGAGCTGACGCACTATGCGTTCGATGCGCTCTCTGCCATCGACCATGTCCACATTCTCGGCTCGCCGCTCTGGCAGGAGCATAATGGGATCCTCACGTTCACACTCGACGGCGTACACCCCCACGATATAAGCGAGATCCTCGCCTCCGACGGCGTGAATGTCCGCGCCGGGCATCACTGCGCGCAGCCGCTGCTGACGCATCTGGGCATCAATGCCACCGTGCGCGCCAGCCTTGCTTTTTACAACACCACAGACGAGATAGACCGCCTGACGGCGAGCCTCGCATCGGTAAGGGAGCGTATGGGCTATGGAAAATAGAAGCTTTTATAATGAAGTTCTGACCGAGCACAACGTCCACCCGGAATTCAAGCACGATCTGCCGGATGCGGACATCGTTCTCAACGGCGTCAACCCCAGCTGCGGCGATGATATTTGGCTCAAGCTCAAGCTGGATGGGGATAAGGTGGTTGACGGCGCGTTCGTCGGCGACGGCTGCGCCATATCGCAGGCGTCGGCGGACATCATGCTCGGCATGGTGATCGGGCGCACCCGCGCGCAGGCGCTGGAGCTTGCGGACAAGTTCATGCGCATGATAAAGGGCGAGGCGACAGAGGAAGAGATAGAGAGCCTTGAGGAGGCATCCGCTCTCCGTGACATTTCCCATATGCCCGCGCGCGTCAAGTGCGCCGTCCTTGGCTGGCGCACGCTGAAAGAAGCGCTGGAAAAATAAGCAGTGTCAACAAAAAGCTGTCCCTATGAATAACATGGGGGCAGCTTTTTTGATAGCATTGCAGTGGATTCAGCACAGCGGCGCAATTATGCGCAGTAACCCGTCCACGATCCACCGGCGCATGTACTTTTTGCGGTCGTAGGGCTTCTGCTCGGTGGATTTGGAAAGCGTCTGCATGAAGTCCTTTTTCATATCGTCCAGCAGCGACGCTTTGTAGAAGAGGGAGTTGTTCTCAAAGTGCAGGAAGAGGCTTCTGTAATCGAGGTTTACCGTGCCCACCGTGCCGATGACGTCGTCGGCGATGCACGCCTTGGCGTGGATGAAGCCTGGGTCATATTGATATATCTTCACCCCTGCCTCCAGCAGCGCCTGATAGTAGCTGTGCGACAGGCGGAAGATGATCTTCTTGTCTGGAATACCCGGCATTACAATGCGCACGTCTACGCCGCGCTGCGCCGCACGGATAAACGCCTCCTGCAATTCGTCGCCCGGCGTGAAGTAGGGCGTATAAAACCATACATAGTCTTTCGCCTGGGAGAGAATGTCGATATAGAGGTTGTAGCTCACGGCGTTTGAACGGATGGGGGAGTCATAATAGGTCAGCACATAGCCGTCAGGCTCGCTGCCGAGGGGCGAAAGCTCTGCGGGCAGCTCAGACGTTATGGGTTCAGGCGTCCACTCTGCGAAAGCATTCCAGAATTCAAGGAACATGTCCGTGAACACCTTCGCGCTCTGCCCTGTGATGCGAAAGCCCGTGTCTTTCCAGTGTCCAAAGCGCACCTTGCGATTTATATACTCATCGGCAAGGTTTATCCCGCCCGTGTATGCAATGCGCCCATCTATGGCGAGAATTTTCTTGTGGTCACGGTAGTTCAGCGTGCCGCCCACGGCGAGCATGGGATTGAACGATATGCAGCGGATGCCCGCCTCTATAAGCTCGCGCCGGTCGCGCGCGGAGAATGTGGATATACTGCCGAGATCATCATATATCACGCGCACGTCCACCCCGTCTTGTACCTTCCGGCGCATGATGTCCAGCATCGCATCGAACATTTCACCGTGGTGGATGATAAAATACTCCACATAGATGAATTTTTCCGCACTCTCCAGGTCATGCAGCATATCCGGAAACATATCGTCGCCAAGGGGATAGTATTTCGCGCTCTCGTTTGCAAGCACGGGCGAGCCGGTCATTTTTCTGAGGTAAGCAAAGGTCTGCGCAAGGCGCGGCTCTTCGCTGCGTATTTTGCAGATCGCCGCATTGTCGTCGTGAGGTGCGGAGGGCGGCGCCGCGACGGCGAGCCTGCGCGCGAGCGGGTGCGCCGTGCGCTTGTTGCCGAACAGAAGGTACAACACCGCGCCCGCCAGCGGGAACGGCAGTATGACCAGCAGCCACAGCGTTTTGTACGCCGCCTCTTCCCGCTTTATAATAATGTACAGCACAAGAAATATGGAAAATATGGAGAGAATAAAGTTTATCACCGCCGCATACGGGGACATCCAGCGTATCAGCACCACCAGCAGCAGCGCCTGCACTGCAACTGCCGGCAGAACGGATATTATCCTGCGCACAGTCCTTCCCATATCAGTTTCTCCTCTCTGTCTGTTTTATTATAGTATATCAAACACGCGCCGTTTATGCAATGAGTGTTCTTGTCGATCAGAGGCAATGTTCAGAACTTAACAGCATTGTACAGCACGATAGTAAATGCCGCCTCAACTGAACTTCACGAAACGTTGAGATTGGGTTGATGTTGTGTTGCGAAAGCTCTGATAATCTGCTATAATATAAACAAACAGCGAGGAAAGAAGAATGAAAAAAAGCAAAATCACGGGGTTTTGGGCTTGCGCGCTGTATGCGGCGGTTTTGGGCGTTCTGTCGTTCACTGTCGGGCGCATCGTGCCGAAAAGCTGGTTTCACAGTGACCGCTTTCCCTTCAGATGCAGCGAGAAAGAGAAAAAGCTGTACGCGGCGCTGCGCGTGAAGGACTGGCAGAGCAAGGTGCCGGATATGAGCCGCCTTTTCAAGCGCATCATGCCTGCCAAGCGCATCAATGCCGATACGCTCTCCGATCTTCCGCGCATGCTGGAGGAGACCTGCGTTGCCGAAGCGACGCATGGCATTCTCTCCCTTCTGGGGCTGGGCTGCATGCGGCTGTGGAAGGGGATAGGCGGGGTGCTGTTTGCGGCGGCGTATATTCTCCTTGGCAACGTCCCCTTTATCATTATCCAGCGCTATAATCGCCCCCGGCTGCAAAAGCTCATGGAGCGCCGCCGCCGTCATGAGACGGGAGAGACAAAATGAACAATGTTCTCCTTCTCAGCTGCAACACCGGCGCGGGGCATAACTCCTGCGCCCGCGCGATAAAAGAGTGCTTCGAGGCGCAGGGAGTGCAGTGCGAAATCGTTGATTCTCTGCTTTTTATCTCTGAAAAGACCTCAAAATTCATCTGCAACTGGCATGTGCGCATCTACCGTCATCTGCCGCGTCTGTTCAGAAGCGGGTATAGGGAAGTCGAAAGCCACGCCTCCCCATTCCAGAAGGACAGCGTCATATATCAGTATCTCACCTCCGGGTCGGAGCGTATGTTTGACTACATCAGCTCCCGTGGATTTGACGCCGTCATATGCACGCATATTTTCCCTGCGCTCGCGCTCACGGATATGCTCGAAAAGCATCCGATGGCGTTGAAAACCGCCTTTGTCGGCACGGACTACACCTGTTCGCCCGGCACTGCGGATTCTGATCTTGATTATTACTTCATCCCTGACGCTTCGCTCACAGAGGAGTTTGCTGCCTGCGGAGTGCCGGAAGAGCGCCTGGTTTCCAGCGGCATGCCCATTCGGTCGGATTTCTATATCGCGGGCGACCGCGCGTCGGCAAAGCGCCGCATCGGCATGCCTCAGGAGCACAGGCATATTCTCATGATGTGCGGCAGTATGGGCTGCGGTCCTATTATTGAACTGGCGCAGCAGCTTGCCGCAATGCTTTCACCGGATGAGGAGCTGACCATCATATGCGGAACAAATGAAAAACTGTATGAAAAGCTTCAGCTTGAGTATCTCACGAACGCCAATATCCATGTAGAGGCGTTGGTGGAGGATATGCCGACATATATGCGTTCTGCCGATATTTACATGACCAAACCCGGCGGGCTCAGCACTACGGAGGCCGCCGCCATGGGGCTGCCGATGGTGCTGATAGATGCCGTTGCCGGATGTGAGGAGCATAATCTGGAATTTTTCACCGAGCTTGGCGGCGCGCTGACGGCGGATACGCCCGAGACTCTTGCTGCGGCGGCGATCACACTGCTGCATGACGGGGCGCGGCTTGACGCTATGCGCTGTGCGCTTGACCAAAACAGAGACTGCACCCCTGCGGAGTGCATATATAAAGTGCTGAATGGAAATGAACAGGACAGATTTTCACAACTTCACATTGGATAAGCTGAATACAGAGAAGTACAGTCATTTAAAGCTTTTGCTGTTCTGGCCTGTGTATGGGCTGCTGTTTGGTTTTGTGGAGCGGGTGTACGATCCGGGCGGGTACATCGTGATGCACTGCCGGCTTGACGATGCTATCCCGTTTTGCGAGTATTTCCTCATCCCGTACCTTTTCTGGTTTGTGTATCTCATTGGGACGCTTGCCTATACGCTCTTTTGCGACAGGGACGGGTTCAGGCGCATGATGCGCTTTATCATACTTACATATTCCGTGACGATACTCATATACTTTCTCTTCCCGACCTGCCAGCATCTGCGCCCGGCGCACTTCGCACATGATAATATGCTCACGCGCTTTGTCGCGTATTTCTATCGTTTTGACACGGACACCAACGTCTGCCCGTCGCTGCATGTCATCGGTTCTTTTGCTGCATGCTTCGCGCTTTGGAATACGGAGCGGTTTTCATCAATGATCTGGCATGCAGTGAACGTGCTGTGCTGCACGCTCATCTGCGTGTCAACGGTGTTTATGAAGCAGCACTCCGTCCTTGATATTGCGGCGGCTCTGCCGCTGTGCCTTGCGGGTTATGTGCTGTGCTATCTGCCAAATCTGCCGAGGTGTGTGAAAATCACATCATCTGCAAGAGTGAAGGATGACGGAATATGAAAACCATAAATATGCGCGGCGTGACGTTCGGCGAGGGGAGAATGAAAATAATCTGCCCGGTGGCCGCCCCTACAGTTGAAGCCGCTCTTGAAACCATAGAGCTTGCAAAAAGACTGCACGTGGATGCCGTAGAATACCGTGCCGACCGGAGCGTTAATGCCCATGACACTGACAAGCTCATGTGCGATCTGCGCCGTGTGCGCGATTGCCTTGGCAACCGACCGCTGATGTTCACATTCAGGTCCGTGCCGGAGGGCGGGCATGCCGAGCTTTTGCAGAATGATTATATTGCCCTTGTGCGCGCGGCGATCAGCTCCGGCTGTGCGGATATGATCGACATTGAGCACCGCATTGCTGATGCCGCAGCGAAGGAGCTTATTGATCACGCCCGCGCGTCAGGCGTGATTTCGATTTACTCCTACCACAATTTCAATGAAACGCCGGATGCCGGCTGCCTGTGTGATTTCATCGCGCACGCCCGCCGTCTGGGTGCGGATATACCCAAGTGCGCCGTTATGGCGCGTGACAGGGGAGACCTTTTAACGCTCCTCGCGGCGACGGAGCGCATGACGCGCGGTGAGGACGACACCCCGGTGCTCACCGTGGCGATGGGCACGGACGGAGTGCTCAGCCGCCTTGCAGGGGAGTTTTTCGGCTCATGCATGACGTTTTGCACGGTCAATGCGTCCAGCGCCCCGGGACAAATCGACTGCGAGCGTGCGTATGCAGCCGTCAGTGCGCTGCATGAGTGTATAAAAGCATAGGGCAGCAGCGCTTAATACGCCTGCTTTACCCGGCGCATTAGCGCTGCTGACATAGAAAAAGCTGTCCAAGCGGACAGCTTTTTTACGCATATTACGATATTACGGTTGGCGGCCGTTGCAGAGGTAGAAGACCGTCAGCAGCCCCGGACCGCAGTGCGCGCCGATGACAACGCCCAGCCCTGTTATGGTTATTTCGCCGACGTTGGGAAACGCCGCCTTGATCTCATCCCGGACGTGTTCTGCGTCCGCAACGCAGTCCGCCTGCAGAATGTGTATCTCAAGCCCCTTGGTGTCAATGTTGGCAAGGTCGCGCTTTACGCCGTCCACGATCTCCTTGAGAGCCGCCTTGCGCCCGCGCACCTTCTTTGCAACCTCCAGCGTGCCGCTGTCAGGCACGTAAAGCACCGGCTTTATCGACAGCATGCCGCCAACGAGCGCCGCCGCGTTTGACACGCGCCCGCCTGCCTTGAGGTAATTCAGGTCGTCCACTGTGAAGCGGTGGGCGATCTTCAGCTTGTGCTCCTCACCCCAGGCAATGACGGCGTCATAGTCCGCGCCGTTCTCCATCAGCCGCACCATGTTTTCCACCAGCAGCCCCAGCCCGCCGGAAATGCACAGTGTGTCCATCAAGTAGAGCTTGCGCTCCGGAAAATCCCGGCGCGACATCTCCGCGCCTAACTTTGCTTTTTCAAACGACACGGACATCTTCTGCGACATATCCAGATAGATAACGTCTTTGCCTGTTTCCAGCAGGGATGTAAAAAAGTCATAGTAGGCGTATTCATTTATCATTGAGGTCTTGAGCCGGTCGCCATTACGCATACCGGTATAGACCGCAGCGCGGCTCTCTTCACGGCAGTCATCCTCATAAATCCGGTCGCCGATGGTGTAGGTGTAGCTTATGAACGGCACATTGTGCGCTTCCAGCCATGTACGCGGCAGATCTGAGGTAGACGAAGTTGCAATGATGTAGTTCTGCATAATAGCAATAACCTCCCAAAACGATATATTGCTATTTTATAATACTACAATAAATTCAAGTATTTTTAAACTCAATATAAAGAATTGTTGATTTTCATAAAGGGGCAAACATGATCAGTATTTCATGCCGTCGGTCTTGTGCACCCTCACAGGCTCGGAAAAGAAGCCCATCACCGCACCGCCGATGTTGACCTGACAGATATAATGCATCCACTCGGTTTGAAAATCAACCTCAACAAGTGTGCCTGTCTGCCGCATGCTGATGTCGAGCACCTCTTCGGGCGTTATGTGTGCGTAATCGATAGCGGTCCGTGCGATGAAGTTATAAATATTGTTCTTCATTTTCTTTTCTCCTGTGTCTTCTATAATATAGTGTATTTTGCTTACTGCGATGAAAATAGTATACACTTCTTAAACTGATAAATCAAGTTAAAGCTAGATTTTATTATATTTTACGTTTAACCTTGATAAACTATTTTACGGTGATTTGTTATGATAGATTACAAGGTTATTGGCTTGCGGATAAAGCAGCAGCGAAACAGACTCAACATGACACAGGATACGTTAGCAGAACTGGCGGATATAACACCTGTTTATCTTTCAAAAATCGAAAACGGACATGTGCATCCGACATTGGATCTGCTGAGCGCCTTGTGCTCGATACTTGGATGTGATCTCAACGCGGTGCTCATTGATACTTCGCCAATGTCCAGCAATTATCAAAACGAGCGCGTGATTCAGCTCTTCAACGCATGCTCGCCGGATGTAAAGCCGATTGTGCTTGAACTTCTGGAGAAGCTGTCGAAGCTTTAAGGCAGCACCGCACAATACGCCTGCGGCTTTTGTTCATGCCGCATTATGCTGCGCTGCCCTAAATGAAAAAGCGCCGGGAAACGCTGCATTTCAAGCTTTTCCCGGCGCTTTGCCGATGTGTATATCAAATTATGCGGTGTGACCGTTATGCTGTCATGACCGCTCTATCTCATGCTTTCCAAACCGCTTTTGCACCTCGTCCATCTTCCCGCAGCCAAGCCGACCCTCCGGGCAGAAGCCTTTCACACAGCACGACGGACCCAGCTTGTCAAAGAGAGCCGGAAAGCT
The DNA here is from genome assembly GCA_002431965.1 of Clostridiales bacterium UBA5888. Taxonomy (GTDB): domain Bacteria; phylum Bacillota; class Clostridia; order Oscillospirales; family Oscillospiraceae; genus Limivicinus. The sequence continues at coordinate 23,092 of DJEW01000031.1, forward strand.
TTCTCGCAGGAGCGACAGTATGCCCACGGCAATTTTACGTATCTCCCATTGCGCGCGCTCACAGCAGCGCAGCTCGCAGAAGAGCGCAAGCTCGCGCGCGTTCATCGCCGATATTACGTCCGTCAGCGTGCCGCTGAGCATAAAATACTGCCGGTGCGCCGTGAATAAGGGGCTTGTCTCGTTTGCAAGCAGCGTCTCATACGCGCTTTCGACCGCGGCGGTGTATACCTCGCGCATTGCCGAGTCGGCGCTGACGGACGCAGGCATTATAACGCGCCCGAGCGCGACGCTCCTGAGCTCCGGAATAATTACGGACTGCATCCTGTGGCGCACGAGATGCGTTACACCCGGCAGTGTGATGTCATTTATCAAAAAGACATAGCTTAACAGCTCCAGCTCACGCGGACGGCTGTCGGTAAGAAGCTTTGCATAGCCGCATTCCAGGCGGCAATTCAGTTTCATTGCGGTGGAGAGCATTTTCTCCGGCGCTTCCGGCGCTTGCAGAAGCTCTGCGCGCCCGACCTCGCTGTCCGGGATGAACTGCGGCGCGCAGAGAGGCACGGCGGCAGGCGCGTCGGGTGCGGCCGCGTAAAACGCTTTCTGCGAGGCAAGGTATTTTTCAAACGAAGGGAACAACTCAAGAAGCTGCGTTTCAAGCTGGCGGGCCAGCTCGCGCAGCTCCGGCACGGCACGTCCTCGCCCCGTGCTCATATCTGCGATCATGCGTATAAGCTCGCGCGCGTTGACCGTGCAGTAGAAATTGCTGCAAAACGAGTAGGGGAGCACAAAGCGCGCGTCCTCCTTGGGTATGCCACCATCGAGAAGCCGTTTGTACGCGGCAAAAAGCACGTCCATATAATCGCAGTAAAGCTTTTTCTCTCCGCTGTCCAGCCCGCCCGGTATATGGTAGCCCAGCCCGCCAAAGTCCACATAGCGGCGGGACTTCACCGTGAACGAGGCAAGGCGGTGCTCTATAAAATACTCCTCTGCATAAACCGATACACCGCACAGCGCGAGTGTGAACACCGCGTGCTCGATGACTGAGCTGTGTCCGGAGTCAAGTACCTTACCGATGAGCCTGCGGTTTGCGCTGCTGTCTGCTGCGCCGTCAAAAAGCTCGAAGGCGCTGCCGCTCGTTGTGGAGATCTTTGCCGCGCTTGCGCATGCCCTTTCGCCGTGCATACTGTGGCTCACTATTCTCGCGTTTGCATACTCTGGCATCTGTATGTCCTCCGTATATATGCTGCCCTTGATTATATCCTATATCGCCGGACATTTCAACATTGCATCTGGTCATATATTTTCGTATTAAATTGATACTTGCATATAATCAGTATGAGGAATATATTAAAATAATAAAAAGGAGGTGCAGATGCCATGAAACACGATAAACTCTTAAAGCTTGTGCTGGGGGCGTTGTTTGCTGCGCTTACCTGCGTTGCGACTATGCTGATCCATATCCCCATGCCCGCAACAAACGGCTATATCAATCTCGGCGACGGCATGGTGCTCCTCGGCGCTTTTTTTCTCGGCCCGGCATACGGCTTCGCGGCGGGTGGGCTTGGCTCAATGCTGGCTGACTTGCTGCTCGGCTATGCCGCATATGCGCCAGGCACTTTTTTTATAAAGGGGCTGACGGCGCTTGTCGCCGCGCTCGTGCTGCATGCGCTCTCCGGCAGGCTCGGCGGGCTTGTCGCTGGCTCTGCTGCGGGTGAGACCGTGATGGTGCTGGGGTACTTCGCATATGAGGCGCTCGCTCTCGGCTACGGTATCGCCGCGGCGGCGAGCATTCCCGGCAACGCCATCCAGGGTGCGGCGGGTATGGTCGTCGGGATACTTGCATATAAAGCGCTCCACGCTGTGCCCGGCATCAAAAAACTGAGCCATATTTGAGAGACGGGGGAATGCATAATGTATGAGGAATTGACACACCAGGCTAAAGCCGCAGTCGAGGAGCTGCTGGACACGGCAAAGCTCCGTGCCGGCGATTTATTTGTCGTTGGCTGCTCGTCGAGCGAGATCGTGGGCGAAACTATAGGCAAGGGATCGAGCTTGGAGGCGGCACAGGCAGTGTTTGCCGGCATATATCCGGCGCTGAAGGAGCGGGGGATATATCTTGCCGCACAGTGCTGTGAGCATCTCAACCGTGCGCTCATCCTTGAAGCGGCAGCGGCGGAGAAGTTCGGGTATGAGCCGGTGAACGTGCGCCCGTGGGCACATGCCGGAGGCTCGTTTGCCACGACGGTTTTTGAAAACCTTGACCATCCCGTTGCGGTGGAGCATATCCGCGCAAGCGCCGGCATGGACATCGGCGACACGCTCATCGGTATGCATCTCAAGGATGTCGCCGTGCCCGTGCGCCTTGGCATAAAAAGCATCGGCAAGGCAAATCTCGTCTGCGCGCGGACGCGCCCGCGCTTCATCGGCGGCGAGCGTGCGCGCTATCAGGACGCGCTGAAGTAACACAATAACCAATAGGACACCGCGTGATGCGGTGTCTTTTCTATGCCCCGCATACTTGAAATATATAAAAAAGCGAATATAATAATATGAACTCGAAATTCTGGAGGTAGCGTCAAGTGACTGCGGACAAAGAAAGATCAGACCTTATGACAGAGGGCAGCATCGGCAGAAAGCTGCTGGTGTTCTGCGTGCCGCTTATTCTGGGCAATCTTCTTCAACAGCTTTATAACACGGCGGACTCCGTCATCGTCGGCAACTTTGTCGGCAGCAACGCGCTTGCGGCGGTCGGGTCGAGCGGCGCGCTCATCTATCTTCTCATCGCGTTCAGTCAGGGCGTGTCCGTCGGTGCGGGTGTTGTCATTTCGCATTATCTCGGTGCTGATGACAGCGCGAGCACCCGCAACGCGGTGCACACCTCGCTCGCCATCGTCGCTCTGATCGGCGCAGTGCTCACCGCTGCTGGCATAGCCCTCAGCGGCGCTCTGCTGCAGCTGCTCGATACGCCGCAGGAGGTCATGGCGGATTCGGTGACGTATCTGCAAATTTATTTCGGCGGCATTCTTTTCAACGTTGTCTATAACATGGCGGCAGGGATACTGAATGCTGCGGGCAACTCCCGCCGCTCGCTTTTATATCTTGCCATTGCCTCTGTGACCAATATCGTACTCGATCTTATTTTTGTGGCGCTGCTTGATATGGGTGTTGCGGGCGCGGCAATCGCCACTGATGTCAGCCAGCTGCTCTCCTGCGTGCTGTCGCTCGGTTACCTTATGCGCGTTAACGCGCCCTATCGCGTCAGAGTGTGCCAGCTGCGCATTGATGGGCGCATGGCGGGCAATATAATCCGCATCGGTCTGCCGACAGGCATTCAGAATATGGTCATTTCGCTGTCCAACGCCGTTGTGCAGTCGAGCGTCAACGCCTTCGGCGCGGACGCGATGGCGGGCTTCGGTGCGTATATGAAGATCGACGGCTTCAACATTCTCCCTGTGCTGAGCCTGAGCCTTGCAATGACGACTTATACCGGGCAGAACCTCGGCGCGGGCAAGGTTGACAGGGTGAAAAAGGGAATGTGGCTGACCCTCGCCATGGGTTTGGGTTATACCGCCGCAACGGGCGCGCTGCTGCTTGTGTTTTCTGCGCCGCTAATGCGCCTTTTCACCGAAAATGCCGATGCCGTCGCTTACGGTCAGCTCGCCATGCGGTATTTCTGCCCGTTCTATTTTATCCTTGGTATAATGCATATTCTTGCCGGGACTGTGCGCGGCGCGGGGAAGAGCATCCCGCCGATGGTCATCATGCTGGTGTCGCTGTGCATCGTGCGTATTGTCTGGCTCAAGCTCATCGCCCCGCTATACGGCACGATCGACGGCGTGTTCATTGCCTATCCCATCACCTGGGCAGTCGGCATGGCGCTTATGGTGCTGTATGCCGTGTTCGGAAAATGGCTGAAAGTCAGCGACGAATACTGATAATGAGATGAAAACACCCCTGCGGCAGTGAACAGCGCCGCAGGGGTGTTTTGCAGTTACTCTGTTGTCAGCGCGTGTGTGCGCAGGTATAAGAGAATCTCATTTACGCCGCTGGAGTTGAGCGTTTTTCCGTTTGTGGAGAGATAGCTTGACAGCACCGCGCCAGTTCCGTCGCCAACTGCCTTGCCGGAGTCGGTAAAGTATACGCCGGTTGCTGAGCATACCTCGCGAATCCAGTCGTTCGCGTCGCTTATCATGATGGTCGTCAGTCCGTCAGAGCCGGTGTAGTTGGAAACGACTGAGCTTATAGAGCAGCAGATGATCTTCGTGTCCGGGCTTGCGGACTGTATTGCGGTTATCATGGCGGCGTAGCTTGCCTTGAATGCCGTCTCGTCCACAGCGTTCAAACCGTCCTGACCCACGCATATCACGAGGATCGGCGGCTTTGCGATCATCGCCGCGTCGGCAATAGTGATGGATGATCCGTCCGAGGGGTATACTATCGTTGCTGTCGGCAGATCTGCCACGCGCAGCGAGCCGGAATCCGTGCCCCATACCTGATATGTGCCCGTGCCGCCGGAAAGCAGACCGTAGTCACGCACGCCGATAAAGGAGCTGTCAGAGAGGAATGTGAGCTTATCAATGTACTCCTGACCGGCGTCATTTGTCTCTGGAAGCGTAAGCAGATTGCCTGTGCCGTCCGCCGTGCCGGGGGTCAGCTCCGTGACATTGCCGCTGCCCTCGACGCTCTCTGCCGTCAGCGCGGTGGAGCTTGAAAATGAATCGCCGTTGTAGCGGTTGACGCTTGCAATGACCAAACCCACGACGAGCGCTGCAAGACACACAACGATACCGATCGCCCAGCCCAGATTTTTCAGTGAAGTCCATTTACCTGTCATATTCTGCGACCTCCTTGGGGTACAGTGCAATGCTGGCGGGCTTGATTTAAGCCCGCCAGATAATATTTGTCAGTGTATATGCTGTCAGTTTTCAGTTTCGGCGAGAGCCTTAGCCTCTTCGATGACCTTCTGCTGGACGTTGCCGGGCGCTTCCTCGTAACGGATGAACTTGCACGTGAACGAACCGCGACCCTGGGTCATGGAGCGAAGATCGATGGTGTAGGAGCTCATCTCCGCCATGGGGACTTCAGCCTCAACGGTCTGCATGCCGTCCTCGGCGGTCATGCCGAGCACCGTGCCGCGGCGCTTGGAGCTGATGTCGCTCATGATGTCGCCGAGGTTCGCGTCGGGAATGGTGACCTGAAGGAGACCGATAGGTTCGAGGATGGTGGGCTTTGCCTTGGGGATACCATCCTGGTACGCAAGACGCGCTGCGGTCTGGAATGCCATATCGTTGGAGTCAACAGGGTGGTAAGAACCGTCGTACAGCGTCGCCTTCAGCCCGACGAGCGGATAACCGGCGAGAACGCCCTTCACAACTGCATTGCGCAGACCTTTTTCAACGGACGGGAAGAAGTTCTTGGGAACAGAGCCGCCGAAAACTTCCTCGGCGAAAATCATGTCGTCCTGATCCTCCTGCGGCTCAAAACGGATCCAGACGTCGCCGAACTGACCGGAACCGCCGGACTGCTTCTTGTGGCGGCCGTGAGCCTCAACCTTGCCCTTTATCTTTTCGCGGTAAGCGACGCGCGCGGGCTTGAGCTCGGTCTCAACGCCGAAACGGCTCTTGAGCTTGGAGCACAGCACGTCTACCTGAATGTCGCCTGCGCCGGAAATGACCATCTGGTGAGTCTCCGCGTTGTTGACGAGATTGAAGGAGATATCCTCCTCGTTCAGCCTTGCAAGACCGGCAGCGACCTTGTCGTCCTGCCCCTTGGTCTTGGGGGAGATAGCCATGGAGTAGCACGGCTCGGGAATCTCGATGGGGGGCAGCTCGACCTCGTTTTTCGGGTCGCAGATGGAGTCTCCGGTCTTCCAGTCCATCTTGCCGACGGCAACGATGTCGCCGCAGCAGCAGTCCTTGACCTCGGTGCTCTTCTTGCCGCACATGGTGTACAGACGACCAAGCTTGTCTGTGCTGGAGGTGCGCACATCGCGCAGGGACATGTCGCTCGTGACAGTGCCGCGCATGACCTTTATGAAGCTGTATTTGCCGAACTGATCGGAAACGGTCTTGAAAACGAATGCGAGGGTCGGCTCGGAGGACTTGTCCTCCGGAGCGGAGACGTAGTCAACGATGCCCTGAAGCATTGCCTCAGTGCCGATGTTGCTCATCGCAGCGGAGGCGAACACAGGAACGACGGAGCGATCCTTCAGACCTGCCCTGATACCGGTGACCATGTCCTCTTCGCTCAGCTCCATAGTCTCAAAGAACTTCTCCATCAGCTCCTCGGTTGCGCCGGCGGCTGTCTCCATGAGCGCTTCGCGCAGCTCCGCGACCTTGCCCGCATCTGCGGCGGGAACGTCGATCTTCTCGACCTTTGCACCCTTGGTCCTGTACGCAATGTTATGCACTATATCGATCACGCCCGTGCCGTCGGACATGGGGGCGGTGACGGCGCAGACGATTGAGCCGTACTTAGCCTTGAGCGCGTCAACGACGGCGTAATAGTCGCCGTGCTCCTCGTCGCACTTCGAAACGCAGAACATGACAGGCAGGTTTGCCGCCTTCAGGTACTTCCAGGAGCGCTCGGCGCCGACGGAGATACCGTCCTTCGCAGAGCACAGAATGACGCCGCACTCGACCGCGCGGATGGCGGAAAGCACGTCGCCGGCGAAGTCAAAGTAGCCGGGGCAGTCAAGAACGTTGATCTTGCAGCCTGCGTAGCTCACTGGGGCGACGGAGGTGGAGATCGTTATCTGGCGCTTGATCTCTTCAGGGTCATAGTCGCAGACGGTGTTGCCGTCGCTGACCTTGCCCATGCGGTCGATCGCACCGGTGACGAACAGCATGCTCTCGGCGAGACTGGTCTTGCCGCTGTTGCCGTGTCCCATCAGGCAGATGTTGCGGATGTTTTTGGTTTCCATGTGTTGCTTCCTCTCTAGTACGATATAAAAATAAAAAAAGAATTTTCTGCAATTGCAATATATTATACACTATCTGCCCCATGCTTTGCAACTATATTTTCACAAAATTGAGGCGGGATATTATGTGAGCGCAGAGCAGAGCGTATATACGGCAAAAAGGGCCACCTGAGACGGTGACCCCTTGCAAAAGAGAGTGATCAGAATTTCATGAATACCGATACGATAATGACCGGTATCGTTGTCAGCAGCATGTACAGCATTATAAAGCCGAGACCGATGCTGCCGGTGCTGAGCATCTTCACAAAGACGATCAGCATGCCGAGTATCGCGCTGAGAACGGAGATGACGATGTTCACGCGGGTGGCGGTGTAGATATTCCTGCCGGTGTCCGCCATGCTCGTCACGGAGGCGAGACCCTCGCGGCACACGACCGCAGCGATCTTGCTGCTCTCCGAGGGCTGCGTCTCGGTTATCTTGAAGCGCTCGACATACGGCGGAAAATCATATCCGTCGGTTGCAATGTCGAAGGTGTTTTTGAGCATTTCAGGCGTTATGTTGAAATCACGCAGTGCGAAAATTGGATGACGGTTGGAACGCATCAGCTCGACCAGCGCGCGTCTCACCTGCGGCAGGGGCTCGTAGTTCATGGAGAATATGCCATAGAGTATGCCGTCTATTGCGAGCAGCACCGTGGTTTTGTCCACGAGACGGAACGGGATGCGCACGTTCATCAGGCGCATGAGATCGCTGCTGCCGCAGAGAACGATGTGACCGTCGATAATGCCTTTCATTCCGCCGCCGGACAGACACTCAAAATTGGACATGGGCTGCACGGTGCATCCGTTCTGCTCCATCTCGTCGGAAAATGCCTTGCTCATCGAGCAGCCGGACGCGATGATCATCGTGCCTGCGTAGGATATGACCTTCTGCGCGTCCTCGTCCGCGAAAATACGGATGGACTCGATGGAAATACTGCTCTCGGGGAAAAGATCGCGGTCGGTGACGATGAGGTTGCTGCTCTGCCCGATGTCGCACAGACCCGACCAGCCCGCGATTGCCGCGCCGCTGGAGAATATCTGCATTGACCCCAGGAAAAAGGGGAGTGCGAAGCATATCAGCGCTGTTGCCGGGACAGCCGGAACGAGAACGGCGGAGAATATGTAAATAACGTCGTAGTAGTTATGCGTCGCGGCGGAGACGATGAGCGCGAAGACCATCGCGCCGAGAAGCATGAACGGAGCAAGCTTTGCGTAGAGAGTTTCGTCCGGGGCGGCCTCCTCACAGCGGCGGACAAAGCCGGTCGCGGGGCGGGAGGTCTTGACAAGAGTGATGTCCTTGCCCTTTATGTTGTTGTCGCCGACGATGCTGTATATGCGCTTGGCGATTGCGGGCACACGCAGCGTTTTGCGCAGCGCCCTCACACTGAGAAGGGAGGAGAGCATCACGCCAACGAGGGAGAAGCTTGACACGGCACAAAGAGGGATATGACTGCTCACGCCGCTGTCCATTGCCACCATCGCCGCGTCCGCAGAGGTTATCAGGCACGCAATGACCGCGAGGGAATCCGCGCCCATCTGCAAATGCGCCATCTTGAGAATGCCGTTTGTCACGATGTCCAGCGCAAGGAGCATTATCGTGAACTGCACCGCCATGCACATCGCGGCGGTTACGGGCAGATAGCCCAGCATACCCGGAATGGGAAGACCGAGGGATATGTACACCATGAATGCCAGCAGCCCGCAGGCAATCTGCAGGCGCAGGCGTGCGGAATGCACAAATGAACCGTAATACTTCGACGCTGCCGCGCATGTGACCTCGGCGCCCAGATCCTCGTCCTCATCGTTCATTGTCGCCGCGGAATCGCCGCGGTGCGTGCCTCTGAGGCGGAAGAATATCGTGGCGAACACCGAAGCGAGATACTCTGAAAACGAAGGGGGCATATAGCCTTCAGGATGCTCGTCATCCGGGTAATCCTCGCCGTCGTCGGCGGCGAGATCCTCCATGCGTTCCGTATCGGCATAGGCATAGGCGCTCTGCCTGTCGTTTATATCGCGGAAGCCGCGCGCGAAAACCTCTTCTTCATCCTCGTGCTCGTCTTCGGCGATATACTTGGGCTGGTAGGACGTGCGAAGCTTTTTGTCCTTTTTTTTGCCGAATGAGAATTTCGGCTTGCCGCTGCGGGGCAGCTCGTCGTAAGCTTCGTCATAATCCCCGCGCGCCGCGCTGCGACCGCACTGCTCGGCGGGTATGTAGTCCTCGTCTGCGGAGGTATCAACGTCCCTTGCGGAGAAGGAGCGCTCATAATTTTTCCTGCCGTTGAGGTTAAAACGGCTGTCTATCTCCGGAGCGTATTCGTCGTCCTGCCGGGGACGTGCGTGCGAGCGATCATCGATGTCGCTGACGTCCATGTCAAAATCGGAAAAAAGCGCGCCCGAATGGAACTCGGAAAGAATATCATCGACGGACATATCATCGCTGCCGTATTTATTTTTTCTGTCATCCTTGCGGCTCATATAACTATCCATCCCATCCAGATCATAGGCTTGCACTTGCGCGTCAAAGTCAGCGGATACTCTGAAAACGGGACGTCTTGGACGCCGTGCCTTGCGTATCATGGGCATCGTGCGCATCGGCGCGCAGACTGCCTGCTCGACCGCCAGATATTCACGCTCCATTGTGGGTCACCACCTCATTAAAATTACTGACATATTAGTTCGGGGGTGTCATGCATTGTTCGTGCGCTGGCGCAGAACCTCATACATCGTGATGGCTGCCGCCGTTGATGCATTGAGCGAGCTGACCTGCCCGCGCATGGGGAGACTGATGATGAAATCGCAGCATTCGCTGACAAGGCGACCCATTCCGTCGCCCTCAGAGCCAATGACCAGCGCCACCGCGCCGCTCAGATCCGTGTGCCACAGATCGCTCTGCCCATTCGCCGCCGTGCCGTATACCCACACGCCGCGTGTCTTCAGTTCTTTTATCGCCGCCGGCAGATTTGCCACACGTGCAATGGCCATATGCTCCGCTGCGCCTGCCGATGCTTTGTCAACGATGGCGGTCAGACCGGCGCTGCGCCGCTTGGGGATGATCACGCCGTGTGCGCCTGCGCATTCGGCGGAGCGGATGATAGCGCCGAGATTGTGCGGGTCGCTTATCTCGTCGCACACTATCACAAACGGTTTCTCGCCGCGCTCGTCTGCAACGGCAAAAATATCATCCACCGTGCAGTATTCGCGCACGGCCGCGAGTGCGATAACCCCCTGATGCGCATGCGTCTGGCTCATATAGTCGAGCTTGCGGCGGTCAGCTTCCACCACGACTATGCCCGCCTCGCGCGCCCTGGAGGCGATATGCCCAAGCGTTTTGTCAACATCACCCTTGGCGATGAATATTTTATCTATTGCACGACCGGCGCGCAGCGCCTCTATGACTGCGTTGCGCCCCTCAATAATGTCGTTTTTCAGTTCTCTTTCTTCCATTGCACAGCTCCAGATAAAAAAGCCAACATAATCATGTCTACATAATACCACAACATTATGTAAATTAAAAGCATTATTTTTAATTTTCCCGAAAATTTTTTCTGGCTGTCGCCGTGCAGTATGTCAACGCCTTGAAATAATGCGGCTTTCGGCGTTAATATTCAAAAATTATTTATGGACAATACACGGCACAAAGGGTATTATAAAAGAGCATTATATAAGGGCAGCGCCGCATAATGCGGCGTTGCCTAAGAAAGATAATCTTTGCTTTCCTTCGGAGGATCAAAATGAAAAACCCCAGAAACAGTATAGAGCGCTTCTGCGCGCAGCACCCGCATTTCGGTATTCCTAGCCTTATTAAATATATTACTATCGCCAATGTTGTCTTCTGGCTGCTTGGCGCTATAATGCCCGGCTTCCTCAGTTATCTCACATTCAACCCTGCGCTGATCCTTCGTGGGCAGATCTGGCGCATTTTCACGTTTGCCCTTTATCCGCCGAGCACGGGGGTTCTCGCGTTTATCGCTTTTTACTTCTACTATCTCATAGGCAATACGCTCGAGCACTATTGGGGCACGCCGCAGTTCAATATCTATTTCTTCTCCGGCATTATTCTCACGGTCGTCTACGGCTTTATCATGTACTTCGTCATGGGGACAGGTTTCAACCTCACGGCGGAGTATATATATCTCTCCATGTTCTTCTCGTTTGCCGTGCTCTGCCCGGATATGCAGGTGCTGCTTTTTTACATCATCCCCATTAAGATGAAATACCTTGCGTATCTCAACGCGGCGCTTTTCATATACAGCGTCTTTTCAACGCCGTTCCCGGCAAATCTTCTGCCCCTTGTCGCCGTGATCAACTTCTTCATTTTCTGCGGCGGCGATCTTTTCAGCAGAATTCCAAAGCGCCCCAGTGCGAACACCGTCAACTTCCGCAGAGAATCCGCGCGCATAAAGCGCGAGCAGCAGGCAAATCTCTACACGCACAAATGCGCCGTCTGCGGGCGCACGGACGCCGACCATCCGGAGCTGGAATTCCGCTACTGCTCCAAGTGCGCGGGGTATCACTGCTTCTGCCAGGATCATATCTATAACCATATACATTTCAAAGAGTAAAAAAGAAAGAGCAAAAGAACGAAAAAATCCTGCACGGCTGCCGTGCAGGATTTTTGCTTCTTTATTCGCGCTCCAGAGTTATCAAAACGATCTCCGGGCGGTTGTTGATGCGCAGAGGAAAAATGCTGTTGCCAAGTCCGCGGCTGACGATCATGTCCGTGCCGCCGACGGTGTACAGCCCCGCGTCGTATTTGGGGAAGAGCCCCTGCCCGGGCGCGGCGAGTCCGCCGATAAACGGCAGGCGTATCTGACCGCCGTGCGCATGCCCGCTCAGAACAAGGTCAGCCCCGCCGGCAGCGTAGCTGCCGATATACTCCGGGCGATGCGCAAGAAGAACGGTATAGCCGTCGTAACCCTCGGTAATATGGGCAAGCTTCTTTTCTATCATTGCCGGGAAGCCCTCTGCTATCTCCTCGCTCGTGGCGAAGTTCGGGTCGTCCAGCCCCGCAAGCAGAAGCGTGTCCCCGCCGCGCGACAGGCGGCACGCGCGATCTGTCAGCACGTTTATGCCCGCCGCCGTCAATCCCTCGCGCAGTATCCAGTATTCCATTATCGCGCCCTCGTGGTTGCCTGTCACGTAGTACATCGGCGCAATTTCCGCCGCGCCCTCGGCAAAGTCCAGCGACTGGTCTATGTCCGTTCGGTTCGCGTCGATGAGGTCGCCGGTTATCACGATGATATCCGGCTCGCATTCGGCGAGCAGGGCGAGAAGCTTTTCATTATCCTCGCCGAATTCGGCGTCATGCAGGTCTGATACCTGCGCGATGCGAAATCCGTCAAACCCGGCGGGTATGCGCGCGGAGCGCACTGTAATGCGATTTACCGTCAGCGCCGTGTTTCCCCACGCCAGCCAGACCGCGAGCGCTGCCGCCAGCGCAAGCAGCAGGAACGCTGACGCTGCATTGCGCCGTCTGCGCTGCAAATTATGTTCGGCGCATCGTTCCTTCATTCCATCGCCCCTCTCCTTTAGGTGTTCAGTATAATTATATTCCGTCTGTCAAGCGGGAAAAGACCGGAATACGGTGAAAAATTGCGCCGCTCTCATCCGAGCGCGGCGCAAGGTATATTGACCGGGTATTATCCGACCTTCGTGTATTCACAGCTCTGATTTGTCAGGAGTGAGTTGTACTTTGTATACGTGAAGCGGCCAAGGTTGGATATTAGCGCGCAGTAGGTCGTCGTGCCGTCCGGCGATACGGTGAAGGTGTTCGACCCGACAACGGCGGTCAGCTCAATGGGGTAGTCCTCGCCGCCCGCAGGATAGATTAACAGCCGCGCGCTTGTGTCGTCGATGTCGATTATGACCTTTGATGTGAAGCCCCCGCAATTGAGCGTAAGACCGGAGGTCTGTGCGATGAGCGTGGGATCGCCGCGGTACAGCTCCCACGTGCCGCAGTAGGGCGCATAGAATTGCAGCACGTTCAGCCACTGCTCGCGCATATCGAACTCGCCCTTGTATTCCGTGAGCCACTGGTACGCGCCGATAATATCACCCTCGGCACATTTATCGTAGAACGGCTTTGTGAAATCCCCTGCATCAAGAGCGCGCTGCTGCTGTGCGGTGCTGTCCTTATAGCCGCCAAGCGCGGCAAATTCCTCGCTCACAGCCTGGCATATCGGCTCTGTGCCGCTTTCAGGAGCGTCGGCAATGTTGATCTCCGCCCCATCGGCGCGTAGTATCTCGCGTATGTCGGATGAAACGCCGTTGCCCAGCTCCGCGAACACGGACTGCGGGATATAGAACACGCTCTTTTTGCCGTCGGTATCACTAAGCGCCGCCGTCACGCCCTGCATGAAGTATTTTTCCGTCACGCTGCACAGCAGCTCCGCGCGGCGGTACATACTCTCCTTTGCCATATCTGCGCTGTCCTTATAGCTGCCCAGCGCGAGAAAGGCGTCGCGCGCCTTGAGATAGCAGCCCTCATCCAGCAGTGCCTGCGCCGCGTTGTATGCATCGCGCTTCTGCGCATCGAAATAATCCTCTATTGCCTTCTGCGCGCTCTCGCGCTGTGCGGCGCTGTCGGCGTAATCACCCAGCGCGGCGAAAAGTTTGTCCGCCTCGCGGTACAGTGTCACGGACACCGTCTCGCCCTCGGCGACGTCCGAACGCTTCAGCCCCAGCTCAAGCAGCCCAGCAACGTCGTCATTTTTTGCGCAGTCCATTATGTGCAGCGCCTTTTTGTACGGCACGGTCTTTTCGGCGTATTCCTCGGCATCGTTGTAACTGCCGAGTGCAGTGAAGGCGGCTTCCGCCTCGTCATATTTTCCCGCGTCAAGCAGTGCGATCGCTGCGGCGTAATCCTCCTGCTGCCTGATATACCGCGGCACGGTGCATAGCGCCGCCGCCGCGATCATGATCACCGGAATGAGGATCGCCAGCGCGACGATGAGCTTTTTGCGCGCGGACTTCTTTTCTTTTTCCTCTTCAACGTCCTGCTGCTTCTCCGTCTCCACGCGCTGCGCGCTTTCTGAGCGCAGTGTGCTGAGATTGATGTTTTTCAGCGCGGCATACACACGGCGGCAGCGGTGACATTTAGCTTCCGTCTCGCGGTTTATCGCGCCGCATGCGCACACCCACAGCCCGCGTTCATCCTCCGGCATCATTACGCAGTCGCTGCCGTAGCGTATGGCGAACTGCCCTGCAACCTCTTTGCCGCCGAGTGCGTCGGTAAGCGTGCGCGGAATGTGCAGCGCCGTCCAAGCTGCACCTGTGCCGTCCCAGCGCGACCCGTCGGTATATGTGACCTCTTTCACGGACACGGTGAATGATGCGGTGTCGCGCTCCGGCAGCACTATGGCGGACTTTTGCCCGAATTCGGCGTCGCGCGGCGCGTTTACGCCGGCGTAGGTGTATTCCACCTCTGTTCCGCGCGCCTCACCGGATGCGCCAAGCGGTGTGATGCTCACACGCACTGAGGCTATTTCTTTCTCCGCAACACTCTCAAACTTGAGCTGTACAAGCATCCGGCGCGAAAGATTGTCGTCCAGCAGCGCGCCTGCGGCGATGATCACCGGCGCGCCGTCGGCGTATAGCCTGTGCGCCAGCGTGTATTTTCTTTCATATCTCTCTGCCATGGCGCGTCACCTCAAAGCTCCGGCAGATCGTCGCTCATGATGACGGGGGCGGATGTTTCGCCCGCTCTGTCGGGCAGCGCGATTATCAGCATATACCCAACTGCCCACAGCAGGAAAGCAAGCCACAGGTATTTTTTCTCGTTCCAGCCCTTCATGGCGGCCGCCTTATAAAACTCACGCGCTACGAACCAGTGCGCCGTGAGCACGACGATGACCGCAAGCACGGCAAGTATAATACTGAGCCACGACATATGCACGAAGAACGCCCTCTTTCT
>DJEW01000031.1:38052-48444 GCA_002431965.1 Clostridiales bacterium UBA5888
GAATATTCATTTTCAGCCTATATTCACATTTATTCCGTTGACCTCCACGCCGCTGTCGGCGGGGATGAGTATGTACCTGCGTCCGGATATGACGCGCGTTTCAATGAGATAGCTGCTTTCCGGCGCGACGCTGATTTTTATCTCCGGCGTTTCAATTTTAAACTTTTTCGCATCGATAATGTTGTTGGGGTCGAGCGCGGCGTTCTTGCCGAACTCTTTTTCGCATTCGCCGCAGAAGCTCTCGACCGTTTCTTCTCCAAGTCCGCTGTCGCGCAGCATTGCCCCCACTTCGTTTATCGTCAGCTCCAGCCGTTCCGGATCCTTTGCCTCCTTATGCTCGGCAATGCGTGTGCGTATATGCTCGTGTATCGACTGCACCGCGTCAAAGCTGCATTCCGTGTCGAGCGCGTCCGATATCGCCGCGCCGAAAGCGTCCTTCTGCGCGGGGGCGGACATGACCGGCGGCGTGTGGAACACGGCGTCTATAAGCTCCTGATGCACCTCGGCGGGCTTGCGGGTGTAGTAGAGCGCGTTGTATATGTTCGTTGCGCGGGAATCGAAGCATGGGAACATAAAGCCCAAAGCAGGCGAGGCGACGGTCTGCCCGGCGGTGCTGAGGCGGAATTCGCCGCTCTGCGCGCTGTAGCCCAGCTCCGGCTCGGCGGAGCGCACCGGGCAGATGCAGCACAGGAAGTATTTAAACACTTCACCGCCGTCCTCCTGCATCGCTCCGTCGCGTCCGTGATATGGCACGTCGTATGCGTCCGCCGCAAGGAGAATGAGGTATCCGCTCTCGTCTTCAAGCGCCAGAGCGTCTATTATCCTGCGGTACAGCGCTTCGCGCGCCTCATCGTCGCGCCCAAGCTCCTTTTTCAGCTGCATGAGGATGGAGTGCTCCTCGCTCCCAGCAACCTGCGCCGTGGCAAACTCAATATCAATGAGGTTTTTGCCAAGCGTTCCGGACAGCGCTTTTTTCATTATCGCAAGATACATCTCCGCCTCATCATGGCTCAAAAGCCCAAGCGATGTGTCAAATTGAGATACTATCTCCTTTGCGGAGTTTACATAACAACCATATATGCCGGAGACGGAGCAGCGGTCGATCTTCCAGCGGCGGCGTATTTCGTTCAGTTCTTTTTGATTCATGGTGTTCCTCCTGCCTTGTGCAGATATGGGCTAGTATAGCCTAATCCGCTTTCAATGACAAGCAGGAAAATTCCGTATTGCTATTTTCTGCGTTTTGCGTATAATTACCTTATTAAATACAGTATGGGAGGATGGACGCATGAAAGCGATCGTCAGCGTTTTTGCAAAGGACTCAAAGGGGATAACCGCGTATGTTTCTTCGCTGCTTGCGGAGAAGGAGATAAATATCCTCGACATCAGCCAGACGCTGATGCAGGAGTTTTTTGCCATGATAATGCTTGTTGACCTTGCCGACTGCCCGCTGGGGTTTGACGAGCTGTCGCATTTTCTGCATGAGAAAGGCGAAGAACGCTCGCTCGACATCCATATCCAGCGTCAGGACATATTTGAAGCGATGCACAGAATCTGAGGTGTCAGGGTATGAGCTATTTACTCAACAGCAGTGAGATACTGCAAACTATAGAAATGATAAGCCAGCAGCACCTTGATGTGCGCACGGTCACCATGGGCATAAGCCTTCTAGACTGCGCAGACAGCGACATTGAGGTGTGCTGCCGAAAGGTGTATGACAAGATCTGCCTCCGTGCGGACAGGCTTGTCTCAACCGGCTGCGAGATAGAGCGGGAGTTCGGCATTCCCATTGTCAATAAACGCATCTCCGTTACGCCCATTTCGCTCGTCGCGGCAGCTTGCAGGGATGATGATTATGTTCCGCTTGCGCTGACGCTTGACCGCGCCGCAAAGGCGCTTGGCGTTAATTTTATCGGCGGCTTCACGGCGCTTGCGCACAAGGGGATGACGGTGAGCGACGAACGGCTCATCCGCGCCATCCCGCGCGCCCTGACGGAGACGGAGCTTGTGTGCTCCAGCGTCAATGTCGCCTCTACCCGCGCCGGCATCAATATGGACGCCGTTGCCGAGATGGGCGCCGTCGTGCGTGCAACGGCGGACATTGACCCGATGGGCTGCGCAAAGCTTGTGGTGTTTTCAAACGCGGTGGAGGATAACCCCTTTATGGCGGGTGCATTCCATGGCGTGGGCGAACCGGAGTGCGTCATAAATGTCGGCGTGTCAGGACCGGGCGTGGTGGCGCATGCGCTGCGCGCATGCAAGGGGCAGCCGTTTGATGTGGTGGCGGACACCATCAAGAAAACGGCGTTCAAGATAACGCGCATGGGTCAGCTTGTTGCGCAGGAGGCGTCGCGCCGGCTCGGCGTTCCGTTTGGCGTTGTCGATCTGTCGCTTGCGCCCACGCCCGCCGTGGGGGACAGCGTTGCTGAAATTCTGGAGATAATGGGGCTTGAAAAGTGCGGCACACACGGCACTACCGCCGCTCTCGCACTGCTCAACGATGCGGTGAAAAAGGGCGGCGTTATGGCGTCCAGCCATGTTGGCGGGCTCTCCGGCGCGTTTATTCCCGTGTCGGAGGATGCGGGCATGATCTCTGCGGTCGAAGCCGGCGCGCTCACGATAGACAAGCTTGAAGCCATGACCTGCGTGTGCTCCGTCGGGCTGGATATGATCGCCGTTCCCGGCGACACGTCTGCCGATACTATCTCCGCCATAATTGCCGACGAGGCGGCGATCGGCATGGTGAATAATAAGACTACCGCCGTGCGCATTATTCCCGCTGTGGGGAAAACAGTGGGGGACACCGTTGACTTCGGCGGGCTTCTCGGCAGTGCACCTGTCATGCCGCTGCACACGGGCTCGGCGGCGGAATTTGTCGCCCGCGGCGGACGCATTCCAGCCCCGCTGCACAGTCTGAAGAACTGATAAAAAATCCTGCCGCATGGGCAGGATTTTTTATATACGCGCGTTATTTGACCGCAGAGACCGGCTGCTTTTCATACAGCGTGAATTCTGCATTTGAGAACACCGGCGTGAACCGTGAGCGCCATTCGCCCGTGAGGAATTCTTCGCCTGCCTGCTTCCAGCAGAGCAGATAATCCACCTCATCCAGCGTGTGTCCGTTTACACCTATGGGGATCGATACGCGCTGGGTATTCAGATACAGCGCCCGCGGCTTGATGAAGCCGATTTTACAGTCAGGCGGCGTGTTTTCGGATATGTAGTTATACACAGCAACAGGCTTTTCAGAATAGATATTATACCGATAGCCGCCGCTTACTTCGGCAGCAATGGAGACCTTGGGCTGACCTTGCATAACGCCAATATCGGTCTTTACTATCGGGATGAACATAAATACGGATAGAATAGCGCACAGAACGCTAACAGCGTATTTCGAGTGCAGAAAATCGGTGGAGATACGGATAAAACGAGCAAGTGTTTTAAGCCCATAGCCTACAAACATAAGAAGAATGGGCAGCAGTGGGTAAATATAACGCATACCCTGACGATAGGGGAGCAGACATACGGCAAAAGAATATACTGCGGCGAGAAAGATAAGATACAGATTCCGCTTATCCGTAAAAAAAACGCCGACGATGCACAGGGCTAATAATACATATCCGATGATATGCGATGCGTTGACTGCGGAGGAATACGATAACGTATCGGCTATTGAAGAAAACACGACATAAATCGGATTCATTACCAACAACCCGAACCAGTCAATTATCAACCTGAGGTAAAAAAACAGATTTCCGCGAAAAAGTGAAAACGATGTGCCGCTGTACTTTGTGGGTGACGGCAGAATGAACGATGACAGAACAACAAGCATCGCAAAACTGATATATGATGACAGCTCTATGGGCAGTTCGCGCAATGACGGAAGTCTGCGTTCATCTATATAACTGATGGATTGGGCTAATGCCGCGGCAAACAGCACCGCAATTCCGTTCAGCCGCACCTCATATGTGTACCACATGGCAATGCCGGAGACAACACCCAATAAAACCCTCATACTTGGCTTGTGCTCGGAGAGAAATAGTTCGATTAGATACAGGGAAAGCAGAAAGAAAAATAAAAAGACGATGTCGCTGTAAAGCGTATCCATAAACTCATAAAAGCCTTCATAGCCAGCAAATGCGGCGCTGAACACAAATGAGAGTGGACGTGGAAATCTGCGTCGAAGAAAGAAATAAAATACACCGGCGAGTAAGGCAAAGCAGATTACGGACGGAAGCTTGTAGTAGATCACGGTGCTGAAAGAGACGCGGTCAAATCCTACAAGACTGTATATTACCGACAAAAAAAGGGGGTATCCCCATACATACGTTACCTGTTCAGCACGAAGGTCTTCTGGAAGATACGACGGGTGCATGAGTGCATTAAGTGCTGTCTGTTGATCGAGGGTACCGTCGGCTATGGCTATACCCTCTGAAATATACGCGGCAAAATCATCGCCCCAGTAGCATGTATTGTCAAGATGAAAATAACCGCACAATCCCACAATAAGGATCAACAGCGCAGCTATGATATAATCCGGGCGAGTGATGCTGTTCTGGGTCTGCTTCATATTGATTTACTCCTCTTTATGCCGCATGAGCTTCAACGAAGCTTTTCATACAGCGTGAACTCTGCATTTGAAAACACCGGCGTGAACCGTGAGCGCCATTCGCCTGTGAGCTGCTCTTCGCCGACACCGGCGCAGCACAGCAGATAATCGACCTCGTCCAGACTGTGTCCGTTCATATCTGTGCGAACGGAGAGCCGCCCGGTGTTCAGATACAGCGCCCGCGGCTTGATAAAACCGATAACGCAGTCTTCCGGCGTGCTGCCGGTGATATAATTATAAGTCTCTATCGCGCATGGCGTATAGGCATACATGCGGTAAAAATCCTGCGGTCCTTCAGGAACGATCAGCTCCGGATTTTTTCGTGCATAGTCAATCCCTTTGAGGGCGGAGACAAGCGTGAAAGTGCAGATCAGAGCGGCGAGCGCTGCCGAAAGCCCAGCCCAAAACCGTTTTCCGCGACCCTTGAACAGAGACGTAAGCAGCCTGCCGCAGCGCGTGAGTGCGCACCCGAAGTAGAGCGGGATGAGAACTATCACGGGATATATATAGCGGATGCCCTGATTGTATGGCAGCATACATACAACGGTGAGGTATACCACGGCAAAGAGCGTCAGATGGAGATTGCACCTGATGCCGTCGGTGATGATCCCGGTCAAAGTGATCAGCAAAACGATGGAGACGCACACCCGGTCAAATGCGGTGCAGAAATTGCCTATCACTCCGTATGTGTCATCGCCGGTATTGGTGAGCAGCGGGAGATATGTGTTCAGCCGGTTTGTTATAATGTCATCGACGATCAGCGTGAGCCACTGGCGAAGACTGTAGTAATAGCTTTCAAGATTGCCGAGGACAGTGTGGAGCGTTACGTCTGAAATGTCGCTTGTGTTTGCCGTCGCCGGGGCAAGAACAGCCTCGGATACGAGCTTTAGCAGCAGAAAGCAGATGTACGGCGCGAGCAGCGCAAGCGCGCCTTTGCCGTCAATTTCCCTGCGGCGTCTGATGAGATATATTATGGTTGCTGCGGCGCATGCGAATAGAATGGCAATGCCATTGAGCCGCGTTTCGTATGTAAACCACAGCGCCGCACCGAGGAAAACGCCACATATCAAAGTTGATCCGGCAGCGCCGCGCCGGGTGTGCGCATCGAGGAACACCTCCGCGAGATACAGCGACAGCACAGCAAAGAAGAGAAAAACCACATCGCTGTACAGCGAGTTTATGGATACGCGGAATTCATAGCACGAGCAGAAGAGAAACGACAGTGTGAACGACAGCGCCCGTCCCATCCTCCGGCGGAGGAAAAGATAAAGCACGCCTGCCATAAGCGCAAGCGCGAGCGCGGAGGGGAGCTTGTAGTATATAATGGAGGTAAAGCCGACCCTGTCAAAGCCGGCAACGGCGTATACCAGCGCCAGCAGCAGGGGATAGCCCCAGACGTAGACCAGCGAACCGCGCATCGCTTCATCGGGGAGCGGGCTGGGATGCATGAGCACGTTGAGCTTAACCTGCTTGTCAAAATACCCGTCGGCAATGGATATGCCCTCAGAGATATACGCGGCAAAATCGTCGCCCCAGTAGCAGTTGTTGTCAAGGCTGAGCAGATTGATTGTGAGTATAAGTATAACGATGAGCGCAAATAAAACGCAGTCTGCTTTCCGGCAGCGCACCTGCCCCACCTCGCTTTCCACCATGCGGATAAACCAAAATCAAGTAATTATAACAGTAAAAAAGCAGAATGTAAATGCTTTTTGCGGTCTGATTGGCAGAAAATGATATGTCCTACGTATGAAAATTTACGTTTTATCTATAAATTTTCCCGCTGAAAGTGCTATGATATAATATCATTTTTGGCGTTATTGGCGTTTATAGCCGTCAAAAAAACACCCCGGAAATCATAAAGATCTCCGGGGATGATGCTGGCACTCCCGGCGCGATTCGAACGCGCGACCTTCCGCTTAGGAGGCGGACGCTCTATCCTGCTGAGCTACGGAAGCAAATTAAAAGCTTATATATTCTAACGCAGATTCTTCTGCGTGTCAACGATGAATTATCACTGCCGCAAGAGGAGAAAACAATGCTCAAGCTCAAAAACATCAAAAAAGACTATATGGCGGGGGACTCGGTCGTCCACGCGCTCAAGGGTATTGACCTTGAATTCCGGGAGAATGAATTTGTCGCGATTCTCGGTCAATCCGGCTGCGGCAAGACAACGTTGCTCAACATTATCGGCGGACTGGATCACTACACCTCCGGGGATCTGATAATCAACGGAAAGTCCACAAAGAATTTCACAGACGGCGATTGGGATACTTACCGCAATCACTCGATCGGGTTTGTGTTCCAGTCATATAACCTCATTCCGCATCAGACTGTTCTTTCAAATGTGGAGCTGGCGCTCACGCTGTCCGGCGTTGCCCCGGCGGAGCGTAAGGCGCGGGCTGTCGATGCGCTGAAAAAGGTCGGTCTTGGCGATCAGATCTATAAAAAGCCAAACCAGATGTCCGGCGGGCAGATGCAGCGCGTCGCCATCGCGCGCGCTCTTGTCAACGACCCGGATATACTCCTCGCGGACGAGCCCACCGGTGCGCTTGACTCGGAAACCTCCGTGCAGATCATGAATATCCTCAAGGAAATATCCGCTGATAAGCTCATTATCATGGTCACGCACAATCCTGACCTTGCCGAGGCTTATGCCAGCCGTATCATCCGGCTCAAGGACGGGCTCATCATCGGCGACAGTGAGCCGTATGATTCGGGCAAAGAGGAGCGAGCGCGGACCGACGGCAAGCGCAAAAAGACCTCCATGAGCTTTTTCACGGCGCTTGCGCTGTCAACCAATAACCTGCTGACCAAAAAGGCGCGTACCATCCTCACGGCGTTTGCCGGCAGCATCGGCATCATCGGCATCGCGCTTATCATGTCGCTTTCAAACGGCATCCAGAACTATATCGACAAAGTGCAGGAGGATACGCTCTCAAGCTACCCCATAACCATCGAGGCGGAGAGCTATGACATGACGAGCATGATGACCTCGCTCATGGGCGTGCATGCGGATGCGGACGAAAATAAGCACGACAACGACGCCGTTTATTCCAGCACCATACTCTATGACATGATGAACTCCATGATCTCTGCGGACAAGGAAGTCAACAACCTCAAACCGTTCAAGGAGTTTCTGGAGAATGACGCGGACGTACAGCAGTATATCAGCTCCGTCATGTATTCCTACGACCTTGACATGAACTTTTACGCCCGCGATGTAGATGATAATATTGTGAAAACGGATATAATCGACCTCATGCAGAACGCGATGAGCGCAACCTTCGGCGGTGATTACAGCTCGTATTTTTCCACCTTCGGTTCGTACTATTCCATGGCGGATGCCTGGCAGGAGATGCTTCCCGGCGAGAATGGGGAGCTTGTAAACCCGCTGCTCAAGCAGCAGTACGATCTTATCTACGGTCACTGGCCGGAGAAATATGACGAGGTCGTGCTGACGGTGAACGCCAATAACGAGGTTTCAGACCTTGTGCTCTACGCGCTCGGTCTCAAGTCCAACAGCAGCCTTGCCGACGACATGCAGGCATTCATAGATCAGGAAAACCTCAATACCGACCTTGAAAGCTGGAGCTATGAAGACATATGCAGCCGTTACGTGCGCTATATCTATCCTGCAGACCAGTACAGCTATGACGAGGAGACGGGGGAGTATATAAACCTCGCCGACGAGGAGCTCGGTCTCAGAACACTCTACAATAACGGCATGGATGTCAAGATCGTCGGCATAATCCGTCAGAATGAGGACGCAATCTCCGGCATGATAAGCGGCTCTATCGGCTATACCCATGCTCTGGTGGAGCATGTTGTCAAAGAGGCGGCGACAAAGGATCTTGTCAAACGCCAGCTTGACGACCCCGCGCATGACGTGTTCAACGGTCTGCCGTTCCTTGACGACGACGATGAGGCGCTCTCCAACTCCCGCAAGACTGAGGCGGCGAAAGAGTATCTCGCCAACGCCACGGATGAGGAGCTTGCCGACGTGTATGTTGCTTATATGAGCGTTCCCGAGGACAGCTATGTTCAGGAGAAGATCGACGAGCAGATGGACGGCATGACCCGCGCCGATATAGAGGAGATGGTGCTCGAAAATTATCCGGAGTATTCTTCCATGCTCAGCAAGATGGACGATGACACGCTCTTCGACTATGTCGAGCAGATGATGGGAGAGCAGATAAAGGAGATATACGCCTCACAGATGGAGGCGCTCTACCGAAATCTCTCCGACAGCAAGCTTGCGCATGAGTTCAGCCTGCTTGCGCTGGAGGATGACGACTATCTCTGGATATACAACAACGCCATGCCGCCCGTATACTCGGACTCCAGCTATAAGGACAACCTTAAGAAGCTTGGCTATGTTGACCTGGACAGCCCCAGCAAGATAAACATCTATGTTTCCACGTTCGAGGACAAGGACGCCGTCGCGGACGCTATCGACCGCTATAATGCCTCAGTCTCGGAGGACGATGAGATAAGCTATACCGATGTTGTGGCGCTGCTGATGAGCTCCATCACCACTATTATAAATGTCATCAGCTATGTGCTCATCGCATTTGTGGCGATTTCTCTTGTGGTTTCGTCCATTATGATCGGCATCATCACGTATATAAGCGTGCTCGAGCGCACGAAGGAGATCGGCATACTCCGCGCCATCGGCGCATCGAAGAAGGACGTGTCGCGCGTTTTCAATGCGGAAACGTTCATCATCGGGCTTTCGGCGGGACTTATCGGCATACTCATGACGGTGCTGCTGAATATTCCGATAAATATCATCGTGCACGATCTGACCGGCATAATGTCCCTCAAGTCGGAGCTTCCGTGGGCGGGCGGTGCGGTACTCGTCGTCATCAGCGTTGTGCTCACGTTCTTTGCCGGACTCATCCCGTCCAGCCTTGCCGCAAAGAAAGACCCCGTCGAAGCACTCAGGACGGAGTAAAGGAAAGCATATTGCCCAATAATAACGAATCATCCCCCGGCACACGCCGGGGGATGATCAGTCTGTCAAAGAACGCAGCACAAGATTAAGCAGGAACGGCATAATTTACGCGACTGTTGAAAAAACGAGCAAAAAAGCAGAAAAAGTCAGAGCTATTCCAGCTCCATGTTGCTAACTTTTTCAGATTCATGCATGCAAACTTAAGCGTGACCCAGTCTGTGACCCGAGCCAAGCCTCTGTGATGCGTATAACGCATAGCGTGTTTTTCTTTCGCATCCCCGAATACGCGCTCTATGCTCTCCTTACGCTTTGCGTACAGAGCCTTACCTCGCTCGGCTTTGCGAAGCTGCTCCACTAAGTCCAGATACTCCGACCATATATGACGCTGCACCATCTTCTGCCCTTTTTCATTCGCTTCGCATTCACTACGCCGCGGACAGCTGCGGCATTCAGACGGCGTGCTTAGGTATATTCTTTTCCCGTCTCTGTCAGCTGTGGTATGCCGCAGAATCTTTCCGTTAGGACAGATCAAGGTGTCTGTTACTACATCATATCTGTATTCCCAAGGTCTGAAATGTCCTTTTGCAGTTTTGGGCTGAGTATACGGTAAGATGGGGATCCTGCTGTCGTCAAGTGTTTTCTTTGCTATCCATGGTGTCTTATAGCCAGCGTCCATTACGATGAATTGTGCTTCGTCAAATCTGCCGGTTACTTTGTCATATACCGCGTCCCACGCCACGCTGTCGCTTACATTGCCTGCTGTTACCTCTACTGCCAGTACCATTCCGTTCTTGTCACAGGCTGTATGTGCTTCATATGCAAACTGCCGTTC
>DJEW01000024.1:0-519 GCA_002431965.1 Clostridiales bacterium UBA5888
TCTGCCGCTGATGTAATAGACAACAGGCGTTTCATCTAAACAGTATTGCTCCATATTTCACCATTCCTTATCTCTCTTAAACAAACGCTCTAAACCAGTCAGAAAGAAAATCCAGTTCCTGTGCGCTTTCCGCAATGCGTTCGGCGGACAGTCCACCCGGCAGTCCAGTACGCCGGACATTGTTGGTGTCTTTTGTGTCAATGGGTGCGAAGTCGGAGAAGGACAGGGTGAGCATATCATCGGCAAATTCCAGCGAAAACCGACCCATATTGTTCCGCAGCTCCGTCAGTTGCTGTCCATGTGCTTTCAGAAATAATTCTGCCTGTGCCACATCATCCGCACGGACATGGAAGCTTCGGTCAAATGCCTCGTTGCCCGTCTTCACATCCTGCATACCGTTCTTCATCAACCGGTCACAGATTTTCCCGAACACACCGAACATGGTCTCGCGCATGGTTAAAGATGCGGTATGCAGGGAAAGACGAAAGGGCATAGGCTCCTGCATCTGTACTTTCCAGA
>DJEW01000024.1:623-779 GCA_002431965.1 Clostridiales bacterium UBA5888
CTTGAAATACTGCCGCTGGATGCAGTAGATCCCCTGTGCGCGGGAGGAAAAACCGCCCATGGACAGCACGAGGAAGGTAACGGTTGTCGGGAAACGCCAGGTCTCCGCAGAATCAAAGAACGCCGGTTCTGGGGCACCCGTCCGCGGAGCATAGGC
>DJEW01000024.1:879-1707 GCA_002431965.1 Clostridiales bacterium UBA5888
CTGCAAAGCGCTTGGCTTTCCGATACTCTCTGATTTCCCACATGACAAACAGAACGACCAGAAGTATGCCGAGACCGACGCGCGTGCGGCTATCCGGAAAATCAAAATTCCTGCCCATAAGCGAAAGCAGAGCAATGCCAGCAAGAAGCAGGAAAACCGCAGCGGTCGTCGGCAATTTACTGTTCTGCGCCTTCAGTTTCTGATTGATCTCCTGCATCTGCTCGGCAAATGCAGGTGAATGTTGCGGTTTTTGTGTGGTCATGGCTGCTCTTCCGTTTCCCCTTAATGCAGTGCCTTAGTCGGGCAAGCCTTCGTGCACTCATAGCAGAGGATGCACTCCGTTGCGTTCTTACGCTTGCGCGATTCCCTGTTTACCTCAACATTCATCGGGCATACCCGAAGGCACTTGCCGCAGTGAACGCACTTATCCTCATCACAGTGTACGCGCAGCAGAGAAAAATAGCTCATGGGCTTGAGGAACAACGTGATGGGGCACAGATATTTGCAGAACGCGCGGTTATCCTTGAACGCAAACGCCAGCGCTATGCCGGCAACGTAGTAAAGCGCGTTCCCGGCAAGGAACATCCAGAACATGATCTGCTCCAGATTTGCGACCTTCATCAAAAACAGACCGGATACCAGCACCAGCGACAACGCAAACATCACATATCGCAGAACGCCCAGCTTTTCCTTGCGCGGCTTCTGCGGCTGCTTGTAGGGCAGAAAGTCCAGCACCATCGCCGTCCAGCATGCGTAGCCGCACCAGCCGCGCCCGAAGAGCAGCGGGCCGAAGATCTTCGCAACTGCGTAGTGGATGGTCGCCGCTTC
>DJEW01000024.1:1745-30321 GCA_002431965.1 Clostridiales bacterium UBA5888
TCAAAAACGCCGAGGAACAGATAATACCAGAAGCCCTCGATCTGCATATTCTCGCGGGAAATAACGCCGAGATACAGCAGCATATAGCTTCCGACCGCCAGCTGCACGAAATGCCTGGCATAGCGTTTCCCGGCGGCAAAGAGCGCCGTCCCCAGCGCGAGGCAGCCGCCGATATAGCTGAAATTCAGCAGATAAAAAAGGTTGTCCTTGGTAAGCCACAGTGTGACCGCTACCGCTTCAAACAGTACAAAGAGCAGGAGCGGCACAAGATACTTTGAAAATCCACTGTTATTTTTCGTCGTTTTTCTTTTCTGCATCGCTGTTATTTTCTTTCTTTTCTTTTGATGCCCCGGCAGCCGTCCCGCCGCACAAGCCAACAGCAACACCGAGCGATATGCCAAGACCGATATTGTCCGTCACAGCGCCGAAGAGAACGCCAAGACTCAAACCGATGGAAAGACCAAGGGCAAGAGTGTCGGAATTATTTACATCATCGCTTATTGTGCTCTTTTTTGCTTTGAACGTTCCGCCGATCACGCCGCCGATCGTACCGCAGCACAGACCCGCAGCAGCGCCGATCGTCATACCGCGGACGGTGTCCCCTGCCATGCTCCCGAAAAGGATGCCAAGACCCATGCCGATGGCAAGACCAAGGGCAATGCTGATGATCATAATTCTATTATTTTTCTGAGGCTTCATAAACGTTACCCTTTTCAATTTTTTAATGCAGAAAACCCTCTGCCAGCTTTTTCAGCCGCTGGACAAGACCCGGCAGTTCATTGCCCTGCTCCGTGGGAATATGCGGCGATTGCTGCATGAAATAGTTCTGTGAATCAAACGGTACGGCGCTGTGCTTGCGGCAGTATGAGCCGTCCGGCAGGAGCGCACTCGCCTTTGCCGTGTCGCGCAGCTGGGAATCCAGTATCCATTCGAGCTGCTCGCGCAAATATACGTCATGCACCGGGCAGGCGATCTCAACACGGCGTGTGAGGTTTCGCGTCATGAGGTCGGCGGAAGAAATATAATACTCCGCGGCCTCGCCGCGCCCAAACTTGTAAATGCGACTATGCTCCAGAAAGCGCCCCACTATGCTGGTGACATGGATATTCTCCGTTTCGCCGGTCACTCCCGGCAGGATGCAGCAGATCCCGCGGATTATGAGCTGTATCTCCACGCCCGCGCGGGAGGCTTCCGCCAACTTGTCAATGACATCACGCTCGGTGACAGAATTTGCCTTGATGCAGACATAGCCCTCTTTGCCAAGGGCGATCTGCCGGTCGATCTTTTGCAGCAGCATGTCCTTGATCCCAAAGGGAGAGACGCAAAGCTGCCTGTATTCCCCATCCAGCTTGTTGACGAGCATATTGCGGAAAAATGCCGCCGCGTCCTCGCCGATCGTCTGGTCGGCGGTCATGAGGCTGAGATCCGTGTACATGGCGTTGGTCTTTTCGTTGTAGTTGCCTGTACCGATCTGCGTGATATATCCGGTTTTATTATGGCTGCGTAGCGTGATGAGGCATATCTTGCTGTGGCATTTGAAGCCCTCCGTGCCATAGATGACCTGGCAGCCGGATTCCTCCAGCATCTTCGACCACGCAAGGTTGTTTTCCTCGTCAAAACGGGCGCGGAGCTCCATGAGGACAAGAACCTCTTTGCCGTTTTCCGCCGCCCGGCAGAGCGACTGCGCAATTTTGGAGGAGGATGCCATGCGGTATATCGTTATTTTGATGGAAAGCACCTGCGGGTTATCAGCAGCCTCGTTCAAAAGGTGCAGAAACGGCTCAACAGAATCGTAGGGGTAAAAAAGCATCCGATCCTTTTGCTGTATCTGTGCGATCATCGGCTGGTCGTGCCTGAGATCCTCCGCCCAGCGCGGACGGTAGTTAGGATACAGCAGCCGCAGTGAAAGATCCTTCGGAAGCTCTTCGACCAGGCGGAACACATAGCGCATATTGAGCGGGCATCTATCCGCAAGCACCTGGTGGGTCTGCACGCGGACAAGCGCAGATAAAATTTTCTGAAATTCTTCCGAGAGTGCCGCACTCAGCTCAAGCCGTACAACAGCCAGATGGTCGCGCTGCTTGAGCAGCTTTTTCATCTGACGGCGAAAATCCTCCTCGTTGTCCTCAAACTTTTCGTCGTCAAAGCTGATGTCGGCATTGCGCGTCACTGCAATGACACAGCTCTCCTTTACCGTGTATGCGTCGAACAACGTCGGCAGCCAGCGCAGAAGAATATTCTCCGTGCGCACAAAACGCTTTCTGTCAGGAAGGATGAGAAACGGCGGCGCGCTCTCCGGCACCGGAACAAGACCGACCGCCTTATGCTCTTTTTTGCTTTCCAGCAGCGCCGCAGCATACAGCCGCTTGTTGACCAGATGCGGCACGGGATGATTCGGACCGATCACAATTGGGGAAAGTATCGGCAGAAGCTCTGTTTTGAAAAAACGGTTGACCTGCTTCAAATCGCCTGCGTCCAGCGCTTCCGGCATAACGTCCTGCACGCCGCTGCGGCCAAGCTCCTCCATGACGGCAGTATAAATATGCTGCTTTTTGTCGAGCAGCTCCGGGATAGCGCAGTATACATGGTGCAGCTGCTCCGCCGGCGTCCAGCCTGTCCTGCTGTCGATGTCATCCGGCGTCATATGCGCAATATCGAAAAGACTGCCGACGCGCACCATGAAAAATTCATCAAGATTGCTGGAAAAAATCGAAATAAATTTCAGTCTCTCCAGCGCGGGAACCGTCTGATCGGCGGCTTCCTCCAGAACCCGCTGGTTAAAGCGCAGCCAGCTCAGCTCCCGGTTTTGGGTGTAACGGTATTGCATTTCAGTATCCTTTGACATAAAAAACCTTCCCGAACGCCGTATTTGCTAATGACCAACTGCTGCGCCTCGAACATATGGAACACGTGCTGGAGAATCAGCAGTCCCGGCACCAGCGTATGGATACGCTCCGCCTCAAGGCGGAGAACCAGGTCGCTGGCATCCTTTTTCCCGCTGCAAAGGAACGCGCACAGTCCGTCCAGCTGTTCACCGGTCATGCTGCGGCAGTCCTCCGAGCTCTTGTAATAATGCTGCGCCAGTTTAAGCGCAGCACGTGCCGTACCGCCGACGCCAACCAGCAGAGAGCGCGGGGAAAGATCGCATTCGCGCACATCGATGGTATCCTCGATCTCATGCTGCAGGCGCTTGAGAGAACCGTCGCCCGGCAAAATTTTCTTGACGCAGCGGCGGTACAGGCTGAGGGAACCAATTGGAAAGCTGGCGAAGTCCAATGGCGCGCCATTTTCAAAAATGACAATCTCCGTGCTCGCTCCGCCGATATCCAGAAACGCGCCCCCGCTCAAATGCAGCTCCTGCATCGCGCCCACGTACCCCAAAAGCGCCTCTTCATCGCCGGAGATGACCTCTACGGAATAGCCGGTGGCAGCGCGGATAACGGACAGCGCCTGCTCTGTATTTGAAATATTGCGCAGCGAGGCGGTGGCAAAAACGCTGATGTTTTCAATCGCCAGCGTCTGCAAAATGCTGCGGAATGTCAGCAATCCCGCGCAGGCGCACTCTATGCCCTCGGCGCTGAGCTTGCCGTCCTCTACATAGCCGGCAAGCCCCGCCATGATCTTTTCCCTGAAGAGAATCTTGAAGTTTTGTCCCTGCGTCTCATAAAGCGTCAGGCGAATGGAGTTTGAGCCTATGTCGATGATGGCCTGCTTCATTCAGCGTCACCGTCGGCTTCGGCGGTTTCAGCCTGCTCCGCAATTTCCTCATGAGCGACTGCATCCTGCTGAGCATCCTCCGGCACGCGGAACACAAGGATCGCCTTGGCGGAGTTGGTGACGGAAAGCGTCACAAGTTCCCATCCGTCCAGAGCGCGCTCATTTGCTGTTTCCTCAATGGCTGCCGCCATTTTCTTTGCTTTGGGTGCGTAATCGATAACAATAGTTTTGTAAGTCATGGTAATTACCTCTTTTGTTTTTTTGATCAGAGTTCCCCACTTTTCCTTATCCTATGGTACAGATATAATGTAAATTATTAGACCTGAACCACGTAAAGAAGGAGTAAAATCCGGACTCTCCGCTTATTATATTATACAGTAGATGCATCAAATTGTAAACCATGACAAAGCACGGTGTTTAGTCAGATAGTCGGCACTAATATTGATTTTCAAGCGATCCTGCATAAGCTATCATATCTATCATAAATAAAACAACCTGAACAAATCGTTCAGGTTGTTTTGGTGGGGGAAGGTGGATTCGAACCAACGAAGGCATTGCCCGCAGATTTACAGTCTTGTCCCCTGAAGGCACGCTCATGCCCCCGAGATTTCAGCCCGCTGTCTGTCACACTATCAGCAGCTTTCGGCTGTGAACATTTTGTCCGAACTCCGCAAAAAAGATTACTGCCGGTTTGTCCGGGTCTTCCAAAGCCTCGAGTGCCGGTGGCATGTATGAATGCGTGCAGCAAAAGCCGTAGGTGATCTCATGCAGCCCCTGCTTCAATCCGCCCGGTTTCTTGACGATAAGCGTCGCTGGCTGCATAGGATGCCAGTGAGTTCGCGCATCTCGCCGCATCTCGTCATAGCTGTAATCCTCTCCGTTTACGCGCCATGATACCTCATCCTCGCCGAAGCTCTCCCCATCAACGGCAAGATGTCCGGGTCGGATCTGGCTGAGATATACGCCGCGGTAATACGGCAGGCGAATCTTAAGCTGGAAGCCAACTATCTCGCCGTTTTCCTCGATATTCCTGAAGCCCACCGATTGAATGACCTGTTTTTCCATGCTGCCTCCTCAATAGCCCAGAATATTCTTCATCATGATGTGATGCCGGCGCAGCACCTGACCGACCTCATAGCCCGGGTCATACTTGTTGTTTCCCTCATACTCGCTGAGCAAGTAGCCATCCCACCGGTGCTCCTTGAGGATGCCAAGGATCTCCTTATATGGCACCATGTTCTCTTCAAAGTTCTCTGTCATGTTGAAGAATTTTGCATGGCAGCAATAGACATATGGAAGCAGAGGAATTATATCTTCCGGCATGCTGGGGACAAAGTTGGGATCGACAAACTCGCCGGGGTTGAAAACGGTACGGAAAACGCTGAAGTCGATATTCAGTCCAAAGTTTCCCGTTCCGGTCTCCTTGATGAAATTCACATAGTCCTGCACCATCTGGCTGCTGAGGCTTGTAGGAATATGTATCTCAGGGCAGAGCTTCAAATCCAGCTTTTCCGCCAGGGGAAGCACGGCCTTAATAATATCGCGCCAGTTTTCCACAGGTTCGAGCGCATCGTTGATGACGGACATCTTTGTGCGCATAATGCGGAACCCCAGCCTGTGTGCAAGACGCATATCCTGCTCAAGACGTTCCGCTGCCTCGTCTGTCGTCAGCATACGATCCTGAAGCACACGGCAGTCAATCCAATGCCCGTATTCAATCGGCTCTACCTCATACTTTTCGCATAGTGCAAACCATTTGTCCACCCACTCATCACATGGATAGGGATAGTTTTCTATATGTGTGTTTGCAAGGATTTCAATGCCGTGCGCGCCCATGTCTTTCAATTCTTCGAAGCAGTCCTCCAGAGTTTTTTCAAAGCCGAACTCCGCGGAATAGCTGTAAAGCGCAACGCCCCTTTTGGGACCTCTTTTATCATAGTGATACATATTACTTTTCAAAGTCTGCCGCCGTGACAGATTTCACGCTTCCGGTTGTCATATATTCATTGACGGTATCGGCATCAACAAACACAGTATTGGCCTTCTGCACATCGCCGCGTGTAAACGAGCCGTCGCGCAGACCGAGGATGACGTCGCGCATCTCGATAGTTGTGTCCAGCACGGAGCCTGTGAGCACCATGCCGCGGAAGGGAGTCTCGTTATTAACAGAGCCCTGTATCAGCTCGCCGATGGTCTCGTTACCGTTGATGCAGAAGATGCCCATGTCGGAATAGTCGGTCACGGGAGAGGAAAGACCGGTGAAGTAGTTGTTGATGCCAAGAGCAAGACCGTTATGTGCGGAGAGAAAAACCTTGATCTCCGGATTGGTAGTGTATAGATTTTCGGCGGCAGCAAGCCCGGTGTCTGTATTCTCGTCCTGAAGCTCGACTTCCTGCGCAAACTTTGCCTTAGTGGAGAACTCCTCGATCTTCAGCAGCTCATCGCCCTGCACAACGCCGGTTTCCGCCGTGCGGCATGTGAAAACCGCCACTGGAACGGAGTGATCCTCGGCATCAGCGAAAGTGCTGTCTATCCACTTTGCCGCGAGTCTGTTCAGATTGTCTGCGAGCTCCGCATTGTCAGTGACCATGAGCGCATCATACTTTTCAGTAGGCGCGACAAACGCAACAACATCGATACCGGCATTCTGCGCCTGCTCGACAACGCTGGTCATTGCTTCCGGTGCAACAGACCAGACAACTATAGTGTCAACGCCCTGCGCAATGTAATTTTCCATGGCCTCGATCTGCGTGGTTGGGTTGAATTCACCGTCTGCATAGCTGGCATCCCAGCCTGCCTCGTTCATCGTGGCAACAAACTGATCGGCAAGCGCCTGGAAAAAATCTCCCCCGAGACCGAATGTAACAAAGCCGGCAGAGAGCTTCTCGTCAGCTGCAGGGGCTTCGGCGGCGGACTCTGCTGCGGGTTTTTCCGCCGCGGGTGCGGACTGACCGCACGCCGTCAGCGCAAGGATCATAACAAGCGCAAGAATAAGGGCAATGCTCTTTTTCATGTTTTTTTCCTCCGTTTTTCATTTGCTTTTTTATTTCTATGGCTGTGCCATAAATTACGAAACTACTGTGTTAAGCCGGCTTTGCTGTTTTGTTGCTGAGGTAAAGGGAGACGAGCATGATGATGCCCTTGGCAATATACTGCGGATAAGTGCCGAGGTTTATAAGCTGCATGCCGTTTGAAAGCACACCCAGCACAAAAACCGCCACTATAGCCTTCCACAGCGTACCCTCGCCTCCCTTAAGTGCAACGCCAGAGAGCACGCAAGCTATAATGCCTGTAAACTCAATGCCTGTGCCGGTGTTTGAATCAGCGGAGCCGGAGCGCGCTGCAAGCAGTATGGCAGAGATGCCCACAAGGATACCGGCACAGGTGAACACAAGTATTTTTATCTTTGCCACATTCAGCCCGGCGAGCTTTGCCGCCTCAGGGTTATCGCCGACGGCGTATACCTTGCGCCCTATGTGCGTGCGTTCTATTATGATACCAGTGATGACAATTACGACCAAAGCGATCAACGCGTTTACCGGAATAACGCCGAAGAGCTTGCCCTGTCCGAGATACATAAAGCTCCTCGGCAGATTATGGAAGGTCTTTGACCCTGATATAAGGAATGATATTCCCTGAAATATAGCCATAGTGCCGAGAGTGACGATCATCGGCTGGCTGTTGAGCGTTATGGACATAACGCCGTTAAAAGATCCAAGAGACACGCATATAATAATACCAAGCGCTATGGCAACCGGAACGGAAACGGCTCCGCTGCTCAAAAGTTTTGCCACCAGCACTGCTGACACCGACATCTGATAACCGATCGACAGATCGCAGCCGCCCGACACCATGATGATAAACACGCCCGTTGCGCAGACGCACACGTGAACATTCTGCACCAGAATATTCGTGAGATTGAGAGGGGTGAAAAACTTATCCGACAGGAGGCTGAACGCGAGGATCAGCAGACCCAGCAGTATCGGCATAGAAAAATTTGATATGATCTGTCCGACGGTTCTTTTCTGTTTAGTTTCCATATGTATGCTCCTATCAATTAAGCCCCGAAGCAAGCGCAAGCACATGCTCCTGAGAAAAATCAGCTTTTTCGATAATGCCTGTCTGTTCGCCTTCATGCAGCACCACTATGCGCTCCGACATGCCAAGCAGCTCCTCCATATCCGAGGATACCATAAGGATAGACTTGCCTGCCGCCGCCAGCTCTATCATAAGCTGATATATTTCGTAGCGTGCGCCAATATCTATACCGCGCGTCGGCTCGTCAAATATCAGTATATCCGGCAGGCTTGCAAGAGACTTTGCGATCACGACCTTCTGCTGGTTGCCGCCCGAGAGCGAAGCGGCGTTCACCCTCATGCTCGGCGCTTTTATGTGCATGCGGTTTCCGTAGTCCTCCGCCTGCCGCATCTCCTTTTTCCTGTCCACAAATCCTCCGCGGCAAAGACTCCTGATATTTGAAATTGACACATTCCAGAAAATCGGTTTTTCAAGGAAGCATCCCTGCTGCTTTCTGTCCTCGGGGATAAGTCCAAGCCCGGCTTTCAGCGCGTCCGACGGAGATTTGAGCATAAGCCGCTCCCCATTGAGCGTCATCGTGCCGGTCTCGACCCGCGCCGCGCCGTAGATAAGATGCATCAGCTCCGTCCGCCCCGCGCCGACAAGCCCCGCAAAGCCCAATATCTCGCTTTTGTGCAGTTCAAAGCTTACACCGCGCACTCCGTTCCCGCTCAGACCGTCTACACGAAGAACAATTTCGTCCGAAGCGGGCACCGTTTTTTCCGGATACTTTTCTGACAGCTCGCGCCCTACCATCAGCTTTATGAGCTTCTGTTTATCCGTATTGCCAATATCAAGCGTGTCAACGTACTTACCGTCGCGCAGTATGGAGACACAGTCGCATATTTCAAAAAGCTCTTCAAGGCGGTGGGATATATATATCATCGTCACACCCTGCGCTTTAAGCTCGCGTATCACGTCAAAGAGTCTGCGCTGCTCCTCCACGGTAATGGAGGCCGTCGGCTCATCCAGAATGAGCACCCTGGCATTGCGCAGCATTGCCTTACATATTTCCACAATCTGTCGGTTTGCCATGGACAGCTCTCTTATCTTCGCACGTGGCGACACATGGCATTGAAAGCGTGCAAGAAGCGTCTCCGCCCTTTTGCAGCGCTCCGCCTCATCCACGAAAAAGCCCGTGTCGCTTCCGTCCGTCATGAAGAGATTGTCCGCCACCGACATTGCCTCGAATTGTACCATTTCCTGATATACGACAGATATGCCAAGCTCCAGCGCCTTCTGCGGCGTAAGATGAGCGTATGTCTCTCCGTCGAATACGATCTCACCCTCGTCGGGAGTGACGGCGCCGGATATGGTTTTTATGAAGGTGGATTTACCAGCGCCGTTCTCTCCTACCAGCGCATGTACCTCCCCCTCGTTGAAGCTTATGGATACGTTGTCAAGAGCCACCACGCCCGGGTAACGTTTGGTTATATGATGCAGTTCAAGCAGTTTCATTTCGCTCACCCGTAAAGCGGCTCCGGCATATCAAAGCACGTTGTCATTTTGTAAGGCTGTCCGCTCTCCACACACACATTAAGCGCATTTATTGCCTCGGTAATGTGCCGGCAGAGCTCCGCGCTCACGCGCGCGGCGCGCCCCGTACAGATGGCGTCTGCCATGTCTGCAACGCCTGCACCTCTTTCATTCCCGCGGCGCGGCGCAACGGTCTCAATTTCCGTGAAAAGTTTGTTGGATTCCGGACCGTATATTGCCTCCAGCTTTTCGCCGATCTGTTCCTTCGCTTCGACGTATGCCTTGAAATCCTCCGCGTGCAGCAGCTTTATGCTGCCGAGCATGGTGTTCGGATCCGGCGCAACGACTACTCCGTCAGTGCCATATATCTCCATGCCAGGCAGATGCGACTTCCACTCATCATAGCTCAGATTGAGGTTCGCAACGACGCCGCTTTTAAAACGCAGTACTGCACAGTAATTTGTCATTACCTCCACATCTACGGGAGTTCCGTGAATATTCCGCACATCGAATCCGCGGTTGGCGTAGCAGAAGACGCTGTCTATCGGTCCTAACATTGCCGCAAGCGTTGTAAGAAAATACGGTCCCATATCCAACGCCGGACCGCCGCCCTTTTTATAAAGGAAGCCCGCATTGGGATGCCAGAGATCTGCGCCAGGACCAACATAGTTCGCGGTGACGGTGATCACCCTGCCAATGGCGCCGTCGTCTATCAGCCTGCGCACAGTCTGAAATTCAGGAGAAAGGAATGTATCCGGCGCGCTGCCGACGAGCAGCCCATGCGCCCGCGCAAACTCCACGATCTCGTTTGCCTGATCCAGGCTTGTTGCAAGCGGTTTCTCGCAGTAGACATGCTTGCCTGCCCTCAGCGCCTGCATGGTAAGGCTATAGTGCGACGCCGGCGTCGTAAGTATCAGTACTATGTCCACTTCCGGATCCGCCAGCATTTCCTCCGTGGTATATACCTTTGGGATGCTCCAGCGCTCCGCCGCAGCAGCCGCTGCATCTCTGTTCAGGTCAGAGCAGCCCACCGGGCGAACGTTTTTATATATCGGCCCGAGATTCCGCAGATAGGCATCGCAGAAAGTCCCGCAGCCGATCACACCGAGTCCGCAAATTTTGTTGATATCCATTTTTGCACCTCAATTTATCTCTTGCTTTTTAGATGAGAATAGTATATATAATAATTGTGCTTTCTGTGGTGACATGCGTCACCACAGAAAGCACAATACGGCAAGCTTAATTTGTGCACAATCAACAAATATCGAAAATTCGTGTCTTTGTGGCTAATTTTTTGTCTTTTAACAGCCGTTTTCAGCTTGGGGGTGTTTCAAACGGAGACTATAAACGATAAAAAGCTTATCGAAAAATATGTCGCCATGCGCAAAATAAATGAATATTTCAGCACATTTGAGCCGGTCTTTCTTTTACGGCACTATTTTCCCGGCGAATTGCTGACAAACCCTTTTGCTCCCAGCAGCTATGTGCAATTTGTCATCGACGGGAAGCTGCTGCTCTATGATATGCCGGATGAAGATTCCACCGTAATGCTTCAAACCTCTTACACTCAAGTGTGCGTATTAGGAGAGATTGAGCTTCTCGACACACAGTTTACTCCTTTTTTTGTTGAGGCGCTCACTGATGTCCACACCCTCGCCCTGCCGCTGGAGCAGTATCGCTCCAGTCTGCTCAACGACCCTGCGTTCCTGCGCCACGTCTGCATATCGCTGTCCCGCAAGCTCACGGGCGCGGTGATTGACTCACCCTCAAGACCTCTGAAGGCTCGCATTCTGTGTTACATTCAGCATCGCGACCAGAATCAACCCATAACCGACATCTCTGGTATTGCCAAACTATTCAACGTCAGCAAACGTCAGCTCCTGCGCGTGTTAAAGGAATTATGTGAAGAAGGTCATCTCGTTCACAGCGCAAAGGGCTGCTACTGCATCACGGGCAGAGGCAGACTTCAGAGATAGGGTGTTTACAGGAAAGTGCAATATTCATTGTCACTATTTCAAGGTCAATCTTCGCAAAACTCCAAGATAGAACAAACAACCTGAACAAATCGTTCAGGTTGTTTTGGTGGGGGAAGGTGGATTCGAACCACCGAAGGCATTGCCAGCAGATTTACAGTCTGTCCCCTTTGGCCACTCGGGAATTCCCCCATATTAACTTATGCCGTCTGTTGCGGTGGAGCTGGTGGACGGACTCGAACCCCCGACCTGCTGATTACAAATCAGCTGCTCTACCGACTGAGCTACACCAGCACTTGACCGGCTCGATAATAATAGCAAATGCAGGAGCATTTGTCAACAGCTTTTTTTCAAAATCTCATTTTTTCTTTATGCTGCTGTTCAGCCCGCCTGACAGCAGCATGGCGCGCCGCAGATACCCGCAGATGCCGCGCTTACGCACTATTTCACGTGCACCTCGATACGTCCGTTTTCATCTGTTCTGTACACGGTATAACCGTTCGCGGCAAGGCGTTCAAGCGTCTGCGGCGTGGGGTGCCCATAGTTGTTATACCCGACGCTTATTACCGCCGTGTCCGCACCGATGGATGAAAGCAGCGCGTCCCCGCTTGAATACTTTGAGCCGTGATGCCCTGCGACGTAGACCTCCACGCCGCGTATATCGTGCTTATCTATGAGCTCGCATTCCGCCGCGATCGGCGCGTCGCCCGTGACGAGCATATCAAAGCTGCCCAGCGACAAAAGGCACATCACGCACCGCTCATTCGCATCGCCCGCTTCCGCCGGAGCGTACAGCTCCGCCTTGATGCCGCCTGCCTCGAGGCGCATATCCCTGTCAACATATACGACCGGGGTGCCGTGCGCGGCGGCGCTTTCAAGTATCGGGGCAAGCAGGCCGTCATCGTCGTTCGGTTCGGCGGGGAGTATCAGCTCGCCCACATCCACAAGCTCCATAAGCTGCCGCACGCCGTTGGCGTGGTCGGAGTGCAGATGTGTCAGCACGAGCGCGTCCAGCCGCTTGTGCCCACGGTTAAGGAGATATGCGCCTGCAATCTCCCCTGCGCGCTGCGTCTTGCCGCCTCCGCCGCAGTCGACCACAACGGCGGCATCGCCGGAGAGAACGGCAATGCTCTGCCCCTGTCCGACATCGAGCACAGCGGCTGTGCCGTGCCCGCGCGAGGAATCAAAACGGAGAAACGCGAACAGCAGCGCAAGCGTGACGGCTGAGGCGGCAAGCGGATAAACAAACCGGCGCGTTGGGCTCACATGCAGAAACGCCGCCGCAATAAAGAGCACATACACCAGCACAAGCCAGCACACGGCAGGCACATTGTCCAGATACAGCACGGCAAAAGGCACGCCCGAGACAAGCTTCGCTGCGGCGAAGATATACCGCGCCGCCCATGAGACGAGCCAGCCCGCCGCAGCACCAAGCTTCACCGACAAAAGCGACAGCGCACATGCGGCATACCCGCCGCAAAAGCACAGCGACACAGCCCACAGCGCCGCCACATTCATCACCGGCGACAGCACGGAAACGCTGCCGAAGTGCACCGCCGTAATAGGCACAGTCACGACCATCACAGCCAGCGAGCACGACACGATGCCTATGGGCTTTTCAAGCACGCGGCGGACGTTATATGACCTGACGCAGCCCAGCAGGGCGGAATTGATGCCCTCGTAAAAACCGAAAATGCCGACCATTGCGCCGAACGAGAGCTGAAGACTGATGCTGGCGGCGGTGTGCGGGTTTTGCAGCAGCACAAGCGCAAGCACCGTGGAAAGAGAGGTTACAGGGTCGTTCTCGCGGCGGACGACGGGCGCAAAAAGCAGCATGGACTGCATAAACGCGGCGCGCACTGCGGACGCGCTCGCACCGGTGACTGCGGCAAACGCCCATACCGCGGCAATACATATAAAAGGGCTGCGTCTTGACTTCCCCAGCAGCACCCGCAGCAGCCCTACGAGGAACGACACGTGCATTCCAGACACCGCCGCCACGTGCATGAATCCCGCGCGGCTCAGCGCCGTATAGAGCGGCAGATCGTCGTAGAGCCCGTCCTTGTCGCCGAGCATGACAGAGCGCATGAAATGCGCCGTATCCGCAGGGAAGATGCGCATAATGCGCCCGGCGGCCGCATGGCGCGCGGCGGCCGGAAGCGCGGCGGAACACCGCGCTTCCGGCTCAATTACAATATCCGACTTTGCGCTTGCAGTGAGATAAATGCCTCTTGCATTGTAATAATCATAGTCCTTGCCCCAGCGTGTGTCCGCCGCACGGAGCTTCGCTGTGAGGCGGATGGTCTGCCCGGGTCTGGCCGCGGTGAGAGCGCGGTCATTATCATAGAGTATCGCCCGCAAATGCGGCAAAGCCCCGCCAAGTCTGATCTCGGCGCGGCAATAATCGTCATATATGTCCGGGTAGTCGAGCAAAACGGCAGTCATCTCAACGGTCTCACCGTCAAGCTGACGCGCGGGCACGGTCGTGCGCGCGGAATGCAGCATGAATACGCCAAAGCCGGCAGCAAACGCAAACATAGCAATGATAGCACGGCGGGTGTGCCTGCCGCGGAAAAAGACAGTGAGCGTAAGTGCCGAAACGGCGAACGCCGCGCCAAGCACAGGAAGCCACCCGGCAGGCAGCAGGTAATTTGCAGCAAACACAGCCGCAGAGAATGCCGCCGCTGCCGTCGCCAGTCTGCGCATTATTATCTCACCACCCGTTTTGATTATACGCCAGCGTTTTCACCAGCGTTTTATATAAGCTGAGTTTATTTGCGCAGCGTATATTTGTCAAGCGTATTTATTTGCAGGCGCAGCGTCGAACAGCGCGCCGCCGGACCGCGCGGCGTATTGTCCGGTGCTGCATTTAAAAAAGAAGTGACCCTTGACCGCACACTCAGAACACCGTCAGCGGTCAAGGGTCACTTCTCTGAATTCTTAGTATCCAGCATCATTGGTTACCTCGCTTTCTCCAGATTCCTGTTTCTTCTCTGGCACTGCCCATCAACGGGACACCAACCCCGGCACTCTATTTCCCAACGGAATATCTCAAGCGAGATAAGCTCTGTGCCGCCTTGTCCTCCTGCGTATTTTGAGTTGCAGCGCCCGCCCCGGCTC
The DNA here is from genome assembly GCA_002431965.1 of Clostridiales bacterium UBA5888. GTDB lineage: Bacteria > Bacillota > Clostridia > Oscillospirales > Oscillospiraceae > Limivicinus. The sequence continues at coordinate 16,109 of DJEW01000024.1, forward strand.
CCCGCCATCGTCAGCGGTGCGGGGTCTTTCACGTGTACATTGGACTCACCCTTTCTGTTTGTGGTTATAATATAACACAGCGCACAGCGTGTTTCAATTGCCAATGTCCATGATTTTTGCACGCCGTTTTTGTACGTTGCTTACAAAAATATTTGAATTAGCCTTCGGAATTCATGTGCGATATTGACAATACACGTGAGCGTATAGTATGATAGATATGTTGTGAGTCTGGACATTTCGTTCAGGCAGCAAAACCAGATGAGGTTTCTTCTGAGCGAGGAGGATATTCACATATGAAAAAAATTTCAGCTCTGCTGGTATCTGCGGCGATGATTTTCGCACTGACCGCCTGCGGTACGGTCTCTGATGAAACCGACAGCACCGCACAGGAAACGAATAACGCCGCGACGCCCGACACTTCATATGCAGCGCCTCAAATCACCGATTTATATAATGAAGACTTCGATTATACCGACGGCGTAGGCAACGTTGGGCACTATTCCTACCGTGTACCCCAAATCGAGGCCGATACGCAGGGCGCGGAAGCCATCAACGAGGCTATCTCCGATGAGTACAGCCCTATCGTGGAAGGCGTTCTTGAAAATGTCTCGGATAAGGTCAGCCTGTCCTGCCTGTACGTGGCGTGGGAGACGTATCAGTATGAAAATATACTGTCGCTGGTTGTCTCCTGCGGCTGGGACGCCGATATGAACAGCTATAACGTCTACCTGTACGACATTGAAAGTGGGCGGCAGCTCACCACAGCAGATTTGCTGAAGGCGCTGAACACGGATGAGGCGCTCTTCCTGGAGGCGGTACGTCAGGCTGCCGCAGAGAAGTTCGACAGCCAGAACAGCGTTATTGCAGGCGGCGATTCCAGCGAGCTGCTGACGGAACGCCGCGACTGGACGCTGTCCGGCGAGAACATCAACATGAACGTTCGCACATACGTTGACGGCGCCGGAACGCTCCATGTGATCCTGCCTGTCGGCTCTCTCGCCGGCGCAGGCTCATACGAGCAGGTGCTGACTCTGGACAGCATCAGCGAATAAACGCAGTTTTTTCGCTGCCTGAAAAATATATCGCTCCTGCAAGGCTGAGCCTTGCAGGAGCGCTTTTATTTTCATATGCTTTAATTTGAGTTATTCTGGTGAAACCTCCGGCGGAATTCCGTCGGAGAGATGCCGATGATCCGCGTAAAGACACGTGAAAAATAATTAGGGTCGCCAAAGCCGACGGAGGCTGCGATTTCGGCAATGCTTTCATTGGAGAGGCAGAGCGGATTTTTTGCAAGCTCCATACGCACCTTATTGACATAGAGATTGATGTTGACGCCGGTGCGCCGTTTGAAAACACGGCTGAGGTATGATTCACTGCAATGGCAGAACTCAGAAAGCTCTGCGACGGTGACACGGTTTTTATAATTGAGCCGGATGTACTCCAGCGCATGCGCGAGAATCGTGCCTTCACTGGAATCGTGATAGCGGCCGACGGTATCGGAATGCGGCTGTGTACTGCGCAGCAGATGATAGGTCTGCCCAAGATACTCCGCCAGCAGTTCAAGCGCCAAGATCATATGGTCCACATCGACACTCGGCGTGCGGATGGATTGCCGGTAAAGCTGCTCGGCAAGCTGTGCGTCGAGCGACGGCTTTTGCGCGCAGGCGCAGCAGATGCGGCGGAGGGTCTTTTCCTCCTGATTTTGAAAAAAGCCCGCATTTATAGAACCGATAAGCGTGTCCCCGTCAAAAATCGGGATGACATATTCGCCAAGACCTGCATGGCACATTCCGAAATATGCGTGTCCAGTGCGCTCACATTTGTGGTAAATTCTCCGGATCATACTCAGGCACATCCGGTAATGCGCCTGGTCGGACTTCATATACATGCAGAACGGATTAGTGTGTGCCAGGAACGGACGAAGCGCCTCGTCCAGATGCTTATTGATTGCAACAAAACCGCAAAAATCCTTGATGCACAGCTGCACGCCGTGCCGCTCCGACAGGTAGCACAGATAAGCATTGATCTTCTGAAAGGAGTTGTCCATGCGCACCTCCGTAGTCTCAACCCTGATTGCAGTCTAGCATACAATATAACCACCGTCAAGGTACAGTGCAGTTTTGTCCAGAAAATATGCAGATAATTCAATGCAAAAAGCGGGAAAACCTGTTATCATGACGATACAAAGCAGAAATTCACGAAAATATACAGTGAAAATTGTGCGCTTTGCACAAAGCAAATTCGTTTGTTCTGTGCATAATCATCAAAGCAGGAAGCAGGAAGCGGACGAAACGGCGCAGATCGGAGTGTGAACGCAGTCAACATGCAGAAAATACGAAAACAGCTTGCTGTGATCGGCGGCGGTCCGGCGGGCGTGTGCGCGGCTATCACGGCGGCGCGGCATGGCATTCAAACTGTGCTGGTGACGGATCGCCCGGTTTTGGGCGGAAACTCCAGCAGTGAAATTCGCGTCTGGACGCGCGGCGCAACCGGAGCCGGAAACATCTGGGCAGAAGAAATGGGCGTTTGGGGCGAGCTGAAGCTTGAAAACTTTTACCGCAATCCTGACGCAAACCCGGTATTCTGGGATGAAACGCTGCTGGATGCCGTGCTGTGCGAGAAAAACCTGACGCTTCTGCTCAACACGGAAGTATATGATGCACAGCTTGGCGCAGGGCGCGTTGCGGCGCTGTACGCCGTGCAGCAGAGCAGCGAGCGGCAGCTTTGTATCGAGGCGGACTTTTTTATTGACGCAACCGGCGACGGCACGGTCGGCGCGAAGGCGGGTGTGCCCTTCTCGATAGGCAATGGGAAGCACGAGACGCTCGGCAGCTCTATATTATATTATACCCGGAAAGAAGATCACCCCGTTACCTTCATTGCGCCGGATTACGCTTATGATATGGCGCACATCGAAAAAATACTCGGCTGCGGCGGGCGCATCATCAATGAACAGATGAGCGGAAGCGACTGCTGGTGGTTTGAATACGGCGGTCTGCACGACACGATCGCAAACGCGCAGGACATTGCGCTCGAGCTGCGGCGGCTTGTGCTCGGCGTATGGAACTATGTGAAAAACAGCGGGCGGTTCGACGCCGGCTGCCGCACGCTCGACTGGATAGGCACGATTCCGGGGAAGCGCGAGAGCAGGCGGATGAAGACGGAGTATTGCCTGACCGTGCAGGACATTATATCGCAAAGAACATTTCCAGACGGCGCATTTTACGGCGGATGGTATATGGATGCCCATCCCTCCGGCGGAATGTACGATTCCGCAGAGGAAAACTGCATACAGACACCTGTGAATATCTATCAGATCCCGCTGCGCTGTCTTTACAACCGTTCGGTCGCAAATCTGCTGTTTGCGGGGCGGAGCATCGGCGTTGAACGCAGTGTCTTTTTCTCCAGCCGCATCATGAACACATGCGCCCTGTCGGGTCAGGCAGCCGGAACGCTTGCCGCAGCCTGCCTGTGCGCCGGAAAGGCGCCGGCGGAGCTGGACGGGCGTGAGATAGAGGCAATTCGCAGAACGCTCGTGCGCGATGACATGCTCATCCCCGGCGCGGTCATTGAAGATCGGGGCGATCTTGCAAGGCAGGCCGCCATATGGGCAAGCAGCGTTCATGATGCAGGTCCCGGCAATACGACGGGGCAAATCTCTCTGAAAGACGGCGGCTTTGCCGCTTTCCCGGCTGTGCACGGAAGGAGCATCCGGATAGAGGTCTGTGCCGAACGCGCGACCACGCTTCGCGCCCGGTGCGCAGCCGCAGACCTGCCCAACCGCCTGAATGCCGGCGCTGAAACAACGTCGCTGCAATGGGAAATACGCGCCGGAACGCAGACTGTCGAGGCTGAGATCACAAGCGAAAGCCAATTCTGTCTGTGGTCGTTCGAGCCAAATCCGCTCGTCAGCCTTGCGGTATGCGAGCGAGTGCGCGTGGGATTCCTCTGCGGGCAAAATAATATGCCCGAGGTGTATGAGCCGCGCGCGTGGTATCCGGAGTTTTCTTCGCTTTACAGCGCAGAGCAGATGCTGTCTGCTGAAAGCCGTCCATGGGGCGGGGTCAACGCATGGATCGCCGCGCCGGAGGATGCATGCCCGCAGGTGTACCTTCGCTGGGAAAAGGCCATAGATGCGCAGGAAATACTGCTGTATCTCGACCCGGATCTTGCGATGGAGCTACCAAGCAGCCATGCAAGCCATTGGGAAAAGAGCCATCTCTTTGCCGCGCGGACATCCATGCCGCCGCAGCTTGTGAGCGAGCTTATGCTGACGGCAGAGCTTGAAAACGGTGAAACGGCGCTTCTTGCCGCGCTGCATGATCAGCATCAGCGGCTTATAAGGGTGCGTCTCTCCGGTACACAGCGGCTTCGTTCACTGCGCGTGGAGCTTGGCAAAACCTGGGGCGGTCTCCCGCCTGTCATTTATAAAATCAGCGTTTATTAAGTCATCACGGCAAAAGCCATGATATAAACACAAAAAAAGAAAGGAATCTGACACCATGAAGAAACTTCTTGCACTGCTTCTTGCGCTCGCCATGTGTCTGTCGCTTGCGGCATGCACCTCGTCCGCCAAGAACGACGCTGCGGCAAGCACCGCAGCCCCAGCAGCCGACGCCGCCGCGGACAGCGGCGCAGACGCTTCCGAATCCTCTGCCGAGGGCGGCAAAAACATTGTATGGGCCGGTTGGTCCGGCGAGGAAGAGGCCAGCAAAGACATCTTCCAGCGCATGATGAAAACCTACGAAGACGCCTCCGGCAACACTGTGACATGGGTCGGCTGGACATGGGCCGACACTGCACAGCAGCTTCTCATCCGCACTCAGGGCGGCGAACAGCTTGACCTTGCACAGGCGGACATCGGCATATTCAACACCATCGCAGCCGCCGACGTACTGGCCGACTGGAACGAGATCCTCGGCGAGGATTATCTGAAAGAAAACTTTGAGCAGTCGGCGCTCGACGTCGGCAATATCGACGGCAAGCAGCTTGGTCTTCCGTGGAGCATGGCGGCCATCACCATGGTCTACAATCCTGAAATTCTGACCGCTGCCGGCTGGGAAAAGGCTCCTGCAACTATTGAAGAGTTCGAGCAGTGCATGGCCGATATAAAGGCTTATGATCCCGAGATCATCCCCTACGCCGTTTCCACCAAGGACGCCACCTGCGCGGGCGACTTCATGCCCTGGCTGTGGACGTTCGGCGGCGCGATCTTCAACGAGGACGGCACGGTAGCCATCGACTCTGACGCAGCTGTAAAGTGCATAGAGTGGTACCAGAAGCTCATGAATGAGGGCTACATCGCAATGGATACCGGGCGCGGCGAGGCACGTCAGGCATTCGCGCAGGGCAAGGTAGCGTTCTATGATGACGCTGTCGTTGCAAAGGGACAGGCCGTCAACAACGGTGTTGCTCCGGAAGACGTCGTCAAGGTCTGCTCGGCCATGGCCCGCCCCGTTCTGAATGCCGGCGATCAGCCGCAGTCCACCATGTGGGGTCATATGCTCGTAACGTTCAAGAATTCCGAGTATCAGCAGGAAGCTGCCGATCTGGCAAAGACGCTTGTGAGCGACGAGGTCGCAATGGACTACTTTGAAAATAACGGTATGCCCCCTGTCACCAAGAGCATGGCAGCCAAGGATGAGGTCAAGAACGACGCTTACCTCAACGGCTTCCTGACCGCCACATCCACGGCGCGTCTGGAGGAGACGGCGCGCATGACCAATGCCAGCGAGATCAAGACCATCATCACTGAAGAGCTGCAGTATGCACTGCTTGGTCAGAAGACCGCAGAGCAGGCAGTTGACGATATGGCCGCCCGCCTGAACGCGCTGTAAGCAGCACTTTCTTTGTCATCCCGGCTCGCATGAGTCGGGATGACGTGCAAGCAATCCGGCGGAAAGCCGCAGAACGGAGGTTCCTGCATTGAAACAAATAAAGAACGGACGCGGGCTGACAGACTCCCAGATGGGCTTTTTGCTGATTATTCCGGGTCTGGCCGTGTTCCTCGCCATCATCCTGTATCCATTTATAGACGCGGTCATCACCAGCTTTACGGATCGCTCGCTCCTATATCCCAATTACAAATTCGTCGCATTCGCCAATTACGCCAAGGTCTTCAAAGATCCCTATTTTGGGAAAACGCTCTTCACGACGCTGCTTTTTGTCGCCGGCAGCACCGTTCTTCCCTACACGCTCGGTCTTATCTGGGCCGTAGACTTAAACCAGGGGTTCAAAGGCGCGGAGTTTCTGCGCGGCGTGACCCTTGTGAACTGGATTATTCCCGGCACTGCCATAGGCTTTCTCTGGAGCTGGATATTCAACGGTCAGTACGGTATTTTAAATAGCATTCTCGAAGCGCTCGGTATTTTGGACACCGGCATCCCCTGGCTCGGTCAGACAAAAACGGCGCTGCTGTGCGTCATAATCGCGCGTACCTGGCAGATGCTGCCATGGTATATGGCATTTTTGCTCGGCGGTCTGCAAAGCGTATCGCTCGAGCAGGTCGAGGCGGCGCATATCGACGGTGCAAATAACTGGATAACATTTTGGCACATAATAATGCCCGGCATGAAGCAGACGGCTGTGCTGGTGTTCATTCTTGGTCTGATCGGCAATTTGCAGCACTTTGACCTGCCGTGGACAATGACGCAGGGCGGTCCCGCTCGTGCGACGACAACGCTGTCCATCGAGGTTTACACAACGGCATTCAAGAACTGGAATATGGGCAAGGCGGCCACGGTCGGCACGATCTGGGCAATACTGCTTGCCATTTTCAGCATCATGTACCTGCGCCAGCAGAACAAGCAGGACAGCTAAGGAGAGAAGAACATGTTCCAAAAAACGACCGCATTCCGCATTTTTTTCTGGGCAAGCCTGATACTTATCGGCTTTTTTATCTTCTTCCCTCTGCTATGGCTCATCAACACGGCGCTCAAGCCGACAAGTGAGACGTTCAGCACCTATTTCTTCGTCGGTCCGCTTACGCTGGACAACATCATCCACATTGTGACGGACGCGAAGATCATGGGCTACCTGAAAAACAGCCTGATCGTGTCGTTCGGTTCAAGCCTGATGGCAACGATAGTCTGTGCGTTTGCCGGGTACAGCTTTGCAAAATTCCGCTACCGCGGACGTAAATTCGTCATGGGAATGTTCATGATGAGTCAGGCGTTTCCTCAGGCGATCCTGCTTCTGTCCATATATTCACTGATGAACAAAACGGGACTTCTCGGCAGCTATTGGGCGCTTCTCATCAGCTATGTCGTCTTTACGCTGCCTGTCGGCACGTGGACGCTCAAAAGCTATTTTGACAACATTCCGGACTCTCTTATAGAAAGCGCGAAAATAGACGGCGCAGGGCATTGGCGCATCATGACGAAAATTGTTTTCCCCATGGCTGTGCCCGGCATGATCTCGATTGCAATCTACGGCTTTGTCTGGAGCTGGAACGATCTGCTCTACTCCATGACGCTCGTCACGGACACTGCCAAACGGACGCTGGCATCGGGTCTTGTAATGACGTTCCTTGGCGAGGCATCGACCAACTGGGGCTATATGATGGCAGCGTCCATCGTAGCGGCTATCCCCGTTACCGTGATCTTTGTGTTTTTGCAGCGCTATTTCATTCAGGGCTTGACGGCAGGCGCCGTGAAAGGTTAGTATATCCCTCGGCGGGCAATGCGAGACGGGTCTCGTGCCTGTCGGGGGATTTTTTTGCTGGATTTCTCAATTACGGAAAAGGAGTGCTCACGCAACTATGAATATCAAAACGGTTTGGGCGGCGCTGGATTCACTGCTTGATTACGCAAAGGTCTGTGGGCTTCTGCCCGCGTTTGATGAGACGTTTGCACGGAACAGCCTGCTTGCGGAGTTGAAGCTGGAAGGCTATGAAAAGCAGAGCGAACTCTTCGGCTTTCCGGAGTGTCTGAGCGTTTTATGCGATTATGCAGCTGAGCAGGGATTGACCGGAGATACCGTTGCGGAGCGGGATCTCTTTGACACGCGGCTGATGGGATGCATTACGCCGCGCCCATCTGACGTACTGGGCAAATTCCAAAGTCTGTATCAAAAAAGTCCAAAGGACGCGACCGATTATTTCTACAAGCTGAGTCAGGACTGCAACTACATACGCCGCGACAGGATCGCAAAGGACGAGCACTGGCTTTCCGCCACAAAATACGGTGAGCTTGAGATTTCCATCAACCTCTCAAAGCCCGAGAAAGACCCGCGCGACATTGCCGCAGCGAAGATGAAAAAAGCATCCGGATACCCGAAATGCCTGCTGTGCGTGGAGAACGTGGGCTACGCGGGCAGCATCACGCACCCTGCAAGGCAGAACCTGCGCGTGATGCCGGTGACTCTGGACGGTCAGCCGTGGGGCTTTCAGTACTCTCCTTATGTCTATTACAATGAGCACGCCATCATCATGAACACCCGGCATACGCCGATGGTCATTGACAGATCGACCTTTGAAAAGCTGTTTTCCTTCGTGGAGCAATTCCCGCACTACTTTGCCGGCTCAAATGCCGATCTTCCAATCGTCGGCGGCAGCATTCTGGCGCACGAGCATTTTCAGGGAGGTCGCCACACTTTCCCGATGGAGAAGGCAGAGGCGGAGTTCACGTTCAGCGTGCCCGGTTTTGATGATGTTGACTGCTGCATCGTGAAATATCCGATGACTGTGATCCGACTGAGCTCGTATAACAAAGCCCAGCTCTGCGAGCTGTCCGGCAGGATTCTGTCGAAATGGCGCGCATATTCCGACCCTGCCGCGATGATCTTTGCGGAGACAAACGGCGAGGCGCATAACACTGTCACGCCGATTGCGCGCATGAGAGACGACCGGTACGAGCTGGATATGGTCTTGCGCTGCAACCTCACGACAAAGGAGCATCCGCTCGGGCTATACCACCCGCACGAGCAGCTGCACCACATCAAGAAAGAAAACATCGGTCTTATAGAGGTCATGGGGCTTGCAATCCTGCCCGGACGGCTGAAAAAAGAGATGACAGATCTTGAAGCCGCGCTTTTAAATGGCGAAAATCTGCGGGAAAACGGCGAGCTTTCCAAGCACGCCGACTGGGCAGATGATTTTATGCAGCGGCATCCGGAGTTTTGCGCAGACAATGCCGGGGAGATCATCAGATTTGAAATTGGGCAGGTATTTGCACAGGTTCTTGAATGCGCAGGAGTGTATAAGTGCACGCCGGAGGGGCGTGAACACCTCAAGAAATTTTTGCAGGAGGTTGAGCATGGATAAGAAATATCATTTTTCCGCGCCCGGGCGCACGGAGATCGGCGGCAACCACACCGATCACCAGCATGGCTGCGTGATCGCAGCAGCGGTAGACATGACCACAACGGCAGAGGTGCGGCTGAACGGCACGAACGTCATCTGCATCGACTCCGAGGGCTATGAGCCGGTCAGGATCGATCTTGCCGATCTCGCCTTCAGAGAGGCTGAGAAAAACAGTACCGCAGCGCTCGTCCGTGGCGTGGCAGCGGCGTTCGTCCGGCGCGGCCATACCCTGTCGGGTTTTGACGCAAAGGTGAAGTCCACTGTTCTGCCAGGCTCGGGTCTGTCCAGCTCGGCAGCCTTTGAAGTTCTGATCGGGCGCATTCTGAACGGGCTGTTTGCCGATAATTCCGTCACGGCGATTGAAATCGCGCAGATCGGTCAGTACGCCGAGAATGTATACTACGGCAAGCCGTCAGGGCTGATGGACCAGATGGCGTCAAGCATCGGAGGTATGGTATTTATTGATTTCAATGACCCAAAAACGCCGCGTGTGGAGAATATAGACTTTGACTTTGCTCACTCCGGGTATACGCTCTGCACGGTCGATTCCGGCGCGGATCACGCCGAGCTGACGGACGAATATGCGGCAATGCCTTTCGAGATGAAAAAAGTCGCAGAATACTTTGGAAAAGAAGTGCTGCGGGATGTAAATGAAGCGGAATTCTACGCAAGGATCGCCGATGTCCGCAAGGTCACGGGCGACCGCGCCGTTCTGAGAGCCATTCACTTTTTCAATGAGAATCGCCGTGTGGGGCTTCAGGTGCGCTCGCTGCGGGAGAATAATTTCGGTGCATTTCTGCGCTATGTCAATGAATCCGGCATAGCATCGTGGACTCTGCTTCAAAATGTCGTCCCGTCCGGCGCTATGCAGCATCAGGATATGGCGCTTACAATTGCGCTTTGCCAGCAGCTTCTTAAAGGCGAGGGCGCTGTACGCATCCACGGCGGCGGCTTTGCAGGCACGGCGCTTGCCTTTGTTCCGGATAACAGATTTGAGAGCTTCCGCACGGGTATTGAAGCGGTTGTCGGCGCAGGGCATTGCCATAAGCTCAGCATCGTCGGGTAATGCTTTGTGAGCTGTTTATCCCTCAAATGAGAAGTACAGCCCGGCGGATAGAGACGAAAAAATGACGGGAATTTAGAAAAAACTCTAAATTCCCGTCATTTCTGGTCCGAGTGACTGGATTTGAACCAGCGGCCTCTTGAACCCCATTCAAGCGCGCTACCATCTGCGCTACACCCGGATACATATTATTTTCAGCGCTTGATTATATTAGCACATCCCTCCCAAAATTGCAAGACCTAATTTGAATTTTTTTCGTCCAGTCCGCAGAATCTGCGCGAAATATGTATGTCAAAAAAGCTGATGACAGGACCGAGCCCCACGGCGCTCACAAGTGTACCCAGACCGACGATGCCGCCGAGCCGCCATGCGACGAATGCGCACAGCGTATCGGTGAACATTCTGCACCAGAAATACGGCACGCACGCAAGCCTTTCCGCAAGCATGAGCGAGAGCGCATCATACGGTGCGATACCGACGTCCGCCGTCTGATAGAGAGAGCACGCAACACCGAACACCGCGACACCGATGAGCATGACACCCAGGCGGGCGGGGAGCGTCTCCGGGTACACAGGCAGAAGCGAAAGAAGCCGCGTAAAGCCCGACGAGAGCACGCCGACACCAAACCAGTTTGCAAGCGTGCCAATGCCGATAAGCCGCCTGCCGAAGGCAAGCTCCAGCATAAAGCACACACAGTTGAGGATAAAGAGCGTGAGCGCAAACCCCCAACGTGTCCGCTCCCCTACCGCCATTGCAAACGCGCTGTACGGGTCGTTGCCCATAAGCGATATTTTAAAAACGGAAACGCCCAGTGACAGCAGGACAATGCCCATGAGCATTGCCTCGAAACGGCGCGGAGTCACATTTGACATAAGCTTCTTCATTCTATCATCCTTTACCGAGTCAGCAAAAATATTTCATAGTATTTTGCCGTGAATTCGGAAAAACGGCAATTACTGATATTGTGGCACGGCACAAAACGTGCTATAATGCATATAGAAAGCATATTTCGCGGCAATGCCGCGCGGAGGTTCTCACCATGCCAAAGGGTATTCAAGCAAAGGGTCTGGCAAGAGAAAATAAGCTCATCCACGCCGGGATAAAGCTGTTTCTCGAAAACGGGTACGAAAAGACGACAACCGCATCCATATCACAGGCAGCCGGAATGTCGCCCACGTCATTCTTCGCCTCGTTTGAGAGCAAGGAGGCTCTGCTGCTGCGTCTGACACGCGAAATGTTCAGCAACCAATTCAGCATGACAGGGCGGCTGGTCGGCGAGGACGACCCTGTGCTGCTGTACGCTGCGGAGACCTCGCTGCAAATGCACATTGCAGAGCTGTCAGAGCCGCTGCGTGAGGTATACGTGATGGCATATACATTGCCGTCAACGCTGGAATATATCTACACAAACACCGCGCAGAAGCTCATGCACATTTTCGCCGCGTATATGCCGGGTGCAATGCTGAAAGATTTTTACGAGCTTGACATAGCCACAGGCGGCATTACACGCGGCTATATGGCAAAGCACTGTGATCTATACTTCACGATCGAGCAGAAGCTGCGTCGTTATCTGGGCTGCTGCCTGATGATATACCACGTGCCGCAGGAAAAGCAGGACGAAGTGATCGAAAAAGTGCTGACGCTTGACCTGCATTCCGCAGCTGAAAGGATAATCGCCGAGACGATAGCCCATGCGGAAGCCGGCTACCGCGCCGCGCTGGGCATTACCGCAGACAGCTGAGATTCAAGGCAGCGCCGCACAGTACGTCTGCGGATATGCATATTACCGTGTATACCGTGTATTTTATCTCCTGCCTGTAAAGGCAGGAGATTTTTTATGACACGAGCTGGATATTCCCGGTTATTTTCGTCCGCTACATTTTTGGAGCATTTTTATCCTAAACGGCTTTTCCGGGAATAATTCATAGGAGTATGCGAGAAATGCGCCGGCTGCAAAAAAGAAAAGATAATTTGTAATATCGTCGGTCCTGATAATAAACGCCTCGCCCATGTTCTTGACAAGTATTGCCGACAGCAGGACAATCAGCAGCTTCAACGACACATCCGCGCCGTTATAAAAGAACACGCGCACCATACGTACAACAAGAATGACAGAAAACGCAAGCAGCAGCAAAAAGCCGGGAATACCGGTCAGCACCAGCGCTTCAACAAGATAATTATGGGTATTTATCTCTCCGTCCGCGGGGTTCGGGAATTTGGAGAGCATATTGATCGTATACATATAATCATTCGTAAGTGAGCCGCGCCAAAGCCTGTCACGCTCAAAATACAGTGTGGTGTACACCGATCTCCACAATCTTACCCGACCGCCGAGATTTTTGGCGTCAGCAGCGCTCCTTGTATCTTTGAACAATTCCTCCGGTGGTTCACTGTTTTCCGCCGGCTGCGCGTTTTCTGGGCTCCGATCTTTTTCCTCCGATCCGGCTGCATCGGCAGAGGTGCCGACCTCCGCATCATTTGAAGCTTCATGCGGCGCAGTATCATGCGGCTGCACAAGCACATTTGCCCCGCTCATCATGGCAGCGACAGCGTCATAGCTTTTATAACTCAGCGGAACGACGATCAACGCTGTCAGCAGCGCCGCCGCAACCTTCGCCGCGGTCTTTTTAGCGCTCAGCTTTTTCAGCACCGGCAGCATCACAAGCATGGACACCGCTGCCGAGAGAGCCAGCAGCGAAAGCCGTGAATGGCTTATAGCAGCCGCTGCATAGAACACAGGCATTGAAAAGATGTAAATGACGCGCAGAGCTTTGTTCCTTGTCAACGAGAAGAGATATGCCGCAAGGCACAGAGCAGCAGCATACCACATTGACGCAGTGTTTCGATGACTGCCGACAACCGCTACACACGATACACCGCCCACATTTCTTACTGCAATGCTTATACCAAGCGGGAGCTGTATGCTCTCACGAGTCACGGCAACCACAAGGCTTAAAAACGCAAATACAAGGTTATATGCGAAAACTATCGCTGCAAGCACAGTCAGCATATATCCGCGTTCTTTTTTCCCAAGCGTTATTGAAAAGCATAAAAGAGCAGCGCAGAGAGCCGCAATGCGGACGTACTCGACACTGTTCACAAGCGTCGGATCACCGCAGAGCACCCTTGTAACAACAAGCCATGTCAGATACATGCACAGGAATTTCACCGCCGCACCCCGTGCTCTCACGGAGAATGCGCACAGAAGTATGAATACATACTCAGCGCCGAGCATGACCGCGCATAAAATGTCAAGTGCAGGACGCCAGTCATCGTACAGATATGCAACACCCTGCCTGATCAGCACTATATCCGTGGACGAAAAAATGATCATCTGCGTAATATAAACAAGGATAATAAGCCACGCAGATACAGTATTCAGCTTATTTGCACGCAGTTCAGACTCTCCACAACACATGCATACGCTCTCCTTTTACTTAATATCGTAATTATACTTAAAACCGCCGCATATGTCAATGAACCCCCGGGAATCCGGGGGTTCATCCCTATACGTAAATTGCTTTATCCGCGGCAGCCTTACTTCATAGCCTCGGCGGTGGCGACGGCGACGGCAACGGTCGCGCCGACCATGGGGTTGTTGCCCATGCCGAGGAAGCCCATCATTTCAACATGCGCGGGAACGGAGGAGGAGCCGGCAAACTGCGCGTCGGAGTGCATGCGCCCCATTGTGTCGGTCATGCCGTAGGAAGCGGGACCTGCCGCCATATTGTCCGGGTGCAGGGTGCGCCCCGTGCCGCCGCCGGAGGCGACGGAGAAGTACTTCTTGCCCTGCTCGATGCACTCTTTCTTATAAGTGCCGGCAACGGGATGCTGGAAGCGGGTGGGGTT
>DJEW01000024.1:30386-34262 GCA_002431965.1 Clostridiales bacterium UBA5888
GAGTTGCCGGTGATGGAGACGTCAACGCCCTCGTGATGCATGATGGCAACGCCCTCGCGGACGTCGTCGCAGCCGTAGCAGCGGACGTTGGCGCGCTCGCCCTCGGAGTAGCGGATCTCGCGGACGATCTTCAGCTCGCCGGTGTAGTAATCAAACTGGGTCTGGACATAGGTGAAGCCGTTGATGCGGGAAATGATCTGCGCCGCGTCCTTGCCGAGACCGTTGAGGATAACGCGCAGAGGCTCTTTGCGCGCCTTATTGGCGTTCTTGACGATGCCGATAGCGCCCTCTGCGGCAGCAAAGGACTCATGCCCGGCGAGGAAAGCAAAGCACTTGGTCTCATCGGAAAGGAGCATTGCGCCGAGGTTGCCGTGACCGAGACCGACCTTGCGATCCTCCGCCACAGAACCGTCAAGGCAGAAGCTCTGAAGGCCGACGCCTATCATCTTTGCAGCCTCTGCGGCGCTCTTCGCGCCGGACTTCATGGCGATGGCAGCGCCGACGCAGTACGCCCAGCGGACGTTTTCAAAGCAGATGGGCTGTATCCCGGCGACAATGTCATACGGGTCAAAACCCTTCGCCTTGCACATCTCTCTGCACTCTTCCACAGAGCCGATGCCATACTGAGCGAGGACACCGTTTATCTTGTCTATTCTTCTCTCGTAATTTTCAAACAGAGCCATTACATTGTCCTCCTTCTCTTATTCCTGACGCGGGTCTATGTACTTGGCGGCGTCGTCAAACTGGCCGTAGTGACCCTTTGCCTTCTCAAGCGCCTCATTGGCGTCGATGCCCTTCTTGATGAAGTCCATCATCTTGCCCAGAGAAACGAATTCATAGCCGACTATCTCGTCGTCCTTGTTGAGGGCGAGCCGGGTGACGTAGCCCTCGGTAAGTTCGAGGTAGCGCGGTCCCTTCGCCCTTGTTGCGAACATCGTGCCGACCTGAGAGCGCAGACCCTTGCCGAGGTCTTCCATGGAAGCGCCGACTGCAAGACCGTCCTCAGAGAAAGCGGACTGGCTGCGGCCGTAGACGATCTGGAGGAACAGCTCGCGCATGGCGGTGTTGATGGCGTCGCAAACAAGGTCGGTATTGAGCGCTTCAAGAATGGTCTTGCCGATGAGTATCTCGGACGCCATGGCGGCGGAGTGGGTCATGCCGGAGCAGCCGATGGTCTCGATCAGTGCTTCCTCGATGACGCCTTCCTTGATATTGAGGGTCAGCTTGCACGCGCCCTGCTGGGGTGCGCACCAGCCCACGCCGTGGGTAAAGCCGGAAATATCGGATATCTGCTTTGCCTGGACCCATTTGCCCTCTTCGGGGATGGGCGCGGGGCCGTGGTATGCGCCCTTAGCCACGGGGCACATATTCTTGACTTCTGTGGTGTAGATCATTGCGATCTTCTCCCTTCTATCCTTATATTTATGAATACTGATACTGAGTTTCCGACGTCCGTCACCTGATCAGGCACTCGCCGGTCATTTCCTTTGGCTGCTTGAGCCCCATAACATGCAGGATCGTCGGCGCGATGTCCGCCAGGCGGCCGCCGTCCTTGAGCGAGATGCCCGGCATGCAGACGGCGAAAGGTACGGGATTTGTGGTGTGGGCAGTGTTGACCTTGCCGGAAGCGTCGAACATGCAGTCGGCATTGCCGTGGTCAGCCGTGACGAACAGCACTGTGTCGGGATGCTTGGCGACTTCCGCTATAATGCGCCCCATGCAGGCGTCAACGGTCTCCACCGCTGTGACGGCGGCAGCCATAACGCCGGTGTGCCCAACCATGTCGCAGTTTGCAAAGTTGCAGACGATGAGGGCATACTCATCCGAGGCGATAGCCTCGATGCACTTGTCCGCGACCTTGGCAGCGCTCATCTGCGGGATGAGGTCATAGGTCGGAAATTCCTTCGGGGATGGGACAAGGCAGCGCTCCTCGCCGGGGCTCTGCTTCTCAACGCCGCCGTTGAAGAAAAACGTGACATGGGCGTATTTCTCGGTCTCCGCAACGCGGAACTGCTTGAGCCCATGAGTGCTGACATACTCGCCGAGGGTATTGTCTATCTCCTCCGGCGGGTAGGCGATGGGAAGAGTGAGAGTTTCGTCATACTGCGCAGTGCAGACATAAGAGAGCGGATAGACCGTCTTTTTGCGGGCAAAGCCGTCAAAATCGGGCAGGTTGAGCGCCCAGGTCATTTCCCTCGCGCGGTCAGGGCGGAAATTCATGAAAATGACGCTGTCGCCCTTATTGATAACGCCGTTCGGGTCAACGACGACCGGCTCGAGGAATTCATCGGTCACGTCGTTGGCGTAGCTTGCCTCGACAGCGTGAACGGCGTCGCCGTCCATAACGCCCTCGCCGCAGACAATGGCGTTGTAGCCCTTCTCCACGCGGTCCCAGCGTTTGTCGCGGTCCATGCCCCAGAAGCGTCCCTGAAGCGTGGCGATCTTCGCATTGCCCAGCTCATCGCACTTTTTCTGAAGCTCGGCGACAAAGCCCGCGCCGCTCTTGGGCGCGACGTCGCGCCCGTCGAGGAAACAGTGGACATACACGCGCTCCAGACCGCGCTGCTTTGCCATATCGAGAATGGCAAAGATATGATCAATATGGCTGTGGACGCCGCCTGAAGAGAGCAGCCCCATGATGTGCAGCGCCTTTCCGTTCGCCCTGGCATCGTCCATTGCCTTGATATACGCCTTATTTTCAAAGAACTTGCCGTTTTTGATCTCCTGGCTCATTTTGGGCAGGATCTGGAACACTACACGACCAGCGCCGATGTTCGTGTGCCCGACCTCGGAATTGCCCATCTGTCCGGCGGGCAGACCGACGTCAAGCCCGGAAGCCTGAAGCGTCGTATAAGGGTTTTCCGAGAAGAGACGGTCAAGGTTCGGCTTTTTTGCCTTGTAGACGGCGTTGCCCTCAGAGGGAGGGGCGATACCGTAGCCGTCAAGGATTATGAGAACCGCTTTTTTTGAAATGTTAGTCATGGTGAAAAATCACTCCTGAACAGTTGCTTTTACGATGGCGGCAAAATCAACGGGCTTGAGAGAAGCGCCGCCGATAAGCCCGCCGTCGATGTCGGGCTGGGCAAGAAGCTCATATGCATTCTTCGCGTTCATGCTGCCGCCATAAAGGATGGAGACGGCACGCGCAGGACGTGCGCCGTAGATCTTGCGGATAACGGCACGGATACCCTCGCAGACCTCCTGCGCCTGCTCGGCCGTGGCGGTCTTGCCGGTGCCGATCGCCCAGATGGGCTCATAGGCGATGACGCAGTGGCGCAGAGCCGTGGCGTCGATGCCGCTGAGCGCAGCCTTGACCTGATAGGCGACATACTCCATGGTGAGATCCATCTCACGCTGCTCGAGACTCTCGCCGACACAGATGATCGGGGTGATGCCCTTTTCAAGCAGCGCCTTGGTCTTCTCATTGACGAGCATATCGCTCTCGCCGTGGTACTGGCGGCGCTCAGAGTGACCGACGATGCAATACTTTGCGCCGATGTCGGCGAGCATTGCGGCGGATACTTCGCCGGTGTAAGCACCCTTTTCGTACTTACTGACATCCTGTCCGCCGGCGGCGACCTTGCACTCCTTGCCGGCCTTGACCATGTTCTGGATCATGACAGCCGGGGTGCACAGCACGATCTCGCACACCTTTGTCTTGGGGAGATTCTCCTTGAGCTCTTCCATGAAGGGCTTGACCGCGGAGTTGGTCATATTCATCTTCCAGTTACCGGCAATTATAGTCTTACGGTATTTTCTGTTCATTGTTTTGTCTCCTTTTCATTGCAGGGCAGCGGGGCGGCGCAGCCGCCCCACTGCCTCAGACTATCAAAAAACAAAGCTTTAAGGTCAAATAACTGAGCAGCGGGGGAGCTT
>DJEW01000024.1:34405-34543 GCA_002431965.1 Clostridiales bacterium UBA5888
CGCGGTCAAAAAAGTCCTGTGAGAACTTTTTTGACAAGCTGGGGCAGCGGGCGGCGCAGCCGCCCCGTGCCTGAATCTACAGCCAAATTACTTGTCCAGCAGGCAGGCAACGCCCGGAAGCTCCTTGCCCTCAAGGAA
>DJEW01000027.1:0-21254 GCA_002431965.1 Clostridiales bacterium UBA5888
CTTGCCAACACCTCCTACCTCCGTGACGCTATGGATTACCACAAGGTCCCCGTGTACCTGTACTCCACCGTCACCGAGATCACCGACAAGGGCTGCACCGTCAAAAACGTCAAGTCCGGCGAGACCTTCTTTGTCGAGTGCGACAGCGTCGTCAACGGCATAGGCTTTGTGCCCACGCCCGTCGGCGGCAAGGACAACAGGAACGTCCACCGCGTCGGCGATTGCGTTGCAATCGGCAACCTGCGCACCGTTATCTGGCGTGCCTGGGACGTCTGCATGAAGATATAGTCCGGCTGCGGCTTCCCAAAAAACTTATAACCCCCCCGGACGCGCTGCTTTTGCGGCGCGTCCTTTTCAATCCCCGCACCCTGCCAGATTTGTACAGTATTCCGATTGACATTTTTACTTCCGGCAACTATGATATAACGTGTGTGATCAACAGGGCGCCGTATCTGCCGGAGGCGTTGAATCTGCCTCAAATGCAACCGCCGGTTGACGGATTTTCAAGTCCGCTTTCTTGTGTGCAACCGCGCAAAATGTTACTATGCCGCCATCGAAAGCGAATGGAGGAACACGGCAATGATATTTGCAGATAAGCTTATAGCACTTCGCAAAAAGTCCGGCTGGTCGCAGGAGGAGCTGGCAGCGCAGCTGGGCGTGACGCGGCAGAGCGTCTCCAAGTGGGAGGGCGCGCAGTCCGTCCCCGATATAGATAAAATTCTTCAGCTCAGCCGTCTGTTCGGCGTGTCCACAGACTATTTATTAAAGGACGACATGGGCGAGCCGGAGTATGTCGCCCCCGCCGCAGGGGAGGACAACGAGCCGCCAATGCGCCGCGTGACCATGGAGGAGGCGTCGGTCTACATCGCCAGATGCAGAAAGGACGCGCCAAAGATGGCGCTGGCGGTGTTTTTGTGCGTTATCTCGCCAGTCTGCCTGCTTCTGCTCATCGCTATGAGTGAGGATGCGCGCTTTGCCGTGTCGGAGAACGCCGCCATCGGCATCGGCGTGACGGTCATACTGCTGCTGGTTGCGGCGGCTGTTGCCATTTTTGTCGCCTGCGCGGCTCGCGTGAAGGACTTTGATTTCCTCGAAAACTCCGCTTTTGAGACGGAGTACGGCGTATCCGGCATGGTCAGGGAACGCCGCAATGATTTCCGCGATGCGTACAACCGCTTGATCATCATCGCCGCCGCGCTGTGCATTCTCTCCCCCGTGCCGATCATCATTGCCGGAAGCGCCGACGCATCGGACTTTATCTGCATCGCCGCGGTGTGCGTGCTGCTTTTGCTCGTGGGCGTCGGCGCGGCGCTCTTCACCCTCGGCGGCACATATCAGGACGCCATGAACCGCCTTCTTGAAGAAAGCGATTATACCCGCGGCGAGAAAGCGAAGAAGGGCGTGAAGGGCACTGTCAGCGTGATATACTGGCTCACGGTCACGGCGATTTATCTTGCATACGCTTTCAGCGCACCCGGCAGCTCTCAGCCGAAGAACGCCTGGGTGATCTGGGCGGTCGGCGGGGTGCTCTACGTTGCGGTGATGTCCGTCACCGATCTCATCCTGCGCCGGAAAAAGTAACGCGGCGCGTTAAAGCGTCTATCCATTTTCATATATGGAGGAAAGATGAGTGAAAAAGAAGTGATCGCCGTTCCCTAGCAAGTTCGGCGATCACTTCAATGAACCAATAAAGAGCTGACCGTCAATCGGCAGCGCCTTTTTGTATATCCATTATACCGCCCGGCGCTTCTGTCAAGTGCCGGGCGGATGTTCTTTATGCGGAACAGTGCAGAGCCTTCCTCACAGTTCCCGTATCTCGCACGTCACGCCGCCGTTGGGGTACACCTCGACAAGCGCGTATGTGAACCTGCGCCCCGCGCCGGCAGTGCCCGGGTTTATCAGCTTCACGCCGCCCATCTCCTCATAGTCCGCCTCGTGAGTGTGCCCGAACATCGCTATCTTCGCGCCCTGCTCCTGCGCGGCGTACACAAGCGAATCGAGCATGCCGTACTTGACGTTATAAAGATGCCCATGCGTGATGAACGCTTTCACGCCGCCCAGCTGCACCACTTCGCGGTCCGGCGCGGTGCTGCCGATGTCGCAGTTGCCGCGCACGGAGTAGACCGGTATCTCCGGAAATTCCGCGCGCAGCTCATCCGCGTCGCGGCTGTAATCGCCGAGATGGATGACAACGTCCGGGCGCACACGGCGCACGCACTCGCGCATGAGCACAGTCAACCCGTGCGTATCGGAAAAGACGGCGGCTTTTATAGTGCTGTTCATAATTTCTCTCCTGTCGTATTATCAACCTGGAATTTCATGAATATAATGTGATCGAGGGGTGAAGCAAGTTATGCAAAGCTTTCAGGAGCTTGGGCGCGAGCTGGAGCGTCAGGGCAAGACCGAGCGCATAAAGGCGCTCGCCGAATCGGACGACGGGCAAAAGCTCGGGCGCATGGTGGACACACACGCCGTCGAGGAGGCGGCGCGCACCGGCGACGCGGAGGCACTGCGCCGTATGCTCACACAGGTGCTGAGCACGGACGAGGGAAAGCGCCTTGCGGAAAACGTGCGGCGGATGATGCAGGAAAAGTGAGGTGACGCGCCATGAGCGAGCTTGAGGATAAGATCTCCGAGGTGCTGGGCGATCCCGAGCAGATGGCACAGATAACCCGCCTCGCCCAATCGCTCATGGGCAGCGCGGGCGGCGCGACGGACGCGGCATCCGCCGGCATGGAGAACGCAAAGTCCTCCGCCAAGCCCGCCGCGATGCCGGATCTCGCCTCCCTCGGCATAGACGCGGATATGCTCTCGCGTATAACGCGGCTCATATCCTCCGGCAGCGCGCAGAACGCGGATGAGCAGGCGCTTTTGAACGCGATGCGCCCGTATCTGTCGGAAAAGCGCCGGGGCAAGATGGATAAGGCGATGAAGCTGGCGCGGCTTGCCCGCATCGCGCGCCTTGCCATCGGGGAGATGGAGGACGGAAGCCATGCTTAACCGCTATCAGGGAAACACCGGGCGCGTCGTGCGCATCGACGATTCGCAGCCGCCCCGTTCCGGCGTACTGCCGGGCGCGGGATCCGGCATGCCGGGCGCGAGCCCTCGCGCACCAGCGCCCGCGCCGGTATCCGACGGCAGACCGTCCTCCCCGCTCATGGCGCTGCTCGGCGGCGGGAAAGCCGCCGGCGGGATATTCGACCGGCTCTCCCGGCTCGTTCCGGGGAAGCTCAGCTCCATAGGCGAGCTGGAAACAGAGGACATCATCCTGCTGCTGATACTCTATCTCATGTACCGCGAGAGCGGCGACAGCGAGCTTCTCATTATATTAGGCGCTATGTTCCTGCTGGACTAGAGCAGACCGGGCGGCATGCCCGGCAGCACAGCCCGCCGGGGCACAGCGCCTGTATTTCCCTGTATTTTTTCAGAGCGGCTGCCATCAGACGGTCAAAAAAGCCCTGTGAGGACTTTTTTGACAAGCTGTGCGGCTGCCCGTTTATTCTTTTTTCCCCTGCGATGCGTCCTGCACTTCGCCCTTGCGGGATGTACCGGCGCAATTCTCGCACTCCGGCGCGCCGGCAGGGCATTCCGGATGCTCGCACTGACCGTTCTTATGCTTCGGGCTCTTCCAGAACACATAAAGCCATACGCCCAGCGAGATCAAAAACGCCGCAACGACGCAGATGATACGCTGAAGCGGGTCCCGCCCGGTGAGCAGCACGGCGACAAGCCCCATCACTGCGGACACGCCGTACAGCACCGCGACCGCCTGCTTCTGGTTGAGTCCCATGGCAAGCAGCCGGTGGTGAAAATGACCCTTGTCGGCATGGAACGGACTCTGCCCATGGATAATGCGGCGGAAGAACGCAAACACGGTGTCCGCCAGCGGGATCGCCATGGCAAGCACCGGGACGAGGAACGTTATCACGGTGTGCAGCTTGAAAAGCCCCATAACCGACACGCACGCCAGCACATAGCCCAGAAACTGCGAGCCGACGTCGCCCATGAATATCTTTGCGGGGTTGAGGTTGTAGGGGATGAAGCCAACGCACGCGCCGCAGAGGGCGGCGAGGATGAACGTGGTGTTCGGGTCGGCGACGAAGAGCGAGACTATCATCATCGTCATCGAGCTTATCGCCGACACACCGCACGCCAGCCCGTCCAGCCCGTCAATGAGGTTGACGGCGTTTGTGCACCCGACGATCCACAGCACGGTCAGCGGGATGGCGAGCGAGCCGACGGAGATCGTCCCTATGTCCGACATGAAGTTAGGGTTGGAGACTGCGGTGAAGATGATGCCGCAGCGTATCGCCACAAGCGCGGCAATGATCTGTATGGACAGCTTTATCCACGGGCGGAGGTTGACGATGTCGTCCACCGCGCCCATCACGGCGATGATCAGCGCGCCCAGCAGGAGACCCAGCACCTGCGAGGTGAAGCTGACAAAAAGTATCATCGCCACAACAAAGCCGATAAATATTGCAAGCCCGCCCATGCGCGGTATCGGGTGGTCATGCACGCGCCTGCCGTCGCGCGGAACATCTATCGCGCCCACCCGTCCGGCAAAGGTCTTGACGGGCGGGGTCATGAAATGCGAAACAACGAGAGCCACGGCAAAGGACAAAACTATCCTCAGCCAAACGGCCATATTCTGAAACATCTGACTATATCTCCCGACTGCGTCCTGCGACGCATTTGATTTATGGCAGCGCCGCACGGTGCGGCAGGAACAGATGCCGGGAAAACCCGGGTTTTGACGGCAGCGCTTTTTCGCATGAGCACCTTGCGTGCTTCAGGAAAAAGCGGCTGTATCAAAGCGCAGATTTTCCGCCGGCTGACGCAGACGTATTGCGCTGCGCTGCCTTAAAAAGGTTTCTCAACAAAGCCGATCTTTTTATACACCTTGCGCAGGGTCCTGCGCGCGGTGTAGGCGGCCTTCTGTGCGCCCTCGGTGTATATCTGCCTGAGATACTCCTTGTCGGCGGTGAGGCGTTCCGCCTCCTCGCGTATGGGGCGCAGCGTCTCTATGACGGCGTCGCCGACGGCGCTCTTGAACGCGCCGTAGCCCTTGCCGGCAAAATCGCGCTCTATATCCTCAAAGCCCTCGCCGGTGACGGCGGAGTAGATGTTCATGAGGTTTGCAACGCCGGGCTTGTTCTCCGGGTCGTAGCGCACGCAGTTTTCCGTGTCGGAGTCCGTGACGGCGCGCTTGAATTTGCGGGCGATCTCCTCCGGGGAGTCCATTATAAAAACGCACCCCGTGGGATCGGACTTCGACATCTTGGACGTTGGATTGCTAAGACACATAACGCGCGCGCCCACCTTGGGGATATACGGCTCCGGCACGGTGAACGTCTCGCCGTAGATGTTGTTGAAGCGCGCCGCCACGTCGCGGGCAAGCTCGCAGTGCTGCTTCTGGTCCGCGCCGACGGGGACGTAGTTTGCCTGATAGAGCAGGATGTCCGCCGTCATGAGGCACGGATAGGTGAAAAGCCCGCCGTTTATGTTGTCGGCGTTTTTGGCGCACTTGTCCTTGAACTGCGTCATACGGCTGAGCTCGCCGAACATCGTGTAGCAGTTGATCACCCAGCCCAGCTCCGCGTGCTCGTGCACGTGGCTCTGGATGAAGAGGGTGTTTTTCTGCGGGTCGAGCCCGCAGGCAATATACTGCGCGAGCTGGGCAAGCGAATGGCGGCGCAGCTCGGCGGGGTTCTGGCGAACGGTGATGGAGTGCATATCCACGATGCAGTAATAGCACGTGTACTCCTCTGCGAGCGCCACCCAGTTTTTCAGAGCGCCGAGGTAGCTGCCAAGATGCATATCGCCGGAGGGCTGAATGCCCGAGAACATTACCTTCTTTGCAGGCGCGGTATTTTCCTTTGCAATGTTATTTTCCATGATAAGCCTCCTATGGGGAATGAGATGAATATTATACCGGAAAATATGAAATAAAAGAAATCAACTGAAAATGGTCTATTTTTTGCAGTCTATCTATTTTAACAGAACATGTCCATCTTGACAACCGTAAAAAGATAAAATATTATAAAGTAAATCATCATCGCCGCGGTCGAGCCGCGGCAGATCGGAGAAGTAAAAATGAAGGATATGCAGTGGTTTGAGGAGATGGAGGCGCGCATACCGCACGGCGAGGTTCGCACCCGCTTCGCCCCCTCCCCCACGGGATATATGCACGTCGGCAATCTGCGTACTGCGCTCTACACCTATCTTATCGCCCGCCGCGGCGGCGGAAAGTTCATACTGCGCATTGAGGACACCGACCAGGGGCGCCTTGTCGAGGGCGCGGTGGATATTATCTACCGCACGATGGCGCAGTGCCATCTTGAGCATGACGAGGGTCCGGACGTCGGCGGTCCTGTCGGCCCGTACATTCAGACCGAGCGCCGTCCGCTTTATAAGGAGTATGCCGAGCTTCTCGTCGAGCGCGGGCACGCCTACCGCTGCTTCTGCGAAAAGGAGGAAAGCGAGGAGGACGCGGGCGAATTCGACCGCGGGGACGATCCCTGCCGCAGCCTGACAAAGGAGGAGTCCGACCGTCTCGCCGCCGAGGGCAGACCCTATGTCATCCGCCAGCGCATCCCCCACGAGGGCACGACGACCTTCCACGACGAGATCTTCGGCGACATCACCGTGGAAAACGCCACGCTCGACGACCAGGTGCTCATAAAGCGCGACGGTCTGCCGACATATAATTTTGCCAACGTCGTGGACGATCATCTCATGGGCATCACGCACGTCGTGCGCGGCAGCGAGTATCTCTCCTCCGCGCCGAAATACAACCTTCTGTATGAGGGCTTCGGCTGGGAGATTCCCCGGTACGTCCACTGCTCCCCCGTCATGCGCGACGCGCACAACAAGATGTCCAAGCGCCACGGTGACCCCTCGTATGAGGATCTTATCGCGCAGGGCTTCCTGACGGACGCGGTGCTCAACTACGTCGCGCTGCTGGGGTGGAGTCCGCGCGGCGAGCGGGAGATATACTCTCTTGACGAGCTCAAGGAGATATTCGACATTTCCGGCATCTCCAAGTCCCCCGCCATATTCGACATTGAAAAGCTGCGCTACTTCAACAGCGAGTATATCCGCGCGATGAGCCCGGAGGCGTTCGCCGCCGCGGCAGAGCCGTATATCCGCCGGAGCGTCAAAAACGAAGCTTACGACGCCGCCGCTATCGCCGCGCTTTTGCAGCAGCGCACCGAAGTGCTCACGGACATCCCGGAGAAGGTCGATTTCTTCGACGCGCTGCCGGAATACTCCACGGAGCTTTTCGTGCACAAAAAGTCCAAGTCTGACGAGGCGTCGGCAAAGGAAGTGCTGCAGCGCATACTGCCGGTGTTCGCCGCTCTTCCCGAGTGGAACGACGAGAGCATCATGAACGCGATGGTCTCGCTCGCTGGGGAGCTTGGCGCAAAGAACGCGAAAGTGATGTGGCCGGTGCGCATCGCGGCGGCGGGCAAGGCCGTCACGCCCGGCGGCGCGGTGGAGATTTGCCGCATCCTCGGGCGCGAGGAAACGCTGCGGCGCATAAATATCGCGCTGGAAAAGCTGGGGTAAGCTTATCTACAATTATATTATATATAACCAATGCGCAATGCATAAAATTCTCTCTTCGGACAAAAATATCCGAAGAGAGTTTTTTTATATAGAGCAGCGCCGCATTGTGCGGCGATGCCTCAGGATAAGGAGCGATACGCATGACACCGATGCCGAAAAAACGAAAGGCCGCCATAGTGCTTGGCACATACGCGCTCGCACTGATCGCGGTGCTTGGCATATTTTCATACATCAGCAGCAGCCGCCTCTCGCGCTGCCGCCTTGCCGCGCGCTACTCCGCGCAGGAGGCGCTGGAGGAGACCGTCACCGCCGTCAGCCACATGAGCGCAGCGCTGAAAAAGAGCGTATACGCCACGGACGCAGGCATGCGCGCGAAGATATGCGCGCAGGTTTACGCCGACGCGCTGGCGGCGGAGGCGGCGATGAGCACGCTGCCCTTCGCCACGCAGGAGCTGGAGCGGATCTCCGGCTACCTCAATCAGGCGGGCGACTATGCCTACACGCTGTGCGCTTCGGCGGGGGCGGAGGACGGCTTCACGGACGAAGAGACGGAAAACCTCACAAAGCTCTCCTCTCTTGCCGCCTCGCTCGCGCAGTCGCTCACGGAGCTTCAGCGCGGCTACCATAACGGCGGCATAGAGATGGACAGCGGCGAAACGCGCCTTCAGAACATCGGGCTTGACCCCTCGGCGGGCAGGGTCAGCACGGAGCTTCTGCGCTGTGAGAGCGAGTTTCCCCGCCGGGCAAGCATGGACTATGACGGGCGCTACGGCGCGGCGGCGCAGCAGGAGGAGAGCGCCGGGGCAAAAAAGCTCTCCGACGCGGAGAAGCTCGCCATGGCGGCGGGCTTTGCCGGGGTCAGTCCCGCGCAGATACGCCTTGCCTACGACTATGAGGGCACAGACGGCGTGAAATGCTACGCCGCGGGAGACGCGCTTGTCGTGGTGGACGACGGGGGCGTTAAGAGCATGGGGCGCTCCCGCCTTGTCAGCGAGGCGCGCATCACGGACGAGCGCGCCCAGCAGCTTGCCCACGACTTTCTCGAAAGCCACGGATATAAAGACATGACGCTCATCGCCGCCGAGCGCGCCGGCGGCATGGCGCGGATGAAATTCGCCTCAACGCAGGACGGCGCGCTGTGTCTGGACAACTTTGTGACGCTCTCCGTCGCGCTGGACGACGGCGCGGTCTGCGCCTTCAACGCCGAAAGCTACTCCGCCGGGCGGTGCGACGTGACATGGAGCATCACGGAGACGGAGGCGATGTCCGGCGTGCCGGAGGGGCTTGAGATCACGGACGTGCGCAGGGTGATCGTGCGCACGGAGGGTCGGCGCGACGTGGGCTGCTACGAGCTTTTGTGCACCGCCCCCGACGGCGCGGAGGTTGCGATCTACGTTGACGCCGTCACAGGGCTGCAAAATGAGATCGTCGTATGACGCACGGCGCCGCGCGGTGTAAGCTGCACACTGCAGACACTGCATCTGTCAAAATGTCGAAATCCGGCGGCAGCCGGGGGAGCTTTTTCCCCCGACTGCCGAATTTTATTTGATTCAGCCATTTAACGTCAAAAAAGTTTGACTTTTAATTAACATCGTGACATAATGAATATTACCGGACAATGACGCAAATGTGGTTATTTTGACATGACGCAAACACAGTTTTGTCTTGAAAGAGGGGCACAATTGCTGTATCATGGTGGACGGAGCGAGCGGCGTGTGTTCATGCGCCATTCCTCCCCAGAACAGAAATTTCCGGTATAAACAGCGAAAAATCGCACCGAAAAGGGGGTGAGCCAGTGTCATTTGAGGCAATCGCCAGCATAACCCAGGCAGAAGCGGACGCGAAAGCGAGCGTTGCCCAGGCGGACGCGAAAGCGCGCCAGATGCGCGCAGACGCGGAGAACGCCGGCAAGGCGGCGATCGAGGCGGCGGCGGCAAAGGCGGACAGCGAGCTTGCCGAGCTGCGCCGGCAGGCGGACGAGAAGGCAATGGACGCGGCGGGCAGTCTTTCCAGAGAGCTGGAGAGCACCAGGGAGGCGCTCCGTTCCAGGGCGGAGACCAAGCTCGCGCAGGCAGCAACTCTTGTAGTGGAAAGGATAGTGAACAGCTAAGATGATCTTAAAAATGAAAAAGCTCTATCTTATGGCTGTCCGCTCGAAGAAGGACGCTCTTCTGCGGGAGCTTGTGCAGCACGGCTGCGTGGAGTTTTCGGAGATCGAGGACGAGGTCGCGGCGAGCGAGTTTACGGATGTTCTGCACCGCGAGGACTCAAAGCTCATGACGCTCAAGACCCGGCAGGCCTCGCTCACCCATGCAATCGCCCTGCTGGACAGATACGCCCCCGCAAAGACGAAGCTCCTCTCCTCCCCGGCGGAGGTCGCGCCCGCCGTCCTGCTGGACGATGCGGGGCTGAACGCGGCACTGAAGCTTGCCGGGGCGATAGAGGGCGCGGATGACCGCATAAAGCGCATCAGCGCCGAGGAGAGCCGCCAGCGGGTGCTGGCGGAATCGCTTCAGCCGTGGCTGGATCTGGACATCCCGCTCGGCATGGAGGGAACACAGCGCACAAACATTCTTCTGGGCAGCTTCACGCTCAAGACCGACCTTGACGCGGTGAGCGCCGCTCTGGCGGAGGTCTGCGAAGAGGTGGAGCTTTTCCTGGTGCATGAAGACAAGACCAGCCGCTATGCCGCCGTCGTGTGCATACGCGAGGGTCTGGGCGAGGTGCAGGAGGTTCTGCGCCGCTTCGGCTTCACACCGGCTGCATTCTCCGGGATGCAGAACACCGCGCGCCAGACGCTTGCCGAGGTAAAGCGCGCGCTGGACGATCTGGCGGCGGAAAAATCCGCATGCGAGGCGTCCATCGTCGGCGAGAGCGTGCGGCGGGACGAGCTGAAGCTCGCGTGCGACCGCGTGAGCACGGGCATCGCCGTGGCGGAGTCCGAAGGCAGGCTCTACGGCACGGACAGCGTCGTTATGATGCAGGGCTGGATGCCGGCGGAGCGCGAGGGCGAGCTTTCGCGCGTGTTCGACAGGTACGACTGCGCGTGGGAATGC
Organism: Clostridiales bacterium UBA5888; assembly: GCA_002431965.1. Classification (GTDB taxonomy): domain Bacteria; phylum Bacillota; class Clostridia; order Oscillospirales; family Oscillospiraceae; genus Limivicinus. Next base: position 10,629 of record DJEW01000027.1, read on the forward strand.
CGCGACCCGAAGGAGGACGAGTATCCGAGCGTCCCCGTTTCGCTGAAAAACAACAGATTTACAAATGCGCTGAACATGGTCACGAATATGTATTCCCTGCCGGCCTACGGCTCGGTCGATCCCAACCCGCTCATGGCGCCGTTTTTCATCATTTTCTACGGGCTGATGATGGCGGACATGGGCTACGGGCTGCTGATGATAATCGCGGCGGCGGTGGCGCTGGCAAAGATAAAGCCGCGCGGGGGCAGTCTTTCGTTCTGCCAGCTGCTTTTGTACGGCGGCATATCCACGTTCATAATGGGCGCGCTGACGGGCGGTCTCTTCGGCGATGCGCCGTATCAGCTTGTACATATGTTTAATCCCGCAAGCACGTGGGAGGGTCTGCCGTACCTGTTCAACCCGGTAAACAACAGCTCTCTCGTGCTCTACGGCGCAATGGTGCTCGGCGTTATCCATCTCAACACCGGCATGGCGGTCAGCTTCTACCTCAAGGCAAAGCGCGGCAACCTCATGGACGGGCTTTTCGAGGAAGCGCCCTTGTGGGTCATCCTTGTGGGCGGCGTGATGATGGGGCTGAAGCTTCTGGGCGTGACGGACGCGCTTTTTGCCGCGGGCAGGGTCGTGCTCATCGTCGGCGCGGCCGCGCTCCTCTTCGGCGCAGGGCGGCACGCGAAGGGCTTCGGCAAGCTTACTGCGGCGCTCAGCTGCGTTTACAACACGCTGACGGGCTGGTTCGGCGACATACTGTCGTATTCGCGTATCATGGCTCTCATGCTCGCGGGCAGCGTCGTGGCGCAGGTGTTCAACAACATCGCCGCCATGCCCTCCGCCAACGGGGTGAGCGTTATAAGCATCATCGCTTTCATCGTCATCTTCCTTATAGGGCATGCGCTCAACTTCGCGCTCAACCTCCTCGGCTGCTTCGTGCACGACCTGAGATTGCAGTGTCTGGAGTTCTTCGGCAAGTTCTATGAGGACGGCGGCAAGCCCTTTGACCCGCTCCGTATAAAAAGCAAATACGTCAGAGCCAGAGAATAACGCGGCTCACGGCGTGATATAAAAGCACATCAACAAGGCAAGACATACCAAACAAGATATATTTAGGAGGAAATTAAAATGGAATTTCTGAACGCTATCGGCGGATACGCACTCGGTCTTCTCGGCGCAGGTCTGGCTGGCTTTCTCGCCTGCATCGGCTCGGCAAAGGGCACCGGCATCGCAGGTGAAGCGGGCGCAGGTCTCGTCTCCGAGGATCCCGGCAAGTTCGGCAAGGCGATGATCCTTCAGGTCATCCCCGGCACGCAGGGTCTGTACGGCTTTGTTATCTGGTTCCTCGCATTTTCCAAGCTCTCCGGCGCGGCATCCGTCAGCGTCGAGCAGGGGCTTCAGGTCATGGCCGCCTGCCTTCCCATCGCGTTCGGCGGTCTGCTGTCCGCAATCTGCCAGGGCAAGGTCGCCGCGGCGTCCGTCAACATTCTCGCAAAGAAGCCCGACGACTGGTCCAAGGGCATGATCCTTTGCATCACCGTTGAGTTCTACGCGATACTCTCCCTGCTTGCATCCTTCATGATGCTCAACAGCATCACCCTCTGATCACTTATATACTGGACAGGAGATACTATGAAAGGCACTGATAAAATAATCGCGCATATCCGCTCCGACGCGAAGGAGCAGTCCGACGCGATCCTCGCTCAGGCCGAGCAGCAGTGCGCGAGTATCCGCTCGGACTATGACGCGCAGGCGAAGGAGCTTTATAAGGAGCGCATCCGCGCCGGCGTGAACAGCTGTCAGGACAGAGTGGACAGCATGGACCGCATCGCGCGGATGGAGGCGAAAAAGGGCGTGCTCGCCCTCAAGCAGCAGATGGTGGGCGAGGTGTTCGACAAGGCGTTTCATATGCTTGTCAATCTGCCGGAGGCGCAGTATGTCGCCTTTCTCGCCAGACTCGCCGCCAGGGCATCCTCATCCGGCGACGAGGAGATCGTCCTCAACGCGCGCGACCGCGCCGCCGTCGGCGAAAAGGTCCTCGCTGCGGCAAATGCCCTCATCCCGAACGGAAAGCTCACGCTCAGTGCGGACACCGGCGCATTCGCCGGCGGGCTTATCCTCCGCCGCGGCAGCGTCGAGGCGAACTGCACCGTGGAGCTTCTTATCGAGCTTGCCCGCGGCGAAATGTCCTCCGACATCGCCAGGGTGCTCTTCGGCTGATGGCGAAGCCATACTATCCCCATATAGGGAGGGAATGAATTGTCAATTAAAAGAGAAGCTTACCTGTGCCTGTCGGCAATGCTCCGCGCGAGAGAGCCGAAGCTTCTGACGCGCGAGAGAGCCGAGCGCATGCTGGACGCGGGGTCGTTCGAGGAGTGCGCAAAGCTTTTGACCGACTGCGGCTACGCCGACATGTCGGCGATGAGCGCCGGGGAGATAGAGGCTTATCTCTCCTCCCGCCGGGACGCGGTATTTGCAGAGCTGGAAAAGCTTGCGCCTGACAGAAGTGTGGTGGACGTTTTCAGAATGAAGTACGATTACCACAACGCCAAGGTTCTCGTCAAGGCCGAGGCCGTCGGTCAGAACGGCGCGCGGCTGATGAGCCGTTCGGGCAGATTCAGCCCCGAAAAGCTCTCGGCGCTTTATACCGAGGAAAATCTCGGTCAGCTTCCGGCGGTATTCGCTGCGGCGATCGCGGACGCGAAGAGCGTGCTCGCACGCACATCCAACCCCCAGCAGGCGGACTTTATACTCGACCGGGCGTACTTTGCCGAGGTCAGGGCGGCGGCGCAGCGCGCCGAGTGCCCGTTCCTTTCCGGCTACGCCGGCATACTCACCGACAGCACCAATCTCAAAAGCGCCGTGCGCACGCTGCGCATGGGCAAGGATCTTGAATTCATGGACAGCGCCCTTATTCCCGGCGGCAGCGTCAGCGCCGACAGGATAGTCGCCGCAGGCGACCGGGAGAGCATCACCGCCCTCTTTGCCAACACGCTCCTCGAGCGCGCGGCGTTGATCGGCGCGGAGGCTGTCGATGGCGGCAGCATGAACGCGTTCGAGCTTGCCTGCGACAACGCCGTCACCGCGTATCTGCGCTCCGCCAGGCTCGTCAGCTTCGGTCCGGAGGCGCTCATCGCCTACCTCGCCGCCATAGAGGGGGAGATCACTGCCGTCAGGATGATCCTCACCGGCAGGCTCGCGGGCATCAACCCCGACGTTATAAGAGAAAGGCTGCGTGATATGTATGCTTAAAATTGCAGTCATAGGCGGCAGCGACACCGTCATGGGCTTCAAGGCCCTGGGTCTTGAGACCTTTCCCGCCGCAGACGCCGGGGAAGCAGGGCACATCCTGCGCCGCCTCACCCGCGAAAGCGAGGACTACGCCATAATCTACATTGAGGAGAATCTGGCGCAGTACATGGCGCAGGAGATAGACAAATTCAAGGACAGACCTGCCCCTGCCATCATCCTCATCCCCGGCAGGGAGGGGAGCATCGGTCTCGGTCAGACGGCGCTGCGCGCCGCCGTGGAGCGTGCCGTCGGCACAAACATTCTGGGCGATTGATCGCCCTGAGCCTTCAATATTCTTAATGGAAGGAAACTATAGTATATGAGCGGAACTATCACAAAAGTTTCAGGACCGCTTGTCGTGGCGGAGGGTCTGGCGGACGCGAACGTTTCCGACGTTGTGCGTGTCGGCTCTCAGCGCCTGATAGGCGAGATCCTCAACATGACCGGCGACAGGGCGAGCATCCAGGTCTATGAAGAGACCTCCGGGCTCGGACCGGGCGCCGTGGTCGAAACCACCGGTATGCCCATGTCCGTTGAGCTTGGACCGGGCATGCTCGACAATATCTACGACGGCATCCAGCGCCCGCTGCCCGAGATGCGCCGCCTCACCGGCGACTCCATCACCCGCGGCACGGACGTGCCTGCTCTCAACCGCGAAAAGAAGTGGGACTTCGTCCCCGCTGCAAAGCCCGGCGACAAGGTCACGGCAGGCGACGTTCTGGGCACAGTGCAGGAGACGAGCGCCATCAGCCACAAGATCATGGTGCCCCCCGGAGTGTCCGGCGAGGTTGTGAGCGTGGAGCAGGGTCAGTTCACCGTGACGGAGACCGTCGCCGTCGTGCGCGACGCAAAGGGCGTCGAGCACAAGCTCACGATGATGCAGCGCTGGCCCGTGCGTATCGCGCGCCCGTATACCAAAAAGCACGTTCCCAGCCGCCCCATGAACAGCGGGCAGCGCATCATCGACACGCTCTTCCCCATCGCCAAGGGCGGCACCGCCGCCGTTCCCGGTCCGTTCGGCTCGGGCAAGACCGTTGTGCAGCATCAGCTTGCAAAATGGTCTGACGTGGACATTGTCATTTACATCGGCTGCGGCGAGCGCGGCAACGAAATGACCGACGTTCTTATGGAGTTCCCGGAGCTTAAGGATCCCCGCAACGGCGAGCCGCTGATGAAGCGCACCGTGCTTATCGCCAACACCTCCGATATGCCCGTCGCCGCGCGTGAAGCGTCCATTTACACCGGCATCACCATTGCGGAGTATTTCCGCGATATGGGCTATGACGTCGCCGTTCTGGCAGACTCCACCTCCCGCTGGGCCGAGGCTCTGCGCGAGATGTCCGGCCGTCTGGAGGAAATGCCCGGCGAAGAAGGCTACCCCGCATATCTCGCGTCCCGCCTGGCGCAGTTCTATGAGCGCGCCGGCGTTGTGGAGTGTCTCGGTCAGGACGACCGTCAGGGCTCCGTCACCGCCATCGGCGCCGTTTCCCCTCCGGGCGGCGATATTTCCGAGCCTGTTTCCCAGGCGACGATGCGCATAGTCAAGGTGTTCTGGGCGCTTGATTCCAGCCTTGCCTACGCCCGCCACTTCCCCGCCATCAACTGGCTGACAAGCTACTCGCTGTATGTTGACACCCTGCGCCAGTGGTATACCGACCATTTCGGCGAGAGCTATATGACCAACCGCGAGAAAGCGATGCACATTCTTCAGGAGGAGAGCGAGCTGCAGGAGATCGTCCGCCTTGTCGGTCAGGACGCGCTTTCCCCCGCCGACCGTCTCACGATGGAGACGGCGAAGATGCTGCGCGAGGACTTTCTGCAGCAGAACGCCTTTGTTGACGAGGACGCTTACTCCTCCTACGCAAAGCAGTTCAGGCTTCTGGATCTGGTGCTGTCCTACGACGCGCTGTGCCGCGCCGCGCTCGCCAGTAACGCCGATATGAACGCGCTGTTCACCATCGGCGCGCGCGAGAAGATAGGCCGGGCGAAGATGGCGGACGCCAAAACCTTTGAAGCCGATTACGACGCGATCGCCGCCGAGATGAAGACGGAGATCGAGGCTGTCATTGCCGGAGGTGAGGACGCATGATCAAAGAATATAAAACAATAAAAGAGATCGCCAGCCCTCTTATGATAGTTGAGGACGTCGAAGGCGTCACCTATGACGAGCTTGGCGAGATAGAGCTTCCCAACGGCGAAGTGCGCCGCTGCAAGGTGCTCGAGGTCGAGGGCAGCCGCGCCGTTGTGCAGCTTTTTGAATCGGCGCAGGGCATCAACCTTGCCGAGACGAAGGTTCGCTTTCTCGGTCACCCGCAGCAGCTTGCCGTGTCGGAGGATATGCTCGGTCGTGTCTTCAACGGCATGGGCGTGCCCATCGACGGCGGTCCCGAGGTTCTTGCCGACGCGCATATGGATATAAACGGTCTCCCCATGAACCCTGCCGCCCGCGCCTATCCTGCGGAGTTTATCCAGACCGGCGTTTCCACCATCGACGGGCTGAACACCCTCGTCCGCGGGCAGAAGCTGCCGATATTCTCCGGTTCCGGTCTGCCGCACGCGGCGCTCGCCGCGCAGATCACCCGTCAGGCAAAGGTTCTCGGCGACAATGAGACCTTCGCCGTCGTGTTCGCCGCCATCGGCATCACGTTTGAGGAATCGGAATACTTCATCAACGATTTCCGCCGCACCGGCGCCATCGACCGCACCGTCGTTTTCTCCAACCTTGCCAATGACCCCGCAGTTGAGCGTATAGCCACGCCGCGCGTCGCGCTGACCGCGGCGGAGTACCTCGCCTTTGAAAAGGGCATGCAGGTGCTCGTCATCATGACGGACATCACCAACTACGCCGAGGCTCTGCGTGAGGTCTCCGCGGCAAAGAAGGAGGTTCCCGGACGCCGCGGCTACCCCGGCTATCTCTATACCGACCTTGCCACGCTCTATGAGCGCGCCGGACGCCGTCAGGACAAGAAGGGCTCGATCACGATGATCCCCATCCTCACCATGCCCGAAGACGACAAGACCCACCCCATCCCCGACCTCACCGGCTACATCACCGAAGGTCAGATCATCCTCTCCCGCGACCTGCACCGCAAGGGCATCGTGCCGCCGGTGGACGTTCTGCCGTCGCTGAGCCGCCTGAAGGACAAGGGCATAGGCGAGGGCAAGACCCGCGAGGACCACGCCGGCACCATGAACCAGCTCTTCGCCGCGTACTCCCGCGGCAAGGACGCCAAGGAGCTCATGACCATACTGGGCGAGGCGGCACTGTCGGACGACGACAAGCTCTTCGCGCAGTTCGCGGACGAGTTTGAAAAGGTCTATGTCAGCCAGGGCAACAACACCAACCGCTCCATCGAGGAGACGCTCAACATCGGCTGGCAGCTGCTGAGCATACTGCCGCGCCGCGAGCTCAAGCGCATCAAGCCCGAAATGATCGACAAGTATATGCCCAAAAAGTAAGTCCAAAAGGCTGAATCCCATATTATTTTACAAAAACGGAGGTGATGCTTTTTGGCAAGCACCGCTATAACCCCGACCAGAATGGTGCTCAACCAGCTCAAGGGCAGGCTCAAGACTGCACGGCGCGGACACAAGCTCCTCAAGGACAAGCGCGACGAGCTCATGCGCCAGTTCATGGACGTGGTCAAGCTCAACAAGCAGCTGCGCACCCGCGTTGAGGAAGGATTGACGGCGGCGTTCTCGTCGCTTCAGGTGGCAAGCGCCATCATGTCCCCTGAGATGCTGGAGCAGGCGCTGCTCTATCCGCGTCAGAGCGTGGAGCTGGGGATGACGTTCAAAAACATCATGAGCGTCAACGTTCCTGTCTACTCATTCAAGACCAGAAGCAACGACCCAAGCGAGATATACCCTTACGGCTTCGCGCAGACCTCCGGCGAGCTGGACGACGCGCTGGACAAGCTGGCAAAGGTTTTTGAGGATATGCTGGAGCTGGCGCAGGTCGAAAAGACCATGCAGCTTCTCGCGGAGGAGATAGAAAAGACCCGCCGCCGCGTCAACGCGCTCGAGTATGTCATGATCCCCGAGCTTGAGGGGAACATCAAGTATATCTCCATGAAGCTTGAGGAGAACGAGAACTCCACCAAGGTGCGTCTGCTGAAGGTCAAGGAGATGGTGCTGCAGGATGCGCACCACTACCAGCAGTAGACGCAGCGCGCAATTAAATAAAAGCCAACAAAGCAAAAACCGTCCGGAGCATTGCTCTGGGCGGTTTTCATATAGAATGGATATAAAAAGGAGTGATGTATGCTTCTTATTTTTCCTCGTAAAGCTCGATTATCGCGTCGTCCATCACCACGAACGCAAGGCGCACCGTCTCGCTGAGCACCTCCGGTCCGAAGATGACGCGCTCCGCCTTCTCGACGTAAGGCATCATATCATCGACCTTGTAGGCGACATGCGGCTGCTTGGAGAGTATTTCGGGGAAGCGCGTTCCCTCCTCAAACTTGAGGTATTCTATCTTGTAGTCGTACTCGTCCACGCTCTGGTTTACCCAGAAGCCGCCCCACTCGTTGTAGACCATCCCCGGCTTTTTGTTGAGCACGGGTATTCCGATATGCATATATTCTGCGGACATTGCTGTTCCTCCTTCTTCGTTCTGATTATTCCAGCCCGGCTTTTTTGTTCCACCAGCCGCGCAGCACTATCGTCAGCCAGCCCCAGACAAGACCCCACACGCAGTAGATCATCTCCGCCGCCGCGGAAAAGCCCTCCCGCGGCTGATTGCGGGAGGGCTTTGGGTGCTGTTATGACGACGCGCCTTTTTACTTTGTCTTGACGTAGGTGTTCATCGGGTGGACCATGTACTCGTTATAGGGGAAGCGGTCAGTGGTAACATAGCCCGCGGGCGCGTCGATAAGCTGCGGGATGCGGTTGACGAGCGTGGCGCAGGTCAGCTCGACCGTAGCGGGCTGGTTGACGATGCAGGTGGTCTCCGGCTCGCCGTAGAGCGTCCACACGTTGCGGTCTATTTCCTCGGAATTATATATTTTGCCTATGCACTCGGTCTCAAAGGTTATGCCCTCCTCGGTCGTGGTGGTGACGACGGCGCGCATACCGGTGGCGTTGCCCGCCTTGACGACCATGCCCAAAGTCTCGCTCCTGAGATCCTCCTTGTCGATGCAGGGGATGCACTTCTGCGTCTGGGATACGACGTGCAGTCCCATCTTGCTGCACAGCCAGCCGTTCTGGTTCCACATATAGCTCGGCACGTATCTGCCGCTCTCCACAAGCTCCTTCATCTCGTCGGAGGGCGTATCGTTGTAGCAGCCGATGGTTTTGTTGAATTCTTCGACCGTCAGCCCCGCGCCGTGCCCCTCCGCCAGGGCCACGCCGTAATCCTCAACGTTGTAGGAGCTGCTGCCGACGATCTTCGTGATCTTGTGCGAGGAACCGGCGAGGTTTGTGACCATCGTGCCCCAGTAGAGGTCGCAGTATCCCACGCCGGTCAGCGTGCAGCCGCCCTCCTTCGCCAGCTTGTCCAGCTTCGCGGTCAGCGCGGGAGAAGAGTTCCACGGATAGAGCGCCTCCTCGCAGGTGGTGATGGCGTTGACGCCGTGGTGCGCGCAGATGGTGAATATATCCTCCAGCTCGGCGACGGTGCTGCGCGTGGCGATGATGCACACGTCTGGCTTCAGCTCTCCAATGCGCGCGTCAGCCGTCGCAGAATCCTCAACGACCACGCCGACCGTGGGATAGCCGTTGCCGATTATTTCAGAGACGTCCTTGCCTATATGGTTCTTATTGCGGCAGAATGCGCCCACAAGCTCCCCGCCGTGCTCCAGCACGTAGCGCATCAGATAGCGGCTCATCTTCCCTGCACCGTACTGAACAACTCTTACCTTGCGATCCATATTATTAGCCTCCTCAAAAATTATAGTTTCGTCTCGGGTTATTTTTTTAACAACCTTTACGGCTTTATTATAATCTTTATTGCAGGTATAAAGTCAAGCAAAATATTGCCTGTGATTTTGCACAGGTTTTCCGCTGCACAATTATCAATAATGACGGCCGCAATCAGAAGTCTTCTATCTGCGGCGAACTCGGCCTTTTCCCACCTCATCAGTCGCTTCCTGGCAGTCTTCCCTCCTTTTGCAGCCCGGCGCTAATAACGGCACGCTTCACAGCTTCACAGGTATTTGCGTTTTATAGAACATCTGCCGCCGCGCAATATCCAGCACGGGGAAATCAACAATTACCTCGCAGATATAATCGCCCGCGATCTCCCAGCCCTGCCGCGTGACGTAGTCCACAAGGCGGCGGACGTTCGCCTCCTCGCGGCTGAATTCGTCTGAACAAAGGCATGCATACGCCGCAGCAGGCACGCACTCCGTGCCGGCATTGCGCGTGTCGTCATCGACGAAAAGGAACACCTCGTTGGAGTAAAGATCCCCGGCGAGCAGATGCTCCCGCCGGATTATCGTGCCGATATTGCTGAAGTATGACAGCGACATATTATTCGCGACAAGGTGGCTTTTCAGCTGTCTGAGCATATATTCATATCCCGTCTCGTCCTGATCGAAGTAGTTGACGTCGCAGGAATAACGGTAAATCCGGCGCTCCGGGATGAATTCGAGAAAGATCTCCCCGCTCTTGGGCATCGCTTCATAGCGCCTGTAGTTTTCTATCGTGCGCATGATCGCGCGCCGTGAACGGATGAGCTGTTCTATTCTCTCGCTCACACGCCCCGCCTGCTCGGTCAGCAGCCTTTGCAGCGCCGCGGCGTCGTTGTTGTCGAGCACCTCGCGTATCTGCCGCAGCGTCATGCCGTAGACCTTCATGTTCTGTATGAGGTCGAGCTTTGCCGACTGCGTGATGTGATAGTAGCGGTAGCCCGTGGCGGCGTCGGTGTACTGCGGCTTCAAAAGCCCCTCCCGGTCGTACAGGCGCAGCGCCTGCTCCGACACGTGGTTCAGCTCCGCCATCTGTCCTATTGTGAGCCTCTGCAAGTCCATAAACTCTGCTCCATGTATAAGGTTTTGTTGCTTCTACTATATACCATAGCGCCGGAATGCGCAAGCATGATCTGTGCTTGTTCATCTCTGCTCTTGAACATCAGAATTTATAGGATTCGGTCCCCCAGTTCGAGTTGACTGCCCAACGCAAAAAAGCTCCCATGCCTACCCTGCACAGGAAAGCTCGTTATCTGCGCTGACCCGAGTTTCATTCAAAAACCACCTTGAAGCCCAGCCGCAGGCGGGTTCAAGGTGGGGAGGAGTCGCAGCGGAGTGAGCGCGAGATGATTTTTGATGCAAAGCATAAAAAATCGTCGCAAGCGATACAAAGCTTGCGACGACGATGGAGCTGCTACCCAGATTCGAACTGGGGACC
>DJEW01000027.1:21322-47159 GCA_002431965.1 Clostridiales bacterium UBA5888
GATGCGCTCTACCTACTGAGCTATAGCAGCAAAGTATATGCCCCTTAGAAAAGGGGCATTTACTGTGGCGACCAAGAAGGGACTTGAACCCTCGACCTCCGGCGTGACAGGCCGGCGTTCTAACCAGCTGAACTACTTGGCCACGGCTTGATTATATTATCAAACACTCTTCGATTTGTCAATAGTTTTTTTGAAATTTTCTGCGGATTTTTTTGTTCCGGGCAACGCGCGCTTTTTGCGACTTCACGATGCCTCACGCCGCCGACGTACCCGCAATGAGCCTGACGCGCGGCGCTTCGCGCAGCCGCCGCATTTGTTCTTGAAAAACAACATATGTAATGATATACTTATCTTTACTGCATCCCCCAGAATTCCCCTCAATATTTCAGGGCTTGTCGGAGGTTTCGCCGATGAAGGGCAAAAAAATCGCCGGGCTGTTTGCGGCAATATATGTGCTGTTTCTCGTTATATGCAGCGCCTCATGGCTGTGGGGCATATCTTTTGACGATGTTGCCGCCGCGGTGACGCACTCTGTCGCCCTTGAGGAGGGCACGTTCAAAAATGATACCACCGATCTTACCGTCGTGCTGCACGATGGGGAAACGGCAAAGCTGGACGGCTTTACCGCGCTGCGCACGGCGGACTTCCGCGGGAGCAGCTGCACGGATGAGATAATCGCCTGGGCGCAGGCGCACCCGCAGGTTGATGTGACCTACGACGTTGCCCTGCCGGACGGAACGCGCGTGGACAACCACACCGAGAGCGTGAGCTTTGCCGGTGTTGACGGCGCTTCGCTCGATGCGTATATAGCCGCGCTCTCCAGGCTTCCCGCCGTCAGGACCGTCGATCTGGGGCAGGGCGGCAGCGCCCCGCTCAGTGCGGAGACCCTTCAAGCGCTCACCGCAGCGCACCCCGATCTCACTTTCTCCTACGCTTTCACCGCCGGGGGCATAGACTGCGCGCTCAACGCGACCGCGCTCGACCTGACCGGCATCGACTCTGCCGCCGCCGCAGAGCTGACCCCCTACCTTCCCTGCATGACCGCGCTCTCCTCCGTCACGCTCGGCGATGAGAGCGGCTGCAAGCTAACATGGGAGGAGATCGCCGCGCTGGAAAAAGCCTGTCCTCAGGCGGAATTTGAATATTCCTTCACTCTCTACGGCAAGTCCTTCACCCTCGCCGACGAGACCATAGACCTCAGCAAGACCGAGATAAGCGACAACGGCGACGCCGTAACTGCGGCGCTCCCCGCGCTCACAAAATGCAGAACGCTCGACATGGACGACGGCGGCATAGTCACGCCGCTCGGCAATGAGCGCATGCAGCAGATACGCGAGCAGTTTCCGGACGTTGACGTGATCTGGCGGATCTGGTTTGGGCAGTATTACAGCGTGCGCACCGATACGGAGCGCATTCTTGCCTCGCGCCCGTCCGTCGGCGGCGCGCTTGACGACGCGGAGGTCGATAAGCTCAAATACTGCACAAAGGCAAAATACGTCGATCTCGGGCACAATGAACTGATATATAATATCAGCTTCGTGGAGAGCATGCCTGAGCTTGAGGTCTTTATCATTGCGATGAACCCTCTGTCCGATATTTCCCCGCTGGCAAGCTGCCCGAAGCTTGAATACCTTGAGATATTCACCACAAACGTGACGGATCTCTCCCCGCTTTCGGGGCTGACGGGTCTTCGCCACCTGAACATATCCAATCTTCCCAACCTCACGGATATTTCCCCGCTCTACTCCCTGACGGAGCTGGAGCGCCTGTGGATAGGCACGCTGACCCCCATCCCCGCCGATCAGATCGAAGAAATGCAAAAGCGCGCGCCCAACTGCAAGATAAGCACCGCCTCCTCCGAGGCGCAGGGCGACGCCTGGCGCTACACATGGTATGACGAGAACAACGCCACCTACCACTGGGTAGAGCGTCACGAAAAGCTGCGCGAGCAGCTGGGCTATAACTATCAGGAGTACAGCTTCTACTGGCTCGATCCCAAGTGCGAGCGCCCTGCCCCCGAGGAATACGCCGGGATATACTACGGCAGGACCGACGGCGCAGAGAGCGGGCAGTGAGCCAGCAGTAATCTATAATATAATCGCTATCGCCCGGGGCAATGCCCCGGGCGTATTTATCATTTCAGGATCGGCTGTATCTGCACGCCGCGCAGCGCGGCGGCGACCGTGTCTGCAAGGAGCGTGAAGTCCGCCTGCAGGGAGCACGGCTTCCCCAGCGGGTCATCCTGCCCGAACGGAACGAAATAGACGTTCCTGCGGTTGAGAAGCCGCGCGATGTTCTCCGCCGAGCCGGACAGCCCGTCGTTGGTGGAAAATGCGATAACCAGCGGGCGGGCATTGCGCAGATGCGCCTTTGCCGCCATGGTGACGGCGCCGTCCGTTATCCCGTGGGCGAGCTTTGCAAGGGTGCTGCCGGTGCACGGCGCGATCAAAAGCGCGTCGAGCGGCTTTGCCGGTCCTAACGGCTCTGCGCCGGCTACGGTCGTGATGACCTCGCGTCCGGTCAGCTCCGTAAGGCGGCGGATATTTTCGTCCGCCGTGCCGAAGCGGGTGTCCGTCCGGGCGGCGGTCTCGCTCATGATGGGGATAAGCTCGTAATCCTCCCGCAGGCGCGCCGCCGCGGCAAAGAGCTTATCATACGTGCAGTACGACCCGCACAGCGCGAGCCCCAGACGCTTTCTTTCATTCATACGCTACTCCTCCTGTTCCCTCAGCACGTCATAGATCGTGCTTTTGATGAGCGCGGCGGCGCTGCGCGGCGCGTACTTCCCCGGAAGTCCGGGCGCGGCGACGGCATGCAGCCCGATGTTTTCCGCGAGAGTCCGGTCAAACCCGCCCGGAGGGGACGCAAGCTCCAGAAAAAGCGCGTCCTCTCCCGCCATGCACAGCATCGCGTCCGTCAGCACGCGCGCCGGCACGGTGTTCACCACAAAGTCGAACGCACCCATCTCCGTTTCAAGAACCGCATAATCCACACTGCCCAGCCCCAGCGCCTCCGCCTCCGCGCGCGCCCTGCGCGAGCGCGCCGCGACCGTGACCGAGGCGCCGAGCGCCGCAAGACGCAGAGCAAGTATCCTTCCTATTCTGCCCCAGCCGCACACGAGCACCGCGCTGTCCATGAGCGCGCGGTCGCTCTCGTCGATAAGCCGTGCAACGGCGCACTCTGCGGTCAGCGCCGCATTGCCCATCACAAACTCCGGACGCAGCATCACATCCTCCATATGTACCCCCGCGCGCAGCCCCATTGCCGCCGATGCGTCGCTCAGCCGCCCGGCAATGAGTATCTGCCCCGGCCAGAGCGCGCCCATGACCTCGCTCATGCGCAGAACGTTATCGCTCAGGGGCGTGCTGAGCAGTCCGCCGCTCTCCGCCGGAACGGGCAGCACCACGCAGTCCGCCCCATATACGCAGCCCTGCAGACACCCGGTCTTGACCGCCTCGCCCAGCTCCGCCTTTTCAAGGGCAAAGGCGCATACACGGTGTCCGTCCTGCGCAAGCATTGCCGCAAGCAGCGCCGAACGCGCATCTCCGCCCACAACGGCATATTTCACCTGCACCACCTCCATGGCTCATTCTATTCAGCCGCGGTGAGTGTTGTGCCGGGGTAATAGTGCGCAAGTATCTCGCGGTAGTCCGCGCCGCCGCAGGCAAGGACGTTCGCGCCGTACTGGCTCATGCCCACGCCGTGCCCGAAGCCCGTCACCGTGAAGCGGAACGTCTCACCTGTGTACTCCAGCGTGAACGCCGTGGAGCGCAGGGCAAAGAGCGATCTCAGCTTTGTGCCCTGTATCTCCTTCCCGCCCAGCGTGACGCACTCTACCCGCCCGCTCGCATCGCGCCGCGTTTCGCCGATCCATGTTGACGCATCGCCCGTGAAGTCCGCGTCCGGGCAGACGGAGAGTATGCTGTCGCGCAGATCCAGCGGCGCGGCGTCCACGGTGCTGACATACCCCGGAACCGTATCGGCGCTCTCCGGCGTGGGAACGCTGACAAGATACGGCACCGCGTTCCACACCCGCCCGCTGTCCTCCGTCGCCCCGGCAGAGGACGAATGGAACGCCGCGAACACCGGCGCGCCCTCATACGTGAGATACTCCCCCGCCGTCGTCTCCACGGCGCGGCGGAGCTTTGCGGCATAATAGTCATAGTCTTTTCCCAGCCGTTCATGCATACCGGCGTCGTCCAGCCACGCCTGACAGCAGCCGCTGTCGGCGCAGACGTCGGCGCCGGCGTGGCGGTGCGCGGCGGCGCAGTAGAGCGCGTAGCTGCGCGCGGCGACCGCCTGAGCGCGCAGCGCCTCCTCCTCAAAGCCCGCCGGCATCTCCGCTGCGACCACCCCGGTGAGGTAGTCCGTCATATCCATGGTCTGCACGGCGCCTCCTGCGAGCACCCGTATGCTCCCGACCGCCTCGCGCCGCGCAGCGGGCTTGTCCGACGGCGGCGGGGTCAGCGCCGCGCCCGGCGTGATAACGGGCGCGGCGGAGGTCTCCTCCGGCTCATCGCGCAGGAAAAGCGGCGCGATAAACGCGAGCGCGAGCACGGTATAACACATGATAAGTATCTTCTTCATCCGTTGATTTCTCCTGTAGTATGCGTCGCTTCACTTGACGTTTCGGGCAAATGAGTATAGAATAGCCGCGTTATATATTACTGTGAGGTAATGTGGAATATGCCAAGACAATTTACGGACGACGAAATGCGCCAGCGTATAGCGCTTTCGAAAAAGGCGCTTGAGATAACCTGCTATGTCTGCGGTGCGGGCGCGTTCAGCGTGTTCATCCGCTGGCTTCAGACGATGCTGGCATTCAACGACGAAGGGCTTGTGGACAAAAGCATTTTCAACGTGCTCGTGCCGCTGATGGTGCTCATCTCGGGATACATCTTCCTGCGCTTTGTTGACCGCTTCCGTGCAGACCGCTGGTTTGTGCCGGACGATTTCTATGACGCCTTTTATAACGGCGGCAGGCTCTACTCCGCGGTGCGCTGGCTCATCGGCGGGATGATGGTCATCGGGTCGCTGCTGCTGCTTATCAGCTCCGAGACGGATCAGAACGCCGCCTATATGCGGGTGCTGGCGCTCGTGGGCGTGCTGGACGGGCTGGCGTTCCCTCTTGTGCTTGCCTGCGCAAACAAGCCCCACGCCACCGTTATAAGAACCGTGTGCTTTCTGATGTTCATCCCCATACTCTTCTTCTGCGTATGGCTGGTGGTGCTCTATAAGGTCAACGCCATCAATCCGGTCGTGTGGGCTTACGCGCCGGAGGCTCTTGCCATCATTCTTTCGATAATCGCATTTTTCCGCGCGGCGGGCTGGGCGTTCGGCGCGCCGAACGCATGGCGCAGCATGTTCTTTTCCATGCTCGCCGCCGCAGTTGACATCATGGTCATTGCGGACGAGCGCTATATAGGGATGCAGCTGATGTATTTTTCGTCGGCGATGATGCTGGTGATGTACAACTGGGTGCTCATCACGAATTTCCGCCGCCGCCCCAAGCCCGAACGCGAGCAGCCCAACGACGGGTTCGAACGCCTGTAATACGCTTTTCCGCCGCACGGCAAACAATATGAAGATATAATGAAAGCGCCGCCCTGCCGGGCGGCGTTTTTTCGTATGATCGCTATCTCCGATCACTCAATATCCGTCACCGTCAGCGTATCCTCGCTTACGGTGAATTTTATATTCAGCCCGGCAAAGTCCATGGCGTATACGCGCGCCGCGTCGTGCTGATAACGCGGGCGCGGATCGAGCGCGAGCACGCCGCGCAGCGCCGCCCGCTTCCCATCGGGCACACGCGCAAGAAGCGCCGGGGGAATTACCACGGCGATACCGGCGGGCGGCGCACCGGCGAAGCCGGAGCGCGCGTCCGGGTGCGCGTCGGCATAAGCGACGTAGGGCTTGATGTCAAAGACCGGCGTACCGTCCATGAGATCCGCCCCCGCGACAACGAGCGTACAGCCGCGCCTGCCGTCGTTCTCGACGCGCACAAGGCGCACACAGCTCAGCCCCAGCGCATTCGGGCGAAACGGCGAGCGCGTGGCGAAAACGCCCATGCGCTCGTTCCCGCCGAGCCTCGGCGGGCGCACCGTGGGCGACCAGTCCTCGCGCAGGTTCGCCGAAAACTGCCAGATGAGCCACAGATGCGAAAACCCCTCTATCCCGCGCAGCGCGTCGGCACTGCGGTACTTCTCTTCAAATACGATCCGCGCCTCAAGCGCGTCCACAAGCCCCGCCTGCCGCGGGATGCCGAATTTTCCGGCAAAATCGCTCTCGATGTGCGCTATCGCCTCGATCTGAAATACGTCTGCCATCGTCTCACCCCAGCATGGTCAGCGCCTTTACGGACACGCCGTTGACAAGCATATGGAAGAATATACAGCTCCAGATGCTGTCTGTGCGATCATAAAGCCGCGCAAGCAGCCATGACGCCGGCAGATACTGCACTATATACAGCCAGCAGCGAGCGTCCTGTATGCCGTAGCCCCACACGTGATACAGCGAGAAAAGCAGCATGCTCGCCGCGTATGCCGCGGTGCGGCTGCGGCGGCGCAGCAGGGTGAAAACGCCGGCGCGGAAGATAAGCTCCTCCACTATCGGCGCAAGGAAAACCGCCATCGCCGCCACCGTGCCGTAGTCCTCCCTTGCCAGCGCCGCCACGGCGGTGTTGTTGGGATTGTCCGCAAGCTTCGCCGCGCTCAGGCAAAGCCCGACAAAAAAGTTGAACAGCAGCATCAGACCGTAGCTGTATATGATCTCGACGGCGGTGAAAAACGGTCTGTCGCAGAGCGTATGGAAATCCCGGCGGAGAAAATTCCACGCGGCGGCGAGCATATATATAACGCCGACGGCGTAGAGGGCAAAGTTTGCCTGAGCCTCCGTGAGCGTTCCCTCCGCGGTCAGCCGCCCCAGCAAAAGCGGCAGAAGCGCGGCGTGCACCGGCAGATACGCCAGCACGCATACCGCCTCGCGCTTTGTGAGCGCGCTGCCTTTCAGCGGCGGCACGGGCTTTTTTTCTTTCTCGTCCATCATCCGCGCGCCTTTCTCTGCAGCTCAAAAAGGAGGTTCATCGCCTCTATGGGCGTGAGCGTATTCAGATCCGTGGTGCGAAGCGTCTCGCGCACCTCGTCCGCGCCGACGTCGGCAAAGCTTATCTGCCCGCCGGCATCGCCGCCGTGCGCCGGGGTAAACGCCTCCGTGCCGCCGCTTTCAAGCTCCCTGAGGTAGCCCTTCGCCTTGGCGATCACCGCGTCCGGCAGCCCCGCAAGCTTTGCGACCTCGATGCCGTAGCTGTCGTCCGCCGCGCCGGGAACTATTTTCCGCAGAAAAACGAGCGTTCCGCCCTGTTTTTTCGCCGTGATGTTGTAGTTTTTTACGCCCGGCAGCTCGCCCTCGAGCGCGGACAGCTCATGATAATGCGTGGCGAACATCGTCTTTGCGCCGAGCCTTTTTTTGTCCGCGCAGTATTCAAGCACAGCCCGCGCTATCGCCATGCCGTCAAACGTCGATGTGCCGCGCCCGATCTCGTCGAGGATCAGCAGCGACGCACCCGTCGCGTGGCGGAGTATTTCCGCCATTTCGTTCATCTCCACCATGAACGTTGACTGCCCGGAGGCAAGGTCGTCCGACGCGCCGATGCGCGTGAACACGCGGTCTACGATGCCGACGGTCGCGCTTTTTGCCGGCACGAACGAGCCCATCTGCGCCATGAGGACGATGAGCGCCGTCTGGCGCATATACGTTGACTTGCCCGCCATGTTCGGTCCCGTCACGATGGCGGCACGGTCGGTCGTGTCGTTGAGGCGGGTGTCATTCGGAACGAAGAGCACGTCCTTCATGCTCTGCTCAACGACGGGATGCCGCCCTTCGACTATCGTAAGCTCGCGGGAGGCGTCTACCTCGGGCATGGTGTAGTTGTTTTTCACCGCCGTCTCCGCGAGAGAGCACAGCACGTCCAGCCGCGCCACAGCGTCTGAGGCGGACTGTATACGCTCCACCTTTTCCGCAACGCTCTGCCGAAGCTCCGTGAAGAAATCAAACTCCAGCTGGTTTATCCTGTCGCGCGATGTGAGGAGGGTGTTTTCAAGCTCCTTGAGCTCCTGCGTGAAGTAGCGCTCGTTGGATACGAGCGTCTGTTTTCTTATATACTCCTCCGGTATGCTCGCATCGCCCGCGGATTTGGGCACGTCTATATAATACCCGAACACGCGGTTATAGCCGACCTTGAGCTTTTTTATGCCGGTGCGCTCGCGCTCGCGCTCCTCCAGCTTTGACACCATCTCCGCCCCATGGTCGCGCACGTTGCGCAGGCGGTCAAGCTCCTCGGAGTACCCGCGGCGGATAAACCCGCCCTCGCGCACGGAAAACGGCGGCTCGTCGTCTATGGCGCGGTCGATCTCCCGGCGGATGTCGTCGAGCGTGTCGAGCGCGGAGATGCTTTTCAGCTCCTGCGATGTGAACTGCTCCAGAAGCTCGCGCAGCTTCGGCAGCACGGCGGCACAGTTTGAAAGCGTCCTTAAATCGCGCGCGCCCGCCGTGCCGTAAACGCAGCGCCCCACGAGCCGCTGCATATCGCTGATTTCCTTCAGCTGCACGATAAGCTCCCCGCGCGTGACGTTGCCGCGCACAAGCTCGTCCACCGCGGCGAGGCGGCGTTTTATCGCCACTGCCGACAAAAGCGGGCGCTCCACCCATGCGCGCAGCATGCGCCCGCCCATGGGGGTCTTCGTTTTGTCCAGCACCCACAACAGGGAGCCGCGCTTCTCGCCGGAGCGCAGCGACTCCGTCAGCTCAAGGCTTTTGCGCGTAGACCAGTCCAGCTCCATAAACCGCCCGCCGTAGAACACGTCGAGCCGGCGGATATGTGAAATGTCGAACTTCTGCGTGTCGATAATGTATGAGAGCAGCGCGCCTGCAGCGCACACCGCGGCGGGCGTATCGCCCAGGCCGCTCTCGTCTATGTCGGCAAAGCCGAACTGGCGGCACACAAGCGCCGCCGCAGGCATATATTCAAAGCGTTTTCCCCCGGTCTCCAGCATCCCGCCGAGCTTTTTCAAAAGAAAATCGCGTATCGCCCGCTCCTCCTCCGCGCCGCGGCTCAAAACCGCCTCGCGCGGGGCAAAGCGCCCCAGCTCGTTGACGATGTGCCCCACCGCGTCCTCGCCGGAGAACGCCGCGCAGCAGAATTCACCCGTTGAAATGTCGCAGAACGCCGCGCCGCTCCCGTCGGGTCCGAGGTAGACGGAGCATATGTAGTTGCTGCGCTCATCGACAAGCATGGAGCTGTCCGTGACCGTGCCGGGAGAGATGATGCGTATGACCTCCCGCTCCACAAGCCCCCTGGCAAGCGCGGGATCCTCCGTCTGCTCGCAGATGGCGACCTTGTACCCCTTGGCGATCAGCCGGGCAATATACGCCTCGGCGCTGTGGTAGGGCACGCCGCACATGGGCGTGCGCGCCTCGGGGTCTTCCACGCCGCGGTCGCGCGTGGTGAGGGCGAGATCGAGCTCGCGCGCGGCGAGCTTCGCGTCCTCATCAAACATCTCGTAAAAATCGCCCAGTCTGAAAAACAGCAGACAGTCCTGATGCTTTGCCTTTATTTCATTGTACTGCCGCTTCATCGGCGTAAGCTCAGCCATTGCCCTGCCCTGCTTTCTTTTAATCTATGATCTCGCCGTAGAGCGCCCATGTGTTGCTTGCGGTTATTTTCACGTCTGTGAACTTCCCTATAAGCGCCGGATCGCCGTGCAGATGGACGAGCCGCCCGCCGTTGGTGCGGCTGGAGAGATTGTATTCCTCCTTGCCCGTCTCCCCATCGACAAGCACGCGCAGCGTCTTCCCCTCATACTCGCGGTGCTTCTCGCCGGAAATGCGGTTGGACACCTCCATAAGCGCGTCGAAATGGCGCTGCTTTTCCTCGCGGGTGTACGGATCGGGCATTGCGGCGGCCGGCGTGCCGACGCGCTTTGAATAGATAAACGTGAACATCGCGTCAAAGCGCACAAGCTCGCACAGGCTGAGCGTATCGGCAAAGTCCTCCTCGCTCTCGCCGGGGAAGCCCACGATAATGTCGGTCGTGAGCACAAGATCCGGCATATAGCTTCTCGCAAGCTCCGCCTGACGTATATATTTTTCCCGGTCGTAGCTGCGGTTCATTTTGCGCAGTATCCTGTCGCTGCCCGACTGCACCGGCAGGTGCAGCTGATGGGCGCAGTGGGCGCACTCCGCCATGGTTTTAAATAGCTTCTCCGTTGCGTCCTTGGGGTGGCTCGTCATGAAGCGGATGAGGTAATCCCCCGGTATCTTGTCTATCTCGCGGATGAGATCGGCAAAGTCCGTGTCCGTGCCGAGGTCAAGCCCATAGGAGTTGACGTTCTGCCCGAGCAGCATGATGTCCTTATACCCCGCCTCTATAAGCTCCCTCGCCTCTGCCACAACGTCCTCCGGTCTTCTGGAGCGCTCGCGCCCGCGGACATAGGGGACGATGCAGTAGGTGCAGAAGTTGTTGCACCCGTACATGACGGAAAGCCACGCCTTCACGCCGTCTACGCGGCGCACCGGGATGCCCTCGGCGACGCTGCCGTCATCCTTCTCCGTGGCGAAAACGCGCTTATGGCTGTCCATCGTGCGCTGCAGAAGCTCCGGGAAGCGCCACAGCTCGTGCGGGCCGAAAACAAGGTCAACCACCGGGTATGACATTTTTATCTTCTGCGCCATATGCTGCTGCTGCACCATGCAGCCGCACACCGCAACGATCTGCCCGGGCTTCGCCTTTTTCGCGTGCGTCAGCGCGCCGACGTTGCCCAGCACGCGCATCTCCGCATGCTCACGCACGGCGCAGGTGTTGACGACGATGATGTCCGCTTCAAACTCATCCTCCGTGAAGCCGCAGCCCATCTCCGCCAGATACCCGCGCAGCTTCTCGCTGTCCGCCTCGTTCTGCTGGCAGCCGTAGGTGTCCACCATCGCAAGCTTCGTCACGCCCTCGCGGGCGTTGCGCTCGGCAATGGCGCGGCATATGTCCTCCTGCCGCTTTATATCCGCTGTGTCTATTACTTTTCTTTCGTAGCTCATTGTGTTCTGTCTTCCCTCAAATCGTGGTTTGGCATTTTATTTTAACATAATTGTTATGGATTTTTCAACAGATTTACGGTATAATATTTTCTCTTGCAAAGTAATGGATTCAGGAGCTTTATATATGGCAGTTATAAACGTGCTGTCCCCACATGTGGCGGACATGATCGCCGCGGGCGAGGTCGTGGAGCGCCCGGCGTCCGTGGTGAAGGAGCTGATGGAAAACTCCTTCGACGCACTTGCAAAAAATGTGACCGTGGAGATCCGCGGCGGCGGCGCGACCTATATCCGCGTGACGGACGACGGCGTGGGCATGGCGGGCGAGGACGCGGGCGTTGCCTTTCTGCGCCACGCGACCAGCAAACTGCACGATGAGCGCGGTCTCGAAGCGATAAGCACGATGGGCTTTCGCGGCGAGGCTCTCGCGGCGATTTCCGCTGTGTCGCGCATAGAGCTGAAAACGCGGCTTCGCGGCACGGATGAGGGCACGCTCGTCACGCTCGACGGCGGCGACATTCAGGACATGACACCCTGCGGCTGCCCGGAGGGGACGAGCATGATCGTGCGCGATCTTTTTTACAACACTCCTGCGCGGCTGAAATTCCTCAAGTCCGACAGAAGCGAGGCCGCCGCATGCACGCTCGCGGCGCTGCGCTGCGCGCTGGGAAGACCGGAGGTGTCCGTGCGCTTCATCCGCGACGGCAGTGAGGAGTTCTTCTCTCCCGGGGACGGGCGGCTCGATTCCTGCGCGTATTCGCTTCTTGGCCGCGAGCTTGCCTCCACGCTTCTGGAGATTGCCAGCGAGGACGACGGCGTGCGCGTGCGCGGGTTTGTGTCCTCCCCCTCCGCCGGGCGCGGCAGCCGCGGCGCGCAGTACTTTTTCTGCAACGGGCGCTTCATCAGATCCGCGCTTTTGCAGGCGGCAGTGGAGCAGGCATATAAAAACACCCTCCTCACCGGGCGCTACCCCGCGTGCGTGGTGTATCTCGAGCTTGGCTGCGGCAGCGTGGATGTGAACGTGCACCCCGCGAAAACCGAGGTCAAGTTCTCCTATGAAAAGAAGGTGTTCGACCTTGTTTACCACGCCGCGCTCTTTGCCCTCACCGGGGAGAGCCGCGTGGGCGCAGGCACATCCGGTCAGACCGCGCCTGATGCCGCGAAAGACGCGAGCCGCACCGAAGCGCCGCGCGAGAGCGCGCAGGCAGCATATGCCCGGCATGGCTGGACGCCGCCGCGGCAGAGCGCCGCACCGGGCGCGAAGGCGGGCCTTTCCGCCGCGCGCGGGATCTTCCCGGCGCAAAGGGCGTATACACCCTCTGCAAGCGCCGGCGGCGATATGAGTGCCTTTATGACCCGCGATGTGCCGTATCAGACGCGCCTCGACCTCACCTCCCCCCGCGTTTCGACGGAAAACGACAAAAAAGGCGCTGATACGACGGCTTCCGCGCCCATTTTGACCCAGCCCCCTGTTGAAAACCCTGTGCAAAATGTTGAAAGCTCCTCCGTGCCCGACCACAAGATAGTGGGTGAGGCTCTCAGGACCTATATCATCGTGGAGACCGGCGATGAGCTTATCTGGATAGACAAGCACGCCGCGCACGAGCGCATGATATTCGACCGTCTCAAAGCCGCGCCGGGCGAGATCATGAGCCAGCGCCTGCTTGCCCCGGTGACGCTGCGTCTCGACGGGGAGAGCATGGAGCTTATCGAAAGAAATTCCGCGCTGCTCTCGGCGCTCGGCTTCGAGCTGGACGCCTTCGGCGAGCGTGAGTATATACTGCGCGCGCTGCCGGCGGATATGCTGCCGGGAGACGCCGTGGCCGCGGTGGAGGAAATATGCGAAAAGCTGCGCCGCGGGAAAAGCCTAAGTGCGGAGGATGCGCGCGATGAGATACTGCACACCGTGGCGTGCAAGGCGGCGATAAAGGCCGGTTGGGACACGGACGCAAAGGAGCTTGAGCGCATTGCCGCCGCCGTTCTCTCCGGACAGGTGAAATACTGCCCGCACGGCAGACCCGTCTCCATAACCATGACGCGCCGCGATCTGGACAAACAGTTCAAGAGGATAGTTTGATGGATAAGGTCGTTATAATTGCAGGGCCTACCGCATCCGGGAAAACGGCGCTGTCCGTCGCGCTGGCGCAGAAGCTGAACGGCGAGATAGTCTCTGCCGATTCCATGCAGGTCTACCGCGGCATGGACATCGGCACGGCAAAGGCGACGGTCGCCGAGCGCGCCGGCGTCGCGCACCATATGCTCGACGTTGCAGACCCTGACGAGCCTTACTCCGCCGCGCGCTACGTGGACGAGGCGGCGGCGTGCTGCGAGGATATACTCGCGCGCGGAAAGCTGCCGGTGATAGTCGGCGGCACGGGGCTTTATATAGACTCCCTCCTCTCCGGGCGGAGCTTTGCCGACACCCAGGAGAGCCGCGAGCTGCGCGAGGCGCTCTCGCGCGAATACGACGAGCGCGGCGGAGAGGCGATGCTCGATAAGCTCCGCCGGATAGACCCCGAGCGCGGCGCAAAGCTCGCCGCGACGGACAGGCGCCGCATCGTCCGCGCGCTGGAGATCTACACGCTCACGGGCGAAACCGCCACGGCGCACGACGCCGCTACGCGCGCTCTTCCCCCGCGCTATGACGCGGCGCGCATCGTTCTCTGCTATGCCGACCGCGCGCGGCAGTATGCCATGATAGACTCCCGCGTGGACAAAATGGTGCGCGCAGGGCTTTTCGACGAGGTGTCGGGGCTTTTGGAGCGCGGCGTGTCCGCGCGCTCGACGTCCATGCAGGCGATAGGCTATAAGGAGACCGCCGCGGCGCTTCGCGGGGAGCTTGGACGGCAGGAGGCGATCGCGCTCATCAAGCAGAACTCCCGCCGCTACGCCAAGCGCCAGCTGACATGGTTCCGCCGCTGGGAGGACGCATTATGGATACGCTGGGACGCCGACCCTGATTTTCTCGCGGCGCGGCAGGTTTCGACAGATTTTATACGCCGCTGCGGTATATCATGATATACCGCGGGTACGGTTCAGCCGCTCCCGTGAATACAAGAGGAAGCGGCGCGCAAGGACATGCCGCTTCGGAAAAAGGAGTTGGCATATATGCAGAAAACGCAGAATCTCCAGGACATTTTTCTCAATCAGGTACGCCGGGACAGGCTGGTGGTGACGATGTTCCTCATGAACGGCTTCCAGATGCACGGCACGGTAAAGGGCTTTGACGGCTTCACCGTCATTCTCGATTCCGACGGCAAGCAGCAGCTTATCTATAAGCACGCGATCTCCACCATCGTGCCGCCAAAGGCGCTCGAGCTGGAGCTGGATACATAAGTTGCGCCGCGACGCCGCATTTATGGGGCTGGTGGTGTCGGTGCTTTTTGCGGCGGTATGCGCTTATGTGCTGGCGCATTTCTCCGCAGCGGGCGGCCGCTCCGCCGCCCTCGCCGTGCTTGAGCGGCGCACGGTCAAAAACTGCGTGACGCTCGAGGGCATCGCCGTGCGGCGCGAGAGCGTCGTTTCCGCCTCCTCCGCCGCCCTGTACGCGGCGGAGGACGGCGCGCGCCTTGCTGCGCGCTGCGGCGCGCGCACGGCGGGCTCGGCCGTTTTCTATTCCGCCGTGGACGGGTATGAATACCTCTCACCGTCCGCGCTCGAGGATTTCTCCGCCGGCACGGTGCAGGCGCTGCTCGCGTCAGAGCCGCAGGAATATGCGTCCGCCGCAGGGCGGCTCGTCGAAGGGTTCGACTGGTATTATGCCGCGTTGGGCGCGCCCGGCATGGCGGCGCCGGAGAAGGGCGAATATGAGCTGACGTTTGACGGCGCGGAGTATCCCGTGACGGCGCGGCTCATCGCCGCGGACTTTTCCGGCGCGCGCCCGGCGCTCCTCTTCCGCGTGACGGAGGACGGCGCGGATCTGATGGCGCTCCGCCGGTGCAGCGCGGCGCTGACCGTCTCGCGCGTTAGCGGATTGGCGCTGCCGCCGACCGCCATAGAGCGCGATGCGGCGGGAAATGACTATGTCTACTGCTTCGCTCTCTCCCGCATTGAGCGCGTGAGGGCGGAGATCATATACAGCGGAGAGGGCTTTGCGCTCGCCGCGGAGAACGGCGGGATCCGCGAGGGTATGCGCATTCTCGCCGATTGGAGGGATAAAGACAATGACTATCTCGGATAACCTGGCGCTGGTTAGAAAAAACATCGCCCGCGCCGCCGAACGCGCCGGCCGCCGCGCAGAGGATATCTACCTTGTCGGCGCAACGAAGATGAACGACGCCGAGCGCGTGCGCGAGGCTATCGCGGCAGGGCTTGCCATATGCGGGGAAAACCGCGTGCAGGAGCTTGTGCAGAAGAACGCGGAGCACGCCTATGACGGCGCGGCGCTGCACTTTATCGGGCATCTGCAGAAAAACAAGGTGAACAAGGTCGTGGGCACGGCATCTCTCATCCACAGCGTTGACAGCGTCGAGCTTATGGACTGCATCGCCCGCACCGCCGTGGCGCGCGGGATCGTGCAGGACGTTCTGCTGGAGGTGAACGTCGGCGCAGAGGCGGCAAAATCCGGCTTCGCGCCAGGCGGGATAACCTCCGCGCTCGCCCATGCATCGGCTCTGGAGGGGATTTTTGTCCGCGGATTGATGGCGATACCCCCGATTTGCGCCGACGGAGAAGAAAACCGACCATATTTTGAGCTCATGAATCAGCTTTTTATTGACAATGGCGAAAAAAAATACGATAATATATGTATGGACTTTTTGTCTATGGGTATGAGCGGGGATTATATGACCGCCATAGACTGCGGCGCCAACATGATCCGTCTGGGCACCGCTATCTTCGGCGCGCGCGATTACGGTGCCGGGCACTGAGCCGCCGCGCGTCCGGGGCTGACAGCAGGGTCTATGCTTTCACCCGGTCTCAAACGACCATCCGGGCGCTTTCGCCCGCGCGGCCCTGATGCAGATCATTTTTGACTTTGGAGGCACTTACTTCATGGGTTTCATGGACGAACTTAGAAAGCTTACCCAGCCTTACGATGATGAGGATGATTTTTTTGAGGGCGCTGACGCACAGTATAAGCCGCAGGCGCAGCCCCCGGCGCAGGCGCAGCCCGCCAGCCGCGAGCAGGCGCTTTTTGAAAGCAGCTTTGCCGAGACCCCGCAGGGTCAGCCGCAGCCGCAGCGCCGCCCCCAGCAGCAGAAGCAGACCGCCAGACCCGCCGTGAAAGCGCAGGCGCAGCCCTCCCAGGGCGATGGCAGTCTCTTCGGCAACTTCGGCAAAAAGCAGTCCGCCGCTCCCAAGCAGGGGCGCGTGAGCTTCGGCGGCAAGGAGTCGCAGGTCATTCTCTTTTCCCCCAAGACCTTTGACGAGGCTGGGGAGATCGTCAATCACATCCGCGCCAACCGCTCGGTCGTGATGACGCTCGAGGGACTGCCCGGCGACACGGCAAGGCGGCTGCTCGACTTTATATCAGGTATCGCCTATGCGCTGCAGGGGAAGATAACCCCCGTCTCCGCTAAGACATATTTCGTCACCCCGCAGAACGTTGATATTCTCGGCGCGCAGGGCGATCAGCCCGTCAGCGGCGGGCAGTATCTTTGAAAGCTCTGTTCATAGAAACAAAACCTGCAGAACTTCTGCATGCCCTAAGGCAGCACCGCACGATACGGCAAGTGCAGCCGGCGAGAGAATCTGTGCTCTGAGGACGATGCTTTTTACGCAGGAATACTTTGTGTATTTCAAAAAGCTGCTTAGTCAGGGTGCGAATTATCCGTCGGATGCCGCCGGCGTATTGTGTGGGCGTTGCCTAAAGAAAACGAAAGGTGGATAATTATATGATCACTGCTCAGGACATTCGTGAAAAGACATTTGATAAGTCCCGGATTGGCGGCTATGATATGGCGGCTGTGGACGATTTTCTTGAGGAGCTTGCCGACGACGTGACGGCGTACCAGAAGGAAAACGCCGTGCTCAAGAGCAAGATGAAGGTGCTGGTCGATAAGATAGAGGAGTACCGCGCAAATGAAGAGGCGCTGAACATGGCCGTTCTCTCCGCGCAGAAGCTCGCCGTGCAGATAGAAAACGACGCGCGCACAAGAAGCGCCGCAATGATAGAGGACGCCGAGCTTCAGGTCAAGGCCCGCGTCGGCGGCATTGAGGAAGAGGTCAACCGCCAGCAGAAGCGTCTTGAGGACGCAAAGGCGGCGACGGAGAAGTTCTTTGACGCGGCGCGCGCGCTGTGCAGCACGCAGCTGCGCAATCTCGACGCTATCGCCGCCGGGATGACCGCCTCCGCACCTGCAGCCGCGCCCGCAGCACCCGCCGCACCTGCCGCACCCGCCGCCGACGGCGCGGATGTAGACAGCGCCGTGCGCAGCATTGAGGAGTCCGTCTCCAAGATCCAGCCCGAGCCTCCCGTCAACATCGACCTCTCCTCTTCGATGAAGACCCCGTCCAAGCCCAGAAAGAACATTGACAGGACGCAGACCTTCAATCTCTGAGAGCTAAGGTCTTTTTGCCTGCTGCACCCGGGGCGCGCGTGTGAACGTCCGCCCCGTTCAGCCGTTATATACACATTTACACCAAGACATATAGGAGTGTACGCATATGCCACAGGATTTTAACGCAACGCTTAATCTGCCGAAAACCGACTTTCCCATGCGCGCGGGTCTGCCCAAGCGCGAGCCTGAAATGCTCAGGCACTGGGAAGAGCTTGATATTTACAACGAGATGCTCAAAAAGAACGAGGGTCACCCCCGCTTCAACCTGCATGACGGTCCTCCGTTCTCCAATGGCGACATTCACATGGGGCATGCGCTAAACAAGTCCATAAAGGACTTCATCACCCGCTCCTACGCCATGCGCGGGTACTACACGCCGTACATTCCCGGCTGGGACAACCACGGCATGCCCATCGAGAGCGCCATTATCAAGGAGCAGCGCCTCAACCACAAGGCAATGAGCGTGGCGGACTTTCGCTCCGCGTGCCATGCGTATGCCGAAAAATACATCAACCGCCAGATGGACGGCTTCAAGCGTCTGGGCGTCATTGCCGACTGGGAGCACCCCTACAAGACCATGAACCGCGGCTTTGAGGCGGACGAGATTCGCATCTTCGGCATGATGTACAAAAAAGGGCACATCTACAAGGGGCTAAAGCCCGTTTACTGGTGCCCCAAGGATGAGACCGCCCTTGCCGAGGCTGAGATCGAGTATCAGGACGACCCCTGCACCACCGTGTATGTGAAGTTCCCCATGCGCGACGATCTCGGCAAGCTCCCTCATATCGACCACTCCAGGCTCTACTTCGTCATCTGGACGACGACCATCTGGACGCTGCCCGGCAACCTTGCCATCGCGCTGCACCCGGACGAGCCGTATGCGCTTGTCAAGGCTCCCAACGGCGAAATATACATCATGGCGGAAGCCCTGACCGACAAGGTCATGCACATCGGCGGCTTTGACAGCTATGAGATCCTTGAGACCCACCCCGGCCGCTTCTTTGAAAACATGCTCGCCCAGCATCCGTTTATCGACAAGCCCTCGCGTCTGCTGCTGGCGGACTACGTGACGATGGATTCCGGCACAGGCTGCGTGCACACCGCGCCCGGCTTCGGCGCGGACGACTATCAGACCTGCCGCCGCTACGGGATGGAGCTTGTCGTTCCCGTTGACGATCAGGGGCGTCACACCGATTACGCGGGCAAGTACGCCGGCATGACCACCGACGAATCCAACCCCGTCATTCTCAACGATCTGCGCGAGAGCGGCATGCTCTTCGCGTCTGAGGACATTGTCCACTCCTACCCTCACTGCTGGCGCTGCAAGAGCCCGATCATCTTCCGCGCCACGCCGCAGTGGTTCTGCTCGGTCGATTCCTTCAAGGACGAGGCTATCGCAGCCTGCGACAACGTCCGCTGGATCCCTGCGTGGGGCAAGGAGCGCATGGCGGCGATGATCCGCGAGCGCGCCGACTGGTGCATTTCCCGCCAGCGCCGCTGGGGTCTGCCCATCCCCGTGTTCTACTGCGGCGATTGCCATAAGCCCGTCTGCACGGATGAGACGATCGAATCCGTCGCCTCCATCTTTGAGGAAAAGGGCAGCAACGCATGGTTTGAGCTGGACGCGGCGGAGCTTCTGCCCAAGGGCTTTGTCTGCCCGCACTGCGGCGGCACGCACTTCACCAAGGAGACCGACACCCTCGACGGCTGGTTTGACTCCGGCTCTACCCACTACGCCGCCATGAAGCGTGATCAGGGCTTCTGGCCGGCTGATATGTACATGGAAGGCGGCGACCAGTACCGCGGCTGGTTCCAGTCGTCGCTGCTCGTTGCGGTCGGCGCACTGGGCATGGGCGCGCCTTACAGGGAATGCCTCACCCACGGCTGGACCGTTGACGGCGAGGGGCGCGCGATGCACAAATCTCTCGGCAACGGCGTCGATCCGGCGGACATGATAAAGGAGTTCGGTGCGGACATCGTGCGTCTCTGGGCAGGCTCTGCCGACTATCACGTTGACGTTCGCTGCTCAAAGGATATTTTCAGGCACCTCAGCCAGAATTACCTCAAGTTCCGCAACACCGCGCGCTACTGTCTGGGCAACCTCAACGGCTTTGACCCGGATGAGCTCGTCGCGCCGGAGGATATGCTTGAGCTTGACCGCTGGGCGATCACAAAGCTCAACGCTCTCATCGAAAAGGTCGCCGCGGCGTATAACGATTATGAGTTCCACATTGTCTCCCACGCGATAAACGACTTCTGCGTCGTCGAGCTTTCCAGCTTTTATCTTGACATCATCAAGGATCGTCTCTACTGCGAGGAGCCGAACGGCCTCAAGCGCCGCAGCGCGCAGACCGCGCTCTGGCTCATCCTTGACAGTCTCACAAAGATGTTCGCCCCCATTCTTGCTTTCACCTGCGATGAGATCTGGCTGGCGATGCCCCACAAGTCCACGGACGATGCGCGCAACGTTGTTTTGAACGTCATGAACAAGCCCTTCACCGAGTACGCGCTTGACGGCGCAGCCCTTGCAAAGTGGGACGCGCTTATCTCCCTGCGCAGCGACGTGAACGGCGTGCTGGAAACTGCCCGCGCCGACAAGCGCATCGGCAAGCCGCTGGAGGCCTCCGTGACGCTCCACGCCGTGGACGAGGCTTCGCGCGACGCCGTAAAGGCGGTCGAGGGCATGAATCTCTCCGAGCTTTTCATCGTCTCCAAGTGCCTCATTTCCGATGACGATGACCACGCAGAGGGCGCGGTCGTCGGCGAGGGCGTCAACAACCCCGGTCTGAAGATTTCCGTCACGGAAGCGCCGGGCGTCAAGTGCCCGCGCTGCTGGATGCACTCCGAGCATGCCGATCCCGAGACAGGGCTGTGCCCGCGCTGCGCCGCAGTGGTCGCAAAGCTCTGAGTTTTGCTTCATAAAAAAGTGACCGGCGTTTCCCCCGCCGGTCACGCCCGGCTTTTCATCTTCCGTCCGGGATAAAATTCGCGCGCCATCAGCGCATTTTCCGCGCCTGGTGGCAGATAGGAGAAAGATATGCTTTATGCAATAGTCGGTATTCTGGTCATTATTCTTGACCAGGGGGTGAAGTACTGGGTCACGACCAATCTCTTGGTCGGCACGGTCACTGAACCCATTATACCCGGTGTCCTCAGTCTTGTCCGCCTGCACAATGACGGCGCCGCCTTCAGCTTCCTTGCCGGCGGTGGTGCGCGCATCTATTTCATCATTCTCACCGCCGTGTTCACCATTGCCGTCATCATTGCCCTTGCCACAAACTTCATCAATGGGCGCTTCGGGCGCTGGTGTCTCGTTCTTGTGACGGCGGGCGGGCTGTCCAACTGCCTTGACCGTGTGCTCTACGGCTATGTCGTCGATATGTTCAAGATCGACCTCTTTGATTTTGCCGTCTTCAACGTCGCGGATATTTTCATCACGGTGTTTGCGCTGCTGTTCATCATTTATATCATCTTCGGCGGCGAGGGCAAGGATGAGCATGAGGACGAGTTTGACGAGGATGACGACGAGGATGCAGATCGTGAGCCGCTGAATCTCAACTTCAAAAAAAACCGTGCGGAGCAGCGCGCCGCCGCCCCTGCAAAGCCCGCGCGCGACCGTGCCGCGGACGCAAAGGCGAGAAAGTACAAAGCCGATGATGACGACGACGAGGACGACGACGTTGCATCCCCGCGCTTTGGTTTCGGCAAACGCAGAAAGCCTGCTGACGAGGAAGTCATGCGTTCCGCCGCAAAGCAGCCTGCAAAGGCGCGCACCGCCGCTGATACCTCCCCTGCCGCCCGCCGTGAAAAGGCGCTGGAGGGCTTTGGCAGAAACGCTCACTCCCCTTCGCAGCAGCACCCTGCGCGTCCTGCCGCAAAGTCTCCCGCGAAAAAGACCCGCTACGAGGAGGATTACGAGGCGTACACCGCCGCCCATCCCGAGGTGAAGTCCGCGCAGCGCAGCGGCGCAGCACCCGCGGCGAAGTCCGCGCCTGCGTTCGACCCGACCGATCCTTTTGCCGAGTGGGAGCGCGCGAACGCCCGCGTTGAGAACCGGCAGAACACCGGCTCCACTGCGAAGGCAATGGGTGTTGGCGAGACTTCTGTGAAAAATTCCGGAGCCGCCGTGCGCAGGGACGCCGGGGCTTCCGCCCCCATGCAGCGTCCCGCTGCACAGACTCCTCCGCGCCCCGCTGCACCCGCTGCCGCGCCAAAGCCCGCGCCCAGCAGCACCGGCTCGGACGATTTCGACCTTGACGATATACTCAACGAGTTCAAGTAATGGTCGAGAATTATATTTCAATCACAGCAAAGGAGAGCGGCGAAAGACTCGACGCTCTCCTTGCTCGTAGTATCGACGGTGTGACACGCTCGGCAGCGCAGCGCCTGATAGAATCCGGCGCGGTGACGCTCGACGGCGCAGTGCCGAAGAAGAATTACCGCACCCGCGCGGGCGAAGAATACGGCGTCGTGCTGCCGGAGGCTTCGGACGTTCCCCTTGTCGCGCAGGATATTCCTCTTGATATAGTCTATGAGGATGACGACGTCGTCGTCGTCAACAAGCCGCGCGGTATGGTCGTGCATCCCGCGCCCGGGCATCCTGACGGAACGCTTGTCAATGCGCTGATGTTCCACTGCGGCGACAGTCTCTCCGGCGTCGGCGGCGAGCGCCGCCCCGGCATCGTCCACCGTATAGACAAGGATACGTCCGGGCTGATCATTGCCGCAAAAAATGATTTTGCACATCGCGCGCTCGCCGCGCAGCTTGCCGACCGCAGCCTCTCCCGCGTGTATGAAGCGGTCGTGCGCGGCAGGATGCGTGAGGACGAGGGCACGGTTGACCGCCCTATAGGGCGGCATCCCACTGACAGAAAACGCATGGCGGTCACGGATAAAAACTCCCGCCCCGCGCGCACAGACTGGTCGGTCATCGCCCGCTATAACGGCTATACGCACATTGAGTGCCGCCTGCACACCGGGCGCACGCACCAGATCCGCGTTCATCTTGCGTCTCTCGGACATCCCCTGCTCGGCGATTTTACATATGGCGCACCCTCTCCGGACAAGGGTCTTGAGGGGCAGTGCCTGCACGCGCGGCGGCTCAAATTTGTCCACCCGCGCACCGGCGAGCATATTGAGCTGGCAGCCGGGCTTCCGGAGTATTTTGTTGCCGTTCTCTCTCGTCTGGGTCCGCCGATCGGCTGATATGAAAACATAATTATAGTAATGATGGAGGTTCTGACAATGGACATGAAAAAGCTGACAAAGCTTGTTATCGGCGTTATCGCGCTTGCGCTTCTCATTGCGGCGGTCGTATTTGCGGTGCGGCTCGTCGGCGGGCTTATTTCGGGCGCATTCAATCTTGTGCTGGGCATAATCGTTGTTGCGGCGCTTGCCGCCATTGTGGCATGGATGTTCTGGTACGCCGGGAAAAACAGATAGCCTGCGCTGCATAGCTAAAGCCGCCCCTCATCAAATGGGGCGGCTTTATATTTTCATTCAGGATTTTTACTTGTTCTCTTCCATGTTTATCGCGCCGGAAAGGTCAACGGAGGTCGAGCCTTCGTCCTCCTGCTCGAAAACATAGTCCTTGCCGGGCAGTATCGCGTTGAGCGCGATGCCGACGATAGAGGCGACGGCGAGACCTGAGAGGCTGACAATACCTATCTGGATGCTGCCGGAGTAACTGATGCCGATGGCGAGAACGAGGATGAGCGCGGCAATGATAACGTTGCGGGTGTTGGTGAAGTCAACCTTATTCTCCACAACGTTGCGCACGCCGACGGCAGAGATCATGCCGTAGAGGATGAGCGACACGCCTCCGATTGTGGCGGTGGGCATTGCGGAGACGAGCGCGGCGAACTTCGGGCAGAAGGAGACGAGGATCGCGATGCAGGCGGCAATGCGTATGACGCGCGGATCATAGACCTTTGAGAGGGCAAGCACGCCTGTGTTCTCGCCGTAGGTGGTGTTGGCGGGTCCTCCGAACAGCGCGGCGAGTGAGGTTGCCAGACCGTCGCCGAGGAGGGTGCGGTGGAAGCCGGGGTCGGACATGAAATTCTGCCCAACGGTGGAGGAAATGGCGCATATGTCGCCGATATGCTCGACCATCGTTGCAAGCGACAGCGGAACTATCGTGAACACGGCGGACCACAGCAGAGCAGTGTCCACGCTGCCGCTTCCGAAGAGACCGAACACGGTGCTGCTCCAGCGCACGGGCAGACCGACCCATGCGGCGTTCGCCACAGCGGTGCAGACCGCCTCGCGCTCCGTCGGATCAACGATGAGCGCGAAAATATACGAGCCAACGACGCCAAGGAGTATCGGGATGATCTTTGTCATGCCCCTGCCCCACATATTGAAGCCGATAACGATCGCAATAGCGACGACGGCGATGAGCCAGTTGGCTTTGCAGTTATTTATGGCTGAGGAGGAGAGCGTCAGTCCTATGGCGATGATAATAGGTCCGGTGACGATGGGCGGGAAAAAGCGCATGACCTTTTTCACGCCGAATTTTCTGAACAGCGCCGCAAGTATCACATACATCAGCCCCGCGACAAGCACGCCAAAGCAGGCGTAGGGCAGGAGCGTGTTATCATATATCGCCGTGCCGTCGGCGGCTGTGCCAACGGTGCGGATGGCATTGTACCCGCCGATAAAGGCAAAGGAGCTGCCGAGGAACGCGGGTACTTTCCCCATGGTTATAAGGTGGAAAAGAAGTGTACCGATACCGGCAAAAAAGAGCGCCGTTGCAACGTCAAGCCCGGTCAGAGCCGGGACGAGCACCGTTGCGCCGAACATGGCGAACATATGCTGTAATCCAAGCAGCAGCATCTTCGGCGTGCCCAGAGCGCGCGCATCATAAATTGGTCCGTCAATTGTCGATTTCTTCATTCAATTTACCTCTCTCTGTAGATATTTTATTGAATTTCCGGGGTGAAGCCCCAATATATAAACGGCAAACGCCGGTTATACCTTATCCATGTCCATCAGGAAAACACCGGTCTCGCCGTCGTACTCAGGCAGGCGGACCTCCACAAGCTCACTGCGTGACGTTGGAATGTTCTTGCCGACGTAGTCTGCACGTATGGGCAGCTCGCGGTGACCGCGATCGACAAGCACGGCGAACTGGATGCTCCGCGGGCGGCCGCAGGAGAAGACCGCCTCGATAGCGGCGCGCGCCGTGCGCCCGGTGTAGAGAACATCGTCCACCAAAACAACATTCCTGCCGTTTACGTCAAAATCAAGCGACGCGCGGCGCACAAGCGGGCTATCAGCAAAGGTAGTGAGATCGTCGCGGTAAAACCCGATGTCGATACTGCCGCAGGGCACTTCAACGCCCTCGATTTTTGCAATGTTTGCGCGTATTATCCGCGCGATTGGCTCGCCGCGGCGGCGGATACCGACAAGGACAACATTCTCAACGCCCCTGTTCTTTTCGGTTATCTCGTGCGATATACGCATGAGCGCACGTGATAGCGCCGCCTCGTCCATTATCTGCGCCTTGAGCTTCATACGCCTCTCCTTTCGAAAAACCATAACAAAAAAGCCTTGCCTGAGAGAAGGCAAGACATAGCAGATCAGGGACAGTGGCGCAAATGCACATCATCCGCGCAGGCGGAGAACATCCGGCTGCTGTATATGAACGATCTTGCCGGTCTCTCAGTACCGCGCTTAAAAATCTATTTACTGTGTGAGAGTATATAATACCCGCGGGCAGATTGCAAGAGTTTTATGCATTCAATTCACCGCTTTGGGGATTTGAATAAAAATTGCGCGCGATTACGGCACAGCTTCGGCACAAATCATGTTCAATAAACAAAGCAGACGACACAAGCAAAAAATGAAGCATAAAAAATGAAGCATAAAAAGCAAAAACGCCGAAGCTATTGCCTCAGCGCTTTTATATGTTGGCATTGACCTATCTTCCCAGTCCGTCTCCAGACAAGTATTGTCGGCACTGGTGAGCTTAA
Source organism: Clostridiales bacterium UBA5888 (assembly GCA_002431965.1). Classification (GTDB taxonomy): domain Bacteria; phylum Bacillota; class Clostridia; order Oscillospirales; family Oscillospiraceae; genus Limivicinus. Next base: position 46,878 of record DJEW01000027.1, read on the forward strand.
CTTCTGTGTTCGGAATGGGAACAGGTGGACCCTCACCGTTAAAAACACCAACTGCTTTCAGGATTGTACCCTGAAAACCAAACAGAGGAGCAAGGACGAACCTGCAATCAAGAATGTAGGTCAAGCCCTCGGGCTATTAGTATCGGTAGGCTGAACACATTACTGCGCTTACACCGCCGACCTATCAACGAGGTAGTCTGCCTCGGCCCTTACTCACAAGGATGGGAGATCTTATCTTAGGGGGAGTTTCACGCTTAGATGCCTTCAGCGTTTATCTCGTCC
>DJEW01000018.1:0-29749 GCA_002431965.1 Clostridiales bacterium UBA5888
TCGATCTCAAAGATGTCCGCGCCGATTGCCTCTGCCAGCGCCTCGGCAACCTTCGCGGTCACGCCGGACGCAGAAAAATACGCTACAAGTTTCTTGCTCATTGTGTCTCATCCTTTCAATATCTTCGTGATCTGATGTGCGGACGCACCCGGCAGGACGGAGGAAAGATGCTGCATCATGCGCTCTCTGGATTTCTGCGGGTCTCGCTGATAGACAGATGTTATAAAGTCGTACCCAAAAAGCTCTTCCGGCGCCGCATACTCCGCAACACCCCAGCCATACAGTCTTCCGTATTTGTCCTGCATATAGAATTTGTCCTGCATATAGACAAAATCTGCGATGCAGACGTAGCTCTGCATTTGCAGTCTTGTGATGCACGTTTCAAACCCGGTATTGCCGTGAAGCGGATTCAGGAATGACCTGACCGCAGCGACTTTTCTCAGCTGCGGCGAACGCTTGCGCACATCTGGATTACAGCCCGAAGCTTATTTCGGCTGCCGCTGCGATGCGCGCCGCAGGCTTTGCACCGAACCGAAAAAAGCCAGCAGCCTGAAAAACCGGCTGCTGGCGTGATTTCTGGCGCAGCGGGTGGGATTCGAACCCACGGTACCGTTGCCGGTACACCTGATTTCGAGTCAGGGCCGTTATAACCACTTCGATACCGCTGCATATTCTTTTTTTACGTCACACGCTGTGCCATTATACCCAATATACCGCAAAAAATCAAGAGCGAGATTGCGTAATTTTGTGTTCACGCAGCTGCGTTCCGCGACCGTCAGCAACTGTCATGCTGCTTGCCCGCGCTCAATATTTGAACGTTCTGTAAACTCGATATAAATTGCGCAAAATATTATATAATCCTATTGACAAGTTTCCGCATAGGTGTTATAATGTACTTGTAAGAAAAACGAAAGGGATGATCAAGCCCATGAAAAAAACATTGTACAGCCTGATGCTCAATGACGAGGTCGTGCGAGAGGTCGATGCTCTGGCGCACCGCATGGGCACGAGCCGCTCAAGCCTTATAAACCAGATCCTTGCGGAATACGTCAACTATACCACGCCCGAGCGCCGGATAAACGATGTGCTTTCTGCCATTGAACAGCTCATGACCCCGTCAAGGGAGTTTGTGCCGTTCTTCGCGCCGAACACCTCCTCCATGTCGCTGAAAAGCTCACTGGAGTACAAATACCGCCCGACGGTGAAGTACGAGGTCGCGCTCATCCCCGGCGGGGAGGCGTCGATAGGCGAGCTGTCCGTCGTGTTCAGGACGCAGTCCGCCGCGCTCATCTCCGCAATGACGGAGTTTTTCCGCGTGTGGAAGGATATAGAGGACAGGCTTCTCTACCCGCTGACAGGCGCAAAGCTTGAGTATGCGCTCTATGACGGCAAGTTTGTGCGCAGCATCGCCGCGCCGGACAGAGACTGCTCGGCGGACGCGCTCGCAAACGCCATAAGTCAGTATATCACGCTTTTTGACAAGCTCATGAAGGGCTACCTCAGCGGCAGGTATGACGCGCATGACGTCGAAGCCGCATATTACTCCAATCTTATCAAAACCCCGGTGCATATCTAAAAAAGCATGCCAGAGGCGAAAGGAGAGACCGATTCATGAATGCACAGAATTTTACCCAGAAAACTCTTGAAGCAATACAAACCGCGCAATCAATGGCGCAGGAAAACCACAACAGCTACATTACACCCGAGCATCTGCTCTACGCGCTGGTCGACCAGGACGGCGGTCTGATCCCGTCGCTGCTGGGCAAAATGGGCGTGGACTGCAACGCCGTGCTCTCCGAGCTTGACACGGAGATCGCCCGCCTGCCCAAGGTCAGCGGCGATACGCAGACATACCTGTCGCAGGAGACCGAGCGCATAATATCCGCCGGCGAGAAAGCCGCAAAGTCCATGGGCGACGAGTACCTCTCCGTTGAGCATCTGATGATCGGCATGTTTGCCGCGCCCACCGCGAACATAAAGCGCATCTTCAACGGGCACGGCATCACCAAGACCGCGTTTACCACGGAGCTTTCCAAGGTCAAGACCGCTCCCGTCACCGGCGACAACCCGGAGAGCACATACGACGCTCTTGCAAAATACGGCACAGACCTTGTCAAGCGTGCGCGCGACAATGAGCTGGATCCCGTTATCGGGCGTGACGCCGAGATAAGAAACGTCATACGCATCCTCTCGCGCAAGACGAAAAACAACCCCGTGCTCATCGGCGAGCCGGGCGTCGGCAAGACGGCGATAGCCGAAGGGCTGGCGCAGCGCATCGTGCGCGGCGACGTGCCTGAGGGGCTGAAAAACAAGACCATATTCTCGCTGGACATGGGCGCGCTGATAGCCGGCGCGAAGTACCGCGGCGAGTTCGAGGAACGGCTGAAGGCCGTGCTGGAGGAGATACGCCGCAGCGAGGGCGGCATCATACTGTTCATTGATGAGCTGCACACCATAGTCGGCGCAGGCAAGACCGAGGGCAGCATGGATGCCGGCAACCTCCTCAAGCCGATGCTCGCGCGCGGCGAGCTGCACTGCATAGGCGCAACGACGCTTGACGAATACCGCAAGTATATCGAAAAGGACGCGGCGCTGGAGCGTCGTTTCCAGCCCGTGCAGGTCGATGAGCCGAGCGTGGAGGACACCATATCCATCCTCCGTGGGCTCAAGGAGCGCTACGAGGTGTACCACGGCGTGCGCATCCACGACAGCGCGCTCGTCGCCGCGGCGACGCTTTCCAACCGCTACATCACCGACCGTTTCCTCCCGGACAAGGCAATAGACCTTGTGGACGAGGCGTGCGCGCTGATACGCACGGAGATCGACTCCATGCCGGCGGAGCTGGACGATATGCGCCGCAGGATCATGCAGCTTGAGATCGAGGAAATGGCGCTCAAGAAAGAGGACGATCAGCTCAGCAAGGACCGCCTCACAAAGCTTCGCGAGGAGCTTGCCAACCTCAAGGACGACTATAACGAGCAGAAGGCCCGTTGGGAGTCTGAAAAGAGCAGCGTGGACGAGGTGAAAAAGCTCAAGGCCGAGATCGAGAAGATGCACGCCGAGATCGAGAACGCGCAGATGCGCTACGAATACGAAAAGGCGGCAAAGCTCAAATATTCCGACCTGCCCGCGCTTGAAAAGAAGCTGGAGGAAGCCGAGAAACGCTCCGAGCAGAGCAAGGCGAACACCATGGTGCACGACACCGTGACGGAAGAGGAGATTTCCGGCATCGTGGCAAAGTGGACCGGCATCCCCGTGGCGAAGCTCATGGAGGGTGAGCGCGAGAAGCTGCTGCATCTCGATGGGTATCTTCATAAGCGCGTGATCGGGCAGAACGAAGCGGTAGAGAAGGTCACGGAAGCGATACTGCGCTCACGCGCCGGCATCGCCGACCCCAACAGACCCATCGGCTCGTTCCTTTTCCTCGGTCCTACCGGCGTCGGCAAGACGGAGCTTGCAAAATCTCTGGCAGAATGCCTCTTTGACGATGAGCACAACATCGTGCGTATAGACATGACGGAGTACATGGAGAAATTCTCCGTGTCGCGTCTCATCGGCGCGCCTCCCGGATACGTCGGCTACGACGAGGGCGGACAGCTGACGGAGGCTGTGCGCCGCAAACCGTACAGCGTGGTGCTGTTCGACGAGATAGAGAAGGCGCACCCGGACGTGTTCAACATCCTGCTGCAGATTCTCGACGATGGGCGCATCACGGATTCTCAGGGACGCACGGTGGACTTCAAGAACACCATCATCATCCTCACCTCCAACCTCGGCAGCCAGCATCTGCTTGACGGCATCAACCCCGACGGCAGCATCAGCGATGAGGCGCAGAGCGCGGTGATGCAGGAGCTGAAGATGTCGTTCCGCCCGGAGTTTCTCAACAGGCTCGACGAGATCATCATGTTCCACCCGCTCACGAAGGACAACCTCAACGGCATCATCGACATCATGGTCAGCTCGCTGCGCGAGCGGCTTGCAGACAAGTCGCTTGGGCTGGAGATCACGGATGCGGCAAAGCAGCTCATCATTGAGCGCGGCTACGATCCGCTGTACGGTGCGCGCCCGCTGCGCCGCTACCTCCAGTCGAGCGTGGAGACGCTCATCGCCCGCGCGATACTCGGCGGCAACCTCGCCGCCGGCTCCACCATCACGGTGGACGCGGTAAACGGCGAGCTTGTGTGCCGGTAAGAGCGGGAGCAGGCACATCCGCATACATCCGAATATGGAACACTGCCGGGGCTGCATATGCAGCCACGGCAGTTTTGCGTTTGTATTAACGGTATGGCAAAGAGTAAGCCCTTACAGCACAGTGCCGAGTACCATGGTGTTTGCAACGGTCATCATGGTGTAGAGCATGGCAATGACGAATGACCCGGCGTATATTTTCCCGGTGTCCCTGAAGAATACCCGGCTGACAATGGTGCCGACAGGGATCAGGAAGATGAGCGGGAAAAGGTTGACTATGCGCATGGAATTGAATGTGAACACGCCGTTTGCGATGATGCCATGGTATTGGATAAGGATAAGCACCGCAATGCCAAGAATATTGGAGACACAGCTCAGCACGAGCGTGAGCCACTCCGGGCGGCCCTCAATGCGGTTGCCGCCGTTGACGAGCAGCGAGTTGACAAGATAAAACACTGCCCATGCAGGGAAATATGCCAGCGCAAAGAGCACCTTCTGCACATTAAACACGCGCATGTCTATGACCCAGATGCGGTAGTCCACATTGAACACAAGATCAGAGAAGAACAGTATTACATAGGCGGCAGATACGGTTGCAAGCGCAAGCAGGAAGCTTTTCCAGATAACCCGTGCGCTTGCTTTCACGCCCCAGCAAGCCGGTACGCCGCGCTCATTGCTGCCGCGCCCGATGGCGTTGGCAATGAGAAACACTGCCAGCAGCACAATGCCGACGATGAGCGTCCATACGGCAAGTTCATTAGTGTTCGGTTCGCCGAACCAGTTATTGTAGGTAAATGGGACGAATGACTCCTTGCCGACAAGCCTGTACATTACGGGCATGACGAGCAGGCACGGGAGAATGGTGTTAATGGCATAAACCACCCAATATTTTGCCTTTTTCCCGGCAGAATCAAGTTTCGGCGCAGGTGCAGGCTCTGCCTGAGCAAGCTCGGAGAAGAAGGTCGTGCCGTGGACGAGCATAGAGGCAAACGGGAAGAGGAAGAGGAAAATGCCGACAAGACCGATGAGGTTGAAGAATTCCTTCCACTGCCAGATCTGGTTTGTCGCGTCTATGGCGGCGTGACCGTCCGGAACGCCGAGCGAGGCATAGAAGAAGTTGACGGCATCACGCGCGCTTGCGGAGGAGAAGTGATTGAGCGGGTGAATCTCATCGTTCTGGTTGATGACGCGGATATATTCCTCGCCGTCTATAGTGCCGGTGTATATTCTGTGGTTTTCGACCGGGGCGGATATATCTACGCCGTCAAGCTGGTTGATGAAGGAGACCGCGTCGGAGCTTGTCAGATACTCGGCAGGATTCCCTGTGTCCCCCGGGAAGAACCACTCGTCATAAGTTGCGGCAATTACGCCCCAGTCAACGGCCAGCTTCGTTGCGCTTTCCGCACCGTCAAATTCATAGTCGGCGTACTGCGGATCATAGCCCACGTCCAGAACGGCGGCAATTCTGTTTTCACCAAGCCCGAGCGCTTCCTGCCTGAAGAAATATTCGGCGGTGGCATTAGTGATCTGCCCGCCCATGGAGTGCCCGGTTATGCCTATCTTATCAGTGTCAATGAAGTTGAAGCACGCGCAGGCGTAATCAACGATGCGCTGCATATTGTAAACGTTTATTCCTTCGGGTGTGACCGATGATGAGCCGTGGCAGTAGGCATCCGTGGATATGACAACATATCCGCGTCTGGACAGCTCTATCATGTTCTGATCCTGATGGTCAAGATTGTTGTAGCTGCCGTGTGAAGTGACTATGAGCGGAAGCTTGTGCTCGGCAGAGGCGTCCTTGGGAATATATATCTGCCCGTTGACATAGGTCGCGTCCTCAAGAATAACCTTAAAGTCTTCAACGGTCACCGCGCCGAATGACGACTGGAACAGCGATGCGAATACAGAGCTTACAAGGCAAAGACATAGTGCAATAACAAGCAGAAGTTTTGTGCGCTTTTTCATTATATACGCTCTCTTTTCTTTGTTGAATTTCCGATGGAGACGGCCGCACTCCATTTGATGAAACTATCGTATCATTTTATTCAAAAAGAAACAATATTGTTTTACAACAAAAAATATTTTAATAATTGTACAAAATACACAAATCAAATTCCTGTCTCAAAAACAGAAAAAGCCCTGCCCGCGCGCACGGTGCGCAGCAGGCAGGGTACAAAAAGGTATTATTCAATCTTTTCGAGCTTTTCGTGCGGCTTATCTGATAACTCGCCCCATCGACGGCTGAGAGACCATATCGCTTTTTCAAACTGTGCAAGCTGTTCATCCGAAAAGCCACTCAGCGCATCAAAAAAAGCCGTGAATACCGGGGAAACATCCTCCGTGCAGTATGCCCTGTAGGCTTCCCGCCCAAGTGCGCTGGGTTTGAGGACAATGTTTTTTCTGTTGCCGGGGATGCGGTAGCGCTCGATGAGCCCCAATTCCAGCAGGCGCTTTGTCGCCTTGGTGATGTTGCTCTGCAGAATGCCGAGATCCTTCGAAATGTCGGTCATGATGCGGTTGCTGTCCTCGAACTCGCATATATACTCAAGGATCTGGTATTCGTGCTGCGTCAGATGCGGATCTTTTGCGGATGACCGTCTGCGCAGAACGCCGCGGTTAGAATTGTTGGAGTAAAACACCAGCGCGCGCACGAGTTCGCGGTATCTGCCCATCCATGTAAGCTCCAATACTATACCTCCGATAAAAAGCAAAGCCGGGTACGAATATATTTGCAAGTAAATATTTTACTTCATTTTCTGGTAATCAGCAAGTAAATTTTCCGTGAAGAGCTAAAACCGGGGCGCTTTGCCGCCCCGGTATAAAGCTGTCACATTATGTTTATCTCTATGCAGCTTCCCGCGCCGAATTCCGATTCCATGCTGCGCTTGTATTCTGGGAAAAAGTCCGTCGGCATGAGCGCCTGAACGCACCCGGCAAAGCCGCCGCCATGCACGCGCCACGCGCCCTTGCCCTCGAGAAGGCGGCGGCTGTGCTCCAGCCCCTGGGCAAGCTTCGTGTCGCCCGTGGCGCTGGTGACGATGTTGTTCAGAAGCTGCTCGGACGAGCGCCCGGATTCGTTCATCAGACGCATATACGTCTCCCCGTCGCCGTTCTTGAGCGCATCGCGCATACGCGGCACGCGCTCATTCTCGCCGAAAAAGTGCATCGCGCGGCGCACGGGACGGTTTGCCGGATCCCAGCCCTTGCGGTAGAATTCCTTGGGATCGACATCGCCGAGCACGCCCTTGTCGAAGAGATTGGCGATGTACACCATATCGGCGGGGATGCGGGCGTAGGACGTATCCAATCCGGCATGGCTGCCGCCGGTGTCAGTCAGGCACATCGTCAGCCCCATCGGCGTGAAGCTTGCGCGTATCTGCTCTATCTCGCCGGTCTTCGGGTCGGCATAGACCGTGTGCCCGAAAGCGCAGGCGAGCTGGCTCATAATGCCGCAGGGCTTGCCAAAATATTCGTTTTCCGCCTGCTGCCCGGCGCGGGCAATTACCAGAGGGTCTACCTCGCCGTTATTGAAAAGCTCACTGAACATACGCCCCACGAGCACCGAGAACGCCGCAGACGAGCTCAGCCCGGAGCCGGGGGAAAGCGTGCTTTTTATCCGCGCGTCAAACCCGCCGACATTCAGACCCAGCTCCCTGAACGCAACCGTTACGCCGCGCACAAGGGATTTCGGCGTGCCAAACTCGGTCGTGCGCACGGTAAGGTGGGTGAGGTTGACCTCAAAGGGCTTGAATCCCTCGGACTGCACGCGCACGATATTTGATCCGTTCGCCTCGCACTGGGCGTAATGTCCGAAGTGCACGGCGGAGGCGAGCATCCGCCCCTTCTGGTGGTCTGTATGGTTACCGGCAAGCTCTGTCCTGCCGGAGACAAATATCTGTTTTTTCATGTATATACCTTTTGAAGCTCAATACTTTTACACTGAAAGCCAACTTCCTACATATATCAAGATATACCTAGAACAGTGCAAAGTCAACTAAAATCGGTAACATCATAACAATGTTTTAACATTTTACACAAATATCTTGCGTTTGATTAGTGCAGAAGATATAATACTACTATAATATACGGAGCAGACACATAAACTGCACAAATCACGACAGGAGAATCACGATATGAAAAGTGCCAACGGCATCAACCTTACCATGCTCTGCGATTTTTATGAGCTGACCATGGGCAACGGCTATTTTGTCAGCGGTCGGAAGGACGAGATCACGTATTTCGACATATTCTACCGCTCCGTGCCGGATGAGGGCGGCTTTGCCATTGCCGCCGGGCTTGAGCAGATCATCGACTATGTCGAAAAGCTGCACTTTGACGAGGAAGACATCGCCTATCTGCGCTCGCGCGGGATATTTGACGAGGGCTTTCTCGCCTATCTGCGCGATTTCCGCTTCACGGGCGACATATGGGCCGTGCCGGAGGGCACGCCCATTTTCCCGCGTGAGCCTATCGTCACCGTGCGCGCGCCCGCAATACAGGCGCAGCTGCTGGAGACGTATATGCTGCTGGAATTCAACCATCAAAGCCTCATCGCCACAAAGGCAAACCGCGTGTGCCGCGCCGCCGAGGGGCGCGCGGTGCTGGAGTTCGGATCGCGCCGGGCGCAGGGCATCGCGGGCGCGGTGACCGGTGCGCGCGCTGCGTATATAGGCGGCTGCGCAGGCACTGCCTGCACCGTGTCCGACCAGCTCTACGGCGTGCCCGCCGCAGGCACGATGGCGCACTCCTGGGTGCAGATGTTCCCGAGCGAGTATGAGGCTTTTGTCGCCTACTGCAAAGCGTACCCTGACAACGCCGTGCTGCTTGTGGACACCTACAACACTCTCAAGTCCGGCGTGCCAAACGCGATACGCGCGTTCAACGAGGTGCTCAAGCCCTTGGGCATCAAAAAGTGCGGCATACGCCTTGACTCCGGCGACATGGCATACCTCACCCAGCGCGCCCGCGCCATGCTCGACGAGGCGGGGTGGACGGACTGCACCATTACGGTGTCCAATTCTCTCGACGAGCGCCTTATTTCGGAGCTTCTGCGCCAGGGCGCAAAGATAGACTCCTTCGGCGTGGGCGAGCGGCTGATAACCTCGCGCAGCAGCCCGGTGTTCGGCGGGGTGTACAAGCTCTGCGCCGTGGAGGATGGGAAAGGAAACATCATCCCCAAGATAAAGGTCAGCGAGAACGTCGGCAAGATCACGAACCCCGGCTTCAAGACGGTGTACCGGCTCTTCAACCGGAAAACCGGCATGGCAGAGGCAGACTATATCTGTATGCATGACGAGGTCATAGACGACACGAAGCCTATCGAGCTGTGCGACCCGGACGCGCGCTGGAAGCGGAAAACGCTGACGGACTTCCGCGCGGAAAAGCTGTTGAAGCCGATATTCAAAAACGGCGAGCTCGTGTACAAAGAGCCGGCGCTCAAAGAGATAAAAACCCACTGCGCCTACAGCGTGAGCACCCTCTGGCCGGAGGTCAGGCGCTTTGACAATCCGCACCGCTACTATGTCGATCTCTCGCCGAGGCTCATGGAGCTGAAGGACCGTATGCTTGCCGAGCACGCCAGACTGGACAACGGCTGAGCGGCGCTGCGCGCAGGGAAAAAGATGCTTTGACAAAACCGCCGCCACGTTGTACAATATAAAACAAAAAATAAGATAAAAAATAAGGCAGCACAACTGGCGAGGTATTATTTATGTTAGACAGCGAAATTTACGGCATGATAATTGCCCTTGGGATACTTCTGGCAATGTTTCTGGTGGGCGTGTTCTGCATCACCGTCAATGCGGACAACCTTAAGCTCCGCCGGAAATACAAAGGCAGCAGCGACGAGGAGATGCACGCATTTGTCGGCAGGGAGACGGCAAAGGGGCTTGCGCTCATCATACTTGAGCTTGCGCTTGCAGCGCTGCTGCTGGTGGTGAAGTCAACGTTCCTTGGCTGACGTCACGCACACATAAACGCGACTTAGCCGCAGAAAAATCTGCGGCTATAACTTTAGCTTTACTGTGAGGAGGGCTTATTGTGAAGAAAACCATAGGTATCGTCGGCGGCATGGGTCCGATGGCGACGGTTGATTTAATGCGCAAAATGATAGAGCTGACGGATGCGGCGAGCGACCAGCAGCACGCGCATATCATTGCCGACTGCAACACCAATATCCCTGACCGCACCGCCGCCATTCTCTCTGGCGGGGAAGATCCAGTGCCGGAGCTGGTGCGCTCGTGTCTTGCGCTGGAGGCGGCGGGGGCGGACGTGCTGGTGATGGCGTGCAACACCGCGCATTATTTCTATGACCGCATCGCGCCGTTCATCCGCGTGCCGATGCTGCACATGCCGCGTGAGACGGCAAAGCGCGCAAAGGCGCTCGGCAGCACGAAGTGCGCCCTGCTCGCCACGGACGGGACCGTGCAGTCGCACGTATACGACGCGCCGTTTGCCGCAGAGGGGATAGACCTTATCAAGCCCGACGCGGAGGGTCAGCGCGCGGTCATGGACATGATATACTCCGGCGTGAAGGCGGGAAAGCGCGACTATGACGCCTCCGCCGTGCGCGCCGCGATCGGCAGGCTCACAGCGCAGGGCGCAGAGTGCTTCATCCTCGGCTGCACGGAGCTGCCCATTGCGTTTGCGGATTACTCCATTGAAGCGCCCGTGCTCGACCCCACGTCCGTGCTGGCGGAGGCGGCGCTGCGCGCAGCCGGCATGCCGCTGGTGTCCGACGCGCCCTCTGCATAAATACTATCATTATCACGGCGTCAGAAAAATATCAACACCGGATGGGCGATTGAGCCGCGCATCCGGTTGTTTTTTTCTCCTGGCTTTGCTATACTGAGAATCAGAACACAGTTTATTATGCGGAGGCGTCTGCAATGCTTTCTGAGCTTATCAAAAACAAAATAGCCGCCGCGGCGCTGACGGCGGCGTTCGCGCTGACGCTGTGCGCCTGCACCGGCGGTACGGACGGCGAAGCGCCTCTCTCCAACAGCGCAAACGCGGCAGCCCGGGCAAGCGCTGCCTCTGCGCCGGCAGAAGAGACTGCCGCTGCGGAACAGACAGCGGAGTGGACTGTGCTGGGTCAGCGTGTGGATGCGGAGACCGAGGCTCTCGACCTGCGCGGCATCACGCCGCAGGATGTGGACGCGGTGCTTGAGGTGCTGCCGGAGATGACGGCGCTGAAGACTGCGGAGCTCGGTGCGGAGACGGACTGTGCGATCTCATGGGGCGACATTGCGCGCCTTGTCCGGTCGCGCCCTGACGTGGACTTTAATTATAGCTTCTCGTTCTACGGCAAGCCTTTCACGCTGCTTGACCGAAAGGTGGATATAAACCACATTGACGTCGGCGATGAGGGCGCGCTTGCGCGGCAGATCATTCCCTGCATGAAGAACCTGCGCTTTCTGGATATGGACTCGTGCGGCGTGTCGAACGAGAGCATGGCGGCGCTGCGGGATGAGTTTCCGAACGTGAAGGTTGTTTGGCGAATCTGGTTCGGCGACTTTTACAGCGTGCGCACCAATACGCCCAAGATCCTCGCGTCAAAGCCGTCCGTCGGCGGAATGCTGCGCGACTCTGACGTTGAGGTGCTCAAATACTGCACGGATGTGCTGTACCTTGACCTCGGGCACAATGAGGTGATCACGGATATTTCGTTTGTGGCGTATATGCCGAATCTGCGCGTGGCGATACTGGCGATGAACAGCATCAAGGACCTCACGCCGCTCGCCGGCTGCACAAAGCTTGAGTATCTGGAGATACAGACAAACCCGAATATCACCGACCTCTCGCCGCTTGCCGCCTGCACACAGCTGGAGCATCTGAATGTTGCCAACTGCCGCGGGTTTGACGATATTTCCGCCACCTACGGTCTCGATAAGCTCAAGCGCTTCTGGCTGGGCTGCTCCGCGCCGGTGCCGGAGGAGCAGAAGGAGGAATTTGCGCGGCTGCATCCGGATTGCGAATTCAACACCACCGTGTGGTCTGACCCCACGAGCGAGGGCTGGCGCATCGACCATGTTGACCCGTGGACGAATCAGGTGTACTACAACGAGCGCTATGAGCTTCTGCTGGCGCAGTTCGGGTATCTTGAAAACGATTACTCCTTCATCTCGAACGACCCGCTCTACGACCCGCACGACTGAAGCCGTTTGTACTTTTAAAGGAGATTATACATAAGGATAAACTGCCCATACCGTGTCCTGCGGGGCGGGTTTTCTGTTCGGCTTCCTGCGGCAGCTGCCGCGCCATTCACCTGTAGACGATCAAAAAACATAAAATCTTTCAAAAACCTATTGACATAGTAGGGAAGTAGGTGTATTATCAGCCTGTCGAATCTAAGCAGGTTTAGGAAAGGAGCGGAGCGAAGTGTTTGAAATCGGCTTTCATGCAGCACAGTTCTGTTGTCGATGCATATCTCCCGGGCATATCCGTATGGCAGGGTGCATCCGCACGCGCATTGCTGCACCTGAAGCATGATTTTTCCGACGGAATATCATAATGCCATTTGCCCGGGAGCTGTTTGAAGCCCCGGCTTTTTTGCGCTTAGATTCCGAAAGCTATTCAAAATTCCATTTTCTTTTCAAACTGTTCAATCTTTCAAAAAGTGAGGGTTTTATCATGACAAACTTTATCAAGAAAATCGGAGCTGCTTTCCTTAGCCTGAGTATCGCCGCCGCCATGCTTACAGGCTGCGGGTCAAAGACGGCGGACTCCGCCGGCGCTTCCGGCGGGAACGGCACCTTCCGCACACTCGATGAGATCAAGTCCAGCGGCACGATAAATATCGGCGTATTTTCCGACAAGAGTCCCTTCGGGTATGTGGACGAAAACGGCGAATACCAGGGCTACGATGTGTACTTTGCCAACCGCATAGGCGAAGACCTGGGCGTGAAAATCAATTACGTCTCCACCGAGGCTGCCAACCGTATCGAGTATTTGCAGACCGGCAAGGTAGACATCATCCTCGCCAACTTCACCGTCACCCCAGAGCGCGCGCAGGAAGTGGACTTCGCCCTTCCCTACATGAACGTGGCGCTGGGCGTTGTCTCTCCTGAGACTGCACCCATCACGTCTCTGGATGAAATCGGCGCTGACGACCAGGTCATCGTGATTTCCGGCACTACCGCCGAGACGTATCTGGAGAAGAATTACCCCGAGATAAAGCTGCAGAAGTATGACGCCTACGCTGAAGCCAAGACAGCCTTTGAAAACGGCAACGGCGTTGCCTGGGCAAATGACAACACTGAAGTTATAGCCTTTGCCATCGAAAATCCCGGTTATGTGGTAGGCATCCCCTCGCTGGGCAGCGCGGACACCATCGCCCCTGCTGTCACCAAGGGCAACACCACCCTGCTTGACTGGCTGAACACCGAGATCAAGACGCTGGGCGAGGAAAACTTCTTCCACGCAGACTACGAGGCGACCCTGCTGGACACCTACGGCAAGGAGTACGAGGATACGCTTGTCGTGGAGGGCGGCGTGGTTGACGGCGCTGAGGCTGCCGAAGCGACAGCAAAGCCGTGACGCAAAGAGTCCTATGATCATCCGCGCCGCCGCGCGGATGATCGAATAAAACGAAAACCAGAGGATGCTTATGGATTTTGGTGTTATAAATACATACCTGCCAAGATTTTGGGATGCGCTGCTGCTTACGCTCAGGATCGGATGGCAGGGCGTGGCGCTGGCGCTGGCGCTTGGCGTCCTGTGCGCCGCTGTGGTGCATTGGAGAATTCCGGTGCTGCGGCAGATTGCAGGCGGGTACATCGAGCTGTTTCGCAACACCCCCTTGCTGGTGCAGCTGTTTTTCCTGTACTTTGCACTGCCCAAAATCGGCATCCGCATTTCCGCGGAGACCTGCGGCAAGCTGGGCTTGGGGCTGCTGGGCGGCGCGTATATGGCAGAGACCTTCCGCAGCGGGCTGGAAAACATACCGCAGATTCAGACGGAAAGCGCCCAGAGCCTGGGAATGCATCCGGCGCAGGTGTTCGGATATGTCATTCTGCCGCAGGCTGTGACCTCCAGCATCCCCGGTCTGCTGGCCAATCTGATTTTTCTGCTCAAGGAGACCAGCGTGTTTTCAACCATCAGCCTGATGGATCTGATGTTCACTGCCAAGGATTTGATCGGGATGTACGCCAAAACCATCGAGTGCCTGACATTGCTTGTGACCTTCTACCTGATCATGCTTCTTCCCGTGTCCGTTCTGGGCAGCCGGCTGGAAAGGAGGCTGCGCTATGCAGAGTTTGGGGATTGACGTGCTGTTCAAGGGCACAAACTTCCTGCGGCTGCTGGGCGGGCTGTGGGTCGCGCTGCGCATCAGCCTGATCTCCGTCGCCGTCAGCATAGTGCTGGGCATTGTAATGGGAGTGCTTATGACCTCCAAAAGCCGTATCCTCAAGGTGATTTTCCGTGTCTATCTGGAAATCGTCAGGATCATGCCCCAGATGGTGCTGCTGTTTGTTGTGTATTTCGGCACGACCAGGGTCTTTGGCTGGAATATTGAAGCCGAGGCGGCAGCCATCATCGTGTTCAGCTTCTGGGGCACGGCCGAGATGGGAGACCTGGTGCGCGGCGCATTGAAGAGCATCCCTGCCATCCAGTGGGAAAGCGCCCAGGCGCTCGGCATGAAGCCTGTTCAGGTATACACCCTGGTTATTCTGCCGCAGACGGTGCGTCGATTGATCCCGCTGTCCATCAACCTCATCACCAGAATGATAAAAACAACCAGCCTTGTGATGATGATCGGCATTGTGGAGGTGCTGAAGGTCGCGCAGCAGATCATTGAAGCCAACCGGCGCGTCTCTCCGAATGCTGCTTTTGGGGTCTTCGGGGTGGTGTTCCTGCTGTACTTCCTGATTTGCTGGCCCATCAGCCGTCTTGCGGGGTATCTGGAGAAAAGGTGGTCATAACTGTGGAAAATGTTCTTTTAAGCGTGCGGCACCTGCGGAAGACCTTCGGCAGTCACGTGATTTTTGCGGATTTCAATCTGGATGTCCGCAAGGGCGAGGTCGTTGTCATCATCGGTCCCTCCGGCTGCGGAAAAAGCACTCTGCTTCGCTGCCTGAACGGTCTTGAGCCAATTCAGGGGGGCGAGATCCTGCTTGACGGAGAGCCGGTTTTGCGGGAAAGCAAATCCATTACCCGGATGCGGCAGAAAATCGGCATGGTCTTCCAGAGCTATGAGCTGTTCCCGCACAAGACCGTTCTGGAGAACATTCTGCTTGCGCCCATGAAGGTGCAGAAGCGATGCCGCTCAGAGGCGGAAAGGGAAGCTCTGGAGCTGCTGGAGAGGGTCGGGCTTGCAGACCGCAGGAACGACTATCCGCGCCAGCTTTCCGGCGGGCAGAAGCAGCGGGTGGCTATTGTACGCGCGCTTTGCATGCATCCTGAGATTCTTCTGCTGGATGAGATCACCGCAGCGCTTGACCCGGAAATGGTGCGGGAGGTGCTGGACGTGGTTTTGTCGCTGGCAAAAGCGGGGCGCACCATGGTCATCGTTACCCACGAAATGAACTTTGCCCGCGCCATTGCCGACCGAATCCTGTTTATTGAAAACGGCGCCGTTGTGGAGCAGTCTGACGACCCGAAGGGCTTTTTCGCCAACCCTGACACCGACAGGGCGAGGGCATTCCTCAGATCCTTTGACTATGAATAAGCGCATATAGACCGACCCCCGGCAAAGTGACATCATCACTCCGCCGGGGGTTCATTGCATGCTGTACCTGCCGAGCCTTTTATCCGGGTGTCAGCGCTTTACCTGGCTGCCGGCGCTCGCCTTACTCGCCTATGTCGGCGCGCACGACCTTGCCGATGTTCCACAGGTGCGCCGCCTGATTCGCCGCGACGATGCGCTCCTCCGGGGTCTTGAACTCGAACGCGGCGGTCTGCGCGCCGCAGTCGCGGCACATCACAAACCAGCACCAGCCGTGCTCCTCCTCCAGCAGTCCTGCGCCGCCGCAGAACGGGCAGTCCTGAAGCTCTATCGTTTCATGAATATCCATGTCATACCCTCCATTATTATTGCTGCCGTGCAATGGTAACTCAAAATGCGCTTTTTTGCAAGTGCTTTTCATTGCAACTTCGACAAAATTTAAGCACAACTTGAAAAATTGCCCATGGTGTGGTACAATCCCACTTATTCAATTAAAACATTAAGGAGTGAGCCAGATGAAATTCTCATCCAAAATTGAAAAATGCGGTCTGTCCCCGATACGTAAGTTTGCCCCTGCGGCGGCGGCAGCCGAAGAGCGCGGCGTCAGGATATATCACCTCAACATCGGTCAGCCCGATATAGCCACTCCTGCAGCATATTTCGACGCGCTCAGGAGCTTCGACAAGCCCGTTGTCGAGTACGCCCCCTCCGCCGGAATAAACGAGCTTATAGATGCCGTGCGCGGGTACTACGCGAAGATCGGCGTGGAGCTTGACCGGGGCGACGTGCTCGTCACCACCGGGGGCAGCGAGGGGCTGCAGATGCTGATGGCGGCGATCCTTGACGACGGCGATGAGATAATCGTGCCGGAGCCGTTCTATCCCAACTACTCCACCGCGGTCATTCTTGCAGGCGCAAGCATCCGCCCCATCCCGACCTCCCCGGAGGAAGGCTACCGCTACGCCGTGCGCGAGCGCGTGGAGGCGTGCATCAATGAGCATACCCGCGCCATACTCATCACCAACCCCGGCAACCCGACCGGCAATGTCCTCACGCATGACGAGCTGAAGCTCATGCTGGACATCGCGCGCGAGCACGGGCTTTTCATCATCTTCGACGAGGTGTACAGAGAATTCGTGTACGCCGACGGTCCGCTTGTCAGCGCGCTGCAATTCGAAGGGTACGACGACAACGTCGTCGTCATAGACTCCGTGTCCAAGCGCTTTTCCGCGTGCGGCGCGCGCATCGGCATGGTGATAAGCAAAAACCGCGCCCTTATGGCTCAGTGCATGAAGTGGTGCCAGTGCCGCCTGTGCGTCTCAACGGTCGATCAGCTTGCCGCAGCTCAGCTTTACAGCGTCGGGCCGGAATATTTTGCCGCCGTGCGCGAGGAGTACCGCTCGCGCCGTGATGCGATGATGGCAAAGCTGCGCAGCATACCCGGCGTCGTGTGTGAGCTGCCGGCGGGCGCGTTCTACGTGATGGCAGCGCTGCCCATTGACGATGCGGACAGGTTCCAGACCTGGCTGCTTGACGAATTCGATGACAACGGCGAGACCATTATGTTCGCCAGCGGCGAGCCGTTCTACGGCACGCCCGGCAAGGGCAAAAACGAGGTGCGCATGGCGTATGTTCTCAAAAAGCAGGACATTGAACGCGCGATGGACATCCTCGCTGCGGCGATAAAGAAATACAACGAAACACATTGAATGCAAACGCTTTCAAAATGCTCGGCGGAAAGCGCGGTCAAAAAGTGCGCGGCTATATGCAGCCGCGCACTTTTTGCACTTTTTACTTCTTCAGTTTTCCGCGCACGCGCTCAATGACCTTCCCATACCCCACGGAGAGCGCCACGGCGGCGGCGATCGCGGCAAGCCACGCGAGGTTTCCGCGCGGCGCAGCGCCAAGCTCATTCATATACCCGAAGAGCAGCAGATGCACGAGGAAAATTTCAAACGACCACTTGCCCAGCAGCGCGAAAATGGCGTTGAGCCAGCCCAGCCATTTCACACGTGCAATGAGCGAGAATGCCCAGGGCAGCAGCAGAAGCGCGCCCGGCACGATCAGCAGCCCCGGATACCAGCTTAGCCCATAGCCCCAGAGTATTTCCGTCGGGAAGCGCTGACCGTAGTACATGAGGGCGTTGCCCGCAACGAAAAGCACGATGAGCGCCGGGATGCTGAAACGCAAGTCCGCGTCCCGCCCGGCAAGCTCCGCCGCGATAAGCCCCATCATGAAGTACGGCATGCGCGACCAGGCAATGAGAAAGTGCGAGTTGAAAAAGCACGGCTGCGACACGATGAAAAACGCGAACAGCGCCGCGAGCTTTTTTCCGTCACCATTCGCCCGGCGCACCGCCAGCCACGCCGCGGGCGCGGCGAGATAGACGAGTGCGATGACCTGCGGATACCAGTTGAACTGGTTATCCATCCGGTTTATCCAGCCGAGCATGAGCACATTGCCCAGAAGCTCACAGAGCGCCTGCGGCGTTTCGCCCGCCTTGGCGGCGCGCACGAGCACCGGCACAAAAAACAGCAGCGCCGCCGGCAGATACGCCGGGTAGATACGCGCTGCGCGGCGCTTATAGAACGCCAGCGTGTCGCTGTTTTTCATGAGGGAGCGGTGCACACCCATGCCTGTGCAGAAGAAGAAAATGTCCACACCCCACAGGAGATTGAGAAGGTAGTTCCACGGCTCGGCAAGCCTGACCCCGGCGTGAAAAAACAGTATGCACAGGATGCAAAAGCCCATAATGTGCCCACGCCACCGGCTCACGCGGGTCATATATTCGCGTATCCTCATAGGTCTATCAACCCAGCCACGCGCACGCCGCGAGCGCGGCGGCAGAACCGTCCGCCACTGCGGTGGTGAGCTGGCGGACGTTTTTATGGCGGCAGTCCCCCGCGACGAATACGCCGGGAGTTTTTGTGGCGCAGCTCTCGTCCGCGGCGGCGTAGCCCGCGGCGTCAAGATCCATAAGCGCGCTGAATACGCCGTTGTCCGGCGCGTGACCGATCGCAACGAACAGCCCCGTCACCGGTATCTCCCGGCGCACGCCGCCCTGCTCGACGGCGACAGCCTCAAGCTCGCCATCGCCCAGAAGCTCCGTTATCGACGCCTCCGTTATAAATTCCACATTGCCGCGCTCACGCAGGGCGTCCACCAGCTTCCGCTCGCCGCGGAATTCCGCGCGACGGTGGATGAGATAGACGCGGCTGCACTTCTCGCTGAGCAAAAGCGCATCCTGCAAGGCGCTGTTGCCTCCGCCGCTGACGGCGACGGGGCGATCCTTATAAAATGCGCCGTCGCACACCGCGCAGTAGCACACACCGCTGCCCACAAGCTCTTTCTCGCGCTCCAGCCCCAGCATGCGGGGTTTTGCCCCGACTGCGATGATGAGCGCGCGCGCGTCATACTCCGCGCCCGACTCCGTCGTCACGTGCTTCACGCCGTCATCGCGCGCTTCCACGCGCGTGACCTCCTCCAGCTCCACGTCCGCGCCGTGCTCCATCGCCTGCTCAAGCATCCTGTCGCCAAGCTCCGTGCCGGATATGGACTGTATAGCCGGGAAGTTCTCCACCAGCGGGGACCATGTGATCTGTCCGCCGAAGGCGTGCTTTTCCAGCACGAGCACCGATTTGCCCGCGCGGCGGGCATATGTCGCGGCGGTCAGCCCCGCGGGTCCTCCGCCGATGATGATAATGTCGTACATTGTCTCTCTCCTGTATTTTACGTCAAATAAAGCCCGGTAAAATACCGGGCTTTATTCTGTTCATATCACTGTCTGCGCTCGTTGAGGAACGTCTTTATCGCGCCCGCGCCGGCAAACTTCTCAAACTCCCTGCCGTCGGTGATGACGAGCGTGGGAGCCTGCTTGACACCGTAGCTCAGCGCAAGCTCGGCGTTATCCTCCGCCATGAGCTTTTCATACTTGAATCCGGCCTTGTCCAGATACGAGCAGGCGATGCGGCAATTGGGACAGGTGGGCGTTGCGAAAAGGATGGCGCGGCTGTGCGCCTCGTCAACCGTCTCCTCCGGCTCTGCCGCAGGTGCTGCGGTTTCGTCATGGAGCGGTCCTTCATGGCGCAGCACGGAGTGATCGATGTTGTACTCGCGGCGCTCTTTATACTCCTGCGTCTTGCCGGCGTTCCAGTTCTGCACGGGGCGGTAATAGCCGGTGATGCGGCTGTAGACCTCGGCGTTCTCGCCGCACTCGGGGCAGGTGAACTGCTCGCCGTTGAGGTAGCCGTGGTTTTTGCACACGGAGTACGTCGGCGACAGCGTGTAGTACGGCAGCTTATAATTCTCCGCGATCTTGCGCACGAGGTTTGCCGCCGCTTCCCAGCTCGGCAGCTTCTCGCCAAGGAAGGCATGAAACACCGTGCCGGAGGTGTAGCGCGTCTGGAGATCATCCTGAATGTCCAGCGCCTCGAATATATCCTCGGTATAGCCCACGGGCAGATGGGAGGAATTGGTGTAATACGGCGTGCCGCCCGGTTCTGCCGCGGTGATGATGTCGGGATAAAGCTCCACATCGTGCTTGGCAAGGCGGTAGGACGTGGACTCGGCAGGGGTCGCCTCAAGGTTGTAGAGGTCGCCGTACTGCTCCTGATAGTCGCTCAGGCGCTCGCGCATATGGTCGAGCACTTCCTTTGTGAACTTCTGGCACTCGGGGTGCGTCATATCCTTGCGTATCCACCTGGCGTTCAGCCCCGCTTCGTTCATGCCGACGAGACCGATGGTGGAGAAGTGGTTGTCGAACGTGCCGAGGTAATACTTCGTGTAGGGATAAAGCCCCGCGTCAAGGAGCTTTGTGATGACGGTGCGCTTTATCTTCAGCGAGCGCGCCGCAAGGTCCATGAGCCGGTCAAGGCGCTTGTAGAAGTCCGCCTCGTCGGCCGCGAGATACGCGATGCGCGGCATATTGATGGTGACGACGCCGACAGAGCCCGTGGATTCGCCCGAGCCGAAGTACCCGCCGGATTTCTTTCTCAGCTCGCGCAGGTCGAGCCTCAGGCGGCAGCACATCGAGCGCACGTCGCTCGGCTCCATATCGGAGTTTATGTAGTTGGAAAAGTACGGCGTGCCGTATTTTGCGGTCATTTCAAAGAGAAGCCTGTTGTTCTCCGTGGGCGACCAGTCAAAGTCACGTGTGATGGAGTAGGTCGGGATCGGGTACTGGAAGCCGCGCCCATTCGCGTCGCCCTCTATCATAATGTCGATGAACGCCTTGTTGACCATGTCCATCTCTTTTTTGCAGTCGCCGTAGGTGAAGTCCATCTCCTTGCCGCCGACCAGCGCGGGCTGATCTTTGAGATCCGCGGGCACGGTCCAGTCGAGCGTGATGTTGGAGAACGGCGCCTGCGTGCCCCAGCGGGACGGCGTGTTCACGCCGAAGATGAACGACTGGATGCACTGCTTTACCTCTTTCTGCGTCAGCCCGTCAACCTTTACAAACGGCGCAAGATAGGTGTCAAACGATGAAAACGCCTGCGCGCCCGCCCACTCGTTCTGCATTATGCCGAGGAAGTTGACCATCTGGTTGCAGAGCGTGGAGAGATGGCTTGCCGGGGATGAATTGATCTTG
Organism: Clostridiales bacterium UBA5888; assembly: GCA_002431965.1. GTDB lineage: Bacteria > Bacillota > Clostridia > Oscillospirales > Oscillospiraceae > Limivicinus. The sequence continues at coordinate 21,441 of DJEW01000018.1, forward strand.
CCGGGAATGCCGAGACCCTGCTTTATAAGCTGGCGAAGACTCCAGCCGGCGCAGTATCCGGTCAGCATACTCAGATCGTGCAGATGCAGGTCGCAGTTGCGGTGCGCGTCGGCGATCTCCTGGTCATAGACCTCACTGAGCCAGTAGTTGGCGGTGATAGCGCCGGAGTTTGAGAGGATAAGTCCGCCGACGGAGTACGTCACGGTGGAATTTTCCTTCACGCGCCAGTCCTCAATGTTGAGGTACTTGTCCACGGTCTCCTTATAGTCAAGATAGGTGGACTTCGTGTTGCGCAGCTTCTCGCGCTGTTTGCGGTAGAGTATGTACGCCTTGGCGACGCTCTCATACCCGCCGCGGCTCAGAACCGCCTCAACGCTGTCCTGTATATCCTCGACCGCGATCCTGCCGTCCTTTATCTTCGGCAGGAAGTCTGCCGAGACCTTGAGCGCGAGAAAGTCTATAACGCTGTCGTTATACTCCGTATTCGTTGCGTCGAAAGCTTTTTTTATCGCGTCGGCTATCTTGACGATGTCAAAATCAACAATCTTGCCGTCGCGCTTTACCACCTGATACATAATAGCTTATCCTCCCAATATTCACGCAGAAACCTGCTTTTTTGTATTTTATATTATTCAGATGCCTCTCACCTGCACCGCCGGAACATATTCCGCCGCGGCTTCGGCGAACGTATGCATTTCCTTTTCGCCGTAAGCGCCGAGACCGTCAGACTTCAGCACGTCGCCCGAGTCCTTGTACTGCTGGAGGTAATACTCCTTCGCGCCGGCGATCCACTTCGCCGCGCCCCTGATGCTCTCCGCCGTGTGAAGACCCCGCACGACCGTTGTGCGGAACTCATAATCCACATGCCCGGCGAGAAGATAATCCTTGCTGCGCGCTATCGCATCAAGGTCGGGCGCCGGCACGCCCGCCGTGGCGGCGTAAAGCCCGGGCGCATTTTTTATGTCCATCGCCACGCGGTCAACAAGCCCGCGCTCAACTATATCCATGAGTCGGTCGGGGAACGTGCCGTTCGTGTCCAGCTTTATCATATAACCCAACTCGTGCACCTTTTGCAGAAACACGTCTATGTCCCTGTGCAGCAGCGGCTCTCCGCCCGTCACGGCGACGCCGTCGAGCGTTCCCTGACGCTTTTTCAGAAACGCGAGCACCTGCTCCTCATCCGTGTCGTGCGCCAGACGCTCCGGCAGGACGAGCGAGGAGTTATGGCAGAACGGGCAGCGGAAGTTGCAGCCGCCGGTGAACACCGTGCACGCCACCCGACCCGGATAATCCAGCAGAGTGAGCTTTTGCAGCCCTGAGATCAGCATTCCGCGTTCCCCCTCTCCACATTAAATCATATCGTAAGCATACCCCGGTCGTTGGCTGACGCCGGCGACCGAGACTAATAATAGCGTCTCTTCGCGCCCTTGTCAATACCCGGAACACAAAATATTGATTTCAAATCGCCGCGCAGCCGTCCTGAACACAAAATATAGTGTCAGGCGATCATCCTCCCGGCATCGCCTGACACCGCTGAATATATTACAACAAAACGCAGCAATATACAAGAGCCGACGCACGGATTGTTCAACATTCACAATTTTGCCCGTGGGTTTTTGTGCAACAACGTGAAAATTACCTGTTGACATACCGCGTTAGTAGGAATATAATCGAGCCATCTTAGGAAAGGAGCGAGCCGCTCATGTCTATTCGCCGCTGCGACAACATGATGATGGGTATGATGCGCATGATGTACATGTGCATGATGATGCGCGCCCAGAATTGCTCGCTTGCTTCATAACCCGTCCTTACCGCGTGAAGGTGATTATCAGGGCTGAAAGCAACGAGCTTTCAGCCCTTTATTTTTTGAGTTGTTGGAGTTGAGGAAATGATAGAGCTGAAAAACCTCTGCAAGACCTACCGCACGGCAAATAAAGAAATCGTCGCGCTCGATGGGATAAATCTCACGATACATGACGGCGAGATCTTCGGCATCATCGGTCTGAGCGGCGCGGGCAAGTCCACGCTTGTGCGCTGTATCAACCTCCTCGAAAAGCCTACGGGCGGCGAGGTGATTATCGACGGGCAGAGCCTTACAAAGCTCCCCCGCAGGGAGCTTCTGAAGCTCCGCCAGCAGATCGGCATGATATTCCAGGGCTTCAATCTTCTTGAGCAGCGTAATGTCATCCGCAACATCTGCTTCCCGCTGGAGATCGCGGGAGTAAAGAAGAAAGACGCCGAAGAGAGAGCGAAAGAGCTTCTCAAGCTCGTCGGGCTGGAGGACAGGGGAGAGAGCTATCCGTCGCAGCTCTCCGGCGGGCAGAAGCAGCGCGTTGCGATCGCCCGCGCGCTTGCCACCAAGCCCAAATACCTTCTCTGTGATGAAGCGACGAGCGCGCTTGACCCGAACACCACACGCCAGATACTCGACCTTCTCAAGGAGATAAACGAGAAGCTTGGCGTGACGATAGTGGTGATAACGCATGAAATGCGCGTCATTGACCGCATATGCGACAGCGTCGCCGTTATAGATTCCAGCCACATCGCCGAGATGGGCAAGGTTGCCGAGGTGTTCACAAACCCCAAGTCCAAAATCGCGCGCGACCTTATCGTTCCCAAGGACAGCCGCGCCATCAGCACAGAGGGCGGGCGCAGAATACGCATCACATTCAACGGCGAGGAGAAGACGAACGAGCCGTTCATCTCCAAGATGGTGCTTGAGTGCGGCGCACCGGTGAACATACTCTTTGCCGACACAAGATTCTTCGAAGGCGTCCTTCATGGACACATGGTCATAGAGCTTCCCAATGACCAGAGGGAAGCGGAAAAAATAATCACGTGGCTGCGCGGCAGCGGCGTGAACTGGAAGGAGGAGATATAAGCGATGTTTTCCGATATGTTTTACAAGCTCTGGGACAACGGTCTCATACAGCTCGGCATTTGGGAGACCGTATATATGACGTTCATCTCCTCCGCCGTCGCCTATCTCATCGGCCTGCCGCTGGGAGTTATCCTCAGCATCACAGACTCGAAGGGCATCTGCCCCAATAAGGCGGTCAACACGGTGCTCGGGCTCATCGTCAACTTCTTCCGCAGCATTCCTTTCATTATACTTATGGTCGCAATGCTGCCGGTCGCAAAGCTCGTGGTGGGCACGTCGCTGGGCAATAAGGCGGTCATCGTGATGCTCGTCATCGCCGCCGCGCCGTATGTGGCGCGCATGTGCGAAAGCTCCCTCAAGGAGGTCAGCGCCGGCGTGATCGAAGCCGCGCAGTCAATGGGCGCGAATAACTTCGAGATAATCACAAAGGTGCTCATCCCCGAGGCAAAGCCCTCCCTCATAACCGGCGCGGCTATCTCCGTTGTTACTATCCTCGGCTACTCCGCCATGGCGGCGACCATCGGCGGCACGGGGCTGGGTCAGATAGCTATCATATACGGTCATCAGCGTTCAAACCCCGACATCACGTGGATATGCGTGTTCCTGACGGTCATTATCGTGCAGATAATTCAGGAGGCGGGCATGTTTATCGCCCGCAAGACCGACAAGCGGCTGTAAAACCGCATTTCAATTCACTTACACCAATATTTTAATAAAAAAGGAGAAAACAAAAATGAAAAAGACTCTTTCCATCGTTCTCGCACTCGTGCTGGCTCTGGCAGCCCTGACCGGCTGCGGCAGCGCCGCAAGCACCCCCGCCGCCACCGAGGCTCCCGCAGCCACGGACACCGCAGCTGACGCTGCCGCCACCGAAGCTCCCGCAGAGCTTGAGGTCATCAAGGTCGGCGCAAGCGCCACTCCTCACGCAGAGATCCTTGAGTCCGTCAAGGACGTCCTCGCCGCAGAGGGCTACGACCTTCAGGTCATCATCTACGACGATTACATCCTCCCCAACAAGGCTCTTGCCGATGGCGAGCTTGACGCGAACTACTTCCAGCACCGCCCCTACCTCGAAAGCTACAATGAGGCCAACGGCACTGACCTTGTCTCCGCAGCGCTCATCCACTATGAGCCGTTCGGCATCTACGGCAACGGCGTGACCTCCCTTGACGACCTCGCCGAGGGCGCGACCATCCTCATCCCTGCCGACGACTCCAACGAGACCCGCGCTCTTCTCCTCCTCCAGCAGGAAGGTCTCATTGAGCTTCCCGCAGACGCCAGCGCCGAGGCCGGCGTAAGCCACCTTGACATTGTCGATGCGAAGGGCTACAACATTGTTCCCGTGCAGGCCGACACCGTTCCTTCCCAGCTTGCCAGCAGCGATAAGGGCACCATCGCAGTCATCAACGGCAACTACGCCATTCAGGCCGGTCTGAAGGTCGCAGACGCACTCGCAACCGAGGCTGCCGACGGCGACGCCGCCCAGACCTATGCCAACATCATTGCCGTGCGCAAGGGCGACGAGAACAGCGCAAAGACCCAGGCGCTCGTCAAGGCGCTCCAGACCGACGCCGTCAAGCAGTTCATCGCTGACCACTACGCCGGCGCAGTCGTCGCGATCTTCTGATCAGCCGCAGGGCATCAGCACAATAAAAGTATTACCGGGTGCAGAGCGATCTGCACCCGGTTTTTCTATTGGTCAGCCAATTCTGAGAGCATAGAAAAAACCGACAACTCATTAAAGCTGTCGGTTTTTGAGCGGAGTGTATTTAACTCCGGCATGGCGGAGAAGAAGGGATTCGAACCCTTGATACCCTTATGGGGTATACACGATTTCCAATCGTGCGCGCTCGACCAACTACGCGACTTCTCCGTGTTTGCTCAAGAAACATAGCTATGAACTTGTCAGCTTGGATATTATAATTCATCCCCATGTCAAAGTCAAGGAATATTTTTTCGTTTTCCGCAAAGATTATATCTGAACGGAGGAATGCCCATGAATATGACAAATGACGAATACAGAGAATACGCCGAGCGGCGCGCCCCTCGCTCACGGACGAGAGGAAATATCATCCGCGCCTTTCTCGTCGGCGGCGCGATATGCGCCCTCGGGCAGCTCATCACCGCTCTGTGGGGTCTGGCAGGGCTCAGCGAGGGCGACGCTGGCAGCGCCTGCTCCATCACGCTGGTGTTTGCAGGCGCGCTTTTGACCGGCGTCGGCGTTTATGACGATCTCGCGCGCTTTGCGGGCGCAGGAACGCTCGTGCCAATCACGGGCTTTGCAAACTCCGTCGCAGCCCCGGCACTGGAATTCAAGACCGAGGGCTTCATCACCGGCACCGCCGTGAAAATGTTCAGCATCGCAGGTCCCGTCATCGTCTACGGCGTGAGTGCGAGCGCTGTATACGGGCTCATCCTGTGCCTGTTCGGCGCGGCGTAAATCAAATATTCCATGGAGGAAATTCAAATGAGCAGAAAATCCGGAAAAAAGAACGAAAAGAACGATAAGCCCGCACCCGTGATCACCGGGCACGACGCGCGCGCCGAGCGCCGCTCCGGCGACAGGCGCGAGTTTGAGCGCGAATCGGACGCGCCGGACGGCGTCTCGGGCAACTGGAGCTGAGGGAGCTGCCCAAAATGTCCGGCGGCGCTCCGGCGGATTTGATCGGGGCTCTCTCTGGGCTGCCTCAGGAATACATGCGCTGTACGGTCTCCTGTGCGCAGCGGACGAAGCTTTTGATGCTGCGGTCGTTCAGCTTGTGCTCGTTTATGACGATGCCAAGGCGGCGGCACGCAGGCGGCGCAAGCGGTACGGCGAGCACGCGGTCGGATATGCCGTCCATTATAAGCTCCGACAGAACGCTCACGCCCAGCCCATGCGCCGCCATGGACACGATGGACGCATCGTCCAGCCCGGTATAGCGAAACTCCGGGTTCACGCGCGCGCCGCCTGCCGACAGCGCCGGCATGATGTCCATGTCCATGCCGTCCGACGGCACAAGAAATTCCCGCCCGTCGAACAGCTCCACCGGGAACGCCCCGCCGTCGAGGCGGAAGTCTGCCGGGAGTATGGCGAGCAGCGGATCGTCATGCAGCTCCACCCAGCTCATTCCCTGGCACAGCGACGGCTGGTAGCTGACTATGGCGCAGTCCAGCTCGTCGTTTTTCACGGCGTCATAGCCGTCCTGCATACTGCCCGTTTTTATGGACACGTCGATGTCCGGGCTCACGCGGCGCAGATCCGCCAGTATGGCGGGCAGCCACTGGCGCGAGACGCTGGAATACGCGCCGAGGCGCAAAACCGTGAAGCTGCGCTGGATGAGCCTGTCCACACTCTGCTCCAGCTCGTCGGCACAGCGCGCGAGCGCTTTCAGCTGCGGCAGCAGCTCCCGCCCCGCCGGGGACGGGCGCACACCGCCCTTGCTGCGCACGAGGATGCGTATGCCAAGCTCATCCTCCAGCGAGTTCATCATGTGCGTCAGCCCGGACTGGGTGTACCCCATTTCCGCCGCCGCCGCAGTCAGGCTGCCCTTGTCGAGCGCCGTGAGCAGTGCTCTGATCTTCTTGGTGTCCATCTTTGTTAAATATTTCGCTTTCTTATAATAGATTTTATATATTAGGCTTTCTAATGATATGCATAAGAATGTAGAGGTTGGTAAATCAATGCTCCGGTGTTATAATTGTGCCAAGATTGTTTAAAAACCCTTAAATTTTATATGAAGAGAGGTATGTAAATGGAAAACAATCGTGGTTCATGGGGCAGCAATCTGGGCTTTATCCTCGCTGCCATAGGCTCCGCCGTCGGGCTGGGCAACATCTGGGGCTTTCCGTACAAGATGGGCAAGAGCGGCGGCTTTGCCTTCCTCATCGTGTACATAGTCCTGGCGATCATCGTCGGGCTCACCGTGATGGCGAGCGAGCTGGCGCTTGGGCGCAAGACCGGCACGGGCGTTGTCGGTGCGTACAAGGCTGTCAGCAGGAAATACCGCTGGCTCGGCTGGCTCGGCATTATCTCCCCATTCCTTATTCTCAGCTTCTACTGCGTGCTTGGCGGCTATTGCTTCCAGTACATGTTCCTCAACTTCGCGGAGCTGGGATTCGGGCTGAGCAACCTCTTCGGCACGTCCATCACCGGCTCTAACACCTTCTCCGCCATGCTCACAAACCAGTTCGGCTGCGCAGTGTTCACGTTCCTTTTCCTCGGGCTGTGCATGCTGATCGTCAAGGGCGGGGTGTCCGGCGGCATTGAGCGCTTCAACAAGGTCGGCATGCCGGCGCTCTTCGTGATGCTGGTCGTCGTCATTATCCGCTCCGTCACGCTCCCCAACGCTATTGAGGGGCTCAAGTTCATGTTCGTTCCAGGTTACGCCGTCAAGGCGGGCTTCATTGAGGAAGCCCCCAACCTCATCACGGTGCTCGGCACTGCCGGCGGGCAGATGTTCTTCTCACTGTCCCTTGCGATGGGCATAATGGTGACCTACGGCTCTTACCTCAGCAAGGACGAAAACCTTGTCAAGAACTCCGGCGTCATCGTCTTCGCCGATACTCTCGTTGCCATCATGGCGGGTCTTGCGGTCATTCCCGCCGCTGTTGCAAACGGAATCAACACCGGCGTCGCCGTCAGCGACATTCAGCTTGGCGGTCCGAAGCTTCTGTTCGTCACTCTGCAGGATGTTTTCTCCAACATGGGCGCGTCCGGTCCTCTTTTCGGCGTGGTGTTCTATCTGCTCGTCATCGTCGCCGCCATCTCCTCCGCCATTTCCCTGATGGAGGTCATTGCGACCTACTTCATTGATAAGCGCGCCGCGCAGGGTAAGACCAACGACCGCACGAAGATCGTTCTCTGGGTCGCCGCCGCCATTCTTGTTGAAGCGCTCATCGTCGCCATCGACGGTCTCGGTGCGAACGGCGTGTGGGTTCCGTTCCAGAAGACGCTCGGCGTCGGCACGTGGAACGACTGCTGGCTTGACTTTATGGACTTCTGGTCAGAGGGCCTCATGATGCCTCTCGGCGCAATGCTCATGGCGCTGATGATCGGCTGGGAGCTCAATCCCGGCTTCATGCTCAACGAGATACACTCCGGCGAAAAGTCGAAGCTCTTCGACGTTTTCTACCGCGTGTGCATGAAGTGGCTGGTAGCGCCGATCATGGCGTTCGTCCTTGCCGGTCAGCTCATCGACTTTCTGCCGGTGAACCCGAAAATACTCTACGGCGTTGCGTTCGGTCTGCTGGCGATATTCTTCTTCTATACTCTCATCGGGCGCAGGAAAGCTGAAAACAAATAAGACGCGCTCACTGTCTGTACACTCCCTGATCCGGCGGCTTTATGCCGCCGGATTTCAGCTTGTCAAAAAAGTCCTCACAGGACTTTTTTGACCGCGCTTTCCGCCGAGCATTTTGAAAGTGTTCAAAATGCTGTTACCGAAAG
>DJEW01000018.1:29836-35017 GCA_002431965.1 Clostridiales bacterium UBA5888
CCCTCAAGCTCCCCCGCGGCTCTATTGTCTGGCTTCTAAGCGTAGTTTTTTGACTGTCTGGATGATCCGGCGGCTTTATGCCGCCGGATTTGCTTTTTACAAGTTTTTGCGCAAGTTTTTGTGTTCATTCAGGGCATCCATTAGACTTCCTTATTACCCACATAATAATGTAGAGCCGGTTAAATTTCAAGCCCCATATTATAATTAAGCATAGGGAGAGTGCATTTCTCTGCACTGACGGCAGTTTTGCCTGCGGTCTGGCATCCCGACAGCGTGTGTGCGCCTGTCAGCCGAGGTTATTGTTGACATATACAAAGGCGACATATGGTGATGTTTATATTGCATATCCTGGGGAAAGTCAGTATTTTTGGGTATTTTATTGAAACATGTGCAAAAATATTGTTAATAAAATTACTTTTATTGATTCCGTGATGCCTCAGTTTTATAATAAAAAGCAGAAAAGCGGAGAAAATTCCGTCATTTTTCTGTGAAAAAAACCTTGCGCGGCAGAGCAATACCATATATACTATGTCTGATATTTAACTAAGTCCAACGCCAGAGCGGGTTACGGCAGGGGTCGCACATTGGAGAGATTGAGTCTTAAAATACGCGGGATCGTTCAGGGCGTGGGTTTCCGCCCGTTTATCCATAAGCTTGTGGGCAGCTACGGGCTGTGCGGGTACATAAAGAACACCTCCTCCGGCGTGGAGCTGGAGCTTGAGGGCGAGCGCGAAGCGTTGGAGCGCTTTGTGCACGATGTGCCGCAGAAAGCGCCGAAGCTCGCCGTGATAGAGAGCGTCGAGCCGGCGTATTCCCGGGAGCTGATCGGCTTCACCAGCTTTGAAATACGCGAGAGCCAGCGGGAGAAGACCCGCAATACCCTCATCTCCCCGGACATCTGCATCTGTGACGACTGCCTGAGGGAGCTTTTTACGCCGGCAGACCGGAGATACCGCTATCCCTTCATCAACTGCACAAACTGCGGTCCGCGCTTTACCATCATAAAGGACGTGCCGTATGACCGCGCCAAAACCTCCATGGGCGCGTTCCCCATGTGCCCCGACTGCGACAGGGAATACCACGATATAAACGACAGGCGCTACCACGCGCAGCCCGACTGCTGCCCGGTATGCGGTCCGCGTGTGTTCTTTCTCGACGGCGGCGGGCGCGCGCTCCCCGGCGACGCTGTAGAAGCCGCGCGGCGCGCGGTGAAAAGGGGAGAGATCATTGCGGTGAAGGGGCTTGGCGGGATGCATCTCGCCTGCCGGGCGGATGACGCCGCCGTCACCATGGAGCTGCGCCGGCGCAAGCAGCGCGATGAAAAGCCCTTCGCCGTCATGTGCCGAGACGTCGCCGCCGTGCGCGCGATCTGCGAGGTGGATGAGGACGAGGAGCGCGTGCTCGCGGGCTTTCGCCGCCCGATCGTGCTTTTGAAAAAACGCAGCGGCGTTGACCTGCGGCACGTCAGTGAAAACGGCTTTGTCGGCGTGATGCTGCCGTATACGCCGCTGCACTATCTGCTGTTCGGCGACGATATTGATATGTTGATCATGACCTCCGCCAACCTCTCCGACACGCCCATCATGTACAAAAACAGCGAGGCGCTGGAGAAGCTGCGCGGCGTCGCGGACGGCTTTCTGCTGCATGACCGCGACATTCAGACCCGCTGCGACGATTCGTTGTGCTGGGTGCTGAACGGACGGGAGTATTTCGCCCGCCGCTCGCGCGGGTATGTGCCGTTCCCCGTCAAGCTTGAGGACAGCCGATCGCGCATTCTTGCGTGCGGCGCGGAGCAGAAGGCAAGCTTCTGCCTCTCGAAGGAGGATTATATCTTCCCAAGCCAGCATATAGGCGATTTGAAAAACTACGAAACGCTTGAAAATTACGAGGCGCAGATCGCGCATTTCGAGCGGCTTTTTGACATTGAACCGCGCGCCGTCGCGTGCGACATGCACCCGGATTACATGTCAACGGAGTATGCCGAGCGCCGCGCGGCGCTCGGCGGCATCCCGCTCATCCCCGTGCAGCACCATCACGCGCATATGGCGGCGTGTATGGCGGATAACCGCCTCAGGGGCGAGGTCATAGGTCTTGTCTGGGATGGGACGGGCTTCGGCACGGACGGCACGAGCTGGGGCGCGGAGTGCCTTACGGGCGGCTATGCGGCGTTCGGGCGCCGCGGCAGCATCCGCCCCATCACGCTCATCGGCGGCGACCGCGCCGTCAAGGAGAGCTTTCGCGTCGCATACGCGCTGCTTCACGATGCAGGATGCGATGTCTCCGCCGTGGAAAACGCCGGCGCTCTCGGCGCGCAGCTTGAAGCCGGGCTGAACTGCCCGCTCTCATCTGGCATGGGGCGGCTGTTTGACGGCGTCGCCGCGATCGTCGGGATAAAGGAGCGCTGCTCATACGAGGGGCAGGGCGCGGTGCTGCTTGAGGCGGCGGCGGAGGACGGCATAGATGCACACTACGCCGTCACCCTCGAGGGTGAGCCGCTGCGCTTCGACTGGCGCGATATGATACGCGAGATCTCGCGCGAGCACACCGCGGGTGTTCCGACCGGAGTGATCGCCGCGAAATTTATGAACACGCTCGTTGAGGTCGGCACGGCGCAGTGCCTCTTTGCGCGCGAAAAGACCGCTCTTACGCGCGTTGTTCTTTCCGGCGGAAGCTTTCAGAATATGTACATTATGCGCCGCCTCCCCGCGCGGCTGAGGGACGAGGGCTTTGATGTGTACTGTCACAGCCGCGTATCCGCAAATGACGAGGGGCTGTCTCTCGGTCAGCTGATGGTAGTGCAGTATGCGCTTGAAAACGGACAATACTGAATCGCAACGGATTAAGGGATAATAATTATGTGTCTTGCAATACCTTTGAAGCTTGTGGAGATAGACGGCAAGCGCGCCGTCGGCGAGGCGATGGGCATGCGGCGCGAGCTGCGCGTCGATTTCATCGACGCGCCCAGGCTCGGCGAATACGTCATCGTGCACGCGGGCTTTGCCATAGAGCGTCTCGGCGAGCGGCAGGCGCTGGAGGATCTTGAAAGCTGGGGGGAGGTCGTCGATGCGCTCGGACATCTCTGAGGCACGGAGGCGTATACTCTCGGCGATAGCCGCGCTGCCGGTGGGCAATGTAAAGCTGATGGAGGTGTGCGGCACGCACACCATGGCCATTGCAAAATCCGCCCTGCGCGCGGCGCTGCCGGAGAATGTGCAGCTTCTGAGCGGACCGGGCTGCCCGGTGTGCGTCACGCCGCCGGAGGTGATTGACGCGGTGCTCGAACTCGCCATGCGCCCGGATGTCATTATCGCCAGCTACGGCGATATGCTGCGCGTCCCTGGCTCGAAAAAGGGCGACAGTCTTCTGCGCCGCCGCGCGCTTGGCGCGCAGGTGGAGATCGTCTACTCCCCGGTGGACGCAGTGGCGCTGGCAAAGGCGAGGGCGGACAGAGAGATCGTGTTTCTCGGTGTGGGCTTTGAAACAACGGCGCCGGGCACTGCCGCCGCCGTGCTCACGGCGCGGGATGAGGGCGTTTTGAATTTTTCTGTGTGGTCCATGCTCAAGACCGTCGAGCCTGCCCTGCGCGCGCTGATAGCCGGCGACGGCTTTGACGTTTCGGGCTTTATCTGCCCCGGGCACGTTGCGACGATAACCGGCGAAAGGGGCTTTGCTTTTCTGCCGGAGGAATACAATATGCCTGCGGTGATCGCGGGCTTTGAACCGGAGGATATACTCCTCGCCGTGTACCGCCTGCTGCGGCAGATCGCCGCCGGCGCGCCGGCGCTGGAGAACGAATATACACGCGCGGTCTCCCCTGCGGGGAACGTCCTCGCGCAGCGGATAATGGCGGAATGCTTTGTCCCCCGGCGCGGCGTATGGCGCGGGCTGGGCACGATAGACGGCAGCGCCCTTGCGTTCGCCGAAGAGCTGTCTGCGTTCGACGCCGAGCGGAAATTCGGCATAAGCCCCGCGGCGGAGAGCGCGCCCACCGCCTGCCGCTGCGGCGATGTGATATGCGGCAGGATGCGCGCCGCCGACTGCCCGCTCTGGGGCACGGCATGCACGCCGGAGGATCCGGTCGGTCCGTGCATGGTGTCAACGGAGGGCGCGTGCGCCGCGGCGTACAAATACCGGCAGATCTGAGGAGAGACATGGACGATATAATAACACTTGATTACGGCAGCGGCGGGAAAAAGACCTCGCAGCTGATAGAGGGGATGATCGTTCCCGCACTGGACAATCCCGAGCTTCGGCAGCTCGGTGACGGGGCGATAGTTGACGGCGCGGAAAGGCTCGTTTTCTCCACGGACAGCTTCGTCGTCGATCCCATCTTCTTCCCCGGCGGGGACATAGGCAAGCTGAGCGTGTGCGGCACGGTGAACGACCTTGCCGTGTGCGGCGCCGTGCCGCGCTATCTCAGCTGCGCCTTTATAATAGAAGAGGGCTTTCCCACCGAAGATCTGGCGTGCATCGTCGCCTCCATCCGCGCGGCGTCCGACGCGGCGGGCGTCGCAGTCGTCACGGGCGACACGAAGGTCGTCGGGAGAGGGCGCGGGGACAAGATATACGTCAACACCGCCGGCATCGGCTTTCTCAGATACCCGGGTCTCTCCCCGCACGCGATGCGCCCGGGGGACAGGGTGCTCGTCTCCGGCACGGTCGGCGACCACGGCACGGCGGTAATGCTCGCGCGCAGCGGCATGATGCAGGGGGATATACGCTCCGACTGCGCGCCGCTGAACGCGCTTTGCGAGGCGCTGCTCTCCTCCGGCGCGGCGGTGCGTGTGCTGCGCGACCCGACGCGCGGCGGTATAGCAACGACGCTAAACGAATTTGTGGAGGGTTCGCCGCTCGGCATAGAGCTGACGGAAGGGGACATCCCCGTGCGCGGCGAGGTCCGCGCGGCGTGCGGCATGCTGGGGCTGGACGCGCTTTACTGCGCGAATGAGGGGAAGCTTCTCGCCGTCGTCGCGCCGGAGGATGCCGCTCGCGCGCTCGCGGCGCTGCAAAGCGTCGATACCGGCAGGGACGCCGCCGTTATCGGCACGGTCACGGCGGACTATCCCGGGCGGGTCGTGATGGACACGGCTTTCTCCGCCCGGCGCATACTGCAAAAGCTCACAGGCGCGCAGCTGCCGAGAATATGCTGAAATTGAATGTTAAACTTCGGTTTTTCATATA
>DJEW01000018.1:35082-49291 GCA_002431965.1 Clostridiales bacterium UBA5888
TTTTCATTTTTGGACGAGAGGTGATATAAAGCATGCAGGAGTACAGAAGAATCGACATTTCCAAAAGCGACGTCGTGCCCACGGCAGAGCGTATGCGCCGGGACGGCAGGTATCTTGTGATGATCCACGGCTTCATCAACAAGGACGGGCAGATGGACGTGTCGTATGACTATGCCGTTGATCCCGCGATAGAGTCGTACCACGTCGTGGGGGAGACGGTGCTGCCGTCCATTGCGCCGGTGTACGACACGGCGGCGGAGTGGCCCGAACGCGAGCTCAACGAGCTGTTCGGCATCGAGTTTGAGGGGCTGGACGTTTCAAAGCGTCTGTTTCTGCCGGAGGATATGCTTGAAACGCAGGGCAGGGGGCAGATAATGGTCACGCCGCTCAGGGAGCTTGTGGAAAAGAATGCAGTGCAGGAGGTGCAGAGCAAATGAGCTATATCGTTCCAATAGGTCCGTACCATCCCGCGCTGGAAGAGCCGATACACGCCAGCCTCATCACCGAGGGCGAGGTCATAAAGGATGCGGAGGTCTTTGTCGGCTACAACCACCGCGGCATAGAAAAGCTGGCGACCGAGCGCAACGCCATCCAGACGCTCGTGCTGGTAGAGCGCGTGTGCGGCATCTGCTCGCACTCGCACGCGCTGACCTACGCCATGGCGGTCGAGGCGATCAACGGCGTGGAAGTGCCGGAGCGCGGGGAATACATCCGCGTGATAACGGCGGAGCTGGAGCGGCTGCACTCGCACTTTCTGTGGCTTGGCATCGCGTGCCACATCATCGGGCACGACAGCCTTTTCATGCATATCTGGGACGAACGCGAGCTGATAATGGATATTCTTGAAAAGCTCAGCGGAAACCGCGTCAACTATGCAATGGTCACCGTCGGCGGCTCGCGCCGCGACATTGACGACGGTCTGAAGGCGGAGATCCTTGCCGGCGTGGAGAAGCTCAAAGCGCCGATGGACAGGATAGTCGAGATCGTCCTCAACGACAAGACCGTCGCGCTGCGCACAAAGGGCGTCGGCGTGCTGCCGAAGGCGGACGCTATCCGCATGGGCGCGGTCGGTCCTCACGCGCGCGCTTCCGGCGTGAAAACGGACGTGCGCCGCGACGCGCCCTATTCCGCGTATGCCGCCTTTGATTTTGACATTCCCGTCATCGACAGCGGGGACGTGTTCGCCCGCGTCGTCGTGCGCGCGCTCGAGTGCTACGAGAGCATAAAAATAATCCAGCAGGCGCTGGAAAAGCTGCCAGAAGGTCCGATAAACCTCGGCAATAAGCTCATAAAGATCAAAGACGGCATGGCGCTTGCGCGCCACGAAGCGCCGCGCGGTCAGCTCAGCCACATGGTCGTTGGCGACGGCGGCTTCAACAATCGCCGCGTCAGCATTCATGTTCCAAGCTACAAGAACACTCCGACCGTGCCGTTCATGCTGCGCGGCAACACCGTGGCGGACGCCGGGCTGATAATCGCCAGCATCGACCCGTGCTTCAGCTGTCTGGACAGATAGGCGCGGCGTATGCATGAGCTTGCCATCGCAAAGGGAATTATCGACATCGTCTCCCGCGAGGCGCAGGAGCGGGCGTTTACGCGCGTGCTCGCCGTGACGCTGAGCGTCGGCGAATACTCCGGCGTTGTGCCAGAGTGCCTGGAGGAGTTTTTCCCCATCGCCGCGGCGGGAACGCCCGCGGAGGGCGCGGCGCTTGAATTCATCGTGCCGGAAAGCGAGTTTTCGTGTTATGACTGCGGCTATACGGGCGCGGTGGAGCGAAAGCGCGCCTGCTGCCCGCGCTGCGGCGGCACGGCGCTGAAAATGACACGTGGGCGGGAATTCTATGTCGAAAGTCTCAAGGTCGAATAAACTGCCCCTTTAATATTTAACGGCAGGAGGCACGGGCGGTTTGCCGCCGTCTGCCCCGCGCCAGAGAAAGGAGAGGTTTTCTCTTGCAAAAAACAACTTTCCCCGCTGTACTGAGCACCTTTGTCATCTGCTTTGGCTTCTGGATACTGCTGACGTGGAGCTTTTCCGCGCAGGAGCTTATTGCCGGGACGGTCGTGAGCCTCGCCGTGGCTCTCTTCTCGGCGAGATTCTTCATCCATGACAGGGCGTTTCGGTTTTTCAACCCCGTTCGGCTCTTCACCGGGCTTTTCTACACCTTTATCGTCTTCTTCTGGGAGCTTATAAAGGCGAACTGGGACATGGCAAAGCGCTGCTTCGGCGGCTGCCGCAGTGTCAATCCCGGCATCGTCAAGATCCCGGTGGATCTCAAGGGCAGCTATGCGCAGGCGCAGCTTGCCAACTGCATCACGCTCACCCCCGGCACGATAACCATGGAGATCACCGAGGAGGATGGGCAGACCTATTATTACGTGCACTGGATAGACGTGACCGCCGACGGCGAGGAAGCGGGCAATATCATCAAGGGCACAATGGAAAAATGGCTGAGGAGGATATGGAAATGAGCGATCTTCTCATCTTTGCCGTTATATTCGGGCTTCTCGGGCTGATGAACCTTTACCGGCTCGTAAAGGGACCGAACGCGGCGGACCGCATGGTCGCCTCGGACGCGGCGGACATATGCATGTCCTGCGCGATGATGCTCTTCTCGCTGTTCTCCGGCAGGGGCATCTATCTCGACATTGCCATCATCAGCGCAATGCTCGGCATTATCAACACCATGCTTGTCGGCAGGTACCTTGACAGAGGGAGGTGGCTTTACCATGCTGAGGATAATAATTGACGTTCTCATCGCCGCCGGCGCATTTTTCGCGCTTGCCGGGACGCTCGGCATCCTGAAAATGCCGGACACGTTTTCGCGCATGCAGGCGAGCACCTGCATCACCACAATGGGAGTTATCGGCGTGGGTCTGGGCTCGCTGCTGTACGCCATATTCGTCATGCACGCCCCTGCCACCGCCGTGAAGGTAGGCGTTATAATGACGCTTGTGCTCGTGACCAATCCCGTCGGTGCGCACGCCATCGCCAAGGGCGCGTATCAGTCGGGCATCCGCCCGGAAAAGGAAATGGAGACTGACGATTACAGGAGGGATTTTGATGAGTAATCTGCTTATTGTCCTCAACGTCATCGCCGTGACCGGCATTGTCGTGTCCGCCCTTGTGGCCAGCACGAGCGAGAAGCTGCTCAGCTCCGTCATCGCCCTTGGCACGACCGGCATCTTCGCCGCGGCGGAGTTTCTGCTGCTGCACGCGCCCGACGTCGCCATATCCGAAGCGGCGGTCGGCGCGGCGCTCAGCCCGCTTATATTCATCGTCACCCTCAAAAAGCTAAAAGGAGGGGACGACAAATGAAAAAATTCCTCACGTGGGTATCGCTGGGCATCCTCCTGCTTGCCGGCGTGCGCGCAAGCGTGACCGCGTCCGCCATGCCCCGCACCTATGACGGGCGCACGGCCTCACCTTCGGTATACGAGCTTCAGCAGAATCCCGCCGCCTACGACGACACGGACGTTGACGGCGCGGCAGGCGCGATAGTGCAGCAGAATCTCGACCGCACCCACGCCGTCAACGACGTGACCTCGATAGTTTTCGACTTCCGCGGCTACGACACCATGGGCGAGGCGTTCATCCTCATCACTGCGGTTGCAGGCACTTCCGTCATAATCTACAGCAGCGCAAAGCAAACGAAAAAGGAGGAGGAAAGTCAGGATGAAAAATGACAACATAGTCATCAAGCGCGTTATACAGCGCTGCGGCTGCGACATGGTGCTGCCGCTGACGCTGGTGTACGTGTTCTACATCATTCTCCATGGGCATCTCTCTCCCGGCGGCGGCTTTCAGGGCGGTGTGCTGATGACCGCAGTGCTGATACTGCTTTATCTCGGGCACGGATATGAGACGACCTGCCGCGCGCTCTCCCCGGAGTTTCTGCGCCGGACGGAGGGTCTTGCCGTGACGGTATATATAGGCCTTGCGATGCTCGGCGTCGCAGCGGGCGCACAGTTTTGCCAGAACATCGCTTTCATGAACGGCAATATCGGCGATCTCATCTCCTCGGGCACGATCTCATGGATGGATGAGGCTGTCGGCGCGAACGTGCTGTGCGGCGTGGGCGTGCTGTCGCTGTCCATGCTGGGGCTTCTGTCCGCCAGGGACGTGGACAACAGGAAATGAGGTGCACGATATGATAACTTTCAACTACATCGCGTCTTTCTTCCTCATTGCGCTCGGCTTTTACACGATCATAACAAAATATAACCTTGTCAAGACCGTCATAGGTCTCGGTATCTGCGATTACGGCGTCAACCTTCTCATAATCTCCGTCGGCTTCAACCCCGGCGGCACCGCCCCCATCTTCACCTTCGGCGAGCTGACCGCCGCGAGCTATTTTGTCGATCCCATCCCGCAGGCGCTCACGCTGACGAGCATCGTTATCGGCGCGTGCGTCACGGCGATGTCCCTCGCGCTTGTGATAAAGCTGGATGAGAGCTACGGCACTATTGACACGAGAGAGATAAGGAGGCTGAGAGGATGAGCTTTTTCGACTATCATCACTTTCCCGTCTACTCGATAATGGTGCTTTTCCTGGGCGCGTTCCTCATCGTCATGTTCGGGCACAAAAAGACCTTCCGTCATATCGCTGCGGTGCTGGCGGTGTCCGCGTCGCTTGGCTGTATTCTCGCGCTCATAAAGCCCGTATTTTTCAACGGCGAGATAATCGCCTACTGGATGGGCTCGCGCTCCGTTGCGGGCGGTTACGCCATCGGCATCGCGCTTGAGGTCGATGCGCTGAGCCTCTTCTTCGCTCTGCTGATCTCGGCGGCGGTGTTCGTTTCAGGCATATACTCGCTGCAGTACATGGACCGTGACGACAATGCCGCGCAGTACTATACGCTCTTTCTCATGCTCTCCGGCGGCGTTCTCGGCCTTGTGCTGACGGGCGACATCTTCAACATGTTCATCATGGTGGAGATACTCACCTTTGCCGCCGTCGCGCTGACGGCGTTCCGCAACAGGGCGCACGGCGCGCTTGAGGCGGCGTTCAAGTACCTCGTCGTGGGGTGCATGGGCTCGACGTGCATACTTGTCGGCATCATCCTTTTGTACGCGCAGACGCATACCCTCAACTTCGCGCAGCTCTCCGCGCTTGTTCCGGGCAGCTTCAACAACAGCTCCAAGCTTGCCTTCGCGCTTTTGTACATAGGCTTTTCCACCAAGGCGTTCATCGTGCCGTTCCATCCGCTCGCGGCGGACGCGCACGGCGCCGCCCCCGCCTCCATCTCGGTGCTTATTTCCGGCGTGCTGACAAAGTCCGGCATTTACGGCATCATCCGCCTGTCATATTTCCTGTTCCAGACCATGGGGCTGGGCTCGTTCCAGTTCCTGCTGGTGTTCGTGGGGTCTGTGAGCATGTTCGTGTGCGTGACGATGGCGCTGGCGCAGAACGACTTCAAGCGCCTGCTCGCGTTCCACAGCATCTCCCAGATAGGCTACGTGCTGACGGCGGTGGGGCTGTGCACGGGGCTTGGCTTTTCCGCCGGGCTTTACCACGCCATGAACCACACGCTCTTCAAGGGGCTTTTGTTCCTCGCGGCGGGCGCAGTGCTCTATGAAACGGGCACCACAAACCTCGACGAGCTGGGCGGGCTTTCAAAGAAAATGCCGTGGACGACGGGACTTTTTCTCGTCGGGGCTTTTTCCATCAGCGGTCTGCCGCCGTTCAACGGCTTTGCCTCAAAGTGGATGATATATCAGGCGACGTATGAAAAGGCGGCGGAGAGCGGGAATATCGGGTTTCTTCTTGTCACCGTCATCGCGCTCGTCACCTCAATTCTGACGCTTGCATCATTCATCAAGGTCAGCCAGTCCGTGTTCTTCGGGCAGCTGCCGGCAAAATACGAAAACGTCAGAGACGCAAAGCCCGGCATGATCGCCGCCATGTGCATTTTCGCAGTGCTCTGCGCTGCGACGGGGCTTTTCCCCAGTCTTGTCACACGCTATATCACAGAGCCCGCCACACGCGCGGCATTCTCCGTCGCGCAGTATATCGATGCCATGATGGGCACGGGCTACGCCGCCTCCGTAATGGGCGAGAGCTTCCCGCCCGCCGCGGTCGTTTCGTTCACCGCCGTTGGCTACTGGAGTCCGGTGTCGTGGCTGCTGCTCCTCTGCATCGCCCTGCTTGCCGTCACCATCGCCGCTCTCTCCGCGCGCTATGACTGCGTCAGCGAGAATAAGGGCACGGCGGTCGAGGCAAAATATGACCTTTTCTTCGGCGGCGAGAAGAGCGAATTCTCGCAGGTCGCCGGCGGCGATCTCTTCTGGGGCTTCAAGTACAATCTGCGGCACTATTTCGGCTTCATGCACCGGCTGCACTCCGGCGTCGTCAATGACTACGCGCTGTGGGCGGCGGTCGCGCTGGGGCTGGCAATAGTGTTCATTCAGATAGTTCTTTAAGGAGGTGGGAATAATGACAGTGGTTCTGACTGCTCTGGAGTATCTCGGCTATATCCTCATCTTCCCGGGCTTCCTGTTCTGCTTTACGGCGGGTCTTCTGCTTGCCGGCATTGACCGCAGGCTCGTCGCGCGCATGCAAAAGCGCGTCGGTCCGCCCATATTGCAGCCGTTTTATGACTTCTTCAAGCTCTGCGGCAAGGAGACCGTCCTTCCCGCCGCGGCAAACCGCACCGTGTTCCTCGCCGCGCCTCTCGTGGGGCTTGCCGCGCTCATCGTGCTGCAGCTTTTCATCCCCATACACGGCTGGGCGGCGTTTTCCGGCATGGCGGACATTGTGGTCATCCTTTACCTGCTGCTCATCCCCGCGGTGTCCGTGATGCTCGGCGGCGCGGCGAGCGCATCTCCCTATGCCGGGGTAGGACTCAGCCGCGAGATGGTCACGGTCATATCGTGCGAGCTGCCGCTTGTGCTGGTGCTGCTGGCAGTCGGCAAGGCCGCGGGCGGCGACAGCGTGACCTTCTCGTTCTCCGCCATCTCCGCATGGCAGCTTGAGCACGGCAGCCTTATCACCCGCGCGGGTCTCATCCCGGCCGCGCTCGCGCTGCTGCTCGTCATCCCCGGAGAGACCGGCAGCCACCCCTTTGACACCGCCGAGGCGGAAACGGAGATATGCGAAGGGCTTCTCGCCGAATACAGCGGCGGTCCGCTCGCAGTGTACAAGCTTTCCCACGCGGTCAAGCTTCTCACCATGTCCAGCCTTTTTACTGCGCTCTTCCTCGGCGGCGTGGGCACCGGCATCCTCGCGCTGGACGCTGTGATCCTCTTTGCGCTGTGCACTATTATCGTGGCAATATTCATTTCTCTTGTCCACGCCGTGACCGCCCGTCTCAGAATCGAGCAGGTTTTCAAATATTACTGGACCGTCGTCACGGCGCTTGCCGCCATCAGCCTTGTGCTGGTGTGGTACGGTCTTTGAGGAGGGGAAAGAATGTTCAGGAAACTCATTGACGAGAGCACCGCGAAATCCCCATGGCTGTTTCATATAAACGCCGGGTCGTGCAACGGCTGCGACATTGAGCTTGTCAGCGTGCTCACCCCCCGCTTCGACGCAGAGCGTCTGGGCTTCAAGCTCGCAGGCTCGCCCCGCCACGCCGACATCGTCGTCGTTACGGGACCTGTGACAAAGCAGTCTCTGCCGCGCGTGCTGCGAGCCATCGAGCAGGTGCCGGAGCCTAAGTGCATTGTCACGATGGGCTCGTGCCCGCAGTCGGGCAACGTGTTCAAGGGCAGCTATTCCATTGCAGGTCCGCTCAGCAGGTATGTTCATGTAGACGTCGAGGTTGCCGGCTGCGCGCCGAGACCGGAGGCGGTCATTGACGGGCTTGCCCTCGCGGCGAAGCTGCTGGCAGAGAAAAGGGGGCAGAAATAATGGATTTTCCGTTTGTTAAAGAGGCCATATCCCAGCTTTTCAGCAAGCCCAGCTGCGCAATGTATCCCGCCGTTCCAAGCGAGGCCGCGCCGCGCTACCGCGGGCGCATCGTCTACCACGCCGACAAGTGCATCGGCTGCGGGATGTGCGAGCGCGTCTGCTCCGGCGGCGCGATAACAAGAAGCGTGGAGAAGCTTGAGGAGGGCGACAGAATAACTCTCACGTTCAACCTCGGCTCATGCACGTTCTGCGCAACCTGCGCCGATTTCTGCTCCACCAGGGCGATAGAGTTCACACAGGATTACCACATGATAGCCACGAAGGACGAAGACCTTCTCGTCACCGGCTCGCACATCCGCCCGGCGAGAAAGCCTGGCCCGCCCAAGGCGGCTCCGGCGTCATCCGCTGAAGCGGCCGCACCCGCCGTCTGCGCCGTCGTGCCGCGGGACGACGGCAAGCCCGTGTGCGACGAGACAAAGTGCGTGCACTGCACGCTCTGCGCCAGAAAGTGCCCGCAGGGTGCGCTGGAGGTAGACCGCGCGGCAAAGACGTGGAAATGCAATTATGACGAGTGCATCGCCTGCGGCGCATGCGCCGCCGCCTGCCCGAAGAAAGCAATAGTGATATAGTATCATAGTTTCATGGCAGCGCCGCATTACGCGGCGCTGTTTTGCATCCAAATACCTCCAAACACTCAACACCCGGTTCGAAGCCAGGCGTATTCTTTGTGCTTTCGGTTAAGAGAAATTTATATTGAGAATAACGCGAAAATATAGTAAAATACAAAAAGCTATGCTTTTTTCGAAAGGACGCCCCTATGCTTTTCAATTCCTATATATTCGTGCTGTGCTTTTTGCCGCTGTGTCTGGTCGGGTACTTTGTGCTCAACCGGCTGGGCGCAAAAAAGGGTGCGCTTTTGTTTCTGCTGGGTATGTCGCTGTGGTTCTACGGCTCCAACACGCCAAAGTATCTCGTTCTGATAATATGCAGTGTGCTTTTGAACTATGGGTTTTACCGCCTGTCCTGCGTGCTGACGGGCGAAAAGGCGCGCCGTTGGGCAAAGCTTGCCGCGGTTGCGCTCAACCTCGGCGTGCTCTTTTATTTCAAGTACTATGATTTTTTTGCCGAGACCGTCAACTCGATCTTTCGCTCCAACTGGACGCTCCGGCACATCATGCTCCCCCTCGGCATCAGCTTTTTCACCTTCCAGCAGATCTCCTTTGTTGTGGATTCGTTCAACGGCGAGGTGCGCGACTGCTCGCTGCTGGATTACGCCTGCTTTGTCACGTTCTTTCCCCAGCTCATCGCCGGACCTATCGTCACGCATGACGAGCTTGTTCCCCAGCTTCAGGACGATGCGAGAAAACGCTTCAGCTTTGAAAGCTTTTCCCGCGGCGTGTACATTTTCTCCATGGGGCTTGCGAAAAAGGTGCTCATTGCCGACAATCTCAGCGCCGCTGTGACGACGGGCTATGCGCTCGTGGAATGGGGGGACTGGGCGGCGATGAACAGTTCAAGCTGCCTTATCGTCATGCTCTCCTACACTCTTCAAATGTACTTTGATTTCAGCGGCTACAGCGACATGGCGATAGGTCTGGGCAAAATGTTCAACATAGACCTGCCGCAGAACTTCAATTCCCCCTATAAGGCGCTGACGATCCTTGATCACTGGAAGCGCTGGCACATCACGCTCACGCGCTTTCTCACAAAGTATATCTATATCCCGCTCGGCGGCAGCCGCCGGGGCGCGGCGCGCACGTATGCCAATATCATGATCGTGTATCTTCTCAGCGGACTGTGGCACGGCGCAGGCTGGACCTATGTGTGCTGGGGCGCGCTGCACGGGCTGTTCTGCGTGCTGACGCGCTGGGGAAAGCGTGTGTTCGAGCGCATTCCCAAGGCGCTTAACTGGCTGATAACGTTCACGTTTATCAATCTCGGCTTTATCGTCTTCCGGGCGGAGAGCCTGCCGCAGGCGTTCGCCGTCATCGCGCGCATATTCGACTTTGACTTTGGCGCGGTCTCGCCCGGGATATATACGACATTTCATCTCACGGAGGTCATGCTGCCGCTGTCCGCGCTCCCTGTCGTCGGCAAGCTTGTCTATTGGCCGCCGGCGATGATGGCGCTCTTCCTCACCGCTGCCATGCTCATCGTGCTCGTGCCGAAAAACGCCTATGAAAAGATGACCGCCATGCAGCCGCGTGTCGGCACGGCGGTGTTTTCCGTCGTTCTCATCGTGTGGTGCGTCTTCTCGTTCGGCTCGGTCAGCGCGTTTTTGTATTTCAATTTCTGAGGGAGGGCTGCATATGACATTCAAAAAATGGGCGGTCTCCTTTCTTGCGCTGCTGCTTGCGGCGCTTGCGCTGCTCGGCTCGGTCACGGTGGTGATAGATCCGTTTTTTCATTACCACGCGCCGCTGCCGGGTCTCCAATACCGGATATTTTACCAGCGCTACCAGAACGACGGCATCGTCAAGCATTTTGACTATGACGCCGTGATAACCGGCAACAGCCTGTGTGAAAATTTCAGAAGCTCCGAGATGGACGCGCTTTTCGGCACAAACGCCGTAAAGGTCCCCTTCTCAGGGGCGAGCAGCAAGGAGCTTGACCTCAACAACCGTACCGCCATAAAATATAATCCGGACATCCGCATGATCGTCATGGGGCTCGACTATGACAGCTTTGCCTCCGACAAGGACGCCATGAGCTACGACGCCTCTGACTATCCCAGCTTTCTGTATGACAGCAATCCGTTCAACGACGTGAAGTATCTCTTCAATAAGAGCATTTTCAAGTATTCGCTTGACGTTCTCAGCTACACCCGCAGCGGGCAGACCACCACCAGCTTTGACGACTACAGCTTCTGGGACACGCCGGACGAGGCGAGCTACGGTCAGTCCGTCATCCTCCGCAGCTATGACCGTCCCGAGATCGCCGACGCTGAACTGCAGTTTGATGGAGCCGCGCTTGAGCGCCTGCGCGGCAACATCTCGCAGAACATCCTTGAAACGGCGCAGGCAAACCCGCAAATCGAATTTTACCTTTTCATCCCGCCGTTCAGCATGTACTACTGGGATAAGCAGCAGCGCATGGGTCAGCTTGATTTCCGTTTTGACGCTGAGCGCGAGGTGATAAAAATGCTGCTTGGCTGCGGCAATATCCGCCTTTTTTCGTTCACGGACGAATTTGACCTTGTGCAGGACTTTGACCGCTATAAGGACTACATCCACTATGACAGCGGCGTGAACTCATGGATACTCCGCTGCATGGCGGAGGGCGAGCATGAGCTGACATGGGATAACTATGAGGATTATCTCTCCCGTGTGCATGATTTTTATTCCGGCTATGACTATGATGCGCTTTTCCCCGAGCAATAGAATATCACGAAAAAGCTTCACAGTTTCGCAAAAAAGCGGAATATTGACATGAATATCCTGCTATGCTATACTGTATTTTAAGGCTGCGCCGCGCAATATGTATGCGTCAACTTTTTTGCCGCATTATGCTGTGCTGCCTTGACTTGTAATTCAAATAAAAAGGAGTTGTGTATCCAACAATGGATGATGGCAGTCGATTGCCGGACATGGCGCCGTGGCTTGTCGCCATAGTGCTGCTTATTGCCGCAATGTATTTTGCCGTGACGGAGACGGCTATTGCCTCCGCTTCACGCAGCAAGATAAAGGCGGCGGCGGATCGCGGCGATGCCAGGGCTAAGCGCGCGCTCTTCGTGATGGATAATTTCGACAGGGCGATCAGCACGATTCTCATTGGCACGAACATAGTACATATTTCGATCGCGACAATCGTTACGGTCGCGGTCACAAAACTCTGGGGCATGAGCTGGGTCTCGCTGAGCACCATAATCACAACGGTAGTGGTGTTTTTCGCGGGTGAAATGCTGCCCAAGAGCGTTGCAAAAAAATACCCGGAGCGTTTTTCCAAGCTCTGCGCAGCGCCGCTTATTTTCTTCATGAAGATATTTTCACCGCTCTCCCGGCTGCTGACCGCTATTGGTCAGGCAGCGGCAAAGCTTGTTCCCGGCGAGGCGGAGACCTCCGTAACGGAAGATGAAATATACGACATAATCGAGGATATGACCGAGGAAGGCACGCTCGACGAGGAGCAGGGGGATCTTATCTCCTCCGCACTGCAATTCGGAGACGTGACGGTGGAAAGTGTGCTGACGCCGCGCGTAGATGTCGCTGCGGTGGATATTTCCAGCAGCCACGAGGCAATCCTCTCATATATCAAGGAACAGCCGCACAGCCGTCTGCCCGTGTATGACGGCAGCATTGACAATGTCATCGGCATTCTTCAGATACGCAAATTTATAAAGGCGTACCTGCGTCAGGGCAACACGCTTGACATCCGCCCGCTGCTCGACGAGGCGTATTTTGTCCATCACAGCACTAATATAGATGAGCTTCTGCCCATAATGTCGCGGCGCAAGCTGAACATGGCCGTCGTCACCGATAACTACGGCGGCATGCTCGGCATCGTCACGGTCGAGGATATACTTGAGGAGCTTGTGGGCGAGATATGGGACGAGGAGGATGTGGTGGAGGAGCCTGTTGTGCTGCTGCCGGACGGCAGCTATGAGGTGGACGCCAACCAGAGCGTCAGCGACGTGCTGGAGCTTCTTGGGCTTGACGATCCGGAGGAGAACGAGGAGCTTATCAACACGCTCATGGGCGAGTGGGCGTATGAGCAGTTCACCTCCATTCCCAAGCCGGGCGACAGCTTCACGTATCACCGTGTGCTTGTCACAGTTTCGAGCATGGAGCATAACCGCATCCTCAAGCTCAATGTTCGTCTCATTCCCGAAAAGAAGGAAGGGGGCGAGGAGAAGTGAGTGTTTCCGCTGCGTTTATCGGAATTTTCCTGTGTCTGTGCCTTTCCGCGTTCTGCTCGGCGTCCGAGATGTCGTTCTCCTCATGCAGCGCCATGCGCCTTGAAAACGCGCGTGATTCAGGCTCAAAGAGGGCAAAAGCCGCCGTATATATCACGGAGCATTTTGACGATGCTCTCAGCGCCATACTCATCGGCAACAACCTTGCAAATATCGGGGCGTCCTCTCTGGCTTCCGTCGCGGTCATACTCATCGCGGGGGACGGATACGCCTGGGTCGCCACGGTTGTGCTGACGGTGCTTGTCATCATCTTCGGCGAGACTATGCCCAAGATCACCGCCAAGCAGAACGCGAACCGCTTCGCACTGAAAAATGCCTACGCCGTGCGCGCCATGATGATAATCTTCTACCCACTTGTGTGGCTGGTCGTGATGCTCATCAAGCTCATCACGCTCGGCATGAAAGGCGAAAAGGACGATACGCCCGACGAGGCGGTGGAGGAGCTGCAGTCGCTAATAGAGACGGCGGAGGATGAGGACGTTCTTGACGAGGATCAGTCAGAGCTTGTCCAGGCGGCGATTGATTTTTCCGAGACATCTGCATCCGAGGTCATGACCGCGCGCGTTGACGTTCAGGCGATCGACATTGAGGACGACTGGGAGGATATTCTCTCTATCATAGAGGACGCGCCGTTCACGCGCCTGCCCGTGTATGAAGGCAGCATTGACAATGTCATCGGCATTCTCTATCTCAACCACTTCCTCAAAGCGCTGGCGGACAACGGTCATGCGGATATACGCAAGCTTCTTATGCCGACGTGCTATGTGTATAAAACGATGAAGCTGCCCGCGGTGCTCGCGCAGCTTAGAAAGGCAAAGCAGCATCTTGCAGTTGTGACGGACGAATACGGCGGCACTGCCGGCGTCGTGTCTATGGAGGATGTGCTTGAGCAGATTGTCGGCGACATCTGGGACGAGAGCGACACTGTCGAGCCTGAGGTCGTGCAGCACACCGAGAGCGAGTATGAGCTTGACGGCGCGATGGTGCTCAGCGATTTTCTTGAGCTTGTCGGCATAAATGAGAACGACTTTGACGCCGAGAGCGACACTGTCGGCGGCTGGACGCTGGAAATGTTCGGCGGCTTCCCCAAGGAGGGGGACAGCTTCACGTTCCGCAATATCACCGTCACGGTGCTGTCGATGGACGGCCGCCGCGTCGAGCGTGTGCTCGTCAAGGTCGCACCCGATGCCGGGGACGAAGAATAAATGATATATATGACCGCACTGCATAGCGCAGTGCGGTCATATCATCGTAGTGCCGTTGGGTCGCTGGTAAAGTGCGCGGGTGTGGGCTTCTGTCAACCGGCGGCGGTCTTCTTTGCCGGGCTTTTTCCGAGAACGTAAAAAGATTCAACTTGGGTATTGACATCGCGCCGATCGTGTGCTAATATATATAAGCTAAATCAATATCGCGGGGTAGAGCAGCTGGTAGCTCGTCGGGCTCATAA
>DJEW01000018.1:49340-84740 GCA_002431965.1 Clostridiales bacterium UBA5888
CGGGCTCATAACCCGGAGGTCGTTGGTTCAAATCCTTCCCCCGCAACCACCAAAGTCCTGAAATCGCAAGATTTCAGGACTTTTTCTGCGCTTATGGGGCTCAAAAGTTCTACCCGTTTTCGACGAAATCGCGCTGACCCATACCGTGACCCAGATGCGGATATCAGCGGATAGGACGGGAAAGGATTTGGCGAGGTGATTGTGGGCAAAATTGCGCAGTGAGAAAAAATTTTTGAGAAAACTTAGATGCAGATGCTCTTAACACTATTTACTGTGTTTTTGAAGCCACTGCTTTTTCTTTGCTTATTGCGGCGCAAATCTTGGCAGGATTTTTATAAAACATACCATCCTAGATATTGAGGGAGCTCTCGCCAATAATTGAAGTGTACCGGTAAGAAAGCTACAAGCCTGAGTGAATAATTTGACGTGCCGCCACGACCTCACTGCTACAGTCCTTACTCCCACCGCCACGCGGAATTGACAAAACGCCTTGATTCCGCGCTGCGAAAATGCTAAACTGCATAAACAGATAAGCTTGATTT
This sequence comes from Clostridiales bacterium UBA5888, assembly GCA_002431965.1. GTDB lineage: Bacteria > Bacillota > Clostridia > Oscillospirales > Oscillospiraceae > Limivicinus. The sequence goes on from DJEW01000018.1 coordinate 49,883, forward strand.
CCTACGGAGGTGCGCACATGAAGACCGCTGCGATCATTCTCGCTGCCGGCAAGCCGACAGACACGAGAGCGCCGAGACCGCTCATCCACATCGGCGGCAAAAGCATGCTCATGCACGAGATAGACATGTTCAAAGCCGTCCCCGTCAACGAGATCGCTGTTGTTGTCGGCTATAGAGACAGCATCGTGAGGACCCATATAGAAAACTGCGGCGTCACCATCGCGTCAAACCGCAATTATAACGAGACGGAAATGCTCGATTCCGTGCTGCTCGGGGCGGAGAAGCTGAAGGTGCGCGCGGACAGGCTGCTCGTGCTGCCCGCGGACACGCCGCTGGTCAGCGAGAAGACCTGCGGCGCGCTGCTCGACGTGGTGGACGCGATCGCCGCGATCCCGCGCTATAACGGCACATCGGGACACCCCATAATGCTGACGGCGCGGGCGCTGGAAATGCTGGGCGATTATGACGGCACGGGCGGCATGCGCGGCTTCACCGCGGCGCACGCAGACGAGATAAAATACATCGACGTGGACGACCCCGCCATCTGCATGCGCGCAAGAGGCACAAAGTTCCCGGAAGAGCTGAGCGCCTACGAGGAGCTGCAGCGGACGGGCGGGCGGCTTCATGCCGCGATGGAGCTTGCGCTGTCGATGGACGGCACGGTGATGAACGCGGAGCTGAGCCGCGTGCTCAATCTCGTGGAGACCACGGGGTCGCTCCAGCTGGCGAGCGATTGTCTGGGCATATCGTACTCAAAAAGCTGGAAGACCATCAAGAATCTTGAAAAGGCGCTGGGCGTGGCCGTCATTGCGAGTACCGCCGGGGGCACGAGCGGCGGCAGCTCTCACCTCACCGACGCCGGGAAGTACTTCCTGCACCAATACGATGAGATGCTGAATGATGCGCGGAAAGTGGGTAATTGGCTGTACAATCAGTACTTTCCGGGTGAAATTATACAAAAGATACAAAAACTCGACTAAAATTTTTACACTCTTTAATTAACTAAAAACCGTCATGTTTCAAAAAACATAACGAGACGGCGAGGATTTATTTTTATTTCTGATAAATCAACATTATATATCTGAACAGGCGCACATAACGAAAACCAAAAAGTTTTTGTTATGTGCGCTTCCTGTTAATTTGCCGTCAATCTGCATCGCTAAAAAACTTACAGTACTGTGATTAATCGGCGGACGCGCCTTCGTTTATTTTTCAACGAAGTCCGGTATAGGAATATCCAAAGGTTTATACACGCTTAAAAAGACGAAAATTGCACGTTTTTGCCGACTTTGCACTCTTGACTTTTTCAAAAAGTTGATTTATTTTTTAACATGTCAGCAGGAGCAATAGCAGTCCATATAATAAATATATGTCTGCTGGCATAAATCGGCCGACTGTGAACAACGAAAAATAGAAGAAAAATAGAAAAGGTATTCCGATGAAAAACAAAAACAAAGTCCAGCTTTCCACGGCAATAAAGCTTGGCGGTGCCTTTATGGGCACCTGCATAGGCTCCGGCTTTGCGACCGGCTCTGAATGCCTGTCATTCTTTATTACCTATGGCATAAAAGGCGCGGTCGGCGCGCTGCTCATATCCTTTGTTATCTACTTTCTTTTTACAAGAGAGCTGTTCAACAAGGGACAGGAGCTCCCGCCCGAGCAGTGCACATCCCTCTTCACTTATTACTTCGGCAAAACCATTGGCTCTATCCTCGACTGGTTCTGCGCTATTCTCGTCGGCGGCTGCTACCTTATAATGCTCTCCGGCGCGGGCACAACGCTCCATCAGTATTTCGGCATCCCCGTTGTCGCGGGCTCCGCGATAATGGCAGCCGCGGCGGTCGTTACCGTGTGGTTCGGCCTTCGTAAACTGACGACCGTCATCGGCTTTATCTCCCCGTTCATGGCGGCGCTGACCATCATTGTCGGCTGCCTGACGCTCTTCAAGGCCGACTTCTCCGCAACGGCCTCAACGCTTGAGACCCTGCATCTGTCAAAGGCTGCCCCCTCGTGGTGGATCGCCGGTATCCTCTATCCCTGCTTCTGCATGCTGACGCTCACTCCGGCGCTGCCCTCCATGGGCGCGACCGCGCCGAACAAAAAGACGACCACCGTCGCGGCGATCTTCGGCGTTACGTTCTTCCACGCGGCGCTCGCCGTCGTTGTGATGGCGATCTTCGGCAACCTCGCGGTCGTCGGCACGTCGCAGGTTCCGAATCTTGAGCTCGCGGGGCTGCTCGGTCCCGGTGTGCGCACGCTCTTCATGGTGGTCATCGTCCTCGCGATATACACGACCGCCTGCCCGATGGCATGGGGCTTCTGCGGCAAGATCGCAAAGGACGAGAAGTCCGCGAAATACCGCATATGCATACTGGCGCTCACGGTCGTGGGTATGGTATGCTCCTACCTTTTCCCGCTGAGCACTCTCATCAACTTCATGTATAGTATTTCTGGTTACGTCGGCGCTGTTGTCTCCGTCGGCATGATAATCAGTAATATCCTTAGAAAGCGCAAAAAGGCACAGGCAGAACAGTAAATCGAAAATGCGTAAAGCAATGGAGGTAAACCAATGAGGTTTGTAAAAAGCATCTACGCTGTCGATTCCCACACCATGGGCGAGCCCACGCGAGTAGTTGTCGGCGGCATCCCCAACGTCCCCGGAAACACCATGATGGAGAAGAAGCATTACCTTGAAGAGCACTACGACCATATCCGTACCGCTCTCATGCTCGAACCCCGCGGTCACCGCGACATGTTCGGCTCAATCATTCTCCCCCCGTGCAGCCCGGAAGCCGATCTCGGCATCGTGTTCATGGAGGGCGACGGCTTTGTCAATATGTGCGGCCACGGTTCAATCGGCGCATGCAGCGTCGCTGTGGAGACCGGCCTTGTCGAGGCAAAGGAGCCGTATACCGACATCACGCTTGAGTGCCCCGTTGGACTTATAAAGGCAAGGGTCGCGGTAGACCACTGCAAGGCAAAGTCCGTCACCATCACGAACGTGCCGTCCTTCCTTCTTTACGGCGACGTTGACGCGGATGTTCCCGGCCTCGGCAAAGTGAAGTTCGATATCGCCTACGGCGGAAACTTCGCCCTGCTCATCAACTCCAAATACTTCGGCGTTGATATAGAGCCCGAGAACCTGCCCGTACTAATAGAAAAGGCAAACATCCTCAACGACTGGGTGAACGCCAACATGGAGGTCAAGCACCCCACCATGCCGGATGTGAGCGGCGTTGCAATGATAGAGGTCTACGGGCCGGCAAAGTCCGCCGATGCCAACTATCAGGACTGCGTCATCTTCGGCCACTCCATCGACCGCTCTCCCTGCGGTGTCGGTACCTGCGCGAAGATGGCAACGCTCGTTGCGAAGGGTGAGCTGAACATCGGCGATAACTTCGTGTACGAGTCAATCATCAAGACCAAGTTCAGCGGCAGACCAATCGAGAAAACGAAGGTCGGCGATTACGACGCTATAATCCCTGAGATTTCCGCCGCCGCCTTCATCACCGGCTTTAACCATTTTGTGTTCGACGAGGACGACCCCGTCCTTTACGGCTTCAGAGTATAAGAGAGATATATAATTTAAGAATTATATATAGAAAACAGGAGGAAAAATCATGGAAAAGAAAGTAAGCGCCAGAGCTTACGTATGTGCGTTCTGCATAGCGGCTGCCTCTAACTTCGGCTTCTCTGTTATCTACGCATATACCAGCTACTATGTCGCATTCCAGACCGCGACCGGCTTCACCAACACTCAGCTCGGTCTGCTGATGTCCGTTCTCGGCATTGCATCGACCATCCTTTACCTGCCCGGCGGCTACCTCGCGGACAAGTTCAGCCCGCTGAAGCTCATGACCATCGGCCTTATAGGCGCAGGTGCCGTCGGCTTCATCATTGCTCAGTTCCCGAGCTACCCCGTTATGATGGCTCTGTACTGCCTCTGGCCGGTGTTCGCGATCCTCATCGCGTGGAACCCCCAGATCAAGGTCCTCAGGCTCATCAGCGAAGATGACCAGCAGGCAAAGATCCAGACCATGCGTGCCTATGGCCGCACTCTCCCCATACTGATAATCTCCCTCGCGGGCAGCAGCCTTCTCGCTATGCTCCAGGAAGCGACCGCTCTTAAGGTCACCCTTTACATGTACAGCAGCCTTGCAATAATCTGCGCCATCATCGCTGCCGTCACTTACACCCCCGTGCCCTCTCAGCTCAGTGCCGCAAAGGAGAAGAGCGTTGACCTCAAGGAGTACGCCAAGGTCCTGAAGATGCCCGAGGTTTGGATGATCGGCCTCATCGGCTTCTCCGCCTACACCGCAAGCACTGGTGTTACCTACCTCCAGCCGTATCTTGCCACCGTGTTTAACCTCAGCGCCGCTACCTCTTCCGTCTTCGCAATTATCGCAAAGAACTGCGCGCTCATTGCCGCTCCTATAATCACTTGGATCGCAATGAAGGCAAAGATGCCCGTCACCAAGGTTCTGGGCTATTCCCTCATTCTGGCCGCCGTGTGCTTTGTTGTCTACATTCTCATGCCGGCACAGACCCTCATCCTTGTCCTCTGCATCGTGTTCTACATGGTTGCGGCTCTCTGCATCATGTCCACCTGGGCTCTGCAGTTCGTTCCTGTCTCCGAGGTTGAGATCCCCATGGCTGTCACCGGCAGCGCTATCGGTGTCATCTCCATGTTCAGCTTCGTCAGCGACATCTTCTACTCTGCTATTTGCGGCCACTTCATCGATACCTACGCTCTTGACGGCTACAGATGGATCTTCGGTATGACCGTTGTTATCCTTGCAGCCGGCGCATTCGCCTGCATGTACATCGTCAAGAAGATCAAGGCTCTCCCTGCGAAGGTCGAGTAATTCCTCAAAACTTTACACAGCCTCCTGCGGCGACGCAGGAAGCTGTGTAAAATATGTTTCTATTTATCAGATTTGTTGATATTTTCCTCTATATTGATATATCAATCGCGATAAATACCAAACGCTATGACAGTTAGAAAGGCAGGCGAAAATAATGTCACAGCTAAGCACCAGACCCAATGTGGAAAACGACACGAACCGCCTCATAACCGACGATTATGAGTGCAAAAAGGACTGCCGCAACTGTCCGTTCCCCGGCGCAAAATGCTATCAGTCCAAATACGATCGCTACAACACCAGTTTATTAGTCCAAGGACAGTAAGGAGCACACACAATGGAAAGAAAGATCCTCAATGATTTCTGCTTTCACAAGCCGAAAACACTGGACGAGGCGCTTGTCCTTATAGACAAGTATCAGGAAAACGGTCTTCTGATGGAGGGCGGCTCTGAGGTCATCCCCAACATGAAGGCGCTCGTCGTCACCCCCGACCACATCATCTCCCTCAAGCACATCCCCGAATTCGATTACATCAGATTCGCCGACGGCGAGGGTCTGCACATAGGACCGAGCTGCGTTCTCACAAACGTTGAGTATAACCCCGACGTGCAGCGGGTCTACCCCTCGCTCTACGAGGGCGTGCACGGCATGTCCAACACGAACATCCACAACATCAGCACTGTGACCGGCAATATCTGCTACGCAGTTCCCTCCGCTGATACCGCCGCCCCGCTGCTGACGCTCAACGCGGAGCTGAGCGTGAAGTCCGTCGAGGGCAAGCGCAAGCTCCCCATCACTGAGCTCTTCGCCGGCGTGCGCCGCACGACCTTGAAGAAGAACGAGATCGTCACGGATATCTTTGTCCCGCAGCCCGATCCGAGAGCCGTCATGGTCTACTATAAGAACCCCTGCCGCAAGGCGCTTGACCTTGCCATCGCTGGTGTCGCGACCTACACCGTGCTCGACGATAACGGCGTGGTGGAGGATGTGCGCATCGCGATGAGCGCCGTCGCCGTCGTCCCCAAGCGCGCGTTTGAGGCGGAGGAGATGCTGCGCGGCAAGAAGCTGACCGCGGATCTCATCCGCGAGGCGGCGAGCCACGCATCTCTGCACGAGTGCTCCCCCATCAGCGATATCCGCGCATCCGCGGACTACCGCCGCGAGCTTGTGTATCTCTCTGTGCGCGACGGTCTGACCCTCGCCCTCAAGAACAAGGAGGATAAATAAGAATGACTCAGATAGTTAAGCTTCATGTAAACGGTGTCGATTACGATCTCGCGCTCGACACCAGAACCACTCTCGTAGACGCGCTGCGTGACCATCTTGGCCTGACCGGCGTGAAGAAGAGCTGCGACGAGGGCGAGTGCGGTGCGTGCACCGTGCTGCTCGACGGCGACGCCATCGCCTCCTGCACCTACCTCGCGGTCGAGGCGGAGGGGCACGACATCGTCACGATCGAGGGTCTCGCCAAGGACGGCGTTCTCCACCCGATGCAGAAGGCATTCATCGACTGCTTTGCCGTTCAGTGTGGCTTCTGCACGCCGGGCATGATCCTCGCCGCGGTCGCGATGCTCAACCACTATCCCGACCCAACCGAGGAGCAGGTGCGCGACATCATGCGCGGCAACATCTGCCGCTGCACCGGCTACACCAAGATAATCGACGCTATCATGCAGGCAAAGGAAGTCATGAAGAAGCAGGCAGCCGGCGAAGTTAATCCGGACACGCTCCCCAAGCCCGAGAGCGTATACAAAGCAGGACCCATCGCCCAGTGCGGCGGCTGATAGGAGGATAAACAATGGCAGACAAAGAATTCTATTCCATCGGCAAAGGCGAGATCCGCCAGGATGCCGCGTTGAAGGTCACCGGCGCTGCGCTCTACTCCACCGATATTCACCCCAAGGGGATGGTCTACGGCAAGATACTCGGCAGCCCCATCCCCCACGGCATAATCAAGAGCATCGACACGAGCGACGCGGAGAAGCTCCCCGGCGTCGTCGCGGTCGTGACCGGCATGGACGGTCCCGACCATCCCACCGTCGGCGGGTATCTGACAGATAAGTTCGTCATGTGCCGCGTCGGCGACAAGGTGCGCTGCGTGGGCGACCCCGTCGCAGCCGTCGCCGCGACGTCCGAGCAGATCGCCGAGGCGGCGTGCAAGCTCATCAAGGTCGAATATGAGCCGCTGCCCTACGTGCTCGACCCGGAGGAGGCCTATAAGGAGGACTGCCCCGCCATCGTGCACGATGATGTGCAGAGCTACAAGCGCCTTGACCTGCACGGCGTGGCGCACAGCTTCGACCGCAAGCACCCCAACCAGGCGATCAAGAGAAGAGTTCGCCACTGCGACCAGTTTGATCTCAACCCCGACGATTACGCGACCCCGGAAGAATACGACGCCGCCTTCGGCGCGAAGTTCGACGAGGTCTACGAAAACGCATACCTCAAGCTGCCTGAGCAGCGCTATGAGTTCCCGCGCGTGAGTCACTGCTTCATGGAGCCGCACGTCACAGTCGTCGAGCCGCTGACTGACGGCGGCATAGAGGTCTGGGCGAGCGAGCAGGGCGGCCGCCTTGTCAAGTACAGCATGTCCGCCGCGTTCGGCCTCAAGCCCTCCGACTTCCACATGCACGTTCCCTTCATGGGCGGCGGCTTCGGCGGCAAGGACGACTGCCCCGTCACGGGTCCGAGCATCATGCTCGCGCTCAAGAGCCATCGCCCCGTCAAGATAGTCCAGACCCGTGAAGAGGTCTTCTCCAACGGCACTCCCCGTCCGGGCGGCGCGATATACGTCAAGGACGCATTCAACAAGGACGGCACTCTTGCCGCGCGCAAGGTCACCGCGTTCATCAACTGCGGCGCATACACCACCTCCGCACTCGTCATGCTCGACCACAGCGTTTACGGCGTGTCCGGCAACTACCGCAACCCGTGCCTGTGGGTCGACGCCTACGGCGTTTACACCAACACCGAAAACAATGGTCCTTACCGCGCGCTCGGCTGCGAGCTGTTCGTGTACGCGATAGAGCGCAACCTCGACCTCGCGGCGGAGGCGCTCGGCATCGACAAGTACGACATCCGCAAGCTCAACGTCCTGCGCAAGGGCGACATTGACGGTCACGGTCAGCTCGTCTACAACAATGGCAGCGACGAGGCCATCACCGCCGCGGCGAAGTTCATCGAGTGGGACAAGCCCGCGCACGCCCCCGAGGGTCCGTGGAGATACGGCAAGGGTCTCTCCCTCGGCAACAAGTTCACCGCTTACGGCAAGACCGGCACCGAGGCGAACGTCACCATCCTCGACGACGACAAGATCGAAGTCGCCGTGTCCCACGTTGAGATGGGTCAGGGCGCGCTGACCGTCGACTGCCAGCACGTCGCGGAGTTCTTCCATGTGCCGATGAGCCAGATACGCATCCGCAACGAGAACAGCGACTTCATGCCCTACGACGAGGGCACGTACTGCTCCCGCGGTACCTACATCAACGGCAACGCCATCATCCTCGCCTGCCAGGACGCGCAGCGCCAGCTCTTCGAGCGCACCTCCAAGCGCATCGGCGTTCCCGTGGAGCGTCTCGCGACCTCGGACAGCAAGGTATACGACAAGGAAAACCCCGACAACTTCCTCTACTTCCACGATCTTTACGAGCACGGCGGCTGGGCGCCCGAAAGCAAGCTCGTCGGCCGCGGTACGTTCTCCCCTGAGCAGGCGCTCAACAACCCCAAGAACGCGCAGGGCAACCCCGTGCTGTTCTACTCCATCGGCTCATGGGGCATGGAGGTCGGCGTGAACATCGAGACGGGCGAAGTCAAGCTCGTCAACTGCGGCGGCTTCTACGACGCGGGGCGCGTGCTCAACCGCAAGACCTGCGAGGGTCAGATCGAAGGCGCGCTGTCCATGGGTCTCGGTCAGGCGATATTTGAGGAGATCATGATAAACGACAAGGGCCGCGTCATCAACGGCAACTACCGCGACTACAAGATCCCCACTTTCATGGACAGCCCCACGAACGACAAGCTCCACGTCGACTTCGTCGGCGAGCCGTTCCCCTCCGGTCCGAACGGCGCAAAGGGCGTCGGCGAGGTCGCGCTCATCCCGGTCATGGCGGCGTTTGCCAACGCCATCTACGCCGCGACAGGCGCCGAGATACACAACATCCCCATGACGCGCGAGAGAATACTCCAGTCCCTGCGCGACAAGGAAGCGGCAGCAAAGCAGGCATAACCCTTTATATATAAGCACAAAGGAGAAAAATTGATGGAAAACAAATCGGATTTTCTGGTGCTCGGCGGCGGCATTATCGGCTCCTCAGTTGCATATTTTCTCAGCAAAACCGGCGCTTCCGTCACGGTTCTCGAACGCGGTGACACCGCGTTCGGAACTGCCGGGGCCTCCGGCGGTCTCATAAACTGGATCACCTGCGCCGAGTCGCAGATGGAGCTGTTTATGAGAAGCCAGGACATTCTGGAGCATCTTCAGGAAGAGCTCGCCGCGGACTTTGAGCTCAACTACAACAGCTACAACATGCAGATCATCTCCAACCAGATCGAGTGGGATGCGTCCGCGCAGCTTGTCAACGACTTTAAGCTCCCCGGCTTCGAGGCCAAGCTCATCGACAGCTATGAGTCTCATCAGCTCGAGCCCTGCGTCACGGAGGATATGCTCGGCTCTATCTACGTCCCCAGAGTGCACTATCTCAACCCCATAAAGTTCGCGCTGGCGTACCGCAACGCCGCAGTGAGAAACGGCGCGAGGTTCGTCAACGGCGCGGAGGTCACGGAGATACTCCGTGACGGCGCGAAGGTCGTCGGCGCAGCCGCCAAGGGCGAAAAGTGGTATGCCGGCACTACCATTAACTGCACCGGCGTTTGGTCTGAGAAGGTCTCCGCTATGGCCGGGTCCGTGGCGCCCATCCACCCCATCAGAGGCGAGTTTGCCATCACTGAGCCCGTGAAGCACTTCTGCAACACCACCATCAGCAGCGCACAGTACCAGACCATCGTGCAGCACCCGGAGATGTTCCCCGCCGCTGCCATCAAGTATAACCTCGGCTTCTCCGTCGAGCAGACCTCCACCGGCGCATGCATCATCCACGGCACGCGCGAGATGAACTCCGGTCTTGACAACAGCGTCATCCCCGAGGTCATCGAGCTTCTCATACAGACCGCGTGCAGGTTCATCCCCAAGCTCGGCACGCTGCGCATCATGCGCACCTACGCCGGTGTCCGCCCCGGCACGCCCGACGGCGACCCGTACATCGGTCTCGTCGACGGCGTCCCCGGCTTCTGCGAGTGCTGCGGTCACGGCGGCGAGGGCATCGCGCTCTCCCCCGCAACGGGCGAGGCCATCGCGGAGCTTCTGATTGCGGGTCACACCGAGCACTGCGATATATCCCGCTTCACCCCGAACAGAGTTGGAAAAGCCTGACGGCGGAAAGGAATGATCTAAATGAAAGAATCCATGAGAATCGCGGATCATCCCATCCTCGGAGCGGATGAGCCGAAAAAGAAAGTCACCATATACTACGAGGGAACCCCCGTCGAAGCCAACGAAGGCGAGCCGATAGCCGTGGCGCTGGCGAACGCGGGCATCCGCACGCTGTACGTTACCGAAAAGCTCGGCAAGCCGCGCGGGATATTCTGCGGTCAGGGGCGCTGCGGCTCGTGCCGCATGATAGTGGACGGCGTTCCCGATGTGAAGACCTGCTCCACCCCCGTCAGGGACGGCATGAGAGTTCAGGTTCAGCACGGTCTGGCATGAGGAGGTAGCGACGTGAAAGAATTAGAGCGCGAAATACTCATAATCGGTGCGGGTCCTGCCGGTATCTCCGCCGCCATCGAGGCGGCAAAGTCCGGTGCAAAGGTCACTGTCGTTGACGAGAACGCCACTGTCGGCGGTCAGCTTTATAAGCAGATACACAAGTTCTTCGGCTCCGCCGAAAATTCCGCCGGTATGCGCGGCTTCGAGATCGCAAAGAAGCTCGAAAAGGAAGCGCGCGAGCTCGGCGTGGAGTTCTGGCTGAGCACCGTTGCCTACGGTCATTTCAAAGAGGGCGTCGGCATAGTGAAGGATGAGGACAACTTCCTAGTCAAGGCAAAAAAGGTCATCGTCGCTGCGGGCGGCATAGAGAACACCACCGCCTTCCCCGGCTCCACCCTGCCCGGCGTGATGCTCGCGGGCGCGGCGCAGATGCTCGCGAACGTGCACCGTGTGCTGCCCGGCAAGCGCATCATCGTCGTCGGCAGCGGCAACGTCGGTCTCATCGTCGCCTATCAGATGCTTCAGGCGGGCGCGCAGGTTCTCGCCGTGGTAGAAAAGGGCGAGAAGATCGGCGGCTACGGCGTGCACGCGGAGAAGATCCGCACCGCCGGCGTCCCCATCCTCACCGGCACCGTTATAAGCTCCGCTTCCGGCATCACCTCAGTTGAAAAGGTCACGACCGTCGACGCCGAGGGTCACGAGACGGAATACGACGCGGACACGGTCATCATGGCAGTCGGCATGTCCCCCATGGCGGAGCTGCTGTGGAACGCCGGGTGCAGGTTCGAGTTCATCGGCGAGCTGGGCGGCTACGTCCCGCTGCACGATAAATACATGGCGACGACCGTTCCCGGTCTCTACGCCGCCGGCGATGTGACCGGCGTGGAGGAAGCCTCCGTCGCGATGGAGGAAGGACGCCTTGCCGGCATCGCCGCCGCCTGCGCCTGCGGGCACATCAGCGAAGGCGAGCGCGACGCGCGCTGTGCCGAGCACATCGAGGCTCTGCGCGAGCTGGAGAGCGGCGAATATGACGAGGGACGCAGTGCCGCGAGAGCAAAGAAGCTGGAGCTTTTCAGCGCCATCGAAAAATAAAAGGAGTGCATAGAGATGCGCGATGGAATACTATACACAGGTGTGCCGACCGAGGCAGAGCTCACCGATGCGCCGGGCATACCGGCGCGCGATGAGATAAAGCCGGGCGGAACGGCATTTGTCGAGTGCCTGCAAACGATAGCGTGCAACCCCTGCGAGGAAAACTGCCCCACAGGCGCCATCACCATAGGGCACGAGATCACGAACCGTCCTCGGCTGGACGCTGCAAAATGCGTGGGCTGCGGCACCTGCGTTGCAAAATGCCCGGGGCTTGCCATAAGCGTGATCGCCTTTAATCAGAGCGCCGGAACCACCGCGCTTTCCATCCCCTATGAGTACTTCCCCCTGCCCGCGCCCGGCAGCACCGTGCGCGCCGTTGACCGCACGGGGCAGTACGTATGCGACGCAAAGGTGCTCCGCGTCACGCCGAGAAACGAGCGCCAGAGTACCTGCGTTGTGAAGATAGAGTTCCCGGAGAAATATGCGTTCAAAGTCAAGTCTATAAATACCTTTCAATGGAGGTCAAATAATGGATGACAATGTTATCATTTGCCGCTGCCAGGAGATAACCTACGGAGAGATTGTGAAGGCTATCGAAGAGGGCGCGATCACCGTCACCGGTGTGAAAAAGCGCGTCGGAAGCGGCATGGGGAGCTGCCAGGGCAAATACTGCGAGCATCTTGTTGCCCAGATTATCTCCGAAAAGACCGGCATCCCCATCAGCGAGCTTCTTCCCGACACAAAGCGCACCCCTGTCCGTCCCATAGACGCAAAGGTTTTCTTGAAATAACCGCACAAAAACGAAAGGGTCTCAGCCCAAAAAGCTTTGACCCTTTCGTCAAAACGCCAAAAGATAATTTTTTGTCATTTTTATGTTGCTTTTTCATATAAATGGCGCATAATTGTTCTTGTGTTAAGATTAATTGCGAGGTAATTAAACAATGAAACTTGACCGGATCGAAATTTTTTGTGCAGTCGCGCGCAACATGAGTTTCACAAAAGCGGCGGAGGAGTGCGGCATGGCGCAGTCCGCCATCAGCATGCAGATACGTGCGCTGGAGGAGGAGCTTGGATTTCCGCTCTTCGAGCGCAGCACAAGAAAGGTCTCCTTCACCGACGCCGGGCAGAGCTTCTATGTGGACTGCGTAAAGCTGCTGAGCGGCTTTGACGACGCGCTCGACCGCGCGGTGTCCACCCATAACGGCAAGAAGATGTTCCTCACCATCGGTATTGAAGGACTCATGCAGACGTCCTACAAGGCCGCGACGATAAGGCGCTTTACCGCCGAGCACCCCGATATTCAGATAATCCCCCGCTTTGTTGAGCGTGACCGGAAGTATGAAGAGCTCAGCAACGGCGACATTGACTTCGTCTTCGACCTACCGCAGTATTTCGTGCTCAACACGAAGATACGCAAGGCAGGCTCGATAATCAACGCGCACTGCCTCATGGTGCACCGTGAGCACCCGCTGGCGGGACGCAAGACCGTCGGCAAAAAGGAGCTGAGCGAATACACCACGTTCTGGGGCGGCATACCCAAGGTTGAGGATTATGTGACGAAGCTCTACCTCAATTATTTCCGCGATTCCGGCATAGAACCGGAGCATGTGATGTATGTACCGGAGCAGGACGTTGCGACCTTTATGGTGGCCGCGAACATGGGCGGCAACATTGTTCCTCTCTCGGAAAAGGAACAGATGAATAACGACAATTTCCGATTTGTCGAGCTGGAGGACCCGCTGGTGTTTGAATCCGCGTGGCTCTATTCCTCCAAAAACCAGAACCCCGCACTCCCGCTGTTCATAAAGACAGCCGAGCAGATGGAGGAGGAATACACTAAAAAACAGAAAAAAATAAAATAACATCAACTTGCGATTCAAGAGGACATCATAATGAAAAAAGTTGTTCTTTTTGGGGCGGGGCAGATCGGCGCGATGACCGCGCGGCTGCTCGGGCCGGAATATATGGCACTGTGCGCGGCAGACAACTCCCCGGATAAATGGGGCGGAGAGCTTGCGGGGATCCCTGTCGTCTCCCCGGAGCAGAGCCTTATCTGCGCGCCGGACAGCTACTGTCTCTGCGTGCTTGACGCAGAGCGCGAGATGCAGATGCGCGCCCAGCTCACGGAGCTTGGCTTTGCGGGCGAAATCATCACGCCCGCCGACCTCAAGATCTTCGACGCGCGCACCGCGACGATGCGGCTGCTTGCCGAGCAGATAAACGCCGCCGGTATTCCCGGCGACGTGGCGGAGCTTGGCGTCTACAAGGGCGATTTTGCTCAGCTCATAAACACCGCGTTCAGCGAGCGGTGCATACACCTCTTTGATACCTTCGAGGGCTTCACGGCGCAGGACGTCGTGGTGGAGCGCGAGAACGGATACTCCCGCGCCGAGACCGGCGACTTCGGCGATACGGCGAAGGCCGCCGTGGACAAGCGTCTTTTTTATCCCGAGAAGGCAGTGTTCCACAAGGGCTTCTTCCCCGATACGTTCAAAGGCTGCGAGAGCCTACGCTTCGCCTTCGTCTCGGTGGACGCCGATCTCTACGCGCCCACAGCGGCGGCGCTGCCGCTCTTCTGGGACAGGCTGTCCCCCGGCGGCGCAATAATGGTTCATGACTATAACAGCACGCAGTTTTCCGGCGTGCGCAGAGCGGTGGACGCTTTCTGCTCTGCGCGCGGCATACTGCCCATGCCGGTGTGCGACCTGCACGGCAGCGCGGTACTGCGCAAGCCGATCTTAACCCATGAGCACGAATAACAGCTATGCCGCGGTGATCGCGGCGGCGGGGATGAGCTCGCGGATGGGGCGGTTCAAGCCGCTGCTCGAGCTTGGCGGCAAGCCCATGATCCGCCATATCGCGGACACGTTCCGCATCTTCGGTGTGGAAAAGCTCGTCGTCGTGACGGGCAATAACGCCGCGGCGCTGGAAAAGACGCTCCCCGGCGACGACATTGAGTTTGTGCGCAACGCACGCTACGCCGAGACGCAGATGTTCGACTCTGCAAAGCTCGGTCTCGAGCGTGCCGCTTCAATATACAAAAACATTTTCTTCACGACGGCAGATATACCGCTCTTCTCCGCCGCCGTGCTCGACCGGCTGAGCCGAACAGAGGGAGATTTCGTCTGCCCGACCTTCGCGGGGTGCGAGGGACACCCCATCTTACTGCGCGGTGACGCCGCGAAGCAGCTTCTCGCCGATGACGGCGACGGCGGTATGCGCCGCGCTGTTGAACGGCAGGGCATAAACAAGACATGCGTCGAGGTCGCGGAGCGCGGAATACTTTTTGACGCTGACACTCCCGAGGATTTTGCAAGAATAGAAAAGATATATACTGAGGACGGATCACGATGAGGTACGTTTATCTTATCCGGCACGGCGAGCTTGACCTGCCGGACACAAAAAAGCGCTGTTACAGCCGCACGGAGCTTCCGCTGAGTCCGCGCGGCATAGAGCAGGGCAAGGAGCTTTGCGCATGGGCGCGTACACGCGGCATAGAGGCCGTGTACACAAGTCCGCTTAGGCGCTGCCATGAGACTGCGGCGCTGATGTCCGGCGGTGCGCTTCCGCTGCACACCGTGGACGCGCTGCGCGAGGTGGACGTCGGCGAATGGGAAGGACTCACCTTTGACGAGATACGCGAGCGATGGCCGACATTCTACGCCGCACGCGGCAATAAAATGAGCGAGGTCGCCCCGCCGGGCGGCGAGAGCTTCTACCGCGCCGCGGTGCGCTTCAACGCTGCCCTGCAGGACATCATGAACGAGCACGACGGAAACCTTGCCGTCGTTGCCCACAGCGGCGTTATCCGCAGCTGGCTTTTCCACTATGCCGAGCATGGCGGCAGCATGTTCTCCATTCCCGTTCCCTATGCCGGTATCGCGGCGCTGTGCATGGACGGCAGCACGCTTCTGAGCATTACCCCCGGCACACGCGCGAGCCAGCTGCCCACGGCGGCGGAGATAGAGGAATATTACCGCCGGTGCAGCACGCCGGAGGAAGTCATCGCGCACTGCCGCGCCGTGGCGGACAAGGCGGCGGAGCTGACCGCGCGCGACCGCATCGTCTGCAACCGGGAGCTTCTGCGCGCCGCGTGCCTGCTGCACGACATGTGCCGCGCCGACGGCAGGGAACATCCGCAGCACGCCGCGCAGATACTCACGATGGACGGCTACCCTGCGCTTGCCGGTATAATTTCCGCGCATCACGATCTGCCGAATCATCCCTCGGCGGAGATGGAGCTGCTGTATCTCAGCGACAAGCTTGTCGCCGGGACGCAGACCGTGCCGCTGGAAGAACGCTTCTCGGAATCGTATAAAAAATGCACGTACGATGAGGCAAAGCGCAGCTGGGAGCGCCGCCGCAGCGCCGCGGATAAAATAGTTAAAAAGTACCGCTTGGAGGCTTTGGTATGAAACTCATAAGGACAGAGGACGCCGTGGGTCATGTACTGTGCCATGACATCACGCAGATAATAAAAGGCGTAACGAAGGACTCTGTGTTCCGCAAAGGTCACATTATCACCGAGGCAGACGTCCCCGTGCTCCTCAGCGTCGGCAAGGATAATATCTACGTCTGGGAAAAGGACGAAAATATGCTGCATGAGGACGAGGCGGCAGATATCCTCCGCGCCATCTGCCAGAACGAGAACATGCACGCTACCGCGCCCAAGGAGGGCAAGATAGAGCTCATCGCGGATATTGACGGGCTCCTGCTCATCGACCTTGAAAAGCTCCGCGCCATAAACGCGATGGGGGACATGATGATCGCCACTCGCCCCTCGGGCTTCATGGTGAAGAAGAGTGACAAGCTCTGCGGCACGCGCGTTATCCCCCTCGTCATCGCCAAGGAGCGCATGGCACAGGCAAAGAAGCTCGCCGGGAACGAGCCCATCATGCGCCTTGTCCCTATTAGACCGAGAAAGTATGGCCTTGTCACGACCGGCAACGAGGTCTTCTATGGCCGCATCGAAGATACCTTCACCCCCGTTGTGGAGGCGAAGCTTGCGGAGTACGGCTGCGAGATGGCGGAGCATGTTATCCTCAACGACGACCATGAGAAGATCACCGCTGCCATAAAGGACATGCTGGATAAGGGCTGCGAGATGGTCTTCTGCTCGGGCGGCATGAGCGTCGACCCGGACGACAAGACCCCGCTTGCCATCCGCAATACCGGCGCGAAGGTCGTGTCCTACGGCGCGCCCGTGCTGCCGGGGGCGATGTTCCTTGTGTCGTATTACCCCGACGGACGCCCTATCTGCGGTCTGCCCGGCTGCGTGATGTACGCCAAGCGCACGATCTTTGACCTTGTGCTGCCGTACCTCGTCACGGATACGCCCGTCACCGCCAAGTGGCTCGCGGGTCTCGGTAACGGCGGGCTGTGCCTCAACTGCCCGGTGTGCCACTTCCCCAACTGCGGCTTCGGCAAGGGGATATAAACGATGCTGGATCAATACGGACGTAAAATAGACTACCTGCGCATCTCCGTTACCGACCTGTGCAACCTGCGCTGCCGCTACTGCATGCCTGAACCCGTAGACGCCGTGCAGCACGCAGACATTCTCCGCTATGAGGAGATACTGCGCATCTGCCGCGCGGCGGCGGAGCTTGGGATAACGAAGTTCAAGGTCACAGGCGGAGAGCCGCTTGTGCGCGGTGGCTGCACGGAGTTCATCACCGCGCTGAAAAAGCAGCCCGGCACGGAGCAGGTCACACTGACGACGAACGGGATGCTGCTGGAAGCGAACCTCGACGCACTCACTGCCGCCGGGCTTGACGGCGTGAACATCAGTCTTGACACAACGGACAACGCGCGCTTCCGGCGCATAACCGGGTACGGCGGCGACGGGGCGGACACATTGCTGCATGTCCTCGAAGAGTGCTGCGCTAGGGGGCTTAAAACGAAAATAAACGCCGTGCTGCTGGAGGAGACGGAGGCGGACGCGCCCGCGCTCGCCGCCATCGCAGAGATGCTTCCCGTGGATGTGCGCTTTATTGAGCTGATGCCCATAGGCTTCGGCACAACGATGAAGCGCGTCTCCCCGGAGGATATACTCGCCGCGCTGAAAGAGCGCTGGCCTGACCTTGTCCCGACGGACGAAAGGCGCGGCAACGGACCCGCGCATTATTATAAGAGCGCGGCGCTCCTCGGCAGGATAGGCTTCATCGATGCGGTGAGCCACAAGTTCTGCGCCGGGTGCAACCGCGTGCGCCTGACGAGCACCGGTCAGCTCAAGCCGTGCCTGTGCTATGCCGACTCCGCCGACCTGCGCGCGCTCATCCGCGGCGGGTGCACAGACGGTGAGCTGAAGGAAGCGCTGCGGGCTGCCGTGTACCGGAAGCCACGCGCGCACTGCTTTGACACAAACGACATCATCACGGAAAAGCATGCTATGAGCCAGATAGGAGGATAAGACCATGGGAAAGGTGATAGCGGTCTGCACGAGCGACCGCAAGGGGCTGCAAAAGCACAACGTCAACACCGCGCACTTCTCTGCCGAATGGGGCATTGACGGCGACGCGCACGCCGGTAAATGGCACCGGCAGATAAGCCTGCTGAGCGCAGATAAGATAGAGGCGTTCAATAAGCGCGGGGCGAACGTCATCCCCGGCGCGTTCGGTGAAAATCTCGTCGTGGAGGGCTTCGACTTCCGCGCGCTCCCTGTCGGGACGCTCCTGCGCTGCAACGATGTGCTGCTGGAAATGACGCAGATAGGCAAGGAATGCCACACCCACTGCGAGATATACAAGAAAATGGGCGAGTGCATCATGCCGCATGAGGGCGTGTTCGCCCGCGTGCTGGAGCCGGGGACGATCTCCGTCGGCGACGAGATGGTCATCGTCCCGCGGGAGGGACATTTCCCGTGGCAGGCGGCGGTCATAACGCTCAGCGACAAGGGCGCGGCGGGAGAGCGCAAGGACAAGAGCGGCCCCGCGATCGTAAAGCGTCTGCGTGACGCGGGCTACGAGGTCGTTGAGGAGGTGCTCATTCCAGATGATGAGCGTGTCCTCAAGCAGCAGCTCATCCGCCTGTGCGACCAGCGCCAGCTCGACCTCATCCTCACGACCGGCGGCACCGGCTGCTCCCCGCGGGACATTACGCCCGAGGCGACGCTCGCCATTGCGGACAAAAACGTCCCCGGCATTGCCGAGGCCATGCGCGCCGCGTCCATGAAGATAACGCCGCACGCTATGATCTCCCGCGCTGCGTCCGTCATCCGCGGCAAGACGCTCATCATCAATCTCCCCGGCAGCCCGAAGGCCTGCATGGAGAACATGGATGTGTTCATGGACACCATCCCCCACGCAATGGGGCTTCTGAGAAACGAAGTCCACGACTGCGCAAGAAAATAATCTTAGAAGTATATAACTGCGTTAACTCGCGTTTATATAGGGGAACGCCGCATATGCGCTGCTGCCAAAAAATTTTCTGAAATATGAAAAGGAGAAAAAATGAAGAAACCCCTCGCAATGCTGCTGGCGCTTGCAATGGTGTTCGCCCTTGCCGCCTGCGGCCAGTCCGCTGCCCCCACCGCCACCGAGACTCCCGCTGCCGAAGCTACTGAGGCTCCTGCTGCCGAAGAGTCCGCTGAAGAGCCCGAAGAGATCATCGTCTTCGCCGCCGCTTCCATGACCGAGACCCTCAACCAGATCAAGGAGATCTACGAGAAGGATCACAACATCACCATTACGTATAACTTCGACTCCTCCGGCACTCTCAAGACCCAGATCCAGGAGGGCGCCGACTGCGACCTCTTCATCTCTGCCGGTCAGAAGCAGATGAACCAGCTCGACATAACCGCCGACAAGGAGATCAACACCGACGGTCTTGACTTCGTCGCCGACGGCACCCGCATCAACCTCCTTGAGAACAAGGTCGTCCTTGTTGTTCCCGAGGGCAACCCCGCCGGTATTGAGAGCTTCGACGACCTCGCCGCAAAGCTCGCTGACGGCAGCGTCTTCATGGCTATGGGCAACAGCGATGTTCCCGTCGGTCAGTACACCCAGAAGATCCTCGCTTACTATAACCTCGATGAGGAAGCCCTTGCCAATGCCGGCGCCATCACCTACGGCACTAACGTCAAGGAAGTCACCACTCAGGTCTCCGAGGGCAGCATTGACTGCGGCGTTGTCTACTGCACCGACGCTTTCTCCGCCGGTCTCACCGCCATTGACAGCGCGACCAAGGATATGTGCGGTCAGGTCATCTACCCCGCAGCCGTTCTGAAAACCGCTCAGCACGCCGAGGCAGCGCAGGCATTTCTCTACTACCTCACCGGTGACGAGGCCATGGTCATCTTCGAGTCCGTCGGCTTCTCCCCCGCCGCATAATTTCTATTGACCCAAATGAATTGGCAGTGCGTTTTTCCGCACTGCCAATTCGGAATATTTTCAAGGGGCTGCACATATGAACACTGATTGGTATCCGCTCATAAACTCCCTGCGCATCGCCGCCATAAGCTGCGCCATAGTTTTCTTCACCGGCATATTCTTTGCCTACTATGCGGCAAAGCTGCCGCGCGCCATCAAGGGCATCCTTGATGTTATCCTCACGCTCCCTATGGTTCTGCCGCCCACGGTCTGCGGCTATTTCCTGCTGCTCGTCTTCGGCACCAAGCGCCCGGTCGGCATCTTCCTGATGCAGTTCGGCATTAAATTTGTAATGACATGGTACGGCGGCATCCTCGCCGCGGCCGTCGTCGCCTTCCCGCTGATGTACAGGACGGCGCGCGGCGCGTTCGAGAGCTTTGACTGCACGCTTTCGCAGTCAGGGCAGACGCTCGGACTTTCCAACACATATATCTTCTGGCGCATCCATATGCCCGCCTGCCGGCAGGGCATACTCGCCGGCACGGTGCTCGCCTTTGCGCGCGCCCTCGGCGAATACGGCGCGACCAGCATGCTCATCGGCTACACCCCCGGCAGGACCGCCACCATCTCCACCACCGTCTACCAGCTCTGGCGCACGAACGATGATGCGGGCGCGTTCTTCTGGGTCATGATAAACCTCGCCATCAGCACCGTCGTGCTCCTCACGGTCAACCTCCTTGAGAGCAAGCAGAAAGTGAGCGTGAAGAAATGAGCCTTATTGTGGACATAAAGAAAAAGCTCGGCAGCTTCGAGCTTGAGTCGAAATTCGAGGCGCAAAACGGCGTGACCTGCCTGCTCGGTCCCTCCGGCTGCGGCAAGAGCATGACGCTCAAATGCATCGCCGGGATAGAAAAGCCCGATTCCGGGCACATTGAGCTTGACGGCGTCGTCCTCTACGACAGCGAGAAGGGCATAAACCTCCCGCCGCAGAAGCGGCACGTGGGCTATCTTTTCCAGAACTATGCGCTTTTCCCGAACATGACAGTGCGGCAGAACATCCTCTGCGGCATGCGCCATGAGAAGGACAAGGCGAAGAAGGAAGAAAAGCTCACAAAGATGCTGGACATGTTCCAGCTCAATGGGCTTGAGAACCACCGTCCGGCGCAGCTCTCCGGCGGTCAGGCGCAGCGCACGGCGCTTGCGCGCATCATGGTCAGTGATCCGCAGCTCCTGCTGCTGGACGAGCCGTTCTCCGCGCTCGACGCGCACCTTCGCGGTAAGCTCATGATCGAGATGCGCGACCTGCTCGCGCGATTCGGGCGCGAGGTCATCATGGTCACGCACAACCGCGACGAGGCGTATAACATGAGCCGTGAGATCGCCGTCATGGACGGCGGTAAGCTCCTCACTGTGAACAAGACAAAAGCGCTCTTTGCCGACCCCGGCTCTGTCCCCGCCGCCATACTCACCGGCTGCAAGAACATCGCCGCGACCGAAAAGCGCGGCGAGTATGAGGTGTACGTCCCCGACTGGGGTGTGATGCTCACGACGGCGCAGCCCGTCGGCGATAACATAAAGGCCATCGGTATCCGCGCGCACTACTTCAATCCCACGACCCCGACGAACCGGTACGAGGTGGAATACTGCGACGATATGGAGGAGCCGTTCGAGTGGATAATTGAGTTTCGCTTCAAGTCCGCCGCGCCGGACGCGCCGAGCGTATGGTGGCGCGTGACGAAGGACAAGCGCCCGCAGACCTTCCCTGCCATGCTCGGCATCGCACCGGCAAACATTCTCTTGCTGTACTGATAGGAGGTATATATCCATGTCCAATATCTATTCCGAAGTCCTCGCAGCTGTAGAGCGCGGCGAGGCCGTGACGCTCAGAACGGAGTTTACAGGCGCCGAGGGCGTAATTGCCGAGGGGCTGAAAAAGTCCATCGCGCCGTATGCTCCGCAGACGGATGTCCGCGGCCGCCGCTTTGCGGATGTGACGCTCACCGAAAACGACGGACACTTCACCGTCGGCGAGCCGTTCTCCCCGCCGGAGCGTCTCATCATCCTCGGCGCGGGGCACATCGCCCTGCCCGTGTGCGACTTTGCCGCGAAGAGCGGCTTTGAGGTGTATGTTTGCGACGACCGCCCGGCCTTTGCGAACACCGCACGCTTCCCGCATGCGCAGGGGGTGCTGTGCGACAGCTTTGAAAACTGCATCAGCCGCCTCAGATTGACGAGCTATGACTACGTCGTCGTCATCACGCGCGGACACACGCACGACGCGGACTGTCTGCGCGCTATCTTCAAGGGCACGCAGCCGGCGTACCTCGGTCTGATCGGCTCGCGCCGCCGTGTGCGCGGTCTTTTTGACATGCTGCTTGAAGAGGGCTGCCCGAAGGAGTATATGGACAGGATCTGCACGCCCATAGGGCTGAGCATCGGCGCGGTCACGCCCGGCGAGATCGCCATATCTATCCTCGCGGAGCTTGTGGCATACAAGCGTCTGCCGGAGCACAGCAACGACGGTATACGCTGCTGCAACGACTCCGACGTTGAGCTGTCCGTAATAAAATACCTTGCGGAAAACCGCGAGCCGAAAGCCGTCGTCACCGTCATTGAGACGAAGGGCTCCACCCCGCGCGAGGCCGGGGCGAAAATGTCCGTCAGCCCCCGCGGCGAGGTCACGGGCAGCATAGGCGGCGGGTGCAGCGAGGGCGCTGTCATCCGCGACGCTGTGGACATGATAGGCACCGGGCACTATAAGGTCATCGACATCGACCTCACGGGCGAGGTCGCGGAGTCCGAGGGCATGGTCTGCGGCGGGACGATGAAGGTCCTCGTCGAGGACGGCACGGAAGCTTGACATGGGCATGATCTACGCAGACAACGCCGCGACGACGCGCCTGTCCGACGCGGCGCTGGAGGCGATGCTGCCGTATCTCCGCGAGGAGTACGGCAACGCATCGACGCTCTATAAGCTTGGGCGCGGCGCGCACAAGGCGGTAGAGGACGCGCGAAGCGTGTTCGCCCGCGGGATAAACGCCATGCCGACAGAGATATATTTCACCTCCGGCGGCTCCGAGAGCGACAACTGGGCGATAAAGGGCACGGCGCGCCGCCTTGCCGCGCAGGGCAAGCGGCACATTGTGACAGATAATATTGAGCACCACGCTGTTTTGAACAGCGCAAAAGCCCTCGAAAAAGAGGGCTTTGACATCACGTATATAAAGGCTGACGCAGACGGCGTTGTCCGCGCGGAGGACGTAAAAGCCGCGCTGCGCCCGGACACGGCGCTTGTGTCGGTGATGTTCGCGAACAACGAGCTTGGCACGATCCAGCCAGTGGCGGAGATAGGGCGCGCATGCCGCGAGGCGGGCGTGCTCTTCCACTGCGACGCGGTGCAGGCGGCGGGCATATTGCCCATCGACGTGGAGGCGATGGACATTGACCTGCTCTCCATGTCCGCGCACAAGTTCCACGGTCCCAAGGGCGTGGGCATACTGTATGCGCGGCGCGGGTGCGTGCCGGCAGTGTACATCGACGGCGGCGAGCAGGAGCGCGGACACCGCGCGGGGACGGAGAACGTCGCCGGTATCGTCGGTGCGGCAGCCGCTTTCGCTGAGGCGGTCGAAGAGCGCGAGGACAACGCCCTGCGCCTTGCGTCAATGCGCGACAGGATACAGGCAGAGCTGTTGAAGATATCCAGCTCACAGGTAAACGGCGAAAGTGTGCCGCGCTTGCCGGGGACGCTGAATATGTCCTTTGAGGGCGTGGACGGGCAGTCGCTCATCTTCGCGCTCGACCTCAAGGGCGTTGCCACGTCGAGCGGTTCGGCGTGCGCGTCCGGCTCTTTGAGCCCGAGCCATGTCCTCCTTGCGCTTGGGCTGCCGTATTCGCTCGCCCATGGCTCGCTGCGGCTGAGCCTTGGAAAGTACAACACCGAGGACGAGATAGACGAGATAGTCCGCGCTGTGACCGACGCGGTAGGTGAATTAAGGGACTGAGACAAATGCAGGATTTTACACACTTCAACGATCAGGGAAGAGCAAAGATGGTTGACGTCGGCGATAAGCCGGAGACTGTGCGAACCGCCGTCGCCGTAGGTCGCGTGACTGTCAACGAGAATACCTTTGCGCTTATTAATAAGGTTCTAAACTAAAAGTTGGGGTGCACGGGTCGCTTCACTGACGTTGGACAGTCTGATTATATACGGAGTGATTATGCATCTATCGCCGTCGGTACGGCGTCCGGCTCGATCGGGCAGACGTAGCCGGATGCGGCGCGTTCGGCGTGTTCGCTTTTTGCCTTTTTCAAAAGCTCAGGGTCAATTATAAGCTCTATCGCGGCAGAGGCGAGCACCTTGCCCGCGCAGATGAGCGCCTTATGGGCGAGCGAGGTCTTTCCGCAGGAGACGATCTGCCACGAATGCCCCGGCACGCCCGCCGGCCACGCCGCGACTGTGATCTGCGCCGTCGGTGTCTGCCAGCTGACATCGCCCACATCCGTGCTGCCGGGTGTGAAGCCATCACCGGAATACTGCGGCATGAGAAAGTCGTTCATAGGCTTTGTCATATTTTCCGTGAGCGTTTTGACGGTTTTTGCAATTGCAGGGTCAAACTTCGCGCCGGTACCGGGGACGCTCGTCTCGGCAGGGTATGTCCTTTTCAGCGCTGCGGCGAAAGCCAGCTCCTCATCCGTATGCTGCGGCACGCCTATCTCATCAAAGCAGCTGTGCAGCAGCTTTTCCAGCGTGTAGTTCGGCAGGGTCTCCGCCGTGCCGTCGATAAAAACGCGCTCGAAGCTTGTGCCGGTCATAAGCGCCGCTCCCTTGGCGATGTCGTCCACGCGCGATTGAAGCTTTACGGAGTCGGCGACTTTGTTGGCGCGCACCATATACAGCACCGCCGCCTTTGACTGCACCACGTTCGGCGATACGCCGCCCGTGTCGGTGATGGCGTAATGTATGCGGCAGTCGTTGGTCATATGCTCGCGCAGAAACTGCACGCCAATGTTCATCAGCTCCACTGCGTCCAGAGCGCTGCGCCCATTGTGGGGATCACCCGCGGCGTGCGCGGCTGTGCCTTTGAATTTGTAGAGCACCTGAATGCAGGAATTATTTGTGCCGGTGTAATTCTCGTTCACGTCGCCGGGATGCCAGGTCAGCGCCGCGTCCAGCCTGCGCCAGAGCCCCTCGCGCGCCATGTATGCCTTGCCTGCACCGCCCTCTTCTCCGGGGCAGCCGTAGAAGACGACCGTGCCGGGCTTGCCGGTGCTTTCAAGATATGTCTTCACCGCTGCTGCTGCCGCGAGCGAGCCCGCACCGAGCATATTGTGCCCGCAGCCGTGCCCGCTGCCGCCGTCGGTTATGGGCGTCGGCGCGGTCTCGCCGCACTGCTGCGACAGCCCGGACAGCGCGTCGAACTCGCCGAGAATGCCGATGATCGGGTGCCCCGCGCCGTATGTGCCGGAGAAGGCGGTCTCTATGCCGCATATGCCCTTTTCCACCGTGAAGCCGAGCTTTTCCAGCACATCGCAGTAGAGCGCGGCGGCGTGATGCTCCTTGAGCGACAGCTCCGGGTCGTCCCATATGCTGTCGGAGATATTATTGTATATTTCTGCATTGGCGTCAACGGAAGCCAATGCAATTTTTTTCATTTCATCCATGACCGGTCACCTCAATTATATGTCACAGCACCTTGGAGAGAAAATCCTGAAGTCTGGGGCTCTGCGGGTGCTCGAAGATCTCCTCGGGCGTGCCCTGCTCGACGATCTGCCCCGCGTCCATGAACACGACGCGGTTGCCGACCTCGCGGGCAAAGCCCATTTCGTGCGTCACGACCACCATAGTCATCCCGTCGGCTGCAAGCTTTTTCATCACGTCCAGCACCTCGCCCACCATTTCCGGGTCGAGCGCGCTCGTCGGCTCGTCAAAGAGCATCACATCCGGCTCCATCGCCAGCGCACGCACTATGGCGACGCGCTGCTTCTGCCCGCCGGATAGCTGCGCGGGATACGCCCCGGCTCTGTCCTCCAGCCCCACGCGGCGCAGCAGCTCCATAGCCTTTGCCTGAGCCTCTGCCTTGTCCGCCTTTTTGACGAGAACCGGCGCAATGGTCATGTTTTCAAGCACGGTCTTGTGCGGAAAAAGATTGAAATGCTGAAACACCATGCCCATCTTCTGGCGGTACAGGTCGAGATCCAGCTTCTTTCCATCCGCGCCGCGCTTTTTCGTTATGTCCACGCCCTCGAAAATGACCTCGCCCGACGTTGGCTGTTCAAGAAGATTCAAAGAGCGCAGCAGCGTGGACTTGCCCGAGCCGGACGGACCGATCACCACCACGACATCGCCCTTGAATATGTCAAGGCTCACGCCGTCGAGCGCCTTCACCGCACCGTCGTTGTAGTATTTTTTGAGGTTTTTGACCTCTATAAGCTTGTTATCTGTCAACACGGCTCATCTTCCTTTCAAAATGCCCGAATAGCTTGCTCAGCATGAACGTCAGGAGGAAATATATCGCGCCCACAATGACCAGCGGCTCAATGGGCAGGTATGTTGCGCCCTTGACGATGAGATACTGCGTCATGAGATCGCCGATGAAGAATGTGGAGGCGAGGGAAGTGTCCTTTATGATCATGACAAATTCGTTGCCGAGGGCGGGGAGTATGGTGCGCAGCGCCTGGGGGACGACGATGTGCCATGTGCACTGCGCCTGACTCATGCCGAGACTGCGCGCAGCCTCCGTCTGCCCCGCATCCACCGACTGAAGCCCGGAGCGTATGACCTCCGAGACATAGGCGGCGCTGTTGCATATAAGGGCGATGGCGATGCAGAGGAACTTCTGCTTATTGAGCGCGGGGATGAGCGAGGGCAGGGCAAAGTAGAAAAAGTAGAGCTGCAAAAGCATGGGCGTGCCGCGGATGATCTCTATATACGCTGTGGCGAGCCAGCGCACCGGCGCGATCTTCGCCGTCTTCATCCACGCGATGAGGCACGCGAGCACCGCGCCGAAGCTCACGGTTATCGCCGAGAGCAGCAGCGTGTACGACACGCCGTCGATCAGAAACTTGTCCCAGTATTTTGTCAGCAGCTTTATTATGTTGTCAAGGCTTATAAAGGTCATGGCGTTAAACTCCACTCAGTTTGGTCTGCGCGCGCCGCCGCTTCACACGGCGGCGCGCAGGGTGATCATATGCTCAGTCTTCGACGGTGACTTCACTGGCGCTTTCGGCGAGGGATAGAGCCTTCGCCTCGTCGTACCATGTGCCATACAGCCCGTCGGCGTAAGCCTTTGCAAGCGCCTCGTTGACGACGGCGAGCAGCTCGGTCTCGCCCTTGGTGATCAATATCACGTTCGCTTCATACTCATCGGCGACCTCAAACTGCCATGAGCAGACGGCGAGATCCGGGTTGGAGGCAATGATGCTCTCGGCGTTTCCAGCCGCGACGGCAAGCGCCTCTATGCTGCCGCTCTGAAGCTCAAGCACGCTCGTGCCGAGATCGCCGATGGTGACGGGGTTGGCGTCGGGAAGCTGGGAGGTGAGAAGCTGCATCTGGAGTGAGGCGTTCTGAGCGCCGACATCAACGCCCTTGAAGTCCTCGGCGGAGGTGTATTTGCCGGCATCGTCCGCCTTGACGAGTATGACCTGCTCGGTCTCGTTGTCGCCGGCGTAGTAGTAATCGCTCAGCTCATAGTTCTCGGCACGCTCCTCCGTCCAGGAGTAACCGGAGATGGACATGGGGACGGAAGCGGTGTAAACGGCGGTCTGGCAGGCGTCAAAGCTCATCGGCTCGATTTGCAGCGACACGCCGATGTAGTCGGCAATATACTTTGCCAGCGTCACGTCGAAGCCGACATACTGCTCCTGCCCGGACTTCGAGGAATCGACGAACTCCATGGGCGCAAAGTCGGGGGAGAGCGCAACGCTCAGCACGCCGTCCGCCTTTATCTGCTCCAGCGCGTTTGCCGGCGCAGCGCCGGCGGTCTCAGCACTGCTGCTGCCGGTGCTGCCGCAGGCGCACAGCGCGAGCATCATGACGGCTGCCATTGCAAGGGAAAGAATCTTGGTAAGCTTTTTCATTTTTTGTTCCTCCATATAGCGTTGAGTGAATTTTTATTTGACTACGCTGCGAATAATAGCATAAATATTCATAAATGTCAATGGGGGAATGAAAATTTATTCATCAGGATTCACATTTTGTGAATATGTACACATTGAACGATCAGAAGAGCAGGAGCGTGTTGTGCAAACCGGCTCAAAAACCGTGAAAAACCTGCCGAGAAATCTCATAAAACTCTTGCATAATGGGAAAAAATCTGGTATTATATCAAGGCATTTCGCACGGGGACGGACTTTCCCCCATGTGGTCCGCAGGGCTTGGCGGAGGGGTTGAAGTTCCCGGAGGAAAAAACAAAATATTTGGAGGAAATGAAATGTCAGTAGTATCCATGAAGCAGCTTCTGGAAGCCGGTGTCCACTTCGGTCACCAGACCCGCCGCTGGAACCCCAAGATGGCGGAGTACATTTACTGCGAGCGCAACGGCATCTACATCATTGATTTGCAGAAGACCGTCAAAAAGCTCGAAGAGGCGTATGAATTTGTCCGCCAGCTCTCGGAGAACGGGCAGAGCATCCTGTTTGTCGGCACGAAGAAGCAGGCGACCGATGCCGTCAAGGAAGAGGCTTCCCGCGTCGGCATGTACTATGTCAACGCCCGCTGGCTGGGCGGTATGCTCACCAACTTCAAGACCATGCGCACCCGCGTTGACCGTCTTGCACAGCTCAAGAAGATGCAGGAGGACGGCACGTTCGATATGCTGCCCAAGAAGGAAGTCATGAAGCACCTGGGCGAGATGGAAAAGCTCGAGAAGTACCTGGGCGGCGTGAAGGACATGAAGAAGCTCCCCGGCGCGCTGTTCGTTGTTGACCCGCGCAAGGAGCACAATGCCATTGCCGAGGCCCGCAAGCTGCACATCCCCATCGTCGCCATCGTTGACACCAACTGCGACCCCGATGAGGTCGATTACGTCATCCCCGCGAATGACGACGCTATCCGCGCCATCCGCCTGATCGCCGCCACCATGGCAAACGCCGTGCAGGAAGGCCGTCAGGGCGTTGACGCCGAAGCCGGAGAAGGCGAGGCTGCCGAAGCGGCCGCTGCCGAGGCAGGCGCAGAGGAATAATTCTTAATATTTATGGATAAGGGGCGGCTATGCAGCCCCTTATCTTGAGTAAATTATAAGCAAGTATAATAGGAGGAAAATGAACATGGCATTTACCGCTCAGGATGTTAAAACTCTCCGTGAGATGACCAACGTCGGCATGATGGACTGCAAAAAGGCTCTGACCGAGACCGACGGCGATATGGACAAGGCAGTCGAGTGGCTGCGCGAAAAGGGTCTGGCAAAGGCCGCGAAGAAGGCCGGACGCATTGCCGCAGAGGGCATGGCTTACGCCGATGTGTGCCCCAAGTGCGGCGTCGGCGCGATCGTCGAGGTCAACTGCGAGACCGACTTCTGCGCCAAGAGCGAGCTGTTCATTGCTTTCGTCAAGGATATCTGCAAGACCATCATCACCGAGAACCCTGCCGATGTTGACGCGCTCATGAACTGCAAGTACGCCGGCTCTGACCTCACCGTGGCAGAGACTCTCCCCGAGAAGGTCATGTCCATCGGCGAGAACCTGCAGATCCGCCGTTTCGTCCGCTACGACAAGAACACCAGCGTCGCATATGTTCACGCCGGCGGCAAGATCGGAGTGCTCGTAAACCTCGCCGTCGAGGGCGGCATCGACGCCACCGAGATCGGCAAGAACGTCGCCATGCAGATCGCGGCGCTCAACCCGCGCTTCTGGGACAAGAGCGACGTGACCGAGGACGTGCTCGAAGAGGAGAAGAAGATCGCGCTTGCACTCATGGATCAGGATCCGAAGATGGCTTCCAAGCCGCAGCAGGTCAAGGAAAAGATCGTCATGGGCAAGCTGAACAAGTTCTACGAAGAGAACTGCCTGCTCCAGCAGGAGTACGTCAAGGACAACTCCATGACCGTCGAAAAGTACATCGCCTCCGCCGCAAAGGCGCTTGGCGGCTCGGTCAAGTTCGTTGACGCCGTGCGCTTCATGAAGGGCGAGGGCATCGAGAAGAAGCAGGAGGACTTCGCCGCGGAAGTCGCTGCCCAGATGAACATGGGCAAGTGAGCGCCGTTTTGTTCTCACAAAAAGCATACAACAGCGACCTCTCCTGAGGTCGCTGTTTATTTTCCTACGAATCTTGTATGATTTATGCGGCGTGCTGCGGCCGCAACATAACTGCGGCGCGTTTTGCAAATAATAAGTAAGCAGTACGGGAGGGAAGCGGCATGCGGCGCTGCCCGGCGCTTTCCGGAAAGAAAGGTTAAATAGAGAGATGCTTGAACTGAAACATATCCGCTTCGAGGTGAAAGCGGAAGACAGGTCCAAGGAGATAATCAAGGATGTGAGCATGACGATCCCCGACGGGGAGTTTGTCGTTGTCACCGGTCCGAACGGCGGCGGGAAGTCCACGCTGGCAAGGCTTATAATGGGTATAGAGAAGCCCACGTCCGGCGCAGTCGTGTTTGACGGGCAGGATATAACCGCGCTCGGCGTGACGGAGCGCGCCAATCTCGGCATAAGCTACGCCCTTCAGCAGCCTGTGCGCTTCAAGGGCATCCGCGTGATCGATCTGCTCAGGCTCGCGGCGAAAAAGGAGCTGAGCGTGGGCGAGGCGTGCGATTACCTTGCGGCAGTGGGGCTGTGCGCGCGCGACTATGTCGAGCGCGAGGTGAATTCCAGCCTCTCCGGCGGTGAGCTCAAGCGCATCGAGATCGCAACGGTGCTCGCGCGCGGCACACGCCTTGCGGTGTTCGACGAGCCGGAGGCGGGTATAGATCTCTGGAGCTTCCAGAGCCTTATCCAGGTGTTTGAGAATATGCGCAGGCGCACGCACGGCTCCATCCTCATAATCTCCCATCAGGAGCGCATACTGGAAATTGCGGACGAGATAGTGCTGATCGCGGACGGCAGAGTGAGCAGGCAGGGACGGCGGGACGATATACTGCCGGAGCTGATGAAGACCACCGCGCCGGCGATGTGCAGCAGGATAATGGAGGGGGGACGAAGCGATGCTCAGTGACGTTCAAAAACGCCTGCTGGCGGAGATCGCCGATCTGCACAAGGTGCCTGAGGGCGCATACAATATCCGCGCCAACGGCGCGAGCGCAGGGCGCAGCTCCACCGCGAACATAGAGATAACCTCAAAAGAGGATAAGCCCGGCATTGACATACGCATCAAGCCCGGCACGAAAAACGAGAGCGTGCACATCCCCGTCGTCGTCAGCGAGAGCGGGCTGAAGGACGTGGTATATAACGACTTTTTCGTCGGAGACGACAGCGACGTGCTGATCGTCGCGGGCTGCGGCATCAATAACTGCGGCAGCCAGGACAGCGACCATGACGGCGTGCATCGCTTTTTCGTCGGCAGAAACGCCCGCGTGAAGTATGTTGAAAAGCATTACGGCGAGGGTGACGGTACCGGCAAGCGCATCCTCAACCCGACGACGGAGGTCAACCTTGGCGAGGGCAGCTCCATGGAGATGGAGATGGTGCAGATAAAGGGCGTGGACTCCACGGTTCGTCTCACGACCGCCAGGCTCGACGCGAACGCGCGGCTCGTCGTGCGCGAGAGACTGATGACCCACGGAACGCAGCACGCCGACAGCAGATACACCATAGAGCTAAACGGCGACGGCAGCAGCGCGGACGTGGTGTCGCGCTCGGTCGCGAGGGAGCAGAGCACACAGCACTACTGCTCGCGTCTGATCGGAAACGCCGCGTGCTCGGGGCACACCGAATGCGACGCGATCATCATGGACACGGCAAAGGTGCTCGCCGTGCCGGAGCTGGAAGCAAACTGTGTTGATTCCGCGCTCATCCACGAAGCTGCGATCGGAAAGATCGCCGGCGACCAGATCATAAAGCTCATGACCCTCGGTCTGACGGAAGCCGAGGCGGAGGAGCAGATAGTCAACGGATTTTTGAACTGAAAAAAGCGCCCTCCCGCAAAAAGTCGGGAGGGCGCTTTATGCGTCAGCTTATATCAAGCTGGTCGAACGAGCGTATCATAACGCTCATTTCGGTAAAAATGCCGCCGGGATAGGCATAGAGCGAGCAGACGACCGGCTCGTCAAGACCTGACGGCGGGGCGCTGCCGTCCTTCGGCACGGAGTACACATTCCCCGTGAGCGCCAGCGCGCGCACGACAGTGTCTGGGTCTGCTCCCTGAGCGCTTTGGGCGAGCATGGCAAGCTCATCGTCGCTGTACATGGCAATATAGTATATCATGTCGCCGTAGAGCGTGTAGTTGCCGACGGAGGAGCCGCAGACTATGCAGACAGGCCCGGCATCGCTGCCGTCGGCGCTGACGCACCAGAGACCTTCGTCATTGGCAAAGTAGAGCGTGCCGCCGTCGTACACAAGGTCGCGTGCGCCGGCGCTCACGGAGCACACGGCAGTCACGCCGCCGCGTTCGCTGTACGCTTTTATGATGCCGTCGGCAGGGCTGTAGTAATACAGAGTCTGCCCTGCGGCGGTCATGGCGCCGCCGCCGCGGGCGAGGACATAGTCTTTTCCGCTTTCAAGGTCACGGCAGAAAATGCCGACGCCGGTACGGTAGTATAACATGCTGCCGATGACGTCAAAGCCGTAAATGCTCTCTGAGGTGCTGAGGACGACGGCATTGTCCGTGCCGTCCTTATTCATGCTGCCGATGACCTCGTCGTCTCCGGCATACGCGAGATAGTAAAGCCTGTCGCCGACAACGCGCACCCAGCTCAGACCGCTGTCCGCGCAGATCAGGCGTTTGTCCGCGCCGTCATAGTCTGTGGAATAGAGGCTGTCCTCGCTGTCGTTTTCATCAAACGGCGCGACAAAGTAGAGCCGTTCGGTGTCGTATGCGACGTATGAGCCGTTATTTATATTGCACTGGCGCATCGGGTCACTGTCTGCGCCTACGCCGGCGCGGGGGAACGCAAACACGGCAATCAGCGCTGCTGTTGCGGCGAAGATCGCAAGAACCATGCCCAGATAAAGCCTCTTCCTTGCTTTGAATTTATCGTGAGCGCGTGAAGCTCCGGCGGAAGCCGAAGCTGCGCTTCGCGCCGGCGTGCCGCACTCTGTGCAGAATAATGCGCCGTCCTCAAGCTTTGCCCCGCAGTTTTTACAGTACATATCGTCTCCTGCCTTTATTATTGTGTCCTCATTAAAGCTATTATATAAATAAAAATGAGAGCTTTCAAGCGATTTAGAAAATTTTGCACGGACTCTTGAAAATCACGCAATATATGTTAAAATACGGATAACAAGGCGAGAGAGGATGAATGCTATGGCAGTTGACACCGACATCACACTTCAAAATCAGGTAATATACTCGATATATGTCAGAAACCACACGCCGGAGGGAACGTTCCGGGCGGTCATACCGGATCTTGACCGCATAAAAGCGCTCGGCACGGACATCATCTGGTTTATGCCCATCCACCCGATAGGAGAGAAGGGCAGGAAGGGCAGTCTGGGCTGCCCATATGCCAACCGAGATTACCGCACGGTCAACCCGGCTTACGGCACGATGGAGGATTTCCGCGCACTCACCGACGCGATACACGCGCGCGGCATGAAATGCATGATAGACGTGGTTTACAACCACACTTCGCCTGATTCTGTGCTCTATGCCGAGCATCCGGAATTTTTCTATCACGGCGCGGACGGCAGACCCGGCAACAAAATAGGGGACTGGTCGGATGTTATTGACCTTGATTATTCCAACCGCGCGCTCTGGGATTACCAGATAGAGTCGCTAAAGATGTGGGCGGAGATGGTTGACGGCTTCCGGTGCGATGTGGCGTCGTTTGTGCCGCTGGAGTTCTGGGAGGCTGCGCGCCGCGCGGTCGGGGAGGTTCGCCCGGGGTGTATATGGCTGGCGGAGACCGTGCACCAGAGCTACGGCTGCCGCGCGCGGCGGCTGGGGATATACTCCATGCTTGACTGCGACGCATACTCTGCGTTCGACATGGAATATGACTATGACACGCGCGAGGTATTTGACCGCTATCTTCGCGGCGAGGCCGCGCTCAGCCACTGGCTGGACTTTCTGAACTACCAGGAGGGGGCGTACCGCGCCAACTACAACAAGATGCGCTGTCTGGAGAACCATGATCAGCCGCGCATACGCTCGTTTGTGCCGGATGAGAGAGCGCTTGTCAATTATACGGCGCTTCTGTATTTTCTTAAAGGTACGACGCTTATCTACGCCGGGCAGGAATTTGAAAACGCTCATACGCCGAGCCTCTTTGAACGCGAAGTTATAGACCGCGGCACGGGGCGTGACCTTGCGCCGCTCATGCGCCGTCTCCATGAGATAAAAAGCGCCGCGTTCGGCGCGGCGGACTGGTTTTGTGCCGAGGCGGATGATGCGCGCGATATTGCCGTGTGCCGGCGCGGCGGAAATGGGCGGCGCTTTGTCGGGGTATTCTCGCTGAAGGCGAAGCCGGGCGAGGTGAGTATCGACGCGCCGGACGGGGAGTACGGGGAGCTTATCTCCGGCGGCACTGTTCGTGTTGCGGGCGGAAAGCTGATGTGTGCCGGCGATCCTGTCATCATCAGAGTTGAATAATAGAGAGCTGAACGGCAATAGCAATAAAAATCAGGCGCAGTCTGCATTTGCAGACTGCGCCTCAGCCTGTCAAAAAAACAAAGCTTTAAGGTCAGATAAGAGAGCCGCGGGGGAGCTTGAGGGGGCAAGACCCGCCTCAAATCGGATAAACCG
>DJEW01000002.1 GCA_002431965.1 Clostridiales bacterium UBA5888
AAGCTTTGTTTTTTTGACAGTCTATACAGCCCGGCTTGACAGAAATCAAGCCGGGCTGTACTCTTTCATTTTTTCATTTTTATTTATTTTTATTTTTTCGGTTGTCTCGGTTCGTCTGCTTTTTCACGTCGCTTACGTCGGTATGCTTCTTCTTTTTGAGGATCAGCACCGCCGCTGCGGCGACGGCGAGCGTGACTGCCATTATGCCAGCCAGCAGCCCGATATTGGAATCATCGCCCGTGCGGATAAGTCCGCTGCGGCGGTTCAGCGTCGCAAGGGTCGTTCTGACGGTCGCCGTCGCGCTCACCTTTCCAAGCTCGGTGCGCACGGCGTAGGTCTGATAGGTCTTGCCAGCGACATAATCGCCGCTTATCGTGATCTTCGTGTAATCCGAGGTCGTGCCGTCCGCATTTGTGTAGACATAAGGCTCGGCAGTATAGTCCTTATCCGGCGAGAGCGTCGTTGTGTTATAAAGGCGGCTGTCGTAGTAATCCACGCCGGTAACGTCCAGATGCCTGGTGCATGCATGATTATATGGGACGTTCACAATTATAGTTATCGGCGTTTTCGAGCCCTTCACGACCTCTGCCGGGGTCACGCTGACGAGCTGTATTTTCAGAAGCTCAACGCGCCATCTGCCCTCGGCGCTCTGATATTTGCACACATAGTGGTCGTAATACCCGGTGGTGCCGTTCAGATCGCACGCGCAGTATTGGCTGTAATCTTGTGGGTAATTGCCGCCGTAGAGCACAAACGTGTTCTTTGTGCCGTCGCCGGTGAGCGTTTCATACGTGCCGCTATGTATTGTTGTCTGCCCTGCGGAGCTGATCGTTCCCACAACAAGCCTCCGGTCGTTTGCCGCGCTGCTGCTGGTGTTCGCGCCTAAAGCCGGGTTTGTACCCGTACCGACCGTCAGTGTGCCGATCGTTGTTGCCCCATTGAGATTGCCCTCGATCGTCGTCGTACCGCAGTTTTCTCCAATGGTAAGCGTTCCTATATTCGACGCGCCGGAGAGCGACTTGACCTCGATCAGGCTTGTGCCGCTGCCGACTTTGACATCCGTCGCAGTCAGGGCGTTAAGCTCGACCTTGAGCATGCCTGCTCCTGTAGTGACAGTGCCTATGCTGCTGCTCTTTATGCTCACGCTCGGGTTGTTTGCCGCCGTGCTGCCCTGAGGAGCATCTGCAACGGTGAGGCCTGCCGCCGTAACATTGATGCATTCAACGTTTGAATACGTGCCGACGGTTATGGCGTTTTCGACATTTACCCCGCTGAGCTTTATGTCGCGGTTTACGGCGCTTGCGCCAGTGGTCGCGGTAACGGAGCCCGCCGAGCCTGTGACAAAATTCAGCCTTGAGCCGTCGCCGGCCGTCAGCGCGCCGCTTATATTTGTATTTGTCAGCTCCAGAACGCTGCTTCCGCTGTCCGTAACACTGCCGGTTACGGTCACATTGAGCAGATTGAGCACAGCGGAGTTGACGGTTATGTCGCCTTCGACGGTGATATTCCGGATGGTCTTTGCATCCACGGCGGCGCCGGCATCTTTCGCAACACTTACATTGCCTTTTATCATGTGTTTTGACGTGCCGCCGCTGAGGATCACCCTTGTGCTCACTGTGGTCGGATTCGTCTCGCCGGCCGCGGAGAGGTCGATATTACGCAGAAGCTCTATCTCGTCTATCTGGCTGGAAGAGTTCACCTTTAAAAGTGCATCTTTCAGCGTCTTGTGATAGGTTACTGTTGTCGTCGTGCCGCCGCCGATCACGCCGCCGGAAGCGGTAACCGCTGTGAGCTTTGCGGCATACTCGTCAACCGTCCATCCGTCAGTTGCATTGCCCTGCGCGACATAAGGATTTGTCACATAAGCGCTCGGGTCAAAGCTCGTTTTCGCGCAGAGAACGGTGACGGATGCCGCACCCGCACCTATTGCCGGGGCGGTAGCTGTGAAGGTCGCCATATTGCTGACCGGCGCTTCATCGCCCAGCACAAGTCTGCCGCTTTCAATATTTGCGATAGGGGCTGATGTGCCTGTGCTGGAGGTTATCTCAAGCTTGCTGCCATTACCGCCACCATTACCGCCGTCCCTGACGGTCAGCACCGCGCCGCCGGTAATCTTGAACATGGCATCTGCCGCGCCCGTCATGCTGAGGGTTTTGCCGTTGAGATTTATGGTGAGGTTTTTGTCTATGTTTATCGGAGCGCTGTCGGAGAGAGTAATATCAGCGTCAAGCTTGACCTCATCGCCAGCTGCGGCAGACGTAATTGCCGATTTGAATGTTTCTGCCGTACTCACAGCCGCCTGCGCCCGGAACATTGAAAAGCTGCTGACGTTCATTGTGAGCACGCCGGTGGTGTTATTGTAGCTGCACATATTGAGGTCAATAGTCTCGACCGTGCCGTCGTCATGCACATGCTCGACCGCCGCAGGCATAAAACCCGTGTACATGCTCAGCAGCATCGCCTGCCCGTTGAGCCACTCGTTCTTCACCGGCACCTCGACGCCGTTGATAACGGCACAGGGCTTTATCTCATAGCTGACGCTGCTGCCCTCGGCGGCGGCGGTAAGCGTCGCCCTGACCTTGAGCTGAAGCTCCGTCCCATCCGCGACGGAGGAGATGTCGGCAGCGCTGCTGTCATTATTATCGGCGTTGTCGTCCCCAGCGGCGGTCACGACGGCGCGGTATGCGCCGCGCGCCTGTTGGGTCTGCGCGGGAGCCGCCGCCTCATACGCAGCGATGATCTCCGCAAGTGCGCCGTCGCTCAGGGCGTTATTCAGCCCCGTGAGAGTGACGGCGGCGTTGGTCAGCTGCACGCCCTCGGCGAGCGTTATCTCGCCCTCGCGGATCTCCGTCCTGGCAAGCGCGGGAAGCTTTGCGGCAGCACCGTCTGCGCTGTCAGCACCGCCGGTCGTGCCGTCGGCGGTGTTGTCCGCGCCCTCATTCTTTATGCACGCGACGGTGTATATCCCTGTCTGTTCGTTCCATGTGCACTCATAGGCGGAGGTATCTATGTAGGAGGAAACGTCCGTGATAAAATCGCCGCCCGTGATGCTGACGGCGTGTTCCATGCCCTCGTCCGCAGTTATCACGCCGTTTAGAAAGCCGGTTTTGAACGCATCGCCCGGCTCGATCGACAGCGTTGTCAGGCGCTCATAGCTTGCGGAGACATGAATGCCGCCGACAACGCTGACATTAGCAAGCGTGAGCCGCCCCGCGTCATAGATTGCCTGAAAGTCCGCGCCGCCTGCGGTGACAGCGCCGTTTTTGAGCGTGAGCGCAGCATAGGAATATACCGGGCTGCCCTGCTCATCGTTCTCCACCATGTCCGCCACGGTGATGGGTGCAGGCGCAGCCTCGCCCTCCTGCATTTCAAGGGCGAGCGTATGACCGTTGAGGTCGAGCGTCAGCTCATGCGCCGCCGGAACTTCAAGCCCGTATACCACGGCGTCATTGACGAGCCTTATTTCTGCACTGCGGTTATTTTCAAGCACCATGAGCGCTTCATCAAGCGTTAAATAGAGCTGTCCGTTGACTTCCGCAACGGCATTATCGCGCACAAAAAGCTCTTCATCAAGCCAGGCACAGAAGCTTTCAAGATCGCCGATACCGAGCTGAACCGCCAGCGCGTAAAGCCCTGCTCTGTCGGTCGCGGTATAGCCGAGCTTTGCGACATCAGCCGACAGCGCTTCAAGCTCCGTGTCCGTGAGCGCGGCGAAGAAGCCCTCCTCCGCCGTGGGTGCTTCCGTTGCCTGCGGCTGTGCCGTCGCTTCCGGAACGTCCGTCACTTCCGGTGATACAGCCGGCTGCTGCGTCGGCTGCGGCACTTCGGTCGGCTGCGGCTGCTCCGTCGGCTGCGGCTCTTCCGCCGCCGGTGGAATCTGCTCGGCCGTGCCGTCTCCGGTCTGGCGCGCAGTCGCTTCCGGCGGGATCGCAATGCCGCCGTCCGGCAGCTCCTCCGCATATGCCGCGGCGCTCATGCCCATAAGGCTGACGAGCATGCACACCAGCAGCAGAACGCTCACAACTCTTTTCATTCGGCTTCCTCCTCTTTGCCGCCGCGGCACATTCATGCGGCAGCGCTTGAAAGCGACTCATGCATTCACGTAATTCGCTTTACATAATCATGATTTTGATCACATCGTACAGCGCGGGAGCACTTTTGTCAATGAAATACATTAAATATGACGAGCGGTTACAAATTTCACACACATTTCATCAACGACTCGTGAAAATGCAAAAGCGCCGCTGACGCGACGCCTGAAGCATACTATATAAATATAAGAAAAACCTTAAAAATTTCTGGCATAGAACACGCCGTCATAGCCCTGAATTCGACTGTCCGCCCCGGCGCGCTCAAGGCGCTGCTCCGCCCAGATGCAGTAGCGCGGTTCAAGCTCTATGCCGATATAGTGCCGGTCGAGCTTTTTGGCGGTAACGCTCGTCGTGCCCGAGCCGAGAAAGGGGTCGAGCACCGTGTCGCCGGGGTCGGAGCTGGCGAGAATGAGCTTTGCCAGCAGCTTTTCGGGCTTCTGCGTGGGGTGGGCGGTGTTCTCCGGCATCGACCAGAACGGCACCGTGATGTCATCCCAGAAGTTTGATGGGCAGGTGTCGCGGTATGCGCCGCGCGGCGAATCGACCCAATCCCTGGGCTGCCCGTCGGCGCGGTATGGTGCAACGACGCGGCGGCGCTGGCGCACCGCGTCGAGATTGAAGGTATACTCCTCCCCCCTTGTGGCAAACCAGATGTCCTCCATGCCGTTTTTCCAATTGCGCTTCGCGCCGCGCCCCTTTTCGCGCTGCCATGTTATGCGGCTGCGAACGGTGAACATTTCCTCCAGCACGCGCCCGATGACAAGGCTGGACTGCCAGTCGCAGCAGACGTAGATGCTGCCGCGCGGCGACAGGAGCGGCGCGACCGCAGCGAGCCACGCGCGCGTATACTCCTCATACTCCGCCGCGCCGCGGCGGCGGAACGCCGTGCCGTCATAGCTCTTGGTGAGGTTATATGGCGGATCGGCAATGATTAGCTCGGCGCAGCCGGGGGCGAGAAGCGGGCACACCGTGCGCATATCGCCGTTTATTGTGGCGTCCAGCGCGCTCTTCCCGGCGCGAATATCGTCCGCCGTCAGGCAGCGTGCGAGATATGCCGCCCCCTCGGCGACGGTGGTCGTTATCGTCTTGTTGCGTAGAGACATCATATCTTCACTCTTTACAGTTACTTTTAAAAAAGGCGTGTATCGGCATTTGCTGATACACGCCTTTCCGGTTTTGTTAAAGTGCGTTGGATTTGTTGACAAGCGCGGTCAGATCGACATACTCCTCCGGGGCGGCGGCGATGGAATCGTCCGTGTTCATCTCGAAGTCGCGGTATATCTCCAGACCCGTGCCGGCGGGGATGAGCTTGCCGATGATGACGTT
Source organism: Clostridiales bacterium UBA5888 (assembly GCA_002431965.1). Classification (GTDB taxonomy): domain Bacteria; phylum Bacillota; class Clostridia; order Oscillospirales; family Oscillospiraceae; genus Limivicinus. Next base: position 5,418 of record DJEW01000002.1, read on the forward strand.
CTCCTTCAGACCGACAAGGTGATCCTCCTTGCCCTTGATCGCCGCATCCGTGAGCACCTTGGTGGTCTCCTGGAACGAGGCGGCGGACAGCCAGCTGTCCGTGGCGAGGGAGGCCTTGGTGATGCCCATGAGAAGCTGGGTGTAGGTGGCAAGGCTGAGCCCCTCTTCGCCCGCGTCCATGCGCTGCTGCACTTCCCTGTTCGCGTCCTTGAGCACGCTGATGTCAACGGTCGAGCCGGAGAGCAGTTCGGTGCTGCCGGCGTCCTCAACCCTGACCTTGCGCATCATCTGGCGGACAATGACCTCAATGTGCTTGTCGTTGATGTCAACGCCCTGCTGGCGGTAGACCTTCTGGACTTCGCTCGTGATATAGCTGCGCACGCCCTGACGGCCGAACTCGTCGTCGTCCGTGCCGCGGATGCGCAGGACGTCGTGCGGGTTGAGCGCACCGGAGGTAAGCTCCTGCCCGCGGTCAACATGGTCTCCATTGTGGACGAGGATGCCCGCGGAGTGCGGCACGGTGTAGACCACCGTCTCGCCCTCGGCTTCGTTGGTGATCGTGATGGAGTACATCACGCCCTTCTTGGCTTCCTCTATCGACACCGTGCCGGATATTTCGGCGAGCGTCGCCATCTTCTTGGGCTTGCGCGCCTCGAACAGCTCCTCAACACGGGGCAGACCCTGGGTGATATCGTCGCCCGCGACGCCGCCGGTATGGAACGTGCGCATGGTGAGCTGAGTGCCCGGTTCGCCGATGGACTGCGCCGCGATAACGCCGACGGCTTCGCCCGCGTTGACGGGCTTGCCGATGGCAAGGTTGATGCCGTAGCACTTGGCGCACACGCCGATGCGCGCCTCGCACGTGAGCACGGAGCGGATGAACGCCTTGTGCACGCCGTGCGCCTCGAGAACGTCCGCGTCCTCGGGCATGAGCATATGATCGGTGTCGAAGAGCACCTCGCCCGTCTGGGGATCGGTGATGGGCTGGGCGGGGAAGCGGCCGTGGATAGCCGTGCCGAAGCTCTCAACGAGCTGCCCGCGGTCATACACGGCGGACGCCCAAACGCCCTCCGTCGTGCCGCAGTCCGGCTCGCGGATGATGACGTCCTGGCACACATCGACCATACGGCGCGTGAGGTAGCCGGAGTCCGCAGTACGCAGTGCGGTATCCGCCATACCCTTTCGTGCGCCTCTTGTGGAGATGAAGTACTCCAGAACGGAGAGACCTTCACGGAAGTTGGACTTGATGGGTATTTCGATGGTCTTACCGGCGGTGTTCGCCATCAGACCGCGCATACCGGCGAGCTGACGGATCTGGTTCATGGAACCGCGAGCGCCGGAGTTTGCCATCATGTATATGGGGTTGTACTCGTCGAGAACACTGGTGAGCGCGTCGGTGACTTCCTTTGTGGTCTTCTCCCACTCGGCGACGACAAGGCGGTAGCGCTCATCGTCGGTGATGAAGCCGCGCTTGTACTGGCGCTCTATCTTGACGACCTCGTCCTCGGTCGCCTTTATAAGCTCGTGCTTGGCGCTCGGCACGGTCATATCCGCAACGGATATGGTGATCGCGCCCTTGGTGGAGTACTTGTAGCCCATCGCCTTGATGCTGTCAAGCACCTCGGCGGAAATGGTGAAGCCGTACTTCTGGATGCAGCGGTCGATAATATCGCCCAGCTGCTTTTTGCCGACCTGGAAGCCGATCTCATGGTCAAAGGCGTGCTCGGGGTCGGTGCGGTCAACGTAGCCGAGATCCTGCGGGATAGGCTCGTTGAAGATTATGCGCCCGACGGTGGTGACGATGGTCTTTTTGACCTCGACGCCGTCAACGGTCTTTGCGACTCTCAGGCGGATTGGCGCATGCAGCCCGACACAGCCGTCGTTATACGCCATGATGGCTTCGGCGGGGTCGCGGTACATGAGGGTTGGCTTATAGGTGATGAGCTTCTTACCCTCGCGCTTAAGCTCCTGATTCTTTGCATAGATGTCATCGCCGGGAACGATGGTGCCGGCTTCATATTCGCTGTCGCCGGGGTCGTCGATGACGAGATTTTCCGCGCCCTTTTCGGCAGAGCCGATGCGGACCATGGTCAGGTAGTAAGAGCCGAGAATCATGTCCTGCGTCGGCACGGTGACGGGGTGACCGTCCTGCGGGCGAAGGAGGTTGTTGGCGGAGAGCATGAGAATGCGCGCCTCTGCCTGCGCCTCGGCGGAAAGCGGGAGGTGGATTGCCATCTGGTCGCCGTCAAAGTCGGCGTTATAAGCGGTACAGACCAGCGGGTGCAGTCTCAGCGCGCGCCCCTCGACCAGCACCGGCTCGAACGCCTGAATGCCCAGGCGGTGGAGCGTCGGCGCGCGGTTGAGCAGGACGGGGTGCTCCTTGATAACGTCCTCAAGCGCGTCCCAGACTTCGGTGCGCTGCTTATCGACCATTTTCTTGGCGGACTTGATGTTGTTTGCAACGCCGTCCTCGACGAGCTTTTTCATCACGAACGGGCGGAACAGCTCTATTGCCATCTCCTTGGGTACGCCGCACTGGTAGATCTTCAGGTCAGGACCGACGACGATGACGGAACGCCCGGAGTAGTCCACGCGCTTGCCCAGCAGGTTCTGGCGGAAGCGCCCCTGCTTGCCCTTGAGCATATCGCTCAGCGACTTGAGCGCGCGGGAGTTTGCGCCCGTGACGGCGCGCCCGCGGCGGCCGTTGTCGATCAGCGCATCCACAGCCTCCTGAAGCATGCGCTTTTCGTTGCGGACGATGATGTCCGGCGCGTTGAGCTGCTGGAGACGCTTGAGGCGGTTGTTGCGGTTGATAACGCGGCGGTAAAGATCGTTGAGGTCGGACGTGGCGAAGCGTCCGCCGTCAAGCTGAACCATGGGGCGTATCTCCGGCGGAATGACCGGGAGAATGTCGATGACCATCCACTCGGGGCGGTTTCCGCTCTGGCGGAACGCCTCGACGACTTCGAGACGCTTGACGAGCTTTGCCTTCTTCTGCCCGGAGGCGTTTTTCAGCTCCTCACGAAGCTGGGCGGCAAGCTCGGTGCAGTCGATCTGCTGCAAAAGCTCCTTTATGGCTTCCGCGCCGATGCCCGCCTTGAAATCGTCCTCGTACTTTTCGCGCATATCGCGGTACTCACGCTCGGTGAGTATCTGGCAGCGCTCCAGCGGCGTAAAGCCGGGATCTATGACGATATAGTTTGCAAAGTACAGCACCTTTTCCAGCATGCGCGGGGTCAGGTCAAGCATGAGACCCATGCGGCTGGGGATGCCCTTGAAATACCAGATATGGCTGACGGGCGCTGCAAGCTCGATATGACCCATGCGCTCGCGGCGAACCTTGCTCTTTGTGACCTCGACGCCGCAGCGGTCGCAGATCTTGCCCTTGTAGCGGATCTTCTTGTACTTGCCGCAATGGCACTCCCAGTCCTTCGTCGGTCCGAAAATGCGCTCGCAGAAGAGGCCGTCGCGCTCGGGCTTGAGCGTGCGGTAGTTGATGGTCTCGGGCTTTTTGACCTCGCCGTATGACCACTCGAGGATCTTCTCGGGGGAAGCAATGCCTATCTGTATTGCGTCAAACGGTGTATAGCTCATTACATATCCTCCTCGCTGTCAAAATCCGAATTGTCGTCCGCGCCGAAATCAAGATCGGCGCCAAGCTCATCCTCGGGGACATCCTCGATGGAGAAGCCCTCCGCCTCTATCTCATCGTCGTCAGAGCGGTATATCTCATCCTTCATGTCGGGGATGAAATCGTCGTCGTCATCGTCCTTGAGCTCTATGTCGTTGCCGTCCTTGTCGAGAACGCGCACGTCAAGGCACAAAGACTGAAGCTCCTTTATGAGGACCTTGAATGATTCCGGCACGCCCGGCTGCGGGATGTTGTTGCCCTTTACTATCGCCTCATAGGTCTTGACACGCCCTGTCACGTCGTCGGACTTGACGGTGAGTATCTCCTGGAGAGTGTACGCCGCGCCGTAGGCTTCCAGCGCCCAGACTTCCATTTCACCGAAGCGCTGTCCGCCGAACTGCGCCTTGCCGCCGAGCGGCTGCTGCGTGACAAGGCTGTAAGGACCGGTGGAGCGGGCGTGTATCTTATCATCGACCAGATGGTGCAGCTTGAGGAAGTAGACCCAGCCGACCGTGACGTCATTGTCGAACTTCTCGCCGGTGCGTCCGTCGTACATGGTGCTCTTGCCGTCCTCGCGCAGCCCCGCCTGGCGCAGAGTCTCGCGGATGGTGGTCTCGTTCGCGCCGTTGAACACCGGCGTTGCGACCTTCCAGCCCAGCGCCTGCGCCGCGTAGCCAAGGTGAACCTCAAGGATCTGCCCGATGTTCATACGGGACGGAACGCCCAGAGGATTCAGCACGATGTCCAGCGGGGTGCCGTCGGGCAGATACGGCATATCCTCGCGCGGCAGGATGCGCGACACGACGCCCTTGTTGCCGTGGCGGCCCGCCATCTTGTCGCCGACGGAGATCTTGCGCTTTTGCGCAATGTAAACCCTGACGACCTGGTTGACGCCGGGGTTCATCTCGTCGCCGTTCTCGCGGGTGAAAACCTTCACATCCACGATTATGCCGCTTTCGCCGTGGGGGACTTTCAGCGAAGTGTCGCGCACCTCGCGCGCCTTCTCGCCGAAGATCGCGCGCAGCAGACGCTCCTCCGCTGTAAGGTCGGTCTCGCCCTTGGGCGTGACCTTGCCGACAAGTATGTCGCCGGCAGTGACCTCCGCGCCGACCATGATGATGCCGCGCTCGTCAAGATACTTGAGCGCGTCGTCGCCGACGCCGGGAATATCGCGGGTGATCTCCTCAGGTCCGAGCTTGGTGTCACGGGAGTCGCACTCGTACTCTTCTATATGGATAGAGGTGAACACGTCCTCCATGACAAGGCGCTCGTTGAGCAGCACCGCGTCCTCGTAGTTATAGCCCTCCCAGTTCATGTAGCCGACAAGGATGTTCTTGCCGAGGGAGATCTCGCCGTGGCTCGTGCTCGGACCGTCCGCCAGCACGTCGCCCTTGACGACGCGCTCGCCCGTGGAGACGATGGGACGCTGGTTTATGCAGGTGCCCTGGTTGGAGCGGGAGAATTTTATGAGTTTATAGTCCTTCACTTCGCCTGCGTCATAGCGGACGGTGATGTAATTTGCGTCAACGCGGGTGACGAGGCCGTCGCCCTCCGCAAGCACGCACACGCCCGAATCGACCGCGCACTTATGCTCAATACCGGTGGCGACGATAGGCGCCTGGGTCGTCATGAGAGGCACGGCCTGACGCTGCATGTTCGCGCCCATCAGCGCGCGGTTCGCGTCGTCGTTTTCAAGGAAGGGGATCATCGCCGTTGCGATGGACACCATCATTTTCGGGCTTATATCGACATAGTCAACATCCTCGCGGTTGACCTCAACGGTGTCGTTGCGGTGGCGGCAGGTGATGCGTTTGTTGATGAACACGCCGTTTTCGTCCACAGGCTCGCTCGCCTGTGCGACGGTGAACTGATCCTCCTGATCGGCGGTCATGTAATCCACATGATCCGTAACGCGGCATGTGTCCTTTTCGACCTTGCGGTACGGCGCGACGAGGAAGCCGTACTCATTGGCGCGGGCATAGGACGCAAGGTAGGAGATAAGACCGATATTCGGTCCTTCCGGCGTCTCTATCGGGCAGAGGCGGCCGTAGTGGCTGTAGTGAACGTCGCGGACGTCAAAGCTCGCGCGCTCTCTTGAAAGACCGCCCGGACCGAGAGCGGACATACGGCGCTTATGCGTAAGCTCGGAAAGGGGGTTTGTCTGATCCATGAACTGCGACAGCGGGGACGAGCCGAAAAACTCCTTTATCGCCGCGGTCACGGGGCGGATATTGATAAGGCTCTGCGGGGTGACGATGTCGAGATCCTGCAGCGTCATGCGCTCGCGGATCACGCGCTCCATGCGCGAGAAGCCTATGCGGAACTGGTTTTGCAGCAGCTCGCCGACGCAGCGGACGCGGCGGTTGCCGAGATGGTCGATGTCGTCCGCCTCGCCGATGCCGTGGGCAAGGCAGTTGAGGTAGTTGACGGAGGCAAAAATATCGTCGGCGACGATGTGCTTGGGGATGAGCACCTCGATATTCTCGCGTATTGCATTCTTGAGCGCATCGCCCTCAAACTGGGCGCAGAGCTGGCGCATGACGATGCCGCGCACAAGCTCCTTTATGCCAAGCTCCGCCGGGTCAAAGTCAACATAGCGGCGGATGTCCACCATGCCGTTGGAAAACACGCGCACATCCTTGTCGTCAACGCGGAGAATAACGTCAACAACGCCGGCATCCGCGATCTCGCGCGCCTTTGCGCGCGTCACGGTCTCCCCTGCCTCGGCGATGATCTCGCCGGTGAAGGGGTCTGCCACGGGCTGTGCCAGCTCAAAGCCGGCAATGCGCGGGAAGAGCGAGAGCTTTTTGTTGAACTTGTAGCGCCCGACGTTGCTTATCTCATAGCGGCGGCGGTCATAGAACAGCCCGTCCAGCAGCACCTCGGCGGACTCCACCGTGGGGGGATCGCCCGGGCGCAGCTTGCGGTATATCTCGATGAGGCACTCGTCGCGCGTGGCGCAGGTGTCCTTGTCGAGCGTGGCGGTCATGCGCTCGTCGTCGCCGTATATTTCCTTCAGGCGCTCGTTGGTCTCCGCGCCGGAGCCGGGGTTGGAAACGCAGCTGAGCCAGGTCGCGGGATTGTCGGGATTGTAGCGCCCCATAGCCTTGAGGAACCACGTGATCGGCAGCTTGCGGTTTTTGTCGATACGGACGTTGAAAACGTCGGTCGCGTCGGTTTCATACTCCAGCCACGCGCCGTGGTATGGGATGACGGTGGCGGCATAGACGCTCATCATGGACTTATCAGTGGTCTTTTCAAAGTACACGCCGGGTGAGCGGACGATCTGCGAGACTATAACGCGCTCTGCGCCGTTGATGATGAAAGTGCCGCCGGCGGTCATGAGCGGAAAGTCGCCCATGAAGATCTCCTGCTCCTTTATCTCCTCAGTCTCTTTGTTGCGCAGCCTTACGCGCACCTTGAGCGGCGCGGCATACGTGGCGTCGCGCGCCTTGCACTCTTCCTCGGTGTACTTGGGCTTCTCGTCCATAGAATAGTCGATGAAGCTCAGCTCAAGGTTGCCGGAATAGTCGGTGACGGAGTCAACGTCCTTGAAAACCTCGCGCAGACCGGTGGACAGAAACCACTGGTAGGAGCTTTTCTGGATCTCCAGCAGATTGGGCATGTCCATGATTTCCTGGGTACGGGCAAAGCTCTTTCTCAGAGTCTTGCCGTAGAGAACATCCTTTGGCATTAGCGCACTCTCCTTATCACGATTTGCAAACACCCGGGTCTGTTGTCATAATTGCATGCCCCGGTGTTGATTTTGCTGGGTTGGGATGCTATAATCTGCACTGTAAGAGTGGGGGGGATATCCCCTCTCCCTGCACACATAGCACTCTATTCTACCATCAGTTGTGCTGTGAAGTCAAGGGGTTTTAAAAGTTTTTTGCCGGGTTTTCAGCAGGGGCATCCGTTGCTCCTGCCGTTTTTTATTTTTACGTTCTGGAGGCGCTTGTTTTAATGGATATATGCATAACTCTTATCCTCGCTCTGGAGGGCGTGCTTGCGCTCTGGCTGCTCTATAGAATGCGGCTTCTGCGCTCGCCGCAGAGCTGGGCTGCCGCCGCCGTGCTGACGCTTCTGGCATTCGCAGCACGATATTCGGTGCTGGACTATGTAACGCTCGACTACCGCGACTTTCTCTCCCGCTGGGTCGAATATTTCCGCGCAAACGGCGGCTTTGCGGGACTGAGCCGGCAGATAGGCAACTATAATATACCGTATCTGTATTTTCTCGCGCTCTTTTCTTACAGCAGCATCGACGATCTGTATCTCATAAAGCTGCTCAGCATTCTTTTTGACGTGCTGCTTGCATGGGCGGCGGCGCTGCTGCTCGGGCGCTTCACGCAGAGCGCGGCGCGGCGCCTGGGCATATTTTTTGCAGTGCTCATGCTGCCTACGGTATTTCTCAACGGCGCTGTGTGGGCGCAGTGCGACAGTATTTATACCGCGCTGGCGCTGCTGGGCATATACTGCGCGCTCGACGGCCGCCCGGCCGCCGCAATGGTGCTCGCGGCGCTCTCGTTCGGTTTCAAGCTTCAGGCGGTATTCATTCTTCCGGTGTACGCCGTGCTGTGGATATACGGCAAGCTCAGCTGGCGGCATTTTCTGATCTTCCCTGCGGTATATGTGGCGCTCGTGCTGCCCGCCGTGCTGCTTGGGCGTCCCTTTACAGAAACGCTCACTCTCTATCTTGACCAGACCTCCAGCATCGGCACGGGGCTAAACTACAATTCCCCTTCCGTATACGCCTTTTTCCAATATACGCTCCCGTCTGCATACAACGATGCCGCCTCAGCCCTCGGCGTGGCGTGCGCATTCGCATATATGGCTGCGGTGCTTGGCGTGTGCCTTGCTTTCCGCGGCAGGCTCACGGAGCGCGCGGTGCTCGCCGCAGCCGTGCTGCTTGCGATCGGGATACCGTTTCTCCTCCCGCATATGCATGAGCGGTACTTCTTCGCTGCCGATATACTGTCCGTTGTGCTGGCGTTTGCCGCGCCAATGTATGCGGCGGCGGCGCTGCTGGTGCAGTTTGCGTCGCTGCTGGGATATCATGCATACCTTAAGGGGCGGTATCTGCTGCTGATGGATCGGGGCGCGGCAGCGCTCATAGCGGCGCTGGTTGTGTCCGCTGTCTGCTTTGTTTCGTCGCTTGCGGCAAAAAATCCGGGAAAACGTGAAATTCGTTCTTGACAAACGCGAATAATCTGCTATAATGACCATGCCTTAAATGTGGCGCGCCAAGTGAGACAAGCAGCTTTAAATGGAGTTGAAGTCTCGGCGTTATGCGAGAGTGCTGGAACAGGTAGACAGGCACGTTTGAGGGGCGTGTGTCAACCGACGTGGGAGTTCAAGTCTCCTCTCTCGCACCACAAAAAAACAGCTCATCCGATTGGATGGGCTGTTCTTTTTATTCGCATGGAGACTTGAGCTTCATCCAGAGCTCTTGGCGTTACGATTTCGGCGAATACCGTGATCGCGGGCGCGGAGCAGCATGAACCTCCTGTCCTGCCGGGTTTCGTCAGTCAGCTTCAGCGTAGACGCCGTATGACAATCTGAAGCACTCGTCATCACCCACGACGCCCTGGAAGATTCTCGCGCCGTCCGCATTCTGCCAGCGCACCGTAACCTTGTCTCCGGGCATTATTTCACGGTGATATAAAATGCTCAGACCAAAGCTGCTCTTTTCGGGCAGATACTCTGCCAGTGCCGCAAGGTAGGCGGCGTTGTTCATGTGCCCGTTGCGGTCTATATACTCCGCCTTTGGAACAAACATGAAGCTATCAGCGCCCTCCGGCGCGGGAATACTGTCCATCCGCAGGCTCTGGCGCTCCATTTCCCCAGAGAGCGGTGCCTCAACCTTTGCAGCCATGCTGCGAGTCTCAACATTTATTATCGACCATACGCTGCGCGCCGTGCCGATGCGCTCATCACCGCTCCACAGCTCAAAACGGCGCGGATAAAGTCCAAGCCGCCCTTTACCCGGCATGGTGGCAACACGGATCCGTTCCCCTGCAGCCGGTCTGCGTGCAACGTCAAGCCGCTGCCACAGCAGCACCCATGCAAGCCCCTGTGCAAAAAGCGTATCCATACCGCCGCCGCGGCGGTCAGCATCATCACCCGCCGACTCCTGCATGCAGCAGAAAAGCTCTGCCGCGTCCCCGCGCTCAAGCGTAAATTCCCGTGCGTATGCGTCCATATGTGACCTCCGTGTGTGTATTGTTGTTGAGTACAGTTTATTGCAGCGGCGCGGAGATGTCAACGGTCTCATTCCTGCCGGCATAATTGTGACCGGGCACGCGGCAGCATACGCCGCGCAGGAAAAACAGCACTGCTCTGCAGGGCGCAGCCGAAGGGGAAACGTTCGTTCGATCATGGGTTGGGGAGTTTCGCCCCAAGCAGAGTAAACCCATCTGCGAAGCCGGTCAAAAAAAATTAAGATCTGACAGTTTCGGGAATACGCAGTGACACACTTTTTGACTGCGCAGATCACAAGCCGGCAATGGTCAGTCTTTCCTTATTGCTGCGTTTTATCTGCATATAGTCAATCATTTGAATCCGAAAAGCAGGCGAAGGCTCCTCTGGCTTCCTTAATTTTTCTGCTGTTATATTTGCAAGAATGAATTGTCCACATTCATATCAGCTTTCCGCATAATCAGGTACCTGCTCTCCAAAGCTTCCTTTATATCTTTTTTCAGCAGAATATCCCCGTGAGCTCGACCCGCCCCCTCTTGATGATCCTTTGCCACGGTTTTCCGCCAATAAGTTTGATTGGAAAATAAATTTGGTTCCGTTTATCCAAATTGTTTTGTCTATGACTTCCGTGGTTTTTACTGTCCCAATACTGAACAAAATTCGCACCGCTGTGTTCTTCAAAGAACTTTAAAATTTCATTGGCTGATCAGCGGTCAATTCTGTCCGCTGATCAGCCAATAGCAGTCATACCCTGACGAGTCAGTGTCATCAAAACTCGGTATGCCTTTTTTAATACTTTGCTTACAGCAGACTCTGATCCGTGACGGCGCGTCCGGCAATGCGTCCATAGAAGAGCGCGCTGCCTATCGAGGTGCCGCAGGTGGGGTACTGCGTGCCGTACATACCGGTTCCTGCGACCTCGCCGGCCGCATAGAGGTGCGGGATGACGGAGCCGTCCGGCTTCATAACACGGGCGGATACGTCGGTCTCAAGTCCGCCGAAGGTGACGGTCACGCAGGGATGCATACGCAGCGCAGCAAACTTTGGCCCCTCTATCGGGTGCAGGAACTCGCCGGGTTTGCCGAAGTCCTCGTCCACGCCTTTATTGACCATTTCGCAGTAACGGTCATAGGTCGCGCGCAGGGTTGCCGGGTCGCAGCCCATCTTCTTTGCAAGATCCTCTATGCTCGAGGCGCAGGGATCCTTGGACTTGCCTGCTGCGGCGCACTTATAGCCGTACTGCACACCGCCGTAAGGCTCCTTGCCGCTGGTTATATACCAGCCGCAATTGCTGCCGGAGCGGGCAATAGCATCGCTGACAGTGTACTGATAGCTCCACTCGTTGACGACGCGCTCACCGCGGTCATTAACAATCAGCCCTGACTCATCATTTATGCCGATGCCGCAGGTAAGGCTCGTATACACGACCTGAACCGCCGGGTGCTCATAGTTGAGCGCGCCGATCTTCGCCGCTGCCGTAAGCCCATCGCCGACATTTCCGTGCGGCACGTTGCTGAAATAGTGCGCCACGGGATAACGTGCAACCATTTCCTTGTTGCGCGCATAGCCGCCCGTCGCCAGAATAACGCCCTTTTTCGCGTAAAGCGTGAGCTTTGCGCCGTTCTTGCGCGTGCACGTCACGCCCGTAACGACGCCGTTTTCATCGGTAAGCAGTTCGTTCATGGCCGTGTCATATATGATTTCGCCGCCAAGGTCATTTTCATAGTACAGAGTAAGCGGCGTGGATATTTCTCCGCCCTCGCCGTTGGTCTGTCCGCCGCCGCCGGGGGAATTATGCACGCGCCACGGCTGGAGACTGACATGGATAGGCTCGACGTCGAGCACGTCAAAGTGCGTTTTCAGCACGCCGTCCTTTTCAACGGGTCTGGATATGGGCTCCCAGGGCTGAGCAAGGATCTCTTCGCGGTCGCCCTTTACAGTGGCCTCGATGGATGAGAGCCAATCCAGCGTCTGGTTGAGATGATCGACGAGATAGCGGTTCTTGGACTCGTCCATAAACTTGCCGTTTCTGTCGCCTACGTCCATGAGGTAATCGTAGACCATATCCTTCGTGTCATAGATGCCCTGCTTTTTCTGCCACTTTGTGCCCGCTCCAAGGAGCTTACCGCCGCTTCTCGCAGTCGCGCCGCCGGTGATGCCCTGCTTTTCCACGATAACAACATCAGCGCCTGCAAGCTTCGCCTCAATGGCTGCGGCAAGACCGCCCGCGCCTGCACCGCACACGACGACATCCACCGTGCGCACCTCGTCCTTATAATCAGGAGCTTTCGGTCCGGGAGCCGCCTTGAGCGCCGCTATATCGTCCTTGGATGCGCCTGCCGACTTGAGCGCTGCGGCTGCCGCGTCTATAATAGCCGCGCAGGTCAGGTCTGCGCCGTCAACCGTGGGGATATTCAGCGACTGGTACTCCACGATAAGCCTCGGGAAAAGCTCCATCGGGGTTGTGTTGAGTCCCCATGCGATGCCTCTGTATTCCTTGTGCTGCGTCACCTTTACAGCTTCTATCCTGTTTTCGGACACCGTAACGTTTACGAACAGCTTGCCGCCGTAGCCGCGCCCGACGCCTTCGTATGTTCCGGGATTATAGCCTGCCATATATTTGTACCTCCGTTCAGATTTATGTAGTCTGTCAAAGATCCAGCTTCTCAGCCTGATCGTCTCTCCAGAAGAACTGCCAATCCTTGAGATGCCACTGTATTGCGGTCTCTCTCGGATCCATTGTGGCGGTCACGCCCTTGGCGTACATATCGTCGATCTGTGATTCGCTGTAGCCGAGGAATTCAAGCACCTCGCGGCTGTGCTCGCCGAAGGTCGGGGCGGAGGCGACGATCTGCGCGGGATTCTTCTTGAACTTGTTGGTTATGCCGATGCCCTTCATCTCGCCGTATACGCTGTCGGTCCACGTTGCAATATCTTCACGTGCGGCATACTGAGCGCTGCTCTCGATGTCCGCCGGACCGAATGCCTTCTGGTTGGGAATGCCCGCCTTGGTCATAATAGCCTCGACCTCGTCCGTGGTGCGCTCGGCGCAGAACTTCGTGATGGCTGCCTCAATGCGCTGACCGCGCGGCAGAGACTTGAGAGACCCGGTCATGCCCTCGGGAAAGTCGGGGTCTGTCCCGTCGCCCGGCGTGGGCAGACCGACAAGAGGATAACCCTTTTTCGTGTTGCCTGCGCCGACCATGCCGATAAAGATCGTGCCGCCGTCCTTGCAGTCATAAAACGAGAAGCCTGCCGCGATGTCGCTGACGTTGCCGGTGCGGTACTTGACAGGCTCTCCCGGCGCGGGATAGCCTTTGTTGAACCACTCTGCCGGGTAGCTGCCAAGCAGGCGGAACATCGTCTCATACTGCGACACATCGCAGGAGTCCCCTTCGCCGGTAATGCGTGCGTTCGTCATGATGGACAGGGCGCAGATGCAGGCATTGTAGGCAGTGGCGTAGTCTGAAAGATAAGGGTTGACCTTGAGCGGAGGAGACGTGGGACTCGCGCCGTTCATGTACATATATCCGCCCATGGCCTGTCCGGAGACGTCGTAAGCGGCCTTATTCTTGTCCGGACCGGTCTGACCGTAGCCGGAGACGTGCACGATGGCGAGCTTGCGGTTTATCTTCCACATATGCTCATCGCTGAGACCTGCCTTTGCATATGTTCCGGGGCGTCCGGACTCTATCCATATATCCGCCCACGCTATCAGCTTCTCCAGCACCTCCCTGCCCTTGGGCGTGCGGGTGTTGAGCGTGATGGAGTAGGTGTTGCGGTGATCCTGAGAGTAACCGTAGTTGCCCCGGGTCTGGCAGGGCATGCTCGGAGACTCGACCTGCACGACCTGCGCACCCATCTCGGCCATGATGCTTGCGGCGAAAGGACCGGCAATGTTTGTGCCGGTCATGAGCACCTTAACGCTCGAAAGCACGCCGAACTTGGGAAACTGGGCAAACGGCATATGCGTGCCGTAATAATCCGTGTAATGTGTAGACATATATTCAGTTTTCCTTTCTCTTTTTATGCACCGTGCCGCGTCACATATTGAGCCAGCCGGCGTCTACTTTCAGCTCCGCGCCGGAGATATACCGCGCGGCGACATCGTCGGCAAGAAAAGCGATTGCATTTGCGCAATCCTTGGGTTTGCCGAGTATGGGCTTCTTCTCACCCGGCTTTGTGATGGTGTGAAGCGGGGCCGCATTGCCGGCGCGCATCTGCCACTCCAGAATGCCGATGCCCATCTCTCTGGGAACCTTGTTGATTTCGGTGAGGATATTTGCCGGCTCTATGCAGTTGCAGCGTATGCCGCGCTCAAAAAATGAAGCGGAAATATTGCGCGTAAGACCGAGCACGGCATGCTTTGTCATAACGTACATCGTGCCGCCCTTGAGCCCGCGCAGAGACGCCGCCGAAGCCACGTTGACGATATTGGCCGGGGTGCCCTGCTCAAGGAATATCTTTATCGCGCGCTGGCAGCAGAGATATACGGCGCGCTGGTTAGTCTCATAGATCATGTCATAAATCTCCGGCGAGGTCTCGTGAATGGGCAGCTGTCCGTCGAGCATGCCGGCATTGTTGACGAGAATATCTAGACGACCGAACTCCTTCAGGCAGGTGTCGAACATTGCCTCTATCTGCGCCGGATCACGCACATCGGTCTTCACCGGCAGGATGACGCCCGGCGCGTTTTCAGCCGCGACCTTGTCACGAAGCTCCTCAAGTTTTTTCAGCCGGCGTGCAGCCGCAACGACCTTTGCCCCCTCCATTGCAAACAGTCTTGCCGTGGACTTGCCTATACCAGAGCTTGCCCCGGTAACTATGACTACCTTGTTTTCGAATCGCACTGTGAATTCCTCCTTCAGTTTTTACAGATAGAATGCGACGGCATAAGCCGCTCTCTTGTTAAAAGAGTATCATTGCGTGCTCCGTATGTCCAATATCATTTTCTGCTCTTGTCATAAGTTTTGCTTCTTGCTATAATAACATAGGGCTATATTTAATGTGTGGAAAGCCGTGCGCCGGCAAAGGAGAAAAAGTATGGGATTGCAACGCCTGCCAGTATTTATATCCGCCGCAGAGACCCTCAATTTCACAAAAGCCGCCGAAGAACAGTGCATCTCGCAAACCGCCGTCAGCCAGCAGATAAAGCTGCTTGAGCAGGAGATCGGATATGCGCTTTTTGTGCGCGGGAAGCGCGGCGTAAGCCTGACTCCGGCGGGCAAAGTCTTCTACAAGCAGTGCAAGCAGCTTATAATACGCTATAACGATGCCGCGGCACAGGGGCGCAAGGTCGCACTCGGCAACACAAGCGACCTTCGCATCGGCTACGCAGGCGCATACGAATTGTGGACCATAGTCTCCCAAATACGCAAATATCACCGCTTGCATCCCGAGGCGGATTTTGAATTCACTCTGGGCAGCAACAGAAGTCTGATGAACGATCTCTCCGCCGGGCGGCTCGATATGGCGGTGCTCTCCGGCTTTGGCATGGAGCTCGGCAAGGGGCTTGACAGCCGTGTCACGCTGTCTGATCCCTGCATGGCAATGATAAGCGCCTCTCACCCTCTGGCGGGAAAAAAGGTGATAAACCCGCGCGATCTCAAAGGCATGCCGATCGTGCTCAACCGTGCGCAGGACACGCAGCCCTCGGCCGGTCAGATCGCAGGTATGTATGCAAATATGGGGTTGAGTGAAAATAAACGCATGTACGCCGACGATTTCTACAGCATCGCCCTTATTATCAACACCGGCATCGCTTTCAGCATCATGCCGGCAAGCCTTGTGCACTGGGGGATAGAAGGCGTGGTGTTCCGCCCCATACTGGGCTTCAAAGCCAACGCCCGCACGCTCCTTGTCTATCCGCGCGATTCCCAGGCGCCCGGCATACAGTCTTTCGTCTCGCTCATAAAGCCAAAACGCTGAAAATAATGAAAGCAGGGCCGCTCCATAACGATCCGGTTATCGGGGCGGCTCTGCTTTCAGTCTCTGGCGAAAATGTCGCGCGTATACACTTTTTCTTTTACATCGTCCAGCTCGCGGCTGTATCGGTTTGCGATAATGACGCCGCACATGGCCTTGAATCGGTCAAGATCCGCTATCCTCGGGCAGCCCATATATTCCTCCGCTTTCAGCGCAGGCTCATAAATGACCGGCTTCAAGCCCGCGGCGATAAGGCGCTTCATAACGCTCTGCACGCTCGAAGCGCGGAAATTATCTGAATCGGACTTCATCGTGAGTCTGTATACGCCTACCGTGATATTCTGCCGTCCGTCATAGTATCCGGCGCGCCGGAGAATATTTTGGGCGATAACGTCCTTGCGTGTGCGGTTGCTCTCCACAATGGCGGAGATCAGATTTTCAGGCACGTGCTCGTAATTTGCGCGGAGCTGCTTTGTGTCCTTGGGCAGGCAATAGCCTCCATAGCCGAAGGAGGGATTGTTATAGTGCGCCCCAATGCGCGGGTCAAGGCAGACCCCGCCGATGATCTGCGCCGTGTCGAGACCCCGTGCCTCGGCATAGGTGTCAAGCTCATTGAAGAAGCTGACCCTCAGGGCAAGATAGGTGTTGGCAAAAAGCTTTACAGCTTCGGCTTCCGCACTGTGCATGAACAGCGTCGGCACATCATTTTCCTCCGCACCCTCACGAAGAAGAGACGCAAACGTCTCTCCTATCTCCTCGGAGCGCGGCGTACCGTTCGTGCCGACAATAATGCGCGAGGGATGGAGATTGTCATACAGCGCCTTGCCTTCTCGCAGAAATTCCGGTGAGAATATGATGCCGTCCGCGCCGAAGCGACGGCTTATCATATCCGTATATCCAACAGGAACAGTGGATTTTATGACAACAGCCGCATCGGGATTGACGCGCAGCACCGTGGCTATGACATTCTCTACGGCGGAGGTGTCAAAGGTATTTTTCTCACTGTCGTAATCCGTCGGCACAGCTATGACAACAAGCTGCGCCTCTCTGTACGCCGCCTCCGCGTCGGTCGTCGCCGTGAGGCGGAGCTTTTTGTGTGCAAGGAAATCCTCGATATCTGCGTCCTTTATCGGGGATACTCCGGCATTTATCATGTCCGCCTTGGTCTTTGTTGTTGTAACGGCGCAGACCTCGTTATTCTGCGCGAGGAGCACAGAGAGCGAAAGACCGACATAGCCCACGCCTGCCGCTGCGATCTTCATATTCTCACCTCTCATGAGGTTTTCACCATGTCTCAAACCCTGTCACCGCATCGTGCAGGAAAGGGGCGTTCTTATCTTTCTCGGAGAGAATGGGGTCTTCTATACCCCAGTCTATTCCAAGCTCCGGGTCGTTCCATCGGATTTTGCCCTCGGTCTGCGGGGCATAGGGATTATCCGCCTTATAGGCAAACTCCACGTTGTCTGTGAGCGTGAGAAAAGCATGCCCGAAGCCGCGCGGTATCAGTAGCTGACAACGGTTTTCATCGGAGAGGGTAAATGCATCCCACATGCCGTAGGTCGGGCTGCTGCGCCGGAGATCGACCGTAACATCCAGCACTGCCCCGCGCAGGCAGCGCACGAGCTTGGCCTGCGCCGCGCTGCCGCGCTGGAAATGTATGCCGCGCAGCGTGCCCTTTGCAGCGGAGAAGGACTGGTTGTCCTGCACAAAGTCATAGTCAAGACCCTCGCGCTCAAAAGCCGCCTTTGACCACGTTTCCATGAAGTATCCCCGGCTGTCGCCAAACACCTGCGGTCTGATTATAAACACGCCTTCCAGCTTTGTTTTTATAAGCTCCATCTCCGCACCTCAATTCTCCGTACCGTGCAGTTCGACCAGAAACCGGTCGAGCGCGTCCTGCCACTCTGGCAGCGGAGCAAAGCCCTGCCGGACAAGCTTGCTTTTATCAAGGCGGCTGTTGAGCGGGCGCGGAGCCTCCGCGCCGTATTCCGCCGTCGTCGCAGGGGTAATATGCGTATTCAACCCCTCGCGTTCAAATATTCTGCGTGCGAAATCACACCAGGAGATAAACCCGCCCTCGTTTGCGGCATTATAAAAGCCGTATCTGCCGCTTTGCGCCATATCGGCAAGCAAACGCGCCAGGTCGCGCGAATACGTGGGCGTTCCGATCTGGTCGTTCACGACGCGGAGCGTATCATGCGTCCGCGCAGCGCGGCGCATGGTCTTGACAAAATTATTGCCGTTCAGCCCATAAAGCCATGATGTGCGGACGACAAAAAAGTTATCCAGCTTATCCGTGACCGCGAATTCCCCTTCGAGCTTTGTCTGCCCGTAGTAATTGCAGGGGGCAAGCTCGCTTCCGTCTGCCGGCCATGGCTCGCTGCCAACGCCGGGAAACACATAATCGGTGCTGATATAGATCATTTTGCTGCCCGCGCTTTTGCATGCGCGGGCAATATTTTCCGTCCCCCGCACATTGACGGCGCGGACGGCTTCGCGGTTTTCCGCCCGTTCGGCGGCGTCCACCGCCGTCCACGCCGCGCAATGTATAACGGCGTCCGGCATAGCCGCATCTACGGCGCGCGATACCGCATCAGGGTCGCGTATATCAAGCCGCATATAGTCCGGGCGCTCCGCCGGCGCCGTTCCCGTTCCGGTCACGCTGTGACCGCGCGCTGCAAATTCAAGCGCGGCATCATGCCCAAGCTGACCGTTGACGCCTGTTATAAGTATCCTCATGTTCTCAGCTCTCTGCATTCATATACTGCTCCGGTGCGCCGTAGAAGTCGAGCAGCATGGCGGCAAACCTGTCGTGTACGCCGTGCTTTGCCGGAGCCTGAACGATGTTCATGCCCGGGTTATGGTTGCCCTCGATAAGCTCGAGTTTCCCGCCCGGAAGTATCGCCACATCCCATCCGACGACCCGCAGGCAGGGAATTTCCGCCGACGCCGCGCGGCATAAATCGATCACCTTGTCCCACTGTGGGATCTGTTCGCCGAAGAACGGCACTCCGGTCATCGGGTGGGCGCGGTAGTAGTCGCCGTGTTCATCCATGCCGTCGGTGATGATCACGCCGGTTTGCGGGTCTATCTCGCAGAAAATGCCGCCGCCATGCGCGTTGTCAACGTGCAGACCGTTGTTGCCCACGCGCAGCCCGCAGCCGAACACTTCAAAACGCTCTCCGTTACGAAATGTGATAACTCTCAGCGTATTGAGAGATTCAGGGTGAAAGCGCGCAAGCTCTCCATCCGACTCAACAAACTGCTCGGCAAGGTATTTTTTTGCGCACAGCTCTTCAAAAAATGCGTCCGGGTCAGGCTCGGCATCGAGCATTTCCGCAGTGTATTTGCGAAATCCGATTCCCCAGCTCGAGTACTGCGGCTTGAGCGCAACGCAGCCGTAGCGGCGCACAAAGGCGGCAAACTCCTCCGCGGTGGATTCCGGCAGGTACAGCCAGCCGCGCCGGACATACCGGGAAAAATTCCTCAGGAAGCTCACCTTGTCCTTCAGATACGGCTCGGAGGCGCTGTTATACGGGCGCATGAGGAGCGTTGCCTCGGTGTCCGTGAGGAATTCCTTCTGCCTTGAAACCGACAGCCCATAAAAGCCGAATATCATATACTCCGACATTGACACGCGCTTTTCCGGATTATTGCGGCGCACGCGGAGGTAATCGCGGAAGAGCTTATTCTCCGTAAATCCGTAGGGCATATTCCGTACACCGCTGATATACCCGTGAAAGCGCTTTCTGAGTACGGGATACGCTCTCACATTCCTGACGATTATATTATCTGTGAGTATGTTGTTCATTATCTTCACCCAGGCATTTTTTCAAAAGTAAATATTTTCCCACTCCGTCAAACTGAATGATATTGCCGCCGGGCCAGCTGTAGTTCCCCTCGATAAGCTCCGGTCCGTCCGGCGTCACGGCGATGTCCCAGCCGGCATAGCCCACCGTCGGCACGCGCTCCATCGCCTGCCGGACGCAGCGCATGATCTCCTCCCAGTACGGCACTGTAAGCCCCGGCATGCGCACGCCGGAGCCCGGGTGGTAAATGAAATCGCACGTATCGGTGTTGTTCCGCCCGGGTCCCGATATGCGCCCATTGTCCATATCTATGGGATATGCCACGCCGCCGCTGTGGAAATTATCCGTACAGGCACCGCGCCCGCCGCATTTGAGGCACGCTCCTATCGGCAGTATCTTTCCGCTGCGGTCGCGCGCGGCGTTTATCCGCACGGAGTTGACGCTGTCCGCATTCACCGCAGACAGCATGGGGTGCTGACATATTACCTCTTCGAGCAGAAGAGCGTTTTCGCGGCAGGCGCGGTAGAAATGTTCCGCCGAGCCGAGCTGCGCCGTGCGCAGCCTTTCTATTCCGCGTCCCATCGTCCCTCTCGCAGGCTTGAGCATAAATTCTTCGTGCCTGGCGAGAAAGCCGGCAAACGGCGCAAAGCCGCTGTCGGGAGCGTACACGCTTTCCCGTTTTACAAGCCCGGCAAACACAGTGTTGAACTCATTTTTATACGCCAGCGCACGCCTGTCCTCCGCAGAGGCGCCGGCGTTGAGCCTGCGGTCGCACTCCTTTGAGCGTCCGGAAGTCAGAAACGTCGCCCTCTCCCGCTCGTCAAGCTCATAAAAGCGCAGGACGAAATAGTTTTCGGGTGAAGCGCCATGCCTGAAGCCGCAGTATACGGCGTCCGCCAAATAGACGGGCAGCGCCCCGCCGCGCCCGGCACAGAGCCGCCGGCACATTGAATATGTTTTTTTCAGCGCCGTCCAACCTGACATCAGACTATTGTGCTCCCCCGTCGTTAAGTATTGTTTTTATGTTTTCCACGCCGAGATACTCTATCGTGCGTCCGCTGCTGCGAAGATCGCGTCCGAGAGCCGCCGAGGCGAGCTCTATAAGCGAGGAGCACACGGGCGTTGCTACGCCAAGCGTGCGGCCCAGCGATTCAAGCAGCACCAGCCCCTGCGGCACATCCTCCGTGATATAACGCGAATCCACGCTCTGCGGTCCCTTCGCGCGTGTCGGCATGGCGGCGTATTCAAAAAACACCTCTTTGCCGCTGCGCTGCTCGTCAAGGCTGTTGCGGAATTTGCATGCTTCCGCATACGGTACCGGTTCGCAGCCGAGCTTTTCAAGAACCTGCATTTTCTCGCCGTCAAGCGCCTCCAGCATGCGCCATACCGAAGGCGTAAAAACCTCGTGATACATACAATAGTCGCCGCCTGTGGCTTCAATGCGCGGGATGCTCATCACCGCGCCAACGGTATGCACGATCATGTTTGGATTATGCAGCGCCGCCTCGACAACATTTTTCAGGTAGAAAAACGGCGTGCCGAGCATATCAAGCTTTTTCTCCGCATCAGCGGCGGCTGATGCCGGATAGATGCCGAGCGGGTTTCTGACATTGCGGAAGCCAACCCTGAACCGTCCCGGCGCGAAGATGCGCCCGTCGATGAAGTTGCTCTCGCCCTCCGCTATGATGACACCCTGCGCCGGTCTGAGAGCGAGTACGCTGGCGGTGGAGAGATACCCCGGCACTATGAGCAGTATCTGCCCCGGCACGAGGTTGGGTACAATGCAGCGCAGAACGTCCCGATGGTACCCTGTCTGCGTGCAGAGAAGAACAATTTCGCAGCCGGATATATCGTCCGTGCTGCGCGAAAGATGCGCAATACGGCAGACGGTCTCTTTCCCGAATTCGTCCATCACCATCGTCCCGTCATGCCGTTCCAAGTATGCGAAGTTATCTTCATGTACGGAGCGGGAGGTCTTTATCAGCGTTACCTCATGACCGCGCGCCGCATAATCCGCCGCCAGGGCGCAGCCGCTGTTTCCCGCTCCGAGAACCGCAATTTTCACGTTGTCACTCCATTTTCATCATGCTGCCGAAGAGTATATCCGTCTCCGGCAGACGTTTATTATCAAGCGCGGCAGCCGGAGTGAACGTAAGCTCTCCGAAGCGCACGCCTTTTTCGGTTATATAGAGATCGACCCTCACAAACGGAAATTCCCCGCAGAGCTTATCTGCCGTTTCGAACGCCTTGTCAAGAAATCGGGGCTTGGGCAGTGAAAAATCCGCAGGCGCAGCTATGGAATCCCGGTTTATGCGCAGAAGCCTGAAATCCCGGTCAAAAAAATAAAACCTCGGCCACCCCTCGCTGCGCCCCGTGCAGAGCATCACGCAATACGCCTGCCCGTTAAAGCAGTAGAACTTGTAATCCTCGGGCAATTTGCCGTCCTTGTCGCCTATATATTCCTCAATGATTATCTTCTTCTCAGCATGCCGGTACTGCATTTCAGAGTAATATGCCCAGAACGGCTCACGCCCCCATTTTTTCAGCTGCTTTTCCGCAGCGGGAATATTGAGCGCCGCCTTGTCCGGGCAAATGATGTTGTAGCCACAGCCGAAGCTCCACTTCATTGCAAAGCTTTGCGGCAGGCTGTTCCAGTCTATATCATCCGCACGGTCATAAACCGCATACAGCTTGTTGAGCGTCTCCGCGCAGCCGCGCTCTTCAACGTAGCTGCGCACACGGTATTTATCAGCGCACTGCCGGACGAGCGGATCTGTGCCGTAGCGTTCGAGCTTGAGCTTGAGCAGCTTTTCATTGAGCGTTTTCGGCGCTTCAAGCTCCGGCAGACGACCGAACTTTCTCAGATAGAGAAGCCTTGTGTTCAGCCCCGGCGAGATATACGAAGCAAGTGCATATAAGGCTCTTGAACCCCGATGTATCCTCTTTTTCTTCATTTCGCTTCAAATTCCGGCATTGGTCAGCGCAGGCTGCTTGACGCGGCAAGCTTCCCTGCATGCCTCTGCTGCCGCCTCGTCGGAGGCATACGCCGCAAGCATGAGCTCTTCCGCCGCATCAAGCGATTCAAGCAGGCAGCGGATCACAAACTGCGAGCGCTTGATAATGGAGCGGTACTCCACCTTTGATGCGACATACTGATAATGCAGCACAGAAATGGACGGGTCATAGCGAACAACGCAGTTTTCGCGGCGGCACAGCCAGTCGAGTATTTCCATTTCATAATACATGAACGTTTTCGGATAAAACGGCTCCGGGTGCGAAGCGATATACCTTCCGGAAAATATGACGCAGGAGCCATGGAGCACCACGCTCTCCGCCGCCCTGGCAGAGTCAATATTCTGCTTTGCTCTGTTGCGCCGCTGCACAAGGCGCCATATGGCGGGGCTGTTCTTCTCTCCGCTGCTCAGCAGGAGCAGCACCGGGTTCTGGCTGCGCTTGACAAAAGCGCGCTTTTTCCTGACCTGCTCGATGCTCACCGCATGCAGCGATTTGGGACTCTGGTGTATGCCGGAGAAGACGGAGAGTATATCCGGTCCCAGCAGGTCAAAAGGATGCTCGCTGTATATCTGCCCGATTTTCTCAATGAAATCGCGCTGTCTTATTTCCACATCATTGTTCAGCACGCAGACAAAGTCTGCGTCAAGCTCATCGGCCACGTACTTCACGCCGAGGTTGTTCCCGCGCGCAAAGCCGGAATTTTCGGGATTCAGAATAACGTCAACAACCGGATCCGACGCAAATTCCGTCGCCAGCTCCGCCCCTGTCCCGTTCGGAGATGCATTGTCAACGATGACGATATGCTTTTCGCCGGCAAGTGCTTTTATGCTTTCCACGCACTTTCTTGTCGTATCTATCACGCGGTAATGAAGTATCACAAATGCAGTCATTTTGAATCGTCCTTATTTTTCTGCGGCATAGCCCTGAAAGTATCAACTATGTAGTATGCAAGATCATAGAAGCTGCGGCTCAGCCTGTGGCTTCTTTCAAAGTGCTCCGCCGCTGTCCGGGGATCGGCGGAATGGAGGCGTTTTCCCATACGCCGGTTCATGACGGCGTCGCTCTCCGGGTATTTTTCGTAGAGCGGTCTGTGCTTTTCATACAGATGCAGAAGATGCGAATATGAATTGACGACGGCGGAAATGCTGTCGCTTCCGACCTCCGATTCAACAAGAGCCTCCGGCAGATATGTCAGATCAAAGCGCTCCGCCGCGCGGATGGCGAAGTCCCAATCCTGATAGCGGCGTATGCTCTCATCGAACCTGAGCTGCGCCCACACGCTGCGATGCATGAGCATCGTCTGGGTGCTTGCGCGGTTCTCGGCAAGGAAATCCTCCAGTGCGCACAGCGAACGCGGCGCATGCACCGGGTAATAGAAGCGGCTGCCGTTTGCCGCAACGCGGTTCATTCCGCAGTAGCACATATCCGCGCCGGTCTCAACGAGCCGCCGGCACTGCTTTTCAAGCTTATCGGCATGCCATGTATCGTCGCTGTCCTGAAAGGCAAGCAGCGCGCCCTTTGCGTGCTCCGCGCCATAGTTCCGGGCATAGCATGCGCCGCGGTTCTCCTCATAACGCAGGTACTTCACTCTCGGGTCTTTCACATTGCGAAACAGCAGCTCCGTGCCGTCGGTAGACGCATCGTCTGCGATGATGACTTCTATGTTGTCATAGCTCTGCCCAAGTACGCTCTCAATGCATGCCGGCAGCTTGTCTTTTCTGTTGTAGCTCGGTATTACGACCGAGATCAGCTCGCCGTATTCCATAATCTCTCCATGCTTCACGCCGCATAACGCTTATCTTTCAAAGGCAGCATCAATTCTCCCCGCACCTGGGGAAGGGGAAGCTCTCAAGCATCAGCTTTTTCTTTTCCGCCGCAGCTTCCGGTGTGATGAGCCATGAATCCTGTATTTCGTTTATCTCCGGTATAGGCTCTCTCCTGAGATCCCGCTGCAGATGCTCCACACCGTAGGCTGAATAATAGTCGTCAAATTTATATCCGTCGCCCAGCGGGCGGTCGGAAAACAGCACATGCATATTCGGTATGCCGAAGCTGTCAGCGACTATCAGCCCATGGAGAGAGCTGGATATGACCGCGCGGCACCGGGCAAGCTGCCTTATTACTTCAAGCGGCTCGTCCTTCACATTTATAAGTATGCTGTTTTCATATTTGCGCACAGTGGTGTGCACAAGCTCCTCGTTCAAATCGCAGATATGCGGGATTATGCCTATATCATACTTCTTTTCGGGTATTTTGGCAAGCAGCCCGGAGGTCAGAATGCCTGCGTCCCCCGTCGGTATATCCAGTCTGCGGCGGGTCATTTTCTCGACATTTTTTCTCGTCAGCTCGCCGCGAACCGCGTGAAAGCGCATATCCCGCTTGAAAAAACGTCCCTCGCAGTCGGAATAATTTATAAATCCCGTTCCCCATATGCGGACAGTCGGATGCGTGAAGCCATTGATCGTCTGCTGCACCTTCATAAGCGGCGTGCCATGCAGCTTATACTGTGCAAGACAGCTTCCCACAGCGCACACTTCCCCTGTGAGAAAAGAGGCGCGCTCGACCTTATAGCCAAAGAAGTGTTCGATTATCATAGGGCTGAGCAAATCGCCCATGTTAGCCAGCTTCGCGTAATACAGCTTCAGAGTATCCTGCATTTTTACACACTCCCGCAAAATCAGTGAAGCGCCTGCATGTAAGGGATGGCATACGCAAGCAGGAAGAACAGCCCCACAAAAACTGCAAACAGCAGATATATGATCCATATTCTGTGATCCCTGCGGTTTTCCGCAGCGTCGAGCGCAGACGAAGGCGCGTCAAAAAGCGCCTCGCGCGCCGCCGTTTCTTCCGCCGTCACCGGAGCAAGCACGGAACCCAGCACCGCGCCAAGCCCGCTCAGGAGTATGCCGATAAAGAAAGGATCCAGCCAGACCGGCGGCACATAGCCCGCTGCGGAATAGAGCGCCTTAGCTCCTGCGCAGCCGGCAAAGCCAAACAGCATGCTCAGATATGCGCCGGTTCTGCTCAGGCGGCGGCTCCAGACGCTGCCGAATGCCGCAATGCTCCACGAGCTTGCTATAACAGTGCCGCCGAAATACATTATTATGAATATCTGCGGCGGGTTCAGGTAAGCAAGGGCAAGTATCACAAGGCTTGCCGCAAGCATGGAGGCTCTCGAGAGGCGGAGCTTTTTCCTGTCGTCGGCATATACCTGCGGGACAATGTCGTTTACAACAGAAAAGCCTATGAGCGAGAGAAATGTCGATGCGGAGGATATGCCGGCTGCGCTGATGCCGATGAGCAATATAACGCCGACTGCCGGCGGGAGCACATTCATTGCCGCCCAGATAAGAGCTTCGCTTCCGTTCAGCCCTCCGTTGAGCACACGAATGAAAGCCGCAGAGAAGTAGAGCGCCGCCGTAACGATCATCACGCCCATTGACGACCATATGGAGGAGCGCAGCACGACGTGCTCGTCCCTTGCCATGAGATAGCGGCTGGTCTGCCAGGGGCTTATCGCCACGACGAGCGCCCACACTATGCCATAGGTCACCGCCCACACGAGGTTGCTTGCGCCATCGGCATAAAGGTAGTCCGCATTCCCCGCCCAGGAAATGATGCCGGGCATGCTCTCGCAGTTTGCAAGCGCCGCTATGCCGCAAAACCAGCCTCCGGCTGCGCTGACAATCAGCGGCACCGCAATAAGGGCAGCCAGAAGAAACACCATGAACATGATCGTATCGGTCAGCAGCACTCCCGGCGAGCCGGAATATATGGTAAACGATGTGAACGCAAGCCACACTATGACAACGCACAGCGAATAGCCGTACCCCGTTATGCTGCTTATAAGCGTCGCAACCCCCTGTATCGCCGAAAGCAGATATGCGCTCACCGATACGAGCATTATGAGTGAAGACAGCCGCCTGAGCCTTATCGAAGCAAAGCGTCTGCCGAAGTATTCCGGCAGCGTTGTGACCTCGCTGCGGCGTATGTATCTTCCGAAGAAGCACGCGCCGTATATGTAGCCTGTCGCCTGAATTATGCCGACGATGACAATGCCCATAAAAAAGCCGGAATATACCTCGCCGGTATCTCCGAGAAATGCACCCGTTGAGAGAAATGACGCGATCAACGAACCGACTATCAGTATTGTCGGCGCTCTGCGGCCGGAAACATAATAGTCATTGGTGTTCTTGACCATGCGCCCTGCAATTATGCCGACAGCAAAAAAAACGGCGAGCGCGGCAAGTATGCCGATAGAATAAGCGTTCATTTCTTATCCCCCCATTTATCGCGGGGAGAGGTCACCGCGCGGTAGACAAACGCGGTTATCGCTATCCACACGCCAAAGGCAACAGAGATTATAGCTTCCATGTTCCGTTCTCCACGTCCGCATTCAGTCAAGCCCGAGTACGACCCTGTCGTACCGGCTGTCCGGCGTGAAAGGCCGTCCGTTTATCTCGTCGAAAAGCGGCTGATAGCCATAGCCGCCGGTCAGCCAGCTGTAGCCGCGGTACTGCGCCGTATTGAAGCCCGGGATCGTATTCGCCTCGATTATAAGCGGACCTTTTTCCGTGATGGCGACATCCCAGCCGATGTTGGATATTTTGCTGGCAAGAGGCACGGCGCGGCGCATCATGTCAATGCTCTCTTCCCAAAACGGCAGCTTCAGCCCCCTGAACGCCGTGCCGGTGACGGGGTGCGCTGCATGATCCGTGTATTTATTCTGATCAACGGCGTCCGTGACGACCTCGCCCGTCCTGATGTCTATCATGGCCGTGAGCGCGTCCTGGCATCCGTTGGAAATTTCCTTTTCAATTGCGGTGGTAAGCACGGGCGCGAAGAGATATGAGCCTGACGGCGCGCACACCGTGTAAAATCTGATTATGCTGACGGCGCCGGGGTTTACCCGCGCAAGCACGTCATGCTGTACTACGTACTCCTCTATTATACCGTCTCCGCTGGCGCGTATAAGCTCCATGCTGTTGGCGGCTTCTGCCTCGTCGGCGCACGGCAGGACGCGGACGCCCTTGCCCTGTCCCTTGCAGTTCGGCTTGTACACGACCTTCCCCGTATCCTCTGCCAGCTCCCGCAGCAGCTTGGCATCCGCATCGCGCGAGGATACGCAGCGGCGACCATAAAAGTCTGAAAAGACCTTTGAGAAGATGAATTTATTCATCAGCAGGCAGATATACCGCCTGTCTGTATAAGTCTTTCTGAACTCGGCGCGCGTCCACAGTGTGGAGATGCTGCGCTTCTGCGCATCGGTCAGCTCGCTGTAGCCTGTCCATTCGTATTCGCCGAGTGAAATATGGTTGATTTTTTTTGCGGAGAGTATATCTCTTTCTATATAAGCCGGAGTTCTGCCGCACTTTTCCGAATAAGCTCCGGCAAATTCCCGGATGTGTTTTCTGGCGGATATTGCCCTTTTTATGCCCGTTTGCTTTTCCATTCATACTCTCCCGCGTTGTGTGAAATTAAATGCCGCGCTGAGCCTCTCATTTGAGAGGCTCAACCTTGGCGTAATCGTTACTGTATGGATTCGAAATAATCGTAGGAAGGGTCTTTTACTTTGTCGCGTCCGTTGTTGTAATCCGGAGCGTAATCCGGATGGAGCATCATGGTATTGTCGCCGGCCACAGTGCGCTTTACAACAAGCCACTTACCGTCGCGTTTCTCCCAAAGGTCAATGTCGCGGCAGCGCGCCACGACGGACATTCCGTTGCGGTACTTGCAGGCGGCGTACATATACGCCTCCGAGGCAGCCTTGGTGCCGTCTTCACTGAGCTTTATGAGTATATTGGTCATAACATGATGGGTAGAAACCATTTTTCTGTGCATCTTGAGCATCATGTCAATGAATCCCCAACCGGAGCCCTTGTAAGTCGGACCGTAGTCCACCTGCGCATCCTCTGCAAAAACCGTCTTGCCAAGGGCGTTATCTATGCGGTCAAGCGCCCTTGCATAGACATAGTACTGGTCGCGGATAGCCTCTTTTTCAATCAATTTTTCAATTTCAGTCATGGTTTTTTCTCCTTTTATCAATTTTCCTGATCTTAAAAAGCCATTACATCATCGCAATGAGCGATTCAAGCTCGGCTTTTCTTCCCGTGCGTGTGATTATCTGCATGCCGCCCATCTGCGCAGTGCTGTTTGCCTCGACCATGCACCAGCCTTTCGTGCTGTATGCCAGATCCCAGCCGCAATAGTGGTCGCCCGGCACGGTCAGCGCCGCCTTTTTTACTATTTCCACAGCCTTCTCCCACTCGGGAATCTGAAAACCGCGGAATGTAACGCCAGTGTCGGGATGCTCAATATACCGGTTCCCCTTTTTGTCGGCGCCGTCGGAGCATACAGCGCCTGTTTCCGGGTCGATGAGTGCGCTTATTCCTCCTGCGCTGAAGTTATCCACAACGCTCTCTCCGCGTCCGACTCTCAGCGTCGGATGGAAGAGCCTCACCTCACTGCCGTTGACAACAACGGTCGGTATGCGCAGAGTGTTCACAGAGCCCGGGTGTATCGCCGCCATCTCCGGCGCCTGCACTATAAGCTCTTCAACGACCGCGCCGCTGCGCGCGTACTCTGCGTAAGCCCCCTCAACCGAGGCGTGCGCAGCTATGCTGTCGTGATGAACGCCCTTGCCGAATGCGGCATAGATGGGCTTGACCATATACTGCGGGTGCTTTGCGGCAAACGCGCGCAGCTCATCCACCATATCCGGCGCCGCAGTTTCGCCATCGCGCATTTTGGGGATGCGTATCATGTCGCGCATGAACATGCTCTGAAACCTTTTATACGTGCGGTATTTGTTTTCAAATATATCGGCGTTTTTTGCAAGGTTCATGCGCGGATAATAGCTGAGACGTATCCCCTCGGTTATGAACGAATCACGGTAAGCATCATCCCTGCCCTCGAAATCAAAGAGAAAATATTCATCGTAGTAGGAACCGTATCTGAACAGGCACCGTACCATATCGCGGCGCAGCGCACGGACGTACCGCCGGTCGCTCATGATGCCGCTGCCCTTGAAGCGCTCGATAAATTCATCCTGCTTCCCGCGCTTGCGGTGATAATAATACGCTTTTCTGTACCAGTTTTTGAAGCGTATTTTTTTGTATATTTTGCGCCTAAGATTTCTCAGCATAGCTTTTTGCTCCGAACGCGCGGCTCCGTTTTTTTGCGCAAGCCGTCATACAGCGTGTGTACGGCGGCTTGCAAGGTGTCTTTATTTCTTTACCGCCTTTTTCTTCGGGCGGAACATGTTGATTCTGATGCGGTGGGACTTGTCGCGCTGGAAGGATTCCTCGTAAACGCGCAGATAACCCGTATCCTCGATGAGCCAACGACCATCTACCTTGACATACTTATCGGTGTAGATTGCCGAGCCCTGGATCTGCAGTCCTTCATAGGGATTGCCTTCTGCAAAGATGAGGTTGTCCTGCAGATACCACTTGCCGTAGGCGACGGTATCGCTCTCAA
Organism: Clostridiales bacterium UBA5888; assembly: GCA_002431965.1. GTDB lineage: Bacteria > Bacillota > Clostridia > Oscillospirales > Oscillospiraceae > Limivicinus. The sequence goes on from DJEW01000002.1 coordinate 35,475, forward strand.
ACCAGATAACGGGGTTGTGTCCCTGATGGAGAGTGATTTCGGTGTGGGGCATAGACTCCTTGAAGTAGTTCGTGACCTCCTTCGGTCCGTGGAAAACAAGTTTGCCGTTGGAGTAAGAGGTGACGATATTGGGGGAAAGGGTGGCTTCGAGCGCATCCCAATCCTTGGTGTCAAGGGTGCGGAAATACTCGCTCTTCAGCGCCTCTATTTCCTGCACGTCTTTGAGGCGCTGCACTTCTTTTTCAAGGGCGTCAAGCCGTTCTTCGATGGTCATAGCGATCTTCCTTTCAAGTTATTCTGATGTTATATCTTAAATTTTCATGCCAATTTCGTATGCCTCGGCGGTCGCGTCGATGCCCATGCGGGGCTGCTTGGCATCGCCGATGACATCGTAGGGGATGCCGAGCTCTTCGCACTTTGCGGTCAGCGCCTCAGAGGGACGGGAGACCCTGCCGGTGGCAATGACGAGCGTGTCAAAATGACGGGTCTTGTCAGAGGTTTTCTTGAACTTATCGGTGAACTTGTAGTTGATGGTGTTGCCCTCTACGCTGACGACCTTTGAGCGGCTGCTCTTCTTGATGGTGTCGCCGGGGTACTCAATGTCGAGGAACATGGTGCGCAGCATGCCCATCCCGTTTCCGACGCGCTTGGCATCCATAACGCGGACATCCTTGACGCCCTTATTTATGAGATACTGGGCAGTCTCGCAGCCGGTTCCGCCGCCGCCAAGGATAACGACTTCGCCCTTGGGCTCTACCTTGCCGGCGAGCACGTCCTCTGCAAAGACGACGTTTTCATTGCCCTCAAGGCCGGGGATGCCGGGCATCACATACTGTGCGCCGGTCGCGACGATGACATGGTCGGGCTTGACCTCTGCGATAAGCTCCGGCGTGACGGTGACGCCGGTCTTTATCTCGATGCCGCGGCGCTTGCACTCATCAGCCTCCCACAGAACAGCCTTGGTGAACTCCTGCTTCTTGGGCGCTTTGCCTGCCAGGATAAAGTCGCCGCCGGCATGATCGGAAGCTTCATAAACGGTGGGATTATGCCCGCGGGCCTTGAGGAACTCTGCAACGGTCAGACCGCCGATGCCCGCGCCGATGACCATGATGTTCTTTGCCTTCTCAGCCTTGGGCAGACCCTTGTATTCAAGGCAGAGCATTGGGTTGCGCGTGCAGGTGATGTGAGTTGCTTTGGGGTCTATGACCTTGTCATAGCAGCCCTGAGTGCAGCCGATGCACTTGCGGATCTCGTCGTCGCGGCCTTCCATGGCCTTCTTGCACCACTCGGGATCGACGAGCTGCCCGCGGCCGACGGCAATCATATCTGCCTTGCCCTCTTTTATGAGTCTGTCGGCAAGCTCCGGGGTGGTCACGCGGCCGACACCGATAACGGGAATATCGACACGCGCCTTGATGGCGGCGATATTGTCCATATTGAAGCCGGGCTCAAGATTGTAGGGCGGGACTTCATAAACGGTCGCAAGGCTGCGGGCGTTGCCGCGGCTGAGGTCGATAGCGTCAACGCCGGCCTCATGCGCCCACTTGATGAACTGCACAGTCTCGTCAACGGTGGTGACGGCGGGCAGCATCTCGTCTATCGCGTCAAGACGCATGAGCAGAGGCATATCCTCGGGCATGTTGGCGCGCATCTCGCGGATAACTTCAAGGTTGAAGCGGCAGCGGTTTTCAAGGCTCTGGTTGCCGTACTCATCGGTGCGCTTGTTGAGCGACGGGTTCATGAACTCATGCGGCAGATAGGTGTGTGCGCCGTGGAACTCAAGCGCGTCAAAGCCGGCCTCGACGGCAAGCTTTGCGGAAATGCCGAACTGCTTGACAATCTCGTGGATGCGCTCGACCGTCAGCGTGTCGGGAGTTTCAAGGACGTTGGTCTTGTCAAAGAAGTCAGCCGGGACGAAGCCGCCGTGCCAGATCTGGATAGCCGCCTTGCCGCCGTTCGCGTGGATAGCTTCAGGGATCTTCTTTATCTCATCGCGCTGCTGCTCGTTGTAGAGACCGAGATACAGATATGCGTGGCATTCCGGGCAGATGGATGCGATCTCGACTATGTTCAGACCGCAGCCGCCTGCGGCGCGTGCCGCATGATAAGCAGGAAGGTCTTCCGCAACAAAATTCTTGTTCTTTACCATTTTGGTATTCATGCCGGGAAGAACAACGCGGTTCTTCAGTTCAAGCCCTCTGAGCTTGATTGGGGAAAACAGAGCGTCGTAACTCATAATAACACAGTACACCTTTCCTAAATAATGTGTTGTTCGGTTTTTGCCTCATTCCATGACATTTGCGTTTCCTGGCAGATCCGGGAATGACCCGCCGGAAATACTTTTTGATATTGCATCAAAAGCTATTGTAGAAATTTTAACACTAAACCCTCCGGTGTGTCGGAAAGAATATAGATTTCTAGTGCATAAGCGATGTACAAAAAATCCGATTCTGGTGTCAGTTTTTGTTCCGTGCTGTGCATGACGCTGTATGATCATTCCGGTATCAGCGTCTCTCTTGGCAGAAATCACCATGCTCCAGACGGTGTTGTAGTGAAATTCGAAAAAATGTCTGCATATTTTACAGAATTATATGAGCTTTTTCTCGGAAATGTAGATTATTTAACAATGGAAAATGTGAGACATGATCCGCGCGATTAGTCTATACTTATATTCGTAATGTCACCAGTCTGCATTTACCCTTTAAACCACAAAAAATTCAGGAGGCAACAACATGATAACCGACATGAAAGACGCAAAAATCTTTTCTCCTCTGCAATTGGGCAGAACCACGCTCAAAAACCGCATAGCAATGGCTCCCATGAGCATGCACTATGAAGCGACTGACGGAACGGTGCCGAAGCAGCTGGCGGATATTTTTGTGCGCCGTGCCGAAGGCGGCGCAGGCTACGTCGTTATTGATGCCGTCACCGTCGATCATAAATACTGGTACATCGGCAAAACCACCGCGCTCGACAAGGATTCCCTCGTGCCTCAGTTTGCCGCGTTTGCAAAGCGCGTGAGCGATGCCGGCAGCACGCTTTTCCCGCAGTTGATCCACCCGGGTCCCGAGTCCATCTGTGCGCTCAAGGGCATCAAGCCCCTCGGTCCCTCCGTCAACACCAATGCCAACGGTCATGTATCAAGAGCTATCACCATCGAAGAGATACACAAGGTCGTAAAGCAGTACGGTCAGGCCGCACGCCGCGCAGAGGAAGCCGGCTGCGGCGGTATCGCCCTGCATGTTGCGCACGCATATATGCTCCCGGGCGCTTTCCTCTCTCCGCTGCGCAACAAGCGCATGGACGAGTACGGCGGCTGCATTGACAACCGCGCCCGCCTGATCCTCGAAATAATCGAGGAGTGCCGCAGAAACATCAGCCGCGATTTCCCGATAGTCCTGCGTGTTTCCGGCTCTGAGCGTATTCCCGGCGGCAACAGTCTCGACGAGATGCTCTATCTCGCGCCGAAGTTTGAAGCGGCAGGCGTTGATATGCTCGAGGTCTCCGGCGGCGTCCAGTACGAGGATCTGCAGGACATACTTCCCTCCCACAGCCAGAAGATAGGCAAAAACGTATACGAGGCATCCGAGATAAAGAAAGTGGTCAACATCCCCGTGTTTGCCGTCGGCAAGATAAACGACGTCCGCTATGCGGCGGATCTTGTGGAGCGCGGTCTGATAGACGGTGTATCCATGGGTCGTCCCCTGCTCGCAGACCCCGATCTGCCGAACAAGGCATACGAGAACCGCTTTGACGACATCACGCCCTGCGGCTCCTGCGGCGGGCGCTGCATCACTCCCGAGGATCCCCACCATCCGGTCTGCAAGTGCCATATAAACCCCCTCGTCGGTCACGAGTATGACTTCCCGTTCAACCCCACCTCCGCCCCGAAGAAGCTGCTCATCATCGGCGCCGGTCCCGGCGGCATGTACACCGCTGTCACCGCTGCCGAGCGCGGCCACGACGTGACCGTGTGGGAGAAGAGCAATCAGATCGGCGGACAGCTCAATCTTGCCGTCGTCTCTCCCGGTAAGCAGGAAATGTGCAAATGGCTGACGCATCTCAACTACCGCGCAAAGAAGGCCGGAGTGAAGTTTGAGTTCAAGAAGGAAGCAACGGTTGAAAACGTCCGTGAATTTGCTCCTGACGCCGTTGTCGTTGCAACCGGCGCAACCCCGCTGATCCCCACCTTTATAAAGGGCGTTGGCGAATATCCTATCATCACCACTCATGACATTCTCAGCCGCAAGGTCACGATCCCCAAGGGCACCGTCTGCATCCTCGGCGGCGGCGAGGTCGCATGCGAGACTGCGGAAACGCTCATGGCAGACGCGCGTCCCAACTCTTTCGCAACGACCGGCAGCATCGGCGATGTTGAGGTCACGCTCGTCGAGATGCAGCCGCAGCTCATGACCGGCGTGTGCCTGCCCAACAGGAACATCGCGCTTGCAAGCCTCCGCCGCGAGGGCGTCAAGGCTTACATCAACTCCAAGGTTCTGGAAGTCACCGAGCATGACGTCAAGATTCAGCACAAAGACGGCAGCGAGGAATGGCTCAAGGGCTTCGACTACATCGTTCTCGGTCTTGGTTCGAGGAAGTATGATCCTCTGTCCGAGGAGCTCAAGAGCTTCGTCCCCGAGGTTTATGTTATCGGCGACGCCGTAAAGCCCGGTCAGTCCAGCGATGCGATGCATCAGGGCTTCCACATAGGCTACGAGCTGTAATTTCCGTAAAAAAATCAATATTTGTCAGGAAGCTTCGGTCAAACGCCGAAGCTTCCTGACATTTTATGTAAATTATCGAGCAAAATCGTCATATTCTCCATCAAATCTAAAAGTTTGCGCTTGAATTTTTCGCAGAATACTGTATTATATTATTGATTATATTATTGTTATTATAAAATAATTAACAGCGGGCGGCTTTCGTTCACGTCGCTTGACGTAAATCGCCGCAAATTATCAGGGAGGTGTCATAAGATTTCGAAGAGAAAACACAGCCCCCTCTGTGAAACGCCGAAAAGCGGAGTGTTCTGCGGCACGGACAAATATCTCAGGCTTCAGAAGTACACGATCAGCGAAGAAATGTGTCCTGTCATGGAGTTTGACAGCTATTTTATCGTTGTTCGCAGCGGCAGCGGCAGTTTTGTCATAAACGGCGAGGAATTCCCTGTCCAGCCGGACTGCGTAAGCTGGATACAAAGCTCCCAGGTTTTGACCGTCTGCCCGGATTTTGGCGACGAGCTGCACATCTGGGTGTGCGCCTTTGAATACCAGCTCCTCAGCTATTTCATGTTCAACAGCATGTCCTCCAGCGGTGAGATAGACATCGTGAAAGCTCGCCCGGTTATAGGTCCCGAGGGAGACACCGTAAAGGAAATCATACGCCTTTTTGAACAGTTCAGGCAGCTTTCAAAGAAAAACAGCTGCGGCTCGGCTGTCATAAGAAGCTCATTCCTGCGAAAGATAGAGCTGCTGTACAATCGTGCCGCGCATATACAGCGCTCCAAATATAAATTTGACGATATGCCGCTCAGCCGAAAGGTGAGCCTTTATATCGCCGCACACAGCACGGCAAATCTCACCGCTGCCGATGTTGCTGCGGCAGTCGCGCCCAACGCGGATGAGACGGCGCTCAATCACGCGCTGCTTGTTGCAACAGGGCTCAATTTCAGCCAGTTTCTCAACCGCATGCGCATTGTGCTTGCAATGTCGTATTTCCTTTACGACAGCCTGCCGTTCGACTATGTTTCCTCCATTTCAGGGTTTAACATGGAGATAACATTTTTCAGGCGTTTCAAGGCCCTTACCGGCACAACGCCGCAAACCTATCTCAACGAAATGCTCTGCGACGGGAAAAACGGTCAAATATACCGCGGCATGATTTTAAGCGAGACGCTCATTTCGGCGATAAGCTATCTCTATGAGAACATGGCAGAACCAATAAACGCCGAGACGCTTGCCAAGGAGCTGTACACCTCGGAAAACATCCTGCGCAGTCAGTTCAAAAACAGGTTCAACTCCAGCTATAAGCAGGTGCTGTCGCTGTTTCGCGTCCGCTATGCCGAGGCGCTGCTGACAACGACGGATCTGCCGACGGTCGATATTGCGATGGAGACAGGGTTCGGCTCTGACCGCACAATGGGCAGAGTGTTCTATTCGGTAAACGGCATGTCTCCCGGTGAGTTCAAGAAAAAGAGAAACTTGAGGAGGAAAGCGAATGGCTAAGGAAAACGCTCCCGAGGCGAACGCCGCGCAAAATAATCACGGCGTTTTATCCGGCGCACATGATTATTTTGTCAACAATGTCCTCCCCGACGACATAAAGGCATGCGTAAAGCGGATAAAATCGCCAACACTGTATATGAACAACCATGACGAGACATTTATTTTAGTCCGCGCCGGAAAAGGCAGGCTGGCGGTCAACGGGCTTGAATACAAGCTCTGCGCCGGCACGCTTATAAACCTCGGTCCGTTTCACCGCTATCGCTATATTCCCGAAGGCGGCGAGCTGGAGGTCGTAGAGGCGCGCACAAACCCCGGCACGTATGTTTACATGATTGCAAACCCTTATCTCAGGCTCGAGCAATTTTCTGTTCCGTCAGAGCCGCCGGTGGTACACCTCACAGGGCTGTATGCCGATATTGCCAACGAATCAATGAACGGCATTCTTGTCGAAATGGAGAAAAAATCTCCGGATCGCACAGGGCTTTGCTTCTGCTACCTGACGGATCTTTTCGGGCTGATAACGGAAAAGCGGCCGAAAAAGCAGCCCCGGCAAATCCAATGCTGATTTCAGCAAAACCTCCGTTCGATACGGAGGTTTTGTTTATTTGCGGAAATACCTTGCGTATTTCCGCAAAAGCGGCTATATCAGCGCGCTGATTTCCCGCCGGATGCCGCAGGCGTATTGCGCAGCGCCGCCTTCTTCGCATTCAGCATCACAACCGATATAAGTATCATAACTATACCAAGTCCCGACATGAGCGTTACAGGCTCTGCGAAAACGAGCGCGCCGAGAATAGTGGCGACCATCGGCTCTACCGTGGCAAGGATGGCTGCGCGGCTTGGCTCTGCATACATCAGCCCCCGCGTATACGCCGCGAACGGAATGACCGCCGTGATGAGCCCCGTCAGCACGGTGAGCCCGGCAAGTCTCCATACACCGTCAGCCGCGGCAAGCTTTGCCGTCATATCCGCGGCGTCGCAGATGAGCCACGCGCCGAGCGCGGCGATTACGAACGTGTACGTTGTGACAGTGAGCGAGCTGTACTTTTTCAGCGCCACGGAGCCGAGGATGCTGTACAGACCGTACCCGATGCCGGAGCACAGACCCACGATCAGCCCGCGCGCAGTCACCCCGCCGCCGCTTATACCGGAAACGAGCACGCACCCGCCGAACGCACATGCAAGCGCCGCGAGCTTGCGCGCCGTCAGCTTTTCCTTGAAAAAGAGGCACGACATCAGCATCACCCATATGGGCGAGGTGTAAAGCAGTATCGCCGCAGCGGAGAGCGTCATCATATTTATCGCAGAGAAATAGCACACCGTGAAGAAAAGTATGCTGCCCAGCCCCAGCCCGAGAAAAAGAGGAATATCCCGCGCCGCTATCCACAGTGCCGTGCGCTCCCGCGCAAGGTGCAGCGCCGCGAACACTGCCGCCGCGACCGTCAGCCGCAGCGCGACGATCTGGATAGAATCGAACCCATACTTTCCCAGTGCACGCACGAATATGCCCATACTGCCCCAGAACACGCCTGCGGTTATGACAAGCATACTTCCCAGTGCCGCCGTGTTTTTTGTTTTCTTTTTCATTGTACTGCTCCGTCTTTCTTCATAAAGCGCCGCATTGCAGTGTTCTTGCCGCATTATGCGCTGCTGCCTTATATTTTTTTGCATATCATACGCGCGCGGTGCGGCGTTTGTCAACTTCTTTATGCCGTCTGCTCCGGCTCCCTCCGCGCCGGCGGAACAAAACAATCATCAAAGCGTCTATTTATATATATTTGCAGGCAGATTTACATAATTCCCTCTTCCCTTTTTTCTGCGGATGAGGTATAATGTCTGCGTAAGTTTCAACAGGAGGCTGCGTATATTATGAATAAAACCGTAAAAATCCTGCTCGTTGTGTTGTGCGTTGTGTGTCTGTGCGTGTTCTGCTTCAGCGGGTACAAGCTTTTCTCCACACTCAATGAATACAGGGTCGCACAGCGCTCATATGACAAGCTGAGCGAGCAGTTTGTTTCCACCGATGCTCCCACCGCTTCGCTCGCGCCCGTCACGGAGACGGACGGCGCGCAGGAGGGCGAGGACAAAGAGGTTTCCCCCATCAAGGTCGATTTTGACCAGCTTCTCGCCCAGAACAGCGACGTGTGCGGCTGGCTTTACAGCAAGGACACCGTAATCAACTATCCTATCGCCCAGGGTTCGGACAACAACGAGTATCTGCACCACCTTCTTGACGGCTCATATAACTCCAGCGGTACTCTGTTTGTGGACTGCGAATGCGGACCGGAATTCTCCGGCACAAACACCGTTGTCTACGGGCACAACATGAAGGACGGCTCAATGTTCAACTCGCTCACCAATTACAAGGATCAGAGCTATTATGACGAACATCCCGTGATGTACCTCAACACCCCCAAGCAGAATTACAAGATCGAAATATTCTCCGCCTACATCTGCAATTACGACTCTGACACCTACACCCGCGACTTTTACAGTGCCGAGGATTACTCCGCATGGCTGACCAAGATGAAGAGTCAGTCTGACTTCACCTCTGATGTTGAAGTCACGGCGAATGACCGCGTCATCACGCTGTCCACCTGTACATACGAGTATGACAACGCCCGCTTTGTCGTGCAGGGCAAGCTTGTCGCACTTGAAGGCTGACAAAAGCTGAAAGCCAGCCCGTTCGGGCTGGCTTTTCACCGCAGAGCCTCGTCAATAAATAAATTATTATGATTAAATAAATTATTATGATAAAGGAAGTGTCCATATGCGTATAGTTACCGTCAGCCGTGAGTTTGGCAGCGGCGGGCGCGAAGTCGGCAAACGTCTTGCCGACGCGCTCGGCATTGAGTATTACGACCGCGAGATCATTTCCGCGATCGCAAAGGAGGCGGAGATGGACGCAGGCTACGTCGAGCACGTGCTTGACAACAGCCTGCATTACAGCTACCCACTCACGTTTTCCCACACGCTCTCGCTCAATTATTTCATTAACAGCAGTGCGCCACAGCTTCTCGGCATACAACACAAGATAATCCGGGGGCTCGCCGAAAAGGGCGACTGCGTTATCGTCGGGCGCGGCGCGGACGCCATACTTGAAATGTACAAGCCGTTCCGCATCTTCGTCTACGCCGATATGGACGCCAAGATCGCCCGCTGCCGCAGCCGCGCCAGCGCCGATGAACACCTCACCGACCGCGAGCTTGAGCGCAAGATCCGCCAGATAGACAAAAACCGTGCCGACAACCATGATCTCATCTCCTCTGTCCGCTGGGGCGACCGCGCGGGCTATGACCTTTGCGTGAACACGACGAACATTGTGATAAAGAATGCTGTCCCCGCTATCGCGGAATATGCGGTGAAGTATTTTGAGGACAAGGAAGCCGCAGACACAAGGAACGAGAGCAGCAAAGAAGAATAACGCCTTGCAGGCGGCGATGTTCCGCATAAGATGATAAACGGCAGACACATGGGTTTTCCACGTGTCTGCCGTTTCTTTGCGTAATGATCTTTGATCTGTTCTGCTGTTATTTGCCCTCGGAGCCGTCGTCCTTTTTAGGCTCCTCGGTTTTGGGCTCATCGGCAGTGCCGTCGGAGGCGCCCGGCGCATCATCGCGCTCTTTTTCCCCGGCGTAGCCGTCGGTCATGGAGATATGGCGGGCGGGGCGCTCGATGGTGTCGTCATTTCTCGCCTCGCGTATCTTTTTCGCGGAGATTGGCATGAACTCGCCATGCTCAAAGTAGTAGCTGAATTCCTCCGCCTCCATGGTCTCATGCTCCAGAAGGTACTCGGCAATGTCGCGCAGCTCCTTGCCATGCTCGGTGAGTATACGCTCGCACATTTCGGCGGCGCGGTCAAATATCTTCTTGACCTCCTCGTCGATGATGGCGGCGGTCTCCTCCGAGTAGCTCTTCGTCTGCCCGAAGTCGCGCCCGATGAAGATGCTGTGCCCGGAGTTGTCGTAAGATATCGGTCCGAGACGATCGCTCATGCCGTATTTCATGACCATGTCGCGGGCAATGGAACTCGCCTGCTGTATATCACCGGACGCACCGGTGGATATATCGTCAAGGAAGAGCTTTTCGGCCATTCTGCCGCCGAGCGACATGACGATGTTCTCAAACATTTCCTCTCTGGATTTGAAATTCTCCAGATCCTCCTGCGGGCGGAAAAGCGTGAAGCCGCCGGCAGGGCCGCGGGGAATGATGGTGATATAGTGCACGGGATCGACATGCGTGAGGAATTTGCCCGTCACGGCATGCCCGGACTCGTGGTATGCCGTCAGGCGGCGCGCCTTGTCGCTCATCTTGCGGCTCTTCTTCTCCGGACCCATCTGCACCTTGAGGACAGCCTCGTCCACATCCTCCATGGTTATGAAGCGGTGCTTGCGGCGCACGGCGAGCAGCGCCGCCTCGTTCATGAGGTTTTCAAGGTCAGCGCCTGAAAAGCCCGGGGTGCCCTTGGCAATGGAATTGAGGTCAACATCGTCCGCAAGCTGCTTGTCGCGTGAGTGTATCTTCAATATCGCCTCGCGCCCGCGTATATCGGGCAGACCGACATACACCTGCCGGTCGAAGCGCCCGGGGCGGAGGAGGGCATTGTCCAGAATGTCCGCGCGGTTCGTCGCCGCCATGACGATGACGCCTTCGTTGCTGCCGAAGCCGTCCATCTCAACAAGCAGCTGGTTGAGCGTCTGCTCGCGCTCATCGTGCCCTCCGCCGAGACCGCTGCCTCTCTGACGGCCGACAGCGTCGATCTCGTCAATGAATATAATGGCGGGCGCCGCTTTCTTCGCCTGCTCAAAAAGATCCCTGACGCGCCCTGCGCCAACGCCGACATAAAGCTCGACAAAATCGGAGCCGGAAATGGAGAGAAACTGCACGTTCGCCTCGCCCGCGACAGCCTTGGCAAGCAGCGTCTTGCCCGTGCCCGGAGGTCCGACGAGCAGAACGCCCTTCGGTATGCGCGCGCCCATGGCGGTGTAAGCCTTCGGGTCCTTGAGGAAGTCAACGATCTCCGCCAGCTCCTCCTTTTCCTCGTCGCAGCCCGCGACGTCGGCGAAGGTTTTCTTTTCCTTTTCATCACTGCCGAGTCTCGTGCGCGCCTTGCTGAACTTGCCAACGCCGCCCTGCATCCCGCCGGCCTTGTTCATCATCACATACCACAGCGCCATCGCCGCGATCATGATGATCAGATACGGCAGAAACTGCGCCCACCATGGGATCTCCAGCCCCTTGCCGTAATCGTACTCCTCGAGAATACCGGCGTCCTGCTGCTGCTTTATGATGTCGCCAAGATCCTCATAAAACACCGAAAAGCTGTAAAGCTCATAGCTCATCTCCTCCAGCGGCTTCACGGGGTCGCCCGTGCGCACCTTGAGAAGGACGGTGTTGCCCTCGGTCTTGAACGACTGCACCTTTTCCTCCTTGAAGAGGTCAACAAGCTCGGAATATGTTTCGACCTTGCCGGTGTCGGTGTCCTTTGTCATGGTGAATATGACTGCCACGAGAATAACGAGCAGCAGCACATAAAACCCCAGGTCTCTTGCTCTGTTGCGGTTGGGTTTCAAAAATCGGTCACATCCTTAATATGATGGTCTATCTAACTATATAAGCATATAGATAAATGCTGTTTTTATTTTGCAGCGTACACGCCGGGCTTGAGCACGCCGATATACGGCAGATTACGGTAGCGCTCGTTATAATCCAGCCCGTAGCCCACAACGAACGCATCCGGCACTTCAAAGCAGGAGTAGTCCGCATGAATGTCAGCCTTGCGGCGGGCGGGCTTGTCCATGAGCGTAACGATTTTGACAGAAGCGGGCTTTCTCACGGAGAGGTAGTTTTTAAGGTAGTTGAGAGTAATGCCGGAGTCAAGAATATCCTCCACGAGGATGAGATGCCGCCCCGCGATGTCCTCGTTCAGGTCCTTATTTATCTTCACCGCGCCCGTGGAGGTTGTCCCCTGATAGGAGGAGACCGCCATAAAGTCCATTGAGCAGTTGATGGTCACATGGCGCATGAGGTCTGCCATGAAGATAAAGCAGCCTTTCAGCACGCCGACGAATATGGGCTCTGTGCCCTCATAGTCCTTTGAGATCTGCGCCCCGATCTTCTGCACATTTTTCTCTATCTCTATCTGCGAGATCAGAACGCGCTCAATGTCCTTTTCCATAACATCCATCTGTCATTTTCTCCCTATGATTTTATATTTTTTCTGTTTGAATACAGAGTACCTTATCCCCTGCGTCCGGCTTGCAGCGCTCGTCTGTTCCAAAGCCTACGACTGCCGCAATGCCCTTCTCGTCTCTTATGACAACGGTCATATCCCGCTGCCGCTGGGTCATATGTCTCTCTGTGAAAAGGCTTTTGAGGCTCTTTGTGCAGCCCCTGCCTGCGGGAGAAAATCTGTCCCCCGGCTGTCTGCCGGTGCACATGACATTCCCGTATATACTCTCACATTTGAGACAATAAGTCTTGAACAAGCCGTGAATTTCTCCCGTATATACCGTGAAAAATGACCGCAGGCGGATCCCCGCTTCCGGCACGTCAAGCACATTGCCGGGGTCAAGCGTGCGCGCCGGTATCTGCGCGCTGTGCGCTGTCTCCGGCTCGTTGAAATACAGTCTCCCCTGCTCGCGCCGCACTCTTCCGCCGGGGAGGTCGGCATAGCCAAGCCCCTCGCCGCGCGCAAGCGCAAGCACCGCGTTCACGTGCGTCATGTCGAGGCTTTGCTTCCACAGCGCGCGCACCGCGCGCGAAGACACTGCAGGGTGCAGCGCCGCAAGCGCGGCGCAGTCCGCGCTCTCTCCGTCAAAGCTTTCATCCAGAAAGCTCTGCACCGCGCCGTCGATGAAATCCTCATCCTGGCGCAGAAGCTCTGCCGTGCGCGCGCAGGCGGCGGCAAGACCGGGGTTGATGCGCCGCAGCGGCGGCATGACCGCATGACGGATGAGATTGCGGCTGTATTCATCCTGCGCGTTCGTGCTGTCCTCAACATGGTTGAAAGCATTTTCCGCAAGATATGCCTCTATCTCGGCGCGCGTGACGGCGATCAGCGGGCGGATAATGCCGCCCCTCTGCGGCGGTATGCCGCAAAGCCCCTTCATCCCGCTCCCGCGGGCGAGGTTGAACACAACGGTCTCTGCGTTGTCGTCGGCATTGTGCGCCGTGGCGATATACCGGCAGTCCATACGCGCGGCGGCATCGGCGAGAAACGCATAGCGAAGCTCACGCGCCGCCGTCTCGATGCCAAGGCGGTGCTTTGCGGCGTAGCCGGGCACGTCGCCGTGCTCAACCGTGAGCGGAACGCCGAGCTCGGCGCAAAGCTTTTCAACAAACTCCGCGTCGCGCAGCGCCTCCGCGCCGCGTATGCCGTGTTCGTAGTGCGCCGCGCAAACTCTCATGCCGGTTCGCTGCGCACGGCATACCAGCAGGTGCAGCATGCACACCGAATCCGCCCCTCCGGACACCGCCGCGAGCACGCTGCCGCAGTTGGGCGGGAGAACAAGCTTTCTTTCAATATCAGTCATCGCGGTTGCTGATTGAGACGAAGGATGTGAATTCCGGCAGCCAGCGAAGCTTCACAGTGCCCGTTTCACCCTTGCGGTTTTTCAGCACTATGGCTTCGGCAATGTCCGGCTCTTCGCATTCCTTATTATAATACCCATCGCGGTAAAGACCGATCACAACGTCGGCGTCCTGCTCGATCGCGCCGGATTCACGCAGGTCGGAGAGCATGGGGCGCTTGTCCGTGCGCGACTCGTTGGCGCGCGACAGCTGCGACAGGCACACGACCGGCACGTTCAGCTCCTTTGCCATTATCTTCATCATTCGGCTGATGTCGCTGACGGCCTGTGTGCGGCTCTCGTTCGACCATGTGTGCCCGCTGCCGGCAGACTGCATCAGCTGCAAATAGTCGATGACCACAAGGTCAAGCCCCTCCACGCGGCGGCACTGGGCGTTCATATCAGACACCGTGAGCGTGGGGTTGTCGTCTATCCTTATATCCGTGGCGCTGAGCGCCTGAGCGGCATCGGCTATCGCGCGCCACTGCTCCTCGGTGAGCTGTCCGGTCATGAGCCCCTGCCCAGGCACCTTCGCCGCACGCGAGAGCAGGCGGGACACCAGCTGTTCTCGCGACATTTCCAGAGAGAACATTGCAACGGTCTTTCGCTGCGACATGGCAGCATAGAGCGCCATGTCCAGCGCGATGCTTGTTTTGCCCATGCCCGGGCGCGCCGCGACAAGGACAAGCTCGGACTTGTTGAGACCGAGTATCACCCTGTCAAGATCGACAAGCCCGGTGCTCAACCCGGGGATCTTCTTGCCGGAGGCCGCGATCTCGGAAAGCTCGTCAAAGACGTTCTGCACAACGGCGGACACCGGCATAAGCCCGCCGACGTTGCGCCCCTGACGCAGGGCGTATATTTTGCGCTCCGCCGCCTCAAGAAGGCTTTCCGCCTCGCCCGAGCCCTCGTACACCATGGCATTTATCTCGTCCGCCGTCTCTCCGAGGCGGCGCAAAAGCGCCTTGTCGCGGACAATGGCGGCATACTCCATGACGTTGGACGCCGTCGGCGTGACGCGCATGACCTCTGCAACGTATCCGTCGCATTCGTCGGTATATACGCCGCGCACCTTCATCTGGTCAAGCACGGTCACGGGGTCGATGGTCTGCCCATAGGCGAACATCGCCGCCATAGTGTCATAAATATCCCTGTTGAGCTTTATATAGAATTCGTCACTTCTTAAACGCTCAAGCACATCGGCGATACATCGCGGGTCAATGAGCATTGAGCCGACGACCGCCTGCTCCGCCGTTGCCGAGTAAGGCGTCTTCCTGCCCAAGAGTTCTTCCATAGGGTGTGCTTCCTTTCGGCGGTGTTATCCCTCAACGACGAGAACGTTGACCGTCCCGCTTATTTCATAGCCGAGCTTCGCCTTGACGGTGTAGCTGCCGTAGCTCTTTATGGGCTCGGGCTGGACGATCTTGTTTTTCTCCACGTCCATGCCGAACTGCTCGCGCAGCGCGTCGGAGATCTCCTGCGAGGTGACGGCTCCGAAAAGCTTGCCGTTTGCGCCCGCCTTGGCGCGGATGGTGACCTGTACGCCGGAAAGCTTCTTCGCGTACTCCTCCGCCTGCGCCCTCTCCTTTGCTATCTGTGCCGCTCTCGCTTTCTCCTTGAGCTTGAAGGCGTTGAGATTGTCGGCGGTCGCCTCCGTGGCGAGCCCGCGCGGCAGGAGATAGTTTCGCGCGTAGCCCGTAGAGACCTCCTTCAGCTCGCCCTTCTTGCCCTGACCCCTTACGTCTGCGGTGAATATAACTTTCATTTCGTTTCTCCTTTTCTTATGTCGAATCGGCGCTCAGCCCAGATAATCGTCAATGGCGGCGTAGACCGCATGGACGGCTTCCGGGAGCGACTTGTCCTTGAACTGCACCGCCGCGGCGCTTCTGTTTCCGCCGCCGCCGAGCTTTTCCATAATGAGCTGCACGTTAAGCTCGCCGATGGAACGCGCCGAGGCAAACACCCCGCCGTTTCCGTCCGGCGCAACAACGATGGAGGCGTTCACGCCGGATATGTTCAAAAGCTCGTCCGCGGCCTGCGCCGCGACGATGCGGTTCTGCGGTTCAGTGGGCGCGGCGATCGCCACGCCGCGGTAAAGCTCCGCGCTCTGCATGATCTTATATCTTGCGATTGTGTCCGCCATGCCGGTCTGCAAAAGCTTTTTGACCTCCGTGGTGTCCGCGCCGGCGCGGCGCAGATACGCCGCCGCGTCAAAGGTGCGGTCGCCGGTGCGCAGGGTAAAGCTCTTCGTGTCCAGAACGATTCCGGCGAGCATCGCGTCCGCCTCGCATTTGAGGATGTCGCTCTGCTCTATGACCTCCTGCAATATTTCCGTCAGAAGCTCGCACGTGGAGGAGGCGTAAGGCTCTATAAAGCCAAGGGCGGCGTTCTGGATATACGTTGCGGCGACACGGTGATGGTCAATGACCGCAACGCGGCTGCATTCGGACAAAAGCTCCGGATTTTCCACCTGCTCGGGGCGGTTCGTGTCCACAATGACGAGCAGCGTCCTCCCGTCGGCGCGCAGCAGCGCCTCCTGCGGGCTTATAAAGCAGTCCTTATATTCCGGCTCCGCGCGCACCATGTCGATGAGCGCGTGGGCGGCGTTTTTGTTCAGGTCGATGACAATGCTGCTCTTCACGCCGCAGCTGCGCGCAAGGCAGCACACGCCCACCGCCGCGCCGACTGCGTCAAGGTCCGCAAAGCGATGCCCCATCACGAACACGCGGCTGGAATCGCGCATAAGCTCGGCAAGGGTGTTGGCCATGACGCGGGATTTCACCTTCGTGCGCTTTTCCACCTCAAAGCCGCGCCCGCCGAAGAATTCAAAGCTCAGCCGATCCTTTATGACGGTCTGGTCGCCGCCGCGGGATATGGCAAGCTCTATGCCTATGTCGGCAAACTGAAGCGTCTCGCTCAGGTTTGTTCCGTCCACGCCGAAGGCTATGCTGACGGAGGCGTTTATGCCGTTCGGGCTTTCGACCTGATGCATTTCCTCGGTTATCTTGAACTTGTCGAGCTTCATATGCTCGATGTCCTGCTTTTCAAACATGACAAGATAGCGATCCCTGTCGTAGCGGCGCAGGATGCCGCTGTATTCATCGCACCACTGGGTGAGCCTGTCCTCCACAGCGTCGCGGATGTCGTTTTTTATGCGGTCGGGCTGGTTTTTGAAAAGCTCGTCCAGATTGTCAATTACGACGATGCCCGCGACAGGCCGCGTCTCCTCATATTTCAGGCGGATGTTGTCATATTCGGTCACGTCCACCCAATACACTATACCCATGATGGCGCTGCCGCTGTCGTTGTCGCTGTCGGAGCGGATGATATTGCCGTGCAGGCGGTATTTCCTGCCGTTTATCTCCAGAAGCTCGGGATACTGCGTCTTTCCCTCGAGCAGCCACTTCCCCGTGAACTGCGGCACCATGTCCGCAATGCGTGCGTCCAGACGCGCCCCGGTCGCGCCGCACATGCTGAAGAACATCTCGTTGCCCCATATGATGCGCGAATCGTCCAGCCGGAACACCGTGATCGGCAGAGGGAAGTTCATGAGGGTGTTGTTCTTGGCGTTCTCCGTGTCATAGGTGATGGATTCAATATATGCTGCAAGCTGCTTTTCCCTCCTGCGCCGGGAAAAGAAGCTGTAGACGAGCAGCAGCAGGATAGCCGCGCCCTCCGCCGCTGCCAGCTCATACATTTTGAAGAAGAGCGCCGCCGCCGCGAACAGCACAAGGAACACGAGATAAAGCCTCGCGCCCGGCTCTGCCAGCCGTTTCAGATTTTTATTCACACCTGCACCTCCCAATTTTGGAACAGACGATAATTCTCTCATTGTATTAAATTATTATACCAAATATGCCTGACCTTTACAAGATTTTATTTATTTGCAGCGCAGATAATATTCGTAGCGGCAAAACTGATAATTGACATCAAAAAAGGAGCTGTTTATTTGAAAGCTGTGATAATGGCGGGCGGCGAGGGCACACGTCTGCGCCCCGTGACGGGCAGCGTGCCAAAGCCGATGGCGCCGCTGCTGGGGCGGCCGATGCTGGAGCATATCGTGCGTCTTTTGAAAAAACATGGCTTCACGGATATATGCGCGGCTCTGAAATACCGCGCAGAGGACATTGAGCGCGCGTTCGGCGACGGGGCAGCGCTGGGCGTTCATATGCAGTACCGCGTTGAGCGCGAGGCGCTCGGCACGGCAGGCGGCGTGAAAAACTGCGCGGATTTTTACGGCGGAGAGGATTTTCTCGTCATCTCCGGCGACGCCGCGTGCGATCTTGATCTTTCCCGACTCATGCGCGAGCATCGCCGCTCGGGCGCGGCAGTCACGCTCGCGCTGCACCGCTGCCGCGAGCCGCTGTCCTACGGGCTCGCCGTGACGGACGGGGACGGCGACGTCCGCTGCTTCATCGAAAAGCCGCAGTGGAGCCGCGTCGTCACCGACCTTGTCAACACCGGGATATACATTGTCTCGCCGCGCGCAATGGAGAGCGTACCGAAAGGGCGGCCCTTCGATTTTGCCAAAGACCTTTTTCCGCTGCTGCTTGCGCGCGGCGAGCGGCTGCACGGAGTCGCTCTCGTCGGATACTGGTGCGACGTGGGAACGCCGCTGGCGTATTACCGCTGCTGCATCGACGCGCTTGAAGGGCGGCTGGACGTCACGCCCGGCGCAGAGTTTTCGCGCACGGCAGCGGCGGAGACGGACGCCGCCGCGGACGCGGATGCGGAGAGCATCGAGTGCTCCTGTGAAAGCCGCGCGGCGCTCATGGGCGCGCTGAGTGAGGCGTTGCTCGATATGGGGGCGGACTGCTCCGATGGGATACGCCTTACCAGGCGCGGGTACAGCATGCACATCGCGCCGCTCGCCTCGCGCGAAGCGGTGCGCGTTTCGGTACGTTCCCCTGATAGCGAATTCGCCCGCTCGCTCGCACTGAGCGCCGGCGAGGTGATCGACGCTTTGGGGCTGTAAGCGGTCATATCAGGGCATATTCCTCTTCAGCGGCTCGAAAGCCTCGTCTTTCCCTCTTTTTATTTGTCAAAATTCGCACAATTTCCGCTTGACGCATCCGCGTTCGTTCATATATAATTGACATATATTTCTCGATACGCTCGATGAATCTGGGAGGCGCAGGATGAGGGATCTGAAGCATCTTATCTATTTTGAGGGGCTTCTTGACGAAGCCGCCAATCCGCTCGTGCGCGAGGCGGTCGCGCAGGGCGGTCACGCCGTAGGCTACACCTGCTATCATATGCCGGAGGTGCTTTTAAACCTCGGCAGCTGTTTTTCCGTGCGTCTGCGCGCGCCGCACACCGGCTCGCTGGATATTTCAACGTATTATCTCTCAAACTATCTCTGCGGATATTCCAAGGCGCTTGTCGAGCGCGGCATTGAGGGCGGATACAGCTTTCTTTCCGCCATTGCCGGGACGGAGACCTGCTCTGAAATGAACCGCGCGCTCGAGCATTTTGAGCTTCTGCGCCTTGTTGACAATCCGGACTTTTTTGTGTCATTTGTTGACGTACCGTTCAAGGTAAGTGAGCACGGGCTTCGCCACTACGAAAACCAGATTGCAAAAAAGCTGCTTGAACCGCTGCATGAGCGTTACGGCATTGACATTTCCGACACCGCGATACGCGCCGCCGTGGCGGAGCACAACGAAGTCTGCCGCATCCTCACGGAGATCGGCGATATGCGAAAGCGCAGCGTGCCGCCCATCACGGGGTACGAATACCACGTGCTGTGTCTTGTGTCATACTGCTGCCCGAAGGCGCTTATTCTGCCGTATCTGCGGGAAACGCTGGACGAGCTTCGCTGCCGCGAGGCCGACAGGCAGCCGCATTTCCGCGCGCGTATCGCCGTCGTCGGGTCGGAGATCGACGACACGGATTTTACAAAAACCGTAGAAGAGTCCGGCGCGCTGATCGTTGCGGACCGTTTCTGCTTCGGCTCGCTCCCCGGGCGGCAGGAGATCCCGCTGACGGACGATGAGAGCGCTCTGACGCAGGTATGCCGTTTCTATCAGACAACCAGCCAGTGCCCGCGCTATATGCAGCGCGATATGGTGCACGCGCGGCGCGAATACGTGAGGCGGCTCACGCAGGAATACAACGCCGAGGGCGTGCTGTATGAGGCGCTGAAATTCTGCGAATACTGGGGGTATGAGCGCCCGCTCGCCTCGCACATCATCACGGAGGAGCTCGGCATTCCCTCCGTCTGCGTTGACCGGCAGTATACCGGCAACGCCTCCGGGCAGCTGCGCACCAGGGTGCAGGCTTTCGTGGAAAGTCTGGAAATAAAGCGCATAAACGCGGCAAAGGAGGGCAAGTGATGAAAGGGCTGGGCAATACATACACCGCCGTCACCGGCATACGCAAAACGCGCGAATGGCGCGGTCTGCGCGACACTGCGTATGACTTTGCATGGTGGCTCACAACGTGGAAGGACATGGCAGCGTTCGTGCTGCGTTCGCCGGCGCAGGTCGTCAAGGGGCTGTGGAAATACCGCTGGATGGCGACGTATCTCACCGTCCCCGCGTTCATCGACCGCCAGCTTGAGGGCAGCCGCGGCGTGCAGCTGCGCTCGGGTCATATTCTTTATGACGTCATCGTCAAGCACACCATTGACATCATCTCCACCATGTTCGGCGCCGACCGAAGCATAGGCGGCAGCAGGGCGCTCTCCGATCGGATAGTGTGCCTTGACGAGCTTGTGCCGACGGAGCTTATGTGCGGCTTTCCCAATCTCATCGGGCTTCCGGTGCAGACCATCCCCATTTTTCTCTCCTCCATGATAAATCAGCAGCTCCCGCCGGTGTACCTCGATGCGATAGAAAACTACGGCGTGCCGTCGGACGTATGCCCGCTGCCGTCGGCGGAGGCAGGCGTCGCCATTGAGGGGGACTATCCCATTTTCGGCAAGTGCTTTATCTCATGCAATATGCCCTGCGACGGCAGCATCATGACAAGCGCCTATCAGGACCGTTACTTCAGGCTGCCCACATACGAGCTGGGCGTGCCGCTGAGGTACAACGACGATGTTGACGCGCAGGAATACGCCGTTGAGGAGATACTCGGCTGCATCCGCTTCATTGAGGAGCAGACCGGGGAAAAATTTGACTGGGACGCTTTCTTTGCCGGGCTTGAAAAGTACAACCGCGTCACGCGCTTCCATCTTGAGCTGTGGGAAATAAACCGCACGCGCTATCCTCAGGTCGTGGGCGCGACGCCGTGGCTTTACCGCATGTATTCGTTTCATCTGCACGGCGGCATGGACGAGCGCTTTATCCGCGCGGACGACAAGGTGCGGCGCATCATGCACGCGGGCTATGAAAAGCGCCTGCCCTGCGCGCGCGAAATGCGCCACAAGGCGCTGGTGTGGTCCTGCCCCGCCAATTATTACACGAGCTTTGCCAACTGGCTGGCGCTGTGCTGGGGCATCGTGTGCGTGATGGATATGGAGACGCACATCTCCCAGCAGATAATCGACACCTCATCCCCCCGCAAAGCACTGGAGGGTCTTGCGCTCACCTTTGAGCGCACCACCATGCGCAAGCACACCAAGGGCGGGTACAAAAACGCCGTGGACGAGCTGTGGCGCGTCGCGGAGGAATACAACGTTGACACCATCATCATGTACGACCAGATCTCCTGCAAGGGCATGGACGGTCTGCAAGGCATTTTTGACGATCAGGCGCGCGAGCGGAACTACAACTTCATCTGGGTACGGCAGGATCTTATGGACTGCCGCACCATCTCCCGCGCGGATATGCGCGCACAGGTGAACGCATATATGACCTCCGTATTGCGTGAAGAGCCGCTCGACCCAACGCTTGTGGATTTCGACGACAGCGAGGCGTGGTGAAAAGACCGCATTCGTATGAAAGCTGCGCCTGCCGTTAAGCGCGATGAGCGCGGGCTAGGCATCAATCGGCTTGCCGCAGAAGTTTGACACCGAGCAGGAAATAAAATGATATAAGATATAAAAAAAGAAACCGTCACCCGGTAAGGTGACGGCTTCTTTTGCATACCCCGGCGCTGTCGAGCGCGTACCCCAGCGTGCGGCGTGCAGCATCCAGCAGCAGCAGGCGCTGGGCAAGCGTTTGCTCACCGGCATTAAAATACCGCGGCACGGCATACAGTGCATAAAATCCATCCGCGAGATGCAAAGCGTAAGCGCACAGCGCCGCGGCATCTCCTCGCTCCTCTGCCCGCGCGCACTCGCCCGGCAGCGCGGCGATCAGCTTTATAAGCGCGCGCTCTGCCGGGAGCGCAAGGTGCGACGTGTCCGCCGCTTCTGCCGGATACGCCGGCAGCGCGGATAAAGCGCAGTTTTCAACGACCGCTCCAATGCGCGCATACGCATAGCGCACACGGTATATGGGGTTTTCCATATCGCCGCGTTGGGCAAGCTCCTGCTCCGGCACGTCCGCCGTATGCGGGAAAAGCCGCAGCACCTCAAGCGCCGTTTCCGGCTGCGAGAGCGCAGGGGGCGGAGCGCCAAAGCGCGCCGCTTCGTCCAGCGCCGCATTATACCACGCATCGCCGAACGTGAAATTCAAAAAGCCCGACTCTGCCGCCGTGACGCCGGCAAAGCAGCCGCCGTTGAGGTCTATATTCCGCACAAGCAGCCGCGCAAGCGCCGCCGGCGGCAAGCCGAGCGCCGCTGCATTGACAAGCGCATGGTTGGCGGCAAGATCGCCATGCACAGCGCGCCGCGGCGGCATGACCGCGCCGTCAAGCCGCGCGCCCTTCGCCGCTTTCTCCGGCAAGGTGCGCTCAAACGCCGCGGCTATCACCATCTGCGCGTTTTCCGCGGCGGTCCGCATCAGGTCTCTCACTGCGCGGCGGACGGCTGGCGTTCTCTGACCTGCACGAAAAATCTGTTGCGCGAGACCACCGTGTGCTCCATGTCCAGCACGTAATCCACCGTAAGCCTGCCGCCGTGCTCGTCAAAGCTTTTGTCGATGCTGCGTGTGTTGACGTTGAGCGTGGCATTGCCGTAGGGCGTGCTGTAGAGAAATTGATTCTTCTCACGCTCGCGCAGTATCATGCGGCTGGTCACCGCGCCGTCGCGGTCAACCACGATCTCGTTCGGTCTGACAAAAACGCTCGTGCGCGTTCCCTCCAGCCCTGTTACCTCGGTCTCAAGATAGCTGAAGCAATACGTATCGCCATCGACAAAATATTCGCCGTCCGTGCTGAATTCTATAACGTCGTCCTCGCCCTCGTCACTGTTGTGGATGCTGCGCATCCGGATAACAACATCCTTTATCATTCCGCCAAACCCTCCGCGCTCGCCGTATGCACATGCCCGGCAATATCCTCGCCAAGCAGCGCGCCGGCATTTGCGGCAAAGCTGTCCGCGCTGCCGCTTGTATAATACTCCGTTGTTCCGCCCGTCCCCGTGAGGGCGTGCACCTTGAGATAATCGCTCATGCTCCGCGCGGCGCAGCCCGCCGCGCTGACGATGCGCACATCGCGCCCGATGTAGTTTCTTATCGCGTTCCCGGCAAAATCAAAATGCGTGCAGCCCAGAAGCAGCGCGCAAATTCCGCGTGCCCTGAGCGGCGCGAGATATTCCTCCACGGCGGCGGTAAGCTCCGGGTCGTGCTCATCCGTATGCCCATGCTCGATAAGACGCACAAAATCCTGGCATGCGCCGTCTACTATCTCGCGTCCGGGGCAGAGCTCCCGCAGGCGGCGCTTGAACGCGCCGTTCCTGATGCTCGCGCTCGTGGCGATAACGCCCAGCGGCGCATCGCCCGGCACGGCGGCAAGAGCGGCGACGCTCGCGTCTATCACGTTGAACACCGGGATGCGGAAGGCCGCGAGTACGTCCGGCGCGGTGCTGGACACTGTGCCGCAGGCGGCAATTATCGCCTTTGCGCCAAAGGACGCGGCAAGCTCCATATCCTCCTGCGCCATGCGCCGTAGTTCCGTCTGACTGCGTACCCCGTAAGGGTTGCGCCCGGTGTCGCCAAAATATACGATATTCTCCTCCGGCAGGAGCTGCCTGAGCACGCGCAGTGCCGAAAGCCCGCCAAGCCCGGAATCGAATATACCGACAGGTCTGTTGTCCATGCTGATCCTCTTACTGAAAAACTTGCGTCTGAAATCTGACTGACGGTTTATTTTACCTCAACACGCGCGCCAATACAAGCAAAATTTGTTTGACATGATATGTGGAATTATGGCTTGCTTAGTGCTATAATAGAATTACCGACAGTGATCAAGGAGGCGAACACGCATTATGAATATAGAGCTTACCGACAAGGAGTTCAGGCGGCTGCTCGACATGGTATATATCGGCAACTGGATTCTGAATTCCACGCGCGGAGACGACCGGTTTGAGGATTACGATCTGATGCAGGAGAAGCTGTTTTCAATGTGCCCGGCAAACGGGATGCGCTCGCTCGTGCAGATGTGGCATGGGCACATCTTCCCGTCAAAGGCGTATGAGGACGGCGGCATCCACGAGGCTATAGCCGACTATGAAGACGCGGTATTCTACAATATACTGGCGGAAGAGCTGGCGCGGCGTGATCTCGGGCTTGAAGACACGGACCCGGAGAGCTTCGACGAGCTGACCGCAAGGATGGACGATTATCTCAACGAATTTGAGCGCAACGGGCTGGACACCGTGAGCGTGGACATTGACGATTAAGAGGCGCAGCCATGCATGACGAACTGACAAAGCAGGATATAAAAAAAATGAAGGAGGAGCTTGACTACCGCAGGCTTGAGCTAATGCCGGAGCTGATAGAGGAGGTCAAGCGCACGCGCGCCTTCGGTGATCTGAGCGAGAACTTTGAGTACAAGGCGGCAAAGCAGGCGCAGAACAAAAACCGCAGCCGCATCCGTTATCTCGAGGGCATGATAAAAACCGCGACCGTTATAAGCGACCGCTCCGCCAGTGATGAGGTCGGACTTTTCGATAAGGTTGAGATATATATGCCAGAGGACGACGAGGTGGACACCATTCAGGTCGTCACGACGGTGCGCTGCGATCCGCGGCGGGGGCTTATAAGCAAGGAATCTCCCTTCGGGCAGCAGGTGCTCGGCAAAAAGGTGGGTGACCGCTTTACAGTCAGGGTCGATGACAGCTACAGCTATGAAGCGGAGATACGCTCCATCACCAAGTGCAGCGACGACGGCTCAGTGCCGCTGCTGGAGTATTGACGCGCGTCACGCACAAAGCGGCGCGATACGCAAGCCGTGATCCTCTCATATATGCATATATATGCAAAATCCCTGTGGAAATGCTCCCGCAGGGATTTCGTTTTGTCTGTATAGTGAGGAGAAACGGAAAATTACTTTGCAGACTCCATACCGGCGACAAGAGCCTTCTTGTTGCCCTCAAGGAAGCGGAGCTTGCGCTCGCCAAGCTCAATGCGGATGGCCTCGGTCATTTTGTCAACGGAGACAATTGGCATCTTCTCCAGCAGCGCGCCCAGAATTGCAACGTTTGCGCCCTTGGGGTTGCCGACCTCCTCGGCGATCTTCATCGCGTCGCAGTAAACAACGGTGATGTCGTCGCGGGTGGACTTGCGGTCAATGATGGAGCTGTTGATGACGAGAACGCCGCCGGGCTTGACGCTGTGCTCGAATTTGTCAAGGGATGGCAGGTTCATGGCAACAACGGCGTCAGCCTTGTCAACCAGCGGGGAGGCAACATCCTCATCGCTGACGATGACGGAGCAGTTTGCCGTGCCGCCGCGCATCTCGGGACCATAGGAGGGAAGCCAGGAGACATGCTTGCCGTCGAGCATACATGCCATTGCCATGAATTTACCGATGAGCAGCATACCCTGCCCGCCGAAACCGGCAAATATAAACTCTTTAGTCATAGTTATTCTGCCCCCTTATCTTTCTTCACGCCCAGAGGATAGTAAGGGATCATGTTCTCTTCAAGCCACTTCATAGCCTCGACCGGGCTGAGCCCCCAGTTGGTGGGGCAGGTGGAGAGAACTTCAATCATGCAGAAGCCCTTGCCTTCCATCTGGTACTGGAACGCCTTCTTTATTGCCTTCTTGGTCTTGAGGATATTTGCGTTGTTGTTGACAGCGCAGCGCTCGATATAGTAGGAATCGGGAACCTGCGCGAGCATCTCGCTCATTCTGATAGGTGCGCCGCACCATGCCTCATCACGCCCATTGGGAGAGGTGGTGGTCTTCTGACCGACGAGGGTGGTAGGCGCCATCTGACCGCCGGTCATGCCGTAGATCGCGTTGTTGACAAAGATGGTGCAGATCTTCTCGCCGCGGTGGGCGGCGTGGACGATCTCGGCGGTGCCTATCGAGGCAAGGTCGCCGTCGCCCTGGTAGGTGAACACAAGCGCATCAGGTCTGGAGCGCTTCGCGCCGGTCGCCACTGCGGGCGCACGGCCGTGCGCAGCCTCGAGCATATCGCAATTGAAGTAATCATACGCGAAAACGGAGCAGCCGACCGGCGCAACGCCGATGATGTTGCGGCCCATGCCGGACTCCTCAAGGCACTCGGCAACAAGGCGGTGGATAATGCCGTGGTTGCAGCCCGGGCAGTAATGGAAAGGCTTATCGGTCAGGTAACAGGTTTTTTCAAATACGACGGACATTTATATACCCTCCTTCATTTTGAGGATCTTTGCCTTTATCTCCTCGGTGGTAGGCATCTGGCTGCCGCAGTAGCCGAAGTAATCGACAGGCAGCGCGCCGTTGACGGCGAGACGGACGTCCTCCATCATCTGACCCTCGTTGACCTCGACGTCGAGTATTGCCTTTGCGCCCTTGACGGCATCGGCAAGCTGGGCATACGGGAACGGCCACACGGTGATCGGGCGGAAAAGACCGACCTTGACGCCCTGCTCGCGCAGGTCGTTGATGGCGGACTTG
Source organism: Clostridiales bacterium UBA5888 (assembly GCA_002431965.1). GTDB lineage: Bacteria > Bacillota > Clostridia > Oscillospirales > Oscillospiraceae > Limivicinus. The sequence goes on from DJEW01000002.1 coordinate 62,145, forward strand.
GCGATACGCGCGACAGTGCCGAACGCGGTGATGACGATGTCGGCGTCCTCGGTCTTGTAGCACTCGTACTCCACGTCGTTCTTCTCTATCTCGCGGTAAATAGCCTGAAGGTTGTTGTTGTGAACGGTGAGATCCTCGGTGTTGATATAGAGAGAGTTGATGACCGCGCGCTTTGCAGGATCGTCGCCGGGCTTCCAGCCAGTGGCGGCCCAGGGCTTCTTCTCCGGGTCAACCTTGTATTCGACCATTTCCGGCATTTCAACAGGCTCCATCATCTGCGCCATGATGCCGTCCGCCAGTATCATGACAGGAACTCTGTACTTCTCGGACTTGTCATAGGCATAGCCGAGGATGTTGATTGCTTCCTGGATGGAGGCGGGAGCATAGGTAATAAGGTGATAGTCGCCGTTGCCGCCGCCCTTTGTTGCCTGGAAGTAATCGCCCTGAGAGGCCTGGATGCTGCCCAGGCCGGGACCGCCGCGCATGACGTTGAGGATGACGCACGGAAGCTGAGCGCCGGCGCAGTAGGATATGCCCTCCTGCTTGAGGCTGACGCCGGGGCTGGAGGAAGAGGTGATGACGCGAGCGCCGGTGGAGGCGGCGCCGTACACCATGTTGATTGCCGCGATCTCGCTCTCGGCCTGCAGGAAGCAGCCGCCGATCTCGGGCATACGGGCGGACATATACTCGGGTATCTCAGTCTGCGGGGTAATAGGATAGCCGAAGAAGAAACGCGCGCCGGCACGAATGGCGGCTTCAGCGATCGCTTCGCTACCCTTCATAAGAGTCAATGCCATTTTTCTTTCCTCCTTAATCCTTCTCTATCCTGATCGCTACATCCGGGCAGGTGCGCGCACAGGACGCGCAGCCGATGCAGGCTGCCTGGTCGACTACCTCTGCGGGGTGATAGCCCTTTGCGTTGAGCTTCGTCCTGGAGAGAGCAAGAACGTTCTTCGGGCACGCTCTCACGCAGAGGCCGCAGCCTTTACAGACCAGCTCATTGATAGTTACTTTTACCATTGTACAACCTCTTTTCTTATATGATTTGCCATTGCCAATTATATAAAAACCGCTTTCGCGGGGTCGCGCCTATTCGTCCAGCCCTCTTATCCAGCTGTCCCAGTCACGCTCCATATACATATCAATTGCAACCGGCGTGCCGATATACCTCGGGTCATGTCCCTCGGCAAGGAATTTGTCCAGAAACTCCTTCCTGCCGGAGGTGTAGAGCACCGGCGTGCCCGTGATCTCCGACACCTCGCGTATCATTTCATAGCCGTCGCGAAGCTCCGCATCCGTGGTGGCGGTGGCAAGGTTGGTGTTGTTGATCATGCCGGTGATCTTCAGGCGGGAGTGCGTCTCCATCTCCTGCTGAAGCCTGACGATCTTCTCCACCGTGCCCGCGAGCGGGCGGCGGATGTTCACAACGTTGAGCACCTCCAGCGCACCGTTTTCAAGCTGCATAAAATCCTGATGGTAGCGCCCCAGCGCCGTCGCGCCGACAGCGTCTCCGCCGACGTCGAACACGACCGTGTCCCAGTCCATATCGAACGCGGAGGCGACCTCCGCCGGGAGCGAGAGCGTCTCGATGCCGGAGCAGGAGTAGTTCGGCGAGACAAGGCGTATCTCCTTCATGCGCGTCATCCTGCCGCGCTCCGTAAGGCGGAAGTAGGTGTTGACCATGTCGAGGTCAAGAAGCTCCGTTCTCTCGCCGCGGGCAGCCGCCTGAAACGCAAAGTTGAGCGCCAGCTCCGTCTTTCCGCTGCCGTAGTTGCCTATGAGAACATACATTTTTTTCATGCTATCCACCGTCCGGAATATACTTTTCTTACATGTATTATTGTAACATTTGCCTGCACTTGCGTCAATGAACATATTGACGATAATCGCCGGGTCTGAAGTTGCAAAATGACGAAAATTTTTGTGAATTTCGGTAATTCAAGTTCAATATTTTGTTTTTGTGCTAATTTTGCTTTTATTATAGTGCATCCGCCGGGCATCTCCGCTTTTGGAGGCGCCCGGCGGCATTATTATTTAACTAACTTTTTGCCGCATATCCTGTTCAGCCGTTCAAGCATTGCCGCGCCGACCGCAAGCAGGAAGAGGACGAAAACAGGCATAAGGCGCACAGATATGTTCTGCGCAATAAGCCCGAAGACAGGCGGCATGACGGTTATGCCGACATAGGCGCTCGCCATCTGCACGCCGATCACCGCCTGCGAGCGCTCCGCGCCGAAATGCTGCGGCGTGGAATGAATGATGCTCGGGTAGATGGGCGCGCAGCCCAGTCCAAAGACCATGAGACCCGCCATTTTGCACCATGCCCCCAGCGGCAGCAGCATCATCAACGCACCGATCGCCGCCGTCGCCTCGCCAAGGCGGATCATGCCGGTGTCGCTGAGCTTATACGTGACAAAGCCGCTCAGCCCGCGTCCGGCAGTGATGCCGATGCAGAAAAGGCTGCCGAGAGCGGCGGCGCGCCCCGCGTCCAGTCCGACCGCGCCGACAAGAAAGCTGCTGCCCCAGAGTATGGCGGTCTGCTCATAGGCACAGTAGCAAAAGAAGCCAAGCATGACTTCCCTCGCGCCGGGGATGCGCACAACGTCGCGCAGGGCAAGCGGCGCTCTGCGCGCGCCGTTCTCCCCTGCCGCCGCGGCGTCCGCCTTTTTCCAAAGCGGCAGGCTGAAAAAAAGCCCCGTCGAAAGCACGATCTGGACGAGTCCCACATACCGGTAGCCCATGTGCCAGCCCTGCCCGCCGGAAAGCGCCATCCCCATTATGAACGGTCCTGCCGTTGCGCCGATGCCCCACATGCAGTGCAGCCAGCTCATGTGGCGGCTGGCGTAATGCAGGGCGACGTAGTTATTGAGCGTCGCATCCACGCTGCCCGCGCCAAGTCCGTACGGCACGGCGAGCGCGCACAGCATCCAGAACGACCCGCTCACCGAAAAGCCGAGCAGCGCCAGCGCCGTCAGTGCAACGCTCGCCGCCGTGACGCGCCCCGTGCCAAAGCGCGCGGTCAGTCTGTCGCTCATAAGGCTGGATATGACAGTGCCGACGGATATGATCATGGATATGATACCGGCGCTTGAAAACGGCACGCCAAACTGCGGATATATCGTCGGCCACGCGCAGCCCAGCAGCGAATCCGGCAGACCAAGGCTGATAAACGAAATATATATAATAGGTAGGAGCACCGAAAACATATCTTGCCTCCAACTTTTCGACATTTGAGCCTATCATAGCAGTTTTGTGAACCAATGTAAAGAATTCTCCCGCGCGGCATATACCGCGCGGGAGAGCTATCCTCAACAGGTGAGATGCCGAGCCGGAGCTCAGATGACGTTGTGCGCCTTCAGCGTCTCAAGGTCACCTTCGGTCATGCCGAGCATTTCACCGTAAACTGCCTTGTTGTCCTGTCCAAGATCGGGTGCGCATCTGGTTATGTCGGGCTTCGTGTCGAGAAGCTTGACGGGGTTGCCGGGAACGGTCATGTCGCCGATAACGGGGTGGTGCATATGCACGAACATCTCGCGCGCCCCGGCGATGTGCTCGTCATTGACGACGTCGCCGAGCATATTGATCGGCGCAACCGGAACGCCTGCCGCATCGATGATCGCCACGCACTCGGCAATGGTGTGCTGCGTGCTCCACTTCTCTATCTCGGGCTTGAGCGCGGCATGGTTCTCGCAGCGGTGAATGTTGGTGTCAAAGCGCGGGTCGCTCAGCAGATCCTCGCGGTCAAGCGCCTTGGTGCACAGAAGAGTGAAGAGCTTGTCGTTGCCGCAGCCGATGACAAAGCGTCCATCGCTCGCCTGGAACGAGTCATAGGGGAACGCAGAGGCATAGCGATTGCCGATAAGCTCCGGCTGCTTTCTTCCGCTGGCGAAGAAGCGCTGCCAGCCGACCTCGATGCTGGACACGACAGAGTCAACAAGCGACACGTCCACGCGCTGACCGCGCCCGGTGACATTGCGGGCGTTGATTGCCATGAGTATGCCGATTGTGAGGTTCATGCCGCCGAGTATATCGCCCATCGCGTTGCCCACGCGCAGCGGCTGTCCGCCGGCTTCGCCGGTGATGCTCATCAGACCGGAGGTTGCCTGGGCAATGATGTCGTACCCGGGGCGCTTGTGCTTCGGACCATAGCAGCCAAATCCGGAGACGGCGGCATAGATGATCTGGTCGTTCACTTCTTTAAGAACGTCGTAGCCAAGACCGAGCTTGTCCATGACGCCGGGGCGATAGTTTTCGACGACAACATCCGCCTTTTTGACCATTTCGAGGAATATCTTTTTGCCCTCTTCCTCCTTGAGGTTGAGCGTTATGCCCTTCTTGCCGCGATTGACATAGGCATAGTACATGCTGTAATCGTTCATCTTCGGTCCCATTGCGCGGGTGTCGTCGCCCTTGCCGGGAACCTCGATCTTTATGACGTTTGCGCCGTAGTCGGCGAGCATCATAGTGCAGTATGGACCTGCGAGAACACGCGTGAGGTCGAGAACGGTAATGTTGCTTAAAGCCTTATCCATTTTGTTTCTCCTGTTATGTTCTTATATGTTGTTATGTGTTATCCATTGTCCTGGAATCAGCCGTGCAGCAGCGCCGCAACGGGGTTATAGAACACTGCGCAGCAGATGGTCAGCGTGAGCAGCGCGATAGCCGCCATTATAAACAGCTGCACAAAACGTCTGTTTTCCTCTTCTTTGCTGAGGTTGGGTATGGCCGTGCCAAGCGCCGCCATTGCAAGCGCGCCGCCGGTAGACAGCGGGGATATTCCCGCGAGTGAGCCGCCTGCGCCGACTGCCGCCATCAGTGCCACAGGACTCACCCCGCCGACCTCCACCGCGATGTCCGCACACATGGGCATCATCGTCGGGTAGACAACGCCAAGCGCAGAGCTGACAAAGCTCAGCAGACCTGCAGACATGCCCATGATAGGCGTTGCGGTGCTCTTTGTCATTATTGCGGACATTCCGGCGCTCAGCAGGTCGATGCCGCCCATCTCGTCAACAATGTTGAGCATTGCGCCGACCGCGAGAACCATCACTATCGTGCTCCATGGCAGCGCCTTTATCGCCTTTCCGTCATCCGCGATGCCGAACAGGAACAGCAGCCCTGCCACTGAGAACGCTGCGAGACCGATGTTGACATCGAAGAATATCAGCAGAACCATCATCAGCATAATGCCGCCAAGCGCGATTATCTGCTTGTGGTTGAATTTTTCAATAGCCGTTCTTTCTATCGGCTTGAGGGGCTTTTTGACCTTGTAGCCCTTGAAAATGAACCACATTATGAGCGAGTAGATAATCGTGACCATCGTCTGACACATCAAAACCGTGCTCATGACATTGTCAATACCCGCCTCGGACGCCGCCGCGGTTATGATCGCAGCCTCGGGCGTGATGGGCGTCATGCGCCCTGCCATAAGTCCGGCTTCGCCTATGAGCACCAGCATGATGGGGTCAAAGCCCACCTCAACGGCGATGACCGCCGCCAGCGCAGGGATTATCGCAAGCGCCGGGATCGCGCCCGGACCTACGCCCGCCACAATGAAGCCCGCAATGTACACCGCGATCGGGATTATCCACATGCGGTTGCCCGCCATGGCGATAATCTTCCTTGCCAGCAGGTCAAGTGCGCCGGTCTGCGTTACGGCGGCGAACAGCAGCGTGATGCCCACGAGGGTGGTGAACATCGACGCGCTTATGCCAGCGATGAGAGCCTTGTCGTTCATGCCGAATATTCTGACCGCTATCACGCCGGCCGTGAGCGCAACTATGCCGACGTTGACCTTGCGGAAGAATGCGAGGAGTATGACAGCTATAAAGACAATCAGGGATATTACGTCGTATTCCAGAATTGAAGCTTCCATCTTCTATACTCTCTTTCGTTCAGTGTCTGTCAGCAGCAGGGCGGGGTCTTGACGGATATATTCTGCTGATGCCCGCTGTAGATACCGTCGATAAAGCTCTTCTGGTGCTTTGCGACCGTGAGAAGCTTGTCAAAGTCGATGCCGGTGTCGTATCCCATGCGCTCAAGCATATATACGAGATCTTCCGTTGCGGTGTTGCCGGATGCGCCGGGTGCGAACGGGCAGCCTCCCAGACCGCCGAGCGTGGACTGCACGGTCGTCACGCCGCACTCAATGGCAGCAAGCGTGTTGACAAGACCCATGCCGCGGGTATCATGGATGTGAATCTGAAACTCACAGTCGGGCATGACATCAAAAACAGCCTTTATCGTATCGCGCACCTGTCTTGGATCCGCAATGCCGATGGTGTCGGCAAGGCACATGGAGCGGATGCCCATGTCATATATGCGCTTTGCAAAATCGACGGTCTTCTGTATCGGGGCTATGCCCTCAAACGGACAGCCGAACGCAGTTGCCAGAGAAACGCAGATATTCTCCTGCGGGTACGTATCCATTATCTTCTGCAGCTCTGCAATGGACTCTTCATGTGTTCTTCTAATATTCGCCTTGTTATGGCTCTCGCTCACGGATATAACGTAGGAGACATTTTTGATGCCCGCGTTCACAGCGTTCTCCACGCCTCTGAAGTTGGGAGCAAGCGCATAGAACACCGTGTTCGGGTGCTTTTCTATGCAGGTTTTCGCAACCTCTGCGGCGTCCGCCATCTGGGGGATCGCCTTGGGGCTGACAAATGAGGTGACTTCCATCTCTTTAACGCCCGCTTCAAGCATCGCGTCGATGAGCTCTATCTTCTGGTCGAAGGTGAGCATCTGCTTGAGGTTCTGCCAACCGTCGCGCGGCCCGACTTCCAGCACGTTGATTTTTTTGCCCATTGTTTGTTTCTCCTTTTCTGCTTAACTTTTGCTTAATTGCTTTCGTATTTAAGCCTTGACCTTATTTTATTCATAATTCTTTATTTGTCAACCCGTTAACTATATAAACGGCGATTTATCTAAAACCGCACCGTTTGTTTTGACACATCAGCTATTATTTGCTTAACATATAAACATTTAAGCAAGCTTAATTGTCTTTTTATTTGAGCAGGTATTGCTTTTTTATCTCCTATGATATACAATGCCGATTGAGCAATTAACTGAATCTTAACGCTATGCAGGGGGTAGATAAATGAGCACCTTGAAGGACATCGCCGAAAAATGCGGCACATCTGTCGCCACGGTTTCATATGTTCTCTCAGGACGCGGAGCGGAAAAGCGTATTTCTGCGCAAATGCAGGCACAGGTAGCTGCCGCCGCTGAGCAGCTCGATTACGTCCGCAAGGGTCGGAGCAGGGCTGCTCTCGCGAATCGCGTGACCGTCTATTTCCCTCTTAATGACCTCCGTATGCTCCTGCCGACATTCTGGGACGGCTTCAACAGCGCCGTGAATGTGGAAACAACAAACATCGACATCATTCTTCGCCCGTATGAGCTCAACAAGCTCCATCTTCAGCGCGAGCTCTGGACCGCGGCGCAGCACTCCGCCGCGGTGATTATTTCCCCCAGCGGCATTGATCTTGCCAATCTCTCTGAGGCTCAGACCGCTGTGCCCGTCATCCTGCTCAACCGCATACTTCCCAATTACTCCTCCGTCAGCTTTGACCAGGTAGAATCAGGGCAGCTTGCAGCCAGACACGCTCTGAAAAAAAGCGGCGGCGACATAATGCTTGTCTCGTCCAAATCACTCTTCGGCGTTACCTGGCGCGGCAACGCCATAATTGACTACTGCCGCAGCAACGGCGTCAACCTGCAGAATAATGTGTTTTATGCCGACACGAGCATCGCGGCTGGATATGAGCTTGGCAAAAAGCTCGCCGCAAAAAAACATCTGGCAAGGGTGATCGTGTGCACCTATGATATGACGGCGCTTGGCATTTCCGCCGCTCTGACCGAAGCCGGCATAAAAATCGGAGAGGATGTTCAGCTGATAGCGACCAGCACAAGCAATGAGGAACTTTTTGCTCACTCCACGCCGCCCATGACGGTGGTCGATCTGCGCTTCAAGGACGTGTGCCAGATGGCGATGCGTCTGGCGATGGACATCGCAACCGGGCGCGCAAGCTATCCGCAGGATATATCCATCCATCCTGTGATGATATACCGGCAGTCCTGCCCGATGTAGCATCCATATACGTCAAGACCGGCGGTGCGATGCACCGCCGGTCTTGACGTTTTCTGCTATATGATTAAAAGCGCCGTTTCCACAGCGCTTTTATGCTGTTTATTGCACGACCCTCGCATCGGACGCGAGCACCGTGACGACATTCCCGGAAACCTCGGCGATACCGCCGCCGATTTCGATAACGGCCCCGTCTTCATCGCCCATGCCGCAGCGGATACGCCCGCGGCCGAGCGCGCACACCATTGGCGCATGTCCTGTGAGTATGCCGACAGAGCCGAAGGCCGCAGGGAGATTGACATAGCTGACCGCCTCGTCAAAGACGGTGCTGTCCTGCGTCACGACGCACAGATGCAGCTTCTTTTCCATGCGTTATCCCTCAAAACTGTCCGCGCTTCGCGTAGACCTCGTCGATGTCGCCGCACAGCAGGAACGCCTGCTCCGGCAGATCGTCGGCTTCGCCGCCGAGTATCGCCTCAAAGCTTCTGATGGTGTCCTCGAGCTTGACGTATCTGCCCTGCATACCGGTGAAGTTCTCCGCAACGTGGAACGGCTGGGAGAGGAAGCGCTGAATACGTCTTGCACGGTTGACCGTCGCGCGATCCTCCGCGCCCAGCTCATCCATGCCGAGCACGGCGATAATGTCCTGCAGCTGCCTGTACTTTTCAAGCACCGCCTGCACCGCACGCGCAGTGTCATAGTGGCGCTTGCCGAGCACTGCCGGCTCAAGGATGCGCGAGGTGGAATCCAGCGGATCGACTGCAGGATAAATGCCCAGCTCCGAGATCGAGCGGGAAAGAACAGTCGTCGCGTCCAGATGCGCAAACGCAGTCGCCGGCGCAGGGTCGGTCAGGTCGTCCGCAGGGACGTATATTGCCTGCACGGAGGTGACGGAGCCGTCCTTCGTGGAGGTTATACGCTCCTGCAGCGCGCCCATTTCCGTGGCGAGCGTAGGCTGATAGCCAACTGCGGAGGGCATACGCCCCAGCAGCGCCGAAACCTCAGAACCCGCCTGAGTGAAGCGGAAGATATTGTCGATAAAGAGAAGCACGTCCTGACCGCTGCGGTCACGGAAATCCTCCGCAATCGTAAGACCGGAGAGCGGAACTCTCAAACGCGCTCCGGGCGGCTCGTTCATCTGACCGAAGACGAGCGCGGTCTTGTTGATAACGCCGGACTCGTTCATTTCGTTCCAGAGATCGTTGCCTTCGCGGCTGCGCTCGCCGACGCCGGCGAAAACGGAATAGCCGCCATGCTCATACGCGACGTTGCGTATAAGCTCCATAATAAGCACGGTCTTGCCGACGCCCGCGCCGCCGAAGAGACCGACCTTGCCGCCCTTTGCATACGGGGCAAGCAGGTCCACGACCTTTATGCCGGTCTCCAGCATTTCGGTTGCGGGGCGAATATCGGTGAAGGGCGGAGCGTCGCGGTGGATAGGCAGGCGCTTATCAGCCTTGACAGGACCCTTGCCGTCGATTGGTTCGCCCACAACGTTGAACATACGCCCCAGCGTCGCCTCGCCAACGGGCATGGTGATGGGCGCGCCCGTATCCACGGCCGTCGTGCCGCGGGAAATACCGTCCGTCGATGCAAGCGCAATGCAGCGCACCACGCCCTCGCCGACCTGCTGCACGACCTCAAGCGTGATCTTGCTGCCGTCGTCATGTGTGATCTCGACCGCGTTGTATAATTCCGGCAGCTGACCCGCCGGGAACTGAACGTCAACAACAGGGCCTATGACCCTTTTGACGATGCCGTTTACCATTAGTATTATACCTCCTTGAATAAAGGGGCTTATGCCAGCTGTTACATCATTGCGCTGCCGCCGACGATCTCTGAGATCTCCGTGGTGATGGCGGCCTGCCGGGCATGGTTGAGCTCCAGCGTGAGCGTGGAGATAAGCTCCTCGGTGTTGTCGGTGGCGGCGGTCATCGCCGTCATACGCGCCGAGTGCTCGCCGGTTTTCGCCTCCAGCAGCACGGAATACACCGTGTTGCTGATATAAAGCTCAACGAGCGAGTTGAGCACGGAGCTTTCATCCGGCTCGAAGATATAATCCCCGGATGCTCCGTCGTGATGCTCCATCTGCGGCACGGGCAGGAGCGTGAGTCTGCCCGGCGTCTGCGAGAGGACTGATTTGAACTGCTGGTATATCAGCACGATTTCGTCCGCCTCGCCGCCGAGGTACAGCTCCTTGAGATAATCGGTGAGCGCGCGGCAATCCTGCGCCGTCGGCGTGTCGCTGATATTATCAAAAACGCGCCTGACGTCAATGCCCGCCGCCTCGAAGCTCTCCTTGCCCCAGCGTCCGCACACCACGGCAAACTTCTCGCCGCCGTCGGCGGCAAGCTGCTGCTCAGCATAGTGCAGCACTGCGGAATTATATACGCCGCAAAGCCCTCTGTTGCCGACAAAGATGACGTAGCAGCGCCGTCTGACCTCATCCCTTGCCTTGAGGAAGGGGTTGTCGGAATCAGACACGTTGCCCATCAGATGCGAAAGAATGAAGCGGCTTTTATCGGAAAAGCTCTTGAGATTGCCGACAGCCGTCTGGGTACGCCGGCGCTTCGTCGCCGCGACGACCTTCATGGACTTTGTTATCTGCCGGGTGTTCTCAATGCTCTTTATCCTTGTTCGGATAGCGCGCATATTTGCCATATGCCCCACCTCCTTCTTTTATGATCCACCCGCGGCAAACGCCCGCGCAGAGTGTTCGCCGCGGTGCTGAGTCAAGTGTTGGGATCAGCCTTTCTTGAACTCTTCTATCACGGTGCGCAGCTTTTCGATGCTTTCCTTGCTGAGCTTCTTGCCGCTGAGGATCTCATCATGCAGCGCCGGATAGTGCTTGTTGACATAGGGAATGAGCGCTTTTTCAAACTCGGCTATGTCCCTGACCTCCACATCATCCGCATAGCCCTCGGAGGCTGCGAAGATGGAGATGACCTGGTCGGCGGCATCCATCGGCGAATAGCACGGTTGCTTCAAAAGCTCGGTCATTCTGTCGCCGCGGCAGAGGGTGTCGCGTGTCGCCTTGTCAAGGTCCGAGCCGAACTGTGAAAACGCCGCCAGCTCTCTGTACTGCGCCAGATCCATTCTGAGGCGTCCTGCAAACTGCTTCATCGCGCCGAGCTGCGCGCTGCCGCCGACACGGGACACTGAAAGCCCCACGTTGACAGCCGGGCGCACGCCGGAGTTGAAAAGGTCAGTCTCAAGGAATATCTGACCGTCGGTTATGGAAATGACGTTTGTGGGGATGTATGCGGAAATATCGCCCGCCTGCGTCTCGATTATAGGCAGGGCGGTCATGCTGCCGCCGCCCAGCTCGTCGCTGAGCCTCGCGGCGCGCTCAAGAAGCCTGGAATGCAGATAAAAGACGTCGCCGGGGTATGCCTCGCGTCCTGGCGGACGGTGCAGCAGCAGCGACAGCTCACGGTATGCGACCGCCTGCTTGCTCAGATCATCGTAGATGATGAGCACATCCTTGCCCTTATACATGAAGTATTCGCCCATCGCCGCGCCTGCATACGGCGCGATATAGAGCATCGGGGCCGGCTCGGACGCCGTCGCGCTGACGACGATGGAGTAATCCATGGCGCCGTACTCGCGCAGTTTGTCCACGACGCCTGCGACAGTGGACTCCTTCTGACCTATGGCGACATAGATGCAGATCATGTCCTTGCCCTTCTGATTGATGATGGTGTCGAGCGCTATCGAGGTCTTGCCGGTCTGGCGGTCGCCGATGATAAGCTCGCGCTGACCGCGTCCTATCGGGATAAGCGCGTCGATCGCCTTTATGCCGGTCTGCATCGGAACGGAAACGCTTTTGCGGTCTATGACGCCGGGCGCTTTCGCTTCGATAGGTCTTGTCTCGGTGGTGCGTACCCTTCCCTTGCCGTCGATCGGGCGGCCGAGAGAATCGACCACGCGCCCGAGCAGCGCCTCGCCCACGGGCACCTCGATGATACGCCCGGTGCGGCGCACCTGGTCGCCCTCCTGAACGTTATCGTAGTTGCCCAGCAGCACGACGCCGACGTTGTCGCGCTCAAGATCCATGACCATGCCGCGCAGATCGCCCCTGAATTCCAGAAGCTCGCCCGACATAACGTCGGCAAGCCCGCTCACGCGGCAGATACCATCGGAGAGCGAAATGACACGACCGACCTGATAGGTCTCGACATCTCTGGAGGCATTGGCAAGCTTGCTGCGGAACACGCCCACCATATCCTGCACGTCATCGTCAGCATCAGCGACGGACTGGCGCACGCGGTCAAGCTGATTGCGCAGGGAGCCGTTGTAGAGAGAATCACCCACGGCGACGCATACGCCCGCAATGAGCGCGTCGTCGCGCACGACAGTGACATCCATGGCATCTGCGCCGAATTTGTCCTGAAGGATCCCGGTAATTTTCGCCGCGTCATCGTCGGTCAGCTCCGCGCTGGCGGTGATCGTGGCTTTGAGCTTCTCGCCGGAGGCGAGCGTTACTTTATCGCTCTGGTTGATAACAAGCTTTGCTGGCAGTTCCTCGATAAAGCGGGCGATGATGCGCCTTTTGCTCTCGGGGCTGCTCTGACGCAGCATATCCGCCGCGGCGTCCGTAAGCTCCTTTGCCGCCTCGCTGTTGAAGCGGCGCTGCATATCGAAGCACATCTGCTCATAGCTGCTGGCGTTGTCCGCCTCAGCCATTGCACGCAGACGCTCCTCCTCGCGCTCGGACTCGCCGGCGAGGACGGCAGCCTCGGCGTTTGCCTCGGCAATTATCCTGTCGCAGTCGGTCTTGCCCTCGGCAGTGACTGCACCGATACTCTCGCGTAGCTTGGCGGCGTTTGCCTCGGCCTGTTTTGCGCGCTCAACATCGCCCGACACGCTGTCACGGTAGCCCTTTACGGCCTTTGTCGCCATGCCCTTGCCAAATTTATATACGCCAAAGCCAAGAATGCCGAAGTTTATAAGATTATAGAATATATTCCATTCAAACATATATTAGCCGCCCCTCCTTTCTGCTGTTTTCGTTCTTCTGTTCATCAGTCCGCGAGCCTTTCCGCCAGCGTTTTCACAAGCTCATCCCTGTCGGAATCAAGCTGTGCTCTGGCATCTTTCTCCATCTCGTCAACGCGTGCCTTTGCGCTCTGGCGCTCACTTGCGTTGCCGGCATTAAGCTGGCGGACAAACTCCTCGTGCTTTTTGCCGTCTTCGGTGCGCTGATTGGCAAGGATGGTCTTTGCCTCATCGCGTTTGGCGGCTTTCTCCGCCTCTATGCGCTTCTGGTTTTCGGCGACCTCGCCGCTCGCCTCGCGTTCTTTATCCATAGACGCATCCAGACGTGCCTGGCGCTCCGCCATGAACTTCGACACGGGTGTAAACAGAAATTTGTTTAGCAGGAACAGCAGAATGAAGAAGCTAATTATGGTGAGAACAAGCTCTGATATATTGATGCTCAGCATACAAATCTCCTTCTCCGCTTTTTGTTATGTATGTTCGCCGAAGAGCGCACAAGCGGTCAGTGCGGTTCGGCACAGCGGGAAAGGATCAGGCTATTTTTGCGATGAGCATGAATGAAATCAGCAGACCGTAGATGGTCAGCGCTTCCATAAGACCCAGCGAGAGGATCAGGGTGGAGCGTATGTCCTTGAAGCTCTCAGGCTGGCGGGCGATAGCGTCCATGGCCTTGGAGGAGGCAATGCCCTGACCGATGCCGGGACCGATGGCGCTCAGACCGATAGCAAGCGCGGCTGCGATTGCAATAAGACCGTTAGTGATATCCATTGTTTATTCTCCTTTTTTGTTAATTACTTACTCTTCCTCTGCCGCTTCCGAGATATATATCGACAGCAGCATCGTGAAAACAAGCGCCTGAATCAGGCAGAACAGCAGCGACAGCACATTCATCAGCAGCGGAAGAATTATCGGGAATATGCTGTACAGGTTTTCCGTGACCATCTCTTCACCGTAGAGGTTGCCGAACAGTCGCAGCGCCAGCGAGAACGGACGCACAAGCTGCTCAACGATCGTCAGCGGCAGCATAACGCTCAAAAACGACTTCAGATAGCCGCCGACGCCGCGCTCTTTCACACCGACCGTGTGGATCATGAAGAACCCTATCAGCGCAAGCGCCGCCGTCACCGACAGATTTGCCGTCGGAACCTTGAATCCGGAGAAATGACCTGCCCCCGGCAGCAGCCCCGAATAGTTGCTGACAATGATGAAGATAAAGAACGTGGCAAGTATCGGGAAATACCTTTCGGCCAGCTTTTTGCCCATAATGTCGCCATAGTAGCCGTGCAGCTTGCTTACGACCTGCTCGGCGATATTCTGCAGCGGACCGGGCACATCCTTCATGTTCCTCGTGGCGAGGATGGACAGCACCGTCAGCACGGCGATTATGACCCACATCGTCACAACCGTGCCGGTAATCTCCACAGGACCGATCGAAAACAGGACGTTGCTTGTCTCTTCCATCTTATCACCTCCATTTGCTAAAATTTTTGCCGTGGTTTTTTGCTGTCAGCGCACAATACGTTTATAATTTGCACGGTCATTATAAAGTGTGCCTTAATAAACTGTAAAGTACAATTTGCACAGGTATTATAAAATGTGCATTTGCAAATTGTAAAGTTCAATTTATCCGGGATAAATGCAAAAATTTTATATGAGCGGCATTCCGTGCATACTGCCGCATCATGACCGCCGGGAGCGGTTCTTTTTGCCTGAATATAATAACATTTTCCTGCCCGGTTTTCAATATGCTTTCTTGCGCAGTTGCGCCGGTTTGTGTAGGAGTTACAATGATGTGT
>DJEW01000025.1:0-6760 GCA_002431965.1 Clostridiales bacterium UBA5888
TGGGGCGTGGGCTACAAGTTTGAAGTGAACGAGTAAGGCACGGATATGAAAAGCATCTATCTGCGCAACTTTGTCGCCACCGCCATCATGGTGTCGGTGTGCTTTCTCGTTGTGGCGCTTTCATTTGTCGGCATCGGGCGCAACTATCTCATCAGCGAGTACCGCGAGGACATGGTCAACTCCGCGCGCGAGGTTTCGCGCACGGCGGCGGCGATCGCGCCGACTGATTCGCTCAGCAGCTGGGTGCTGGGCATGACGCTCAGCTCCGTGGCAAACTCAACGGGCAACCAGGTGTTCATTGCAAACCCGGAGGGCGTGATCGTCACCTGCTCCGACAGAAGACCGGTGTGCGAGCATATGGGCTATAAGCTCCCGGATGATATAATGCATCAGCTTTCCGCGAACGGCTCGATAAACCAGATCACAAACCTCGGCGGGCTGTACGATACCAACCGCTACGTCGTCGCTCAGCCGATAATCGTGGCGGACACGGGGGAGACGCTCGGCTATGTGTTCGTCACGAACGTCATTGACAATATGCTCGGCGCATGGTCTACGTTTCTTGGCGTGACGGCGGTCGTGACGGCGGCGGTGTTCATCGCGGCGCTCGCCATATCGCTCGTCTACTCCAAGCGCATGGCGCGCCCGCTGGACGAAATGGCCGCCGCCTCGCGCAAATTCGCGCGGGGGGACTTCTCTGTCCGCGTCAGGCAGGAGGACGATACCGCCGACGAGATGGGCTCGCTCATCGAGTCCTTCAACAAAATGGCGGACTCGCTGGAGAAGGCCGAGGCGCGCCGCAGCGAGTTCATTGCCAATATCTCGCATGAGCTGCGCACCCCGATGACCACGATCTCCGGCTTTGCCGACGGCATACTTGACGGCACTATCCCCAAGGAGGACGAGGAGAAGTATCTCATCTCCATCCGCGATGAGACGCGGCGGCTGTCGCGCCTTGTGCGGGATATGCTCGACGTGTCGCAGATGAAGGCGCGCGCCGCCGACCCCAGCAAGCGCACGGTGTTCGATCTGACGGAGCTTGTGCTGCAAACGCTTTTGAGCTTTGAGTCGCGCGCAACGAAGAAAGGGCTGGATGTTGACCCCCAGCTGCCCGATAACCACATCATGGTGCGCGCTGATAAGGACGCAATAACCCAGGTCATCTACAATCTGCTCGACAACGCCGTGAAATTCGCGCACGAGGGCACGTGCATCACGGTGCGCCTCTACAAAGACAACGGCAAGGCGTATGTCTCCGTCAAGGATGTGGGAGAGACCATCCCGCCGGACGATCTGCCCTTCATCTTCGACCGCTTCCACAAGTCCGACCGCTCGCGCAGTCTTGATACCACGGGCGTGGGGCTGGGGCTTTATCTTGTGAAGAGCATCATCAACAGCCATGACGAGGATATTGCCGTGCGCAGCGAGGACGGCGTGACGGAGTTTGTGTTCACTCTTGCGCTGGCACAGTAGAGCATAATGGAATACCTTTTTCAGAATTTGAGGTTTCGATATGAATAATAATGATTGGTATGATAACTCCACCTGGTACGAGCCGCTGCACCCCGAGACAGAAACGGCAGGACCGGAGCGCGGAAAAAAGAAAAAAATAACCTGGACAAAGGCGCGCATCGTGGGCGCGGTGGTGCTGGTGCTGCTTCTTATTGCGGGCACGTCGCTGCTCTTCGCCCAGCGCAGCCAGCAGCGCTCATACGGCTTCTACTGGGGCGAGGGAGACAACACCCCGTGGAGCGCCGACGGCAGGGACGGCACGAATAAGCTTCCCGACAGCAGCGAGGAGTTTTTTGACAGCTTCTATACCGAGACGGACACGGACACGGCAAAGATAAATATCCCCGCCGTCACGTATGACGAGAGCTTTTCCCTCACGCTGGAAGAGCCGGGCGAGCAGGAGCTGACGCTCAACGAGCTTTATGACGCCTGCGCGCCCTCCATCGTCGCCATCTACGGCTATGTCGATGGGCAGACGGGGTATTACTGGGGCTCGGGCGTGGTGCTGAGCGAGGATGGGCTTATCCTCACGAACACGCACGTTGTCAACGGCTGCGACCGCGCGACGGTGAAGCTCGCAGACAACAGCGAGTATGAGGCGAAGCTCGTCGGCGCGGACACGATAAGCGATGTTGCACTGCTGAAAATTGAAGCCGATGGGCTGCCCGCCGCGCACTTCGGCGTGAGCGCAGATCTCAAGGTCGGCGACGCTGTCGCCGCTATCGGCAACCCCCTCGGCGAGACGTTCCGCATGACCATGACCGACGGCATAATTTCCGCCATCGACCGCGGCATAAGCTACAAAGGGCACGACATGACCGTTCTTCAGACGAACACCGCCATAAACGAGGGCAACTCCGGCGGCGCGCTCTTCAATATGTACGGGCAGGTCATCGGCATCACGAACATGAAGATGATGTCAACCTACTCCAGCATTGAAGGCATAGGCTTTGCCATCCCCAGCGCAACCATCGGCAGCGTGGTGGATTCGCTCATCAAATACGGCGAGGTCAAAGGCCGCCCGAGCGTCGGCATCACCGTCGGCGCGATCCCGGATGTGGCGCGCGAGGAGTATGGGCTGCCGGAGGGGCTGTACGTTTCCGCCGTGGCTGAAAACTCTGATGCGGCGCGGCAGGGCATGAAAGTCGGCGATGTTATCACCGAGGTCAACTATCAGCGCGTCACCACCACCGATGAGATAAATGCCATCAAGAACACGCTGGAGGTTGGCGATGTGATGGTTTTCACCGTCTGGCGCGACGGTGAGACACTGGAGTTCGAGGTCATGCTCATGGACACGAACACGATCTATAATTGACACGGCGTCAATTGATGCAGCACTGCACGATGCCGCCATCCGCCCCCGGCGCACGGACGCGCCGGGGGCGGTAAGCTTTTGCAATATGAACGAATGATGAACATCGGGTGCGCCGCTGTTTTTCACATTCCGACAAAATACATAAAAACCCTTGCAATGTGTCGGCTCCTGTGCTATATTGTGCTCACAACAAAATAATTCCGCAGAACCCAGCAGAATCCGGTGAGACTGCTGGCGGAGGAAACTCTGGAGAATCCCTTTTTTGGGTGCCGAAGGTGCAAGATCGTTTCGATCGAATCTCTCAGGCCAAAGGACAGAGCGAGTGTATGGCATTTTTGTGTGCCTTTGCTCTTCATCCAGAGTTGCTGTTTTGTCGGCAACTTTATTTTTTTGCTCAGGAGGAACACAAATGTCATTGCTCAGCATCGTGCAGAAGATCAACATGTATCTCTCGGATTATGTTCTCATAATCCTTCTCGTCGGCACGGGTCTTTTCTTCTCGATAAAGACAAGGTTTGTGCAGGTGCGCTGCTTCAGGGAGGGCTGGCGCCGCACGTTCGGCAACTTCTCTCTCCACGGCGGCAGGCAGGAAAGGGGAATAAGCTCGTTCCAGGCGCTCGCCACGGCCATCGCCGCGCAGGTCGGCACGGGCAACATCATCGGCGCGTCCGGCGCTATCCTCATCGGTGGTCCCGGAGCTATCTTCTGGATGTGGATAATTGCCTTCTTCGGCATGGCGACCATCTATTCCGAGGCGGTGCTCGCGCAGGAGACGCGCGTGGTCAAGCCCGACGGCACCATTCACGGCGGTCCGGTCTATTACATCAAGCGCGCCTTCCCCAACGCCTTCGGCAAATTCCTTGCGGGCTTCTTCGCCGTCGCCATCATCCTTGCCCTTGGCTTTATGGGCTGCATGGTGCAGTCCAACTCCATCGGCGAGACCTGCGCCAATGCGCTCGGTGTTCCCGCGTGGACGGTCGGCATAGTCGTCACCGTCATCGCCGCGGTCATCTTCCTCGGCGGCATCCGGCGCATTGCCTCCGTCACGGAGAAAATGGTGCCCGTCATGGCGGCGCTGTACATCCTCGGCGGTCTTGTCATCCTTGTTGCGCGCATCAAGTATGTGCCGGAGACCATCGGCATGATCTTCAAGTACGCCTTTGTTCCCAATGCCATCATCGGCGGCAGCCTGGGCTATGCCCTCAAGACCGCGATAAGCCAGGGCGTGAAGCGCGGGCTTTTCTCCAACGAGGCGGGCATGGGCTCCACGCCGCACGCCCACGCCATGGCAAACGTCAGGAAGCCGCATGATCAGGGCGTTGTCGCCATGGTCGGCCTCTTCTTTGACACGTTCGTCGTTCTCACGATGACCGCCCTCATCGTCATTTCCACGCTCTATGCCGGCAACGGACCTCTTGCCTCCGGCGCGGCGGAGGGCATCAGCAAGACCAATATGGCGCAGCTCGCGTTCTCCTCCGTCCTCGGCGATAAGGTCGGCCCGCTGTTTGTCGCCGTGTGCCTTTTCTTCTTCGCGTTCTCCACCGTTCTCAGCTGGAACTTCTTCGGCAAGGTCAATGTTGAGTATCTCTTCGGCAAGAAAGCCGTGCCCGTATACTCCGTGCTTGCTCTCGGCTTCATCTTCCTCGGCTCCTGCCTCTCCAACGATCTTGTCTGGGAGCTGACGGATATGTTCAACCAGCTCATGGTCATCCCCAACGTTACCGCACTCATCGCGCTCTCGTCCCTCGTCGTCGCGGCAAGCAAGACCGCCGGTGAAGAGGAGCGGATTAAGACCAGATAACCCCCAAAAACTAAATATACAGCCGTATGCGCACGCAGGCATACGGCTGTTTTTACAGAATGTACATATTTCATTTAAATATATTGCTTGACGCGGCGGAGTAAAAGGCGTATAACTTACAGCGTAATTGAGAAGGTATACGCAAAAGAAGGCATATAAATGAAGAAAAAGGATCATTTGCAGATAGGTCGGCTTCTGCTGGAGCAGAAAGGCGTTGACCTGCGCGGCGCAAAGAGGCTTATGTTCCTCTTCGGCTGCGTCGAGCCGGACATAAATCCTTTCACATATACGCGCGGGCTCTTCCGGCATGAGTTCATGCATGGGCATCATGCGGACAATTCGCTGCGTCACAGGCACAAGCTCATGCGCAAGCTCACAAAAAGCGGGGTGCGTTCGCCGTGGCAGTGGTTTTCGTTCGGCACGCTCATCCACTATTCTGTTGACAGCTTCACCTTTGCCCACAACAAGATTTTTTCCGGCACAATGGCGGATCACCTGCGCTATGAAAACCAGCTGCACGCTGCGTTTTCCGACTATGCCAGGGGCAGGGAGGGACGCCGCAAAGCCCCGATAAAGGGTATACGCAGCCTTGATAAGCTGCATGAGAGCTATATCCACGGCAGCGGCGCGGCGGAGCGCGACTGCCGGTTCATCATGGGCTCTGTGAAGTGGCTGTGGCGCATCATGCCGAAAAAGGCAAACTGATTTTTTGAAAAGGAGAGACGCATGAAGCTTGTAAAGATAAACGTAAAAATGCTTGTGGCGCTTGCTGTGGCGCTCGTTGTGCTGTGCTCTCTTGTTTTCGCCGCAGTGGAGGCAGGGCATCATGACTGCACAGGCGAGGACTGCGCAATATGCCGCCAGATATCCGCCTGCTGCGACCTGCTGAAGAATATTCTGCTCCATACCGTGCCGGCTATTTTTGCCGCAGCAGCGCTGTGCGCCGCCGTGTCTGCGGCGGCGGTGTTTGCCGTTGATGGAGCATACACTCTCGTTTCGCTCAAGGTAAAGCTTTCGGATTAAAAAGCAATTTACAAGGGTGAGGTCTGCCCGGATCCGGGCAGACCTGCGCGGTCATGCCGTGACCCTTGTATTTTTGCGCCTGTTTTCGCGCAGATAATTGCTTTTTACTACGGAGGTTTTATTTTTATATGAAAAAATTTGTCGCTATGCTGCTTGCTGTTGTTCTGATGGGTGCGCTCGCTGCCGGGTGCGGTCAAACGCCGGCGGAAGAAACTGCCCTGCCCTCGCCGGAGGCGACCGCCGCGGAGAATACGGCGGAATTGGAGACCACGCCCGAACCTCAGAAACTGAAAATCGTCACCACCATTTTCCCTGAATACGACTGGGTCAGGGAAATCCTCGGCGACAAGGCTGACAACGCTGAGATCACCATGCTTCTGGACAACGGCGTTGATCTGCACAGCTATCAGCCCACTGCCGATGATATTGTCAAAATTTCCGACTGCGACCTCTTTATCTATGTCGGCGGCGAGTCCGACGGCTGGGTCGAGGACGCGCTGAAAAATGCCGTCAATAAGGACATGAAGGTCATCAATCTGCTGGAGGTTCTTGGCGACAGCGTCAAGACCGAAGAAGTGGTCGAGGGCATGCAGGAAACCGAGCACGACCATGACGAGGGCGAAGAGCACGAGCATGAGCACGAGGAAGAAAAGGACGAACATGTCTGGCTCTCTCTGAAAAATGCTGAGGTTCTTGTAAATGCAATATCCAACTCCCTGCAGGAGCTTGACCCTGATAATAAAGACGCCTATGCCGCAAATTCCGAGGCTTATGTGAAAAAGCTCGCTGCCCTCGATGCGGACTATCAGGCAGCCGTGGACGCTGCGGCATATAAGACCGTTCTCTTTGGCGACCGCTTTCCGTTCCGCTATCTCGTTGACGACTACGGACTGAGCTACTACGCCGCTTTCGTGGGCTGCTCCGCCGAGACGGAAGCCAGCTTTGAAACGATTTCCTTCCTTGCAAAGAAGGTCGATGAGCTGAAGCTGCCCTGCGTGCTGACCATTGAGGGCGCGCAGCACAAGATCGCCGAGACCATCGTGCAGAACACCGCCGAGAAAAACCAGAAGATCCTGACCATGGATTCCATGCAGTCCACCACCTCC
>DJEW01000025.1:6797-19817 GCA_002431965.1 Clostridiales bacterium UBA5888
TCCACCACCTCCGAGGATGTGGCGAACGGCACGACCTACCTCTCCGTTATGGAGAAAAACCTTTCCGTGCTGAAAGAAGCGCTGGGTTAAGGAGGAAGAATGATGGCTCAGCTTGTATGTCGGAATCTTGCGGTCGGCTATGATGGCAAAGTCGTTGCGCGTGATGTGAGCTTTCGCGTGGATGCAGGGGATTATCTCTGCATCCTGGGCGAGAATGGCGCAGGAAAGAGCACGTTGATGAAAACAATACTCGGCTTGCAGCCGCCCCTTGGAGGAGAGATAGAAACCGGCGACGGGCTGAGACAAAATGAGATAGGCTATCTCCCGCAGCAGACAGCCGCCCAGAAGGATTTCCCTGCATCCGTGAGAGAAGTTATCCTCTCCGGATGCCAGGGGCGCTGTGGAAAGAGACCGTTCTACAGCGCGGAGGAAAAGCGCATTGCGGAGGACGCGATGGCGAGAATGCATGTGGATAATCTCGCCCACCGCTGCTACCGGGAGCTCTCCGGCGGGCAGCAGCAGCGTGTGCTGCTTGCCCGTGCGCTGTGCGCCGCGCGGAAAATGCTGCTGCTCGACGAGCCCGTTTCAGGGCTCGACCCCGTTGCGGCGGCGGATATGTATCGCCTTATTGACAGGCTCAACCGCGATGACGGCATGAGCATCATCATGATCTCGCACGATATACACGCGGCGGTAAGCCGCGCAAACCGTGTGCTTCATGTCGGCAGCAAGCCCTTTTTCGGCACGGTGCAGGAATACCTCAAAACCGTGGACGGCGTGCGCTTTGCCCGGACGGAGGGAGGCGATGCGGTATGATGGGCGCAGTTGGTGTTCTTGATAAGCTGGCTATGTACTGGCAGTATCCCTTTGTGCGCTATGCGCTTGTGGTCGGAACGCTCATTGCGCTGTGCTCATCGCTGCTGGGTGTGACGCTTGTGCTGCGCCGGTTTTCGTTCATCGGGGACGGACTGTCACATGTGGCTTTCGGCGCGATGGCTATCGCCGCCGTTCTCGGCATGACCGACGATATGCCGCTGACATTGGCGGTGACGGTCGTGTGCGCGGTGCTGCTTCTGCGCACCGGGCAGGACACGGTGATAAAGGGCGATGCCGCGATCGCAATGATCTCCGTCGGGGCGCTCGCAATGGGCTATCTGCTCATGAACATTTTTTCAACATCGTCCAACCTGTCCGGCGATGTGTGCAGCACACTCTTCGGCTCCACGTCGATCCTTACGCTCACCAGGGCTGAGGTCTGGCTGTGCGCGGTGCTGTCGGCGGTTGTAGTCGCGGTGTTTGTGCTGCTCTACAACAAGATCTTCGCCGTCACGTTTGACGAGCGCTTTGCTCGCGCCGTCGGCACAAACGCGGCATTCTACAACCTTTTGCTCGCCGTGACGACTGCGGTGGTCATAGTGCTGGCGATGAACCTTGTCGGATCGCTTCTGATCTCGGCGCTGGTCGTGTTCCCGGCGCTTTCCGCCATGCGCGTTTTCAAAAGCTTCAAAACGGTTACGGTCTGCTCGGCTGCGGTGTCCGTGCTCTGCGCACTCGGCGGCATACTCGTGTCCGTCCTTGCCGGCACGCCTGTCGGCTCTACAATAGTTGCGGCGGACATAGTGGTGTTTGCGATCTTCAGCGCCGTCGGAAAAATAAACGGAGGTGTCAGAGCATGAAAAAGACAGTGTGTGTATTTCTCTGCGCCGCGCTTATTGCCGCTGTATCCGGCTGCGGCAGCAGCAAAGCGGTGGGTGCTGCCGATGCGGCATATTCAGCTTCCGCGCCGGTAACGATCACCGTGCCCACGCCGCCGCCGGAGATGCAGAATGCAGTGAAGATCCCCCGGGCGACAGCGCAGCCGGATGTCACGACCGTGCCGACCACGCCCGCGGTGACTGTACCGGCGCAGCCGGAGCAGCAGGAAACAGCAGCTTCGCCGACAGACGGCATAGATATAGACCTGACACAGATGAGCAGCACGGCGGTCTACGCGGAGGTATACGGCATGATGGTCATGCCGGACGACTATGTCGGCAAGACAGTGAAGGCAAGCGGTGAATTCGGAGCATATCAGGATCCGAACACCGGCAATTACTATTTTGGCATAATCGTTTACGACGCGCTCGCCTGTTGCTCTCAGGGGATAGAGTTCGTTCTGGCAGGGAATAGTTCATACCCGGAGGATTATCCCGCGCTCGGCGCGTCCGCGACGGTAGTCGGTGAGTTTCAGACCTATATGGAGGGACAGAGCGAATACTGCCATCTCGTAAATGCGCGCTTTGTGTAAAAAACTTATGCGGCTTGCCGCGGCGCTGCTTCTGCTCATATCTCTTGCAGGCTGCGCCGGCGGCGGCACGGCAGGCGGTGCGGACATCGACCTTTCTGAGGACAGCGCGAACGTTGCTTATGCCGCCATTGCCGCAATGATCGACGACTCGGACGCATATGTCGGGAAAACCGTAAAAGTGAGCGGACAGCTTATGATCGACGTAGAGCCGGAAAACGGGAAGCTCCACTATGCCGTTATAATTTCAGATGCTGCCGGCTGCTGCGTCAGGGGCATAGAATTCATCCCGTGCTCTGCGGATGAAGCAGCGCGTCTGCCGCAGGCGTATGACAGCGTGACGGTTATAGGTACGTTTGAAAACCGTATGGATGGCTATCTCTATTCGCATCTTGAAAATGCGCGCATAGAGTGAGCGCGCAGAATCATGCTGCAAAAACGGGGCAGCGCCGCAGTTTATGCGGCGCTGCCTATATCTCTATTATTTCCACGGCGACGCCGGAGCGCTCGGCGTAGAGTATGGTGCGCATCGTGCCGCCGGGGCGTCCGTTATAGCAGCACAGCAGCATGGACGAGTGGTCTACCATGTATTCGTTGCGCCGCATCATGCACTCCGGGCTGTAGCTTATCTGCAGCACCGTCACCCTGCTGCATGCGTCGAGCAGCGCGTTGTAGCGCTCGCGCTGCGCGCGGTTCCAGCGGTCGGGCTGAGTGCCGCAGGGAACGGCGGCCTCCAGCGTGACGTCCTCATGCACATCGCGCAGCGCCGTCACCGCCTCTGCAAAATACATGTCGCAGCCGAGCGCCATGCCGCATATGAAGTGCCTGTACCCCTTGGCGTACAGCGCCTCAAGCCGCGCCGCCAGCTCGCCCTTGAGCGCGAGACAGCGCTCATCCGTCTCATTGCCGCCCCAGGGCAGCTTTGCCGGTCTGTGCCCGGAAAAGCAGCAGGTTTTTTCACGTTCCGCCATCGTTTCCCTCCGATAATTTCCTGCGTCCAGTATAAGATATAAAAAGGGACTTGTCAAAGGAAAGATACTGTGCTATACTGACCGCGTCTTCAGGGCAGGGTGAGCGCTCCGGCGCAATTCCCGATCGGCGGTAAAGTCCGCAAGCCGCAGCCGCGGCAGGATTCGGTGCAACTCCGAGACCGACAGTATAGTCTGGATGGAAGAAGATGCGAACAACACCTTTTTCGTATATCATCGCCCGAAGATACATTATCTTTGGGCGCTTTTTTGTGCCCTGCAAAGGAGCTGTATCTTATGGAAAACCTGCAATTCATCCTCATGTGCGCCGCCGTGTTCGCGGCGATCCTAGCTGTGGCCATGCTCGCCGAAAAGCGCCTCAGCTGCGACCGAAAGTCCTTTTCAAGCACGCATTATATCACCTACACCGCCGTCTTTGCCTGCATGGCGGGCGTCCTGATGCTCTTTGAGCTGCCGCTGTTCTTTGCGCCGGGCTTTTACAAGCTTGACATCAGCGAGATGCCGGTGCTTATCTGCACGTTTTATCTCGGTCCTGTCGCGGGTGTTATAACGGAGCTTATCAAGGTAATGGTCAAGCTCCTCCTGAAAGGAACGACCACTGCGTTCGTCGGCGATTTTGCCAACTTTGTCGTCGGATGCTCGTTTGTGCTGCCCGCCAGCATCATCTACCACGCCAGACCCGGCAAGAAATCCGCACTTATCGGCATGGCTGTCGGCACGCTCGTGCTCACCGTCTTCGGCAGCCTTTTCAACGGCGTTTACCTCATCCCGAAGTTTGCGGAGCTATACGGTATGCCCCTCGATGCCATCGTCGGTATGGGTACGGCGGTCAATGCGAGCATCAAGAGCATCACGACGCTCGTGGTCTATGCGGTCGTGCCGTTCAATCTTCTGAAAGGCGCCGTCGTTTCCACGCTGACGTTTTTGCTCTACAAGCGCATTTCGCCCATCCTCCACAGGAACGATGACAAGCGCGCCGCCCGCCTCGAAAAGAAAAGAAGCGCCGCGCCGGATAGAGATAAGTGAGCGCGGGCTCGGCTACAGCGTTTTCAGCACGCGCCGCAGCCGCGTTATGCTCAGCACAAAATTTAAAAGCTCGGTGAAATATATGATGCCGATGTACGCTGCCAGCGCATAGCGCGGCAGCAGCCACCACACGAGCAGCAGCCCTGTCAGCGCGTCAAGGATGTTTATCCCCATGCTCCACACCTGCTGCCCAAGCCCCTTGAGACAGCCGTCGATCGTCATATCCGTGTACATCACGGGCACGAGCGGCGCGAGAAGCCGGATGTGATGTCCGGCTTCCGTGCTTTTATAGACGGCAAAGCCCAGCATATCCGAGAAAAACCACAGGAAAAGCCCCACTGCGGCGGAAAACTCAACGCTCAACAGCAGCAGCTTTTTCGCCGCGGCGTGTATGTCGGCGCGGCTGCCCTGCACCTGCGCCTCCGTCAGCTCCGGCACGATCAGCTCCGCCGCGGCGGACATGATGCACGATGGGAAAAAGATGATCGGCAGCACCATGCCCTGTATCGTTCCATAGCCAGCGAGCGCGCCGTCGGCGGAGTACCCGGCAGATCTCAGCCCACGCGGCACGAGCAGGTTTTGCAGCGTCGTCAGCGCGCTTCGCGCATAGGCGGACACGGCGAGCGGCAGCGCGATCTTCAGCATCCGCGCAGTGAGCTGCTGCCCGCCGCCGCACTCGCCGTAGTGCCGCCTGCGGTCGACGGTATAGACTGCCAGCATCAGCGCGAGCGACACAACGTCGGCTGTCACGCGCCCGAGCGTCACAGCCGCACAGCTCAGCTCTATATCATCAAGCGGCACGCGCGCGAGGCACAGCGCCACCAGCGCTATGCCCGCAAGCTGCTCCGCCAGATGCACGGCGCTCGGCTTCCACACGCGCCCGCACGCCGTGAAATACCCCGACAGCGCCGCACAGAGCGCCGCACACGGCATGCTCAAGGCGCCGAGACGCAGCGAGCGCACCGTGCGCGCGTCGCCTATCCATAAAAAGCCGATCGGTTCTGCCAGCACATAGAGCATAAGCCCTGCCGCAAGCCCGAAGAACAGCGCATAGCCCAGACATCTCCGCATCGCCGCACGTATGCCGGCGCAGTTGAGCGCGCCAAGCTCTTCGGAGATGAGCCGCGTGGACGCAAAGCGTATGCCGGACACCGCAAATGTCATAGCCAGCCCGGTCACCGACAGCACCAGCTGATAAAGCCCGATGCCAGCCGATCCTATCCGTCCGACGAGCCATACCTGAAACGCGATGCCGATGCAGCTCATCAGCAGCGACACGCCGGTGAGCAGGAATGTGTTGTATATCAGCCTCTTTTTTTGAATCATGCGCATACCCCCGAATACTACAAGTCTATGCGCGCTTTAAGCGCGACTTGTCCGGGAGAATGCGCGAAAAAACACGGCGCGGGATTTTCCGCACCGTATTTTATATTCAGTTGAAGCTGTCGGCGCTCACCGAAAAGAGGCGGTCGATGCGCCGTTTCAGCGCTGCATGCTCCGGCTTTTCAAGCTCCGCGTCGTCGGCGAGAAGCGCAGCGGCGTCCTGCTGCGCCGTCTGCATCACGTTCACATCCGCGCCGAGATCGGCAACGTGCATCTCCGGCAGACCGTGCTGCCGCGAACCGAAGAAATCCCCCGGACCGCGAAGGCGAAGATCCTCTTCGGCGATTCTGAAACCGTCGTTCGTCTGCGTCATTATCTTCAGCCGCGCCTTCACCTCGTCGCTGTCCGCGTCGGACACCATCACGCAGTAGCTTTTGTGCACGCCGCGCCCCACGCGCCCGCGCAGCTGATGCAGCTGGCTCAGCCCGAAGCGCTCCGCGTTTTCTATTATCATCAGCGCCGCGTTCGGCACATCCACGCCGACCTCTATCACCGTCGTGGCGACAAGAATGTCCGTCTCGCCCGCGGCGAACGCCGCCATTGCCGCGTCCTTGTCCTTTGCCTTCATCCGCCCGTGTACGCACCCCACGCGAAGCTCCGGAAATGTCTGCGCGAGTGTGCGCGCATGCTCTTCTGCGGATTTCAGCGGCACTGGCAGCTCGTCGTTATCCTCCACCATCGGGCACACGACGAACACCTGCCGCCCCTCGCCCGTGAGCTTGCGTATAAATGCGTTCAGCCGCGCGCGGTAGCTCTCGTTTACCGCAAAGGTGTCCACCTTCTGCCGCCCGGGGGGCAGCTCGTCAATTACCGACACGTCAAGATCGCCGTATATCATCAGCGCGAGCGTGCGCGGTATGGGCGTTGCGGACATGACAAGCACGTGCGGACGCACACCCTTGGCGATGAGCGCCGAGCGCTGGTTGACGCCGAAACGGTGCTGTTCGTCCGTCACGACCAGCGCAAGATGAGAATACTCCACATCGGCGCTGAAAAGCGCGTGTGTGCCGACGATAACGTCCACCTCGCCCATGGCAAGCGCCGCCTTGACCGCGCGCTTGTCCTTTGCGCTCATCGCGCCCGTCAGCTTCATCACGCGCAGTCCCAGCGGTGCAAGCAGCCCAGACAGGTTTACATAATGCTGCTCAGCCAGTATCTCCGTCGGCGCCATGAATGCGCTCATCCAGCCGCTTTTCCATGTCTGCCATATGAGAGCCGCAGCGACAAGGGTCTTGCCGCTGCCGACGTCGCCCTGCAAAAGCCGGTTCATCACGCCGCCGGAGGACATATCCGCCGCCGCTTCGCGCACGGCGCGGCGCTGTGCGCCGGTAGGGGAGAACGGAAGATGAGAATAGAATTCCTCTATATCCGCCCGGCGTATCATGATGCCGCCCTCATGCACGCGCTCCGTGCGCATCATGCCCAGCGCGCACGAGAGCACAAACAGCTCTTCGTATATCAGCCGCCGCCGCGCCGCGTCGAGCGCGTGAAAATCGGATGGGAAGTGTATGTTTTCATAGGCGCAGCGCGCCGCGGCAAGCCCGCGCCGCGCGAGCACATCCTCTGGCAGCACATCCTCCATGTGCCCGGCGCAGGCATCCAGTCCCTGACGCACGCTTTGCAGCATCACGCGCTGGCTCAGCCCTGCGCACAAGCGGTATACGGGCACTATCCGCCCGGTCACGCCACCCGGCGCGCCTTCCTTTTCGTGCACCGGGTTTGCCATTGTGCGCCGCCCGCCGCGCTGCTCCACCTTGCCGTAGAACACATATGTTTCGCCGCGCTCGATCTGGTCTTTTACATAACTTTGATTAAAATACGTTATGTCAACCGAACCGCTGTCGTCGACTGCGCGGAATTTTACCAGCTCCATTCCGCGCCGTATGCGTGCAAGGCGCGGGGTATCCGCCACCGTGGCGAGTATGCATACCGGCTCGTCCGGAACCGTGTCCGCAATGCGGCGCACGGCGCTCCTGTCCTCATAGCGGCGGGGGAAGTATGAAATAAGGTCATAGAGAGAAAAGACGCCAAGCTTATTGAGAGCCTGCGCCTTTTTCTCGCCTATACCCTTTATGTATCGTACATTGGTCGTCAGATCAGCCATTATTCAACAAATTTCAGCCCATAATTTTCGTTTGTGAGCGTGAACTCCTCGATAAGCCCCTTCGTGCAGATTATCTTGCTCTCTTTCGTCACGAGTATCATTTCAAATCCGCCGTAGGTGCGCCAGTAGTTTATCGCCCTTGATTCACCCAGCACATACATCGCCGTGGAAAGGCAGTCCGCCATTGTGCCGTCGGGACAGATGATGGTTACGGATTGCAGCGTATTCGTCACGGGATAGCCGGAGGCGGGGTTGAGAATGTGCTGATATGTCGTCCCGCGCGAGTCCGTGAAAGAGCGCTGATACCCGCCGCTTGTGACGACTGCGGTCTCGCCCACGCTCACAACACCGAGATAGCTTGCCGTGTTTGCAGGGTCCTGCACCGCAACACGCCATTCCGACCCGTCCGGGCGCAGCCCAAGGGTCTGCACGTTGCCGCCGAGGGAGATTATCCCGCTTGTGACGCCTGCCTGACGCATTGCTTCAATGGCATTGTCCGCCGCGCAGCCCTTTGCAACCGATGCAAAGCTCAGCTCACCATAGGAAGGGAGGGTGACCGAATAAGATCCGGAGGCGGGAAAGCTGGAGAGAACGAGCTTGTCAAAGCAGAGGCGTGAAAGATCCTCTGCTATCTCCTCTGCCGTGGGAACGTAATACTTCCCGTCAATGAAGCCCCAGCGCTTCACAAGCGGGTACAGCGTCAGATCCAGCGCGCCCTCGCTCTGCGTATACACGGTGTGCGCCGTGCTTATCATCTTTGCGATCTGACCGGAGATGACGGTGCTCGCGCCCTGCGCATGGTTGATGGCGTATACGGTGCTTGTGCTCAGCTCGGGGTCAAGCGCACTGTCCATGGAGAGAATGATGCTCTCTGCGGCGTCGAGACCTGCGTCGGCATTCTTGCCGTAAGCTGTCAGCGTCATGATCGTGTCCATCGCGTATACCTCGCGCTGGGTCTCGCGCGTCTCGCCGCACCCGGTAAGGGGCAGGAGCATCGCCGCGCACAGCGCGATGCATATAAGCTTATACAAGATCTTTGTGTGCTTCATAAAATTCGTTGTAATCCTTTAGCATATATTTCAAGAGCTTCGGCGTGTCGAGCTGATACGGGCAGCGCGCGCTGCACCTGCCGCACCCGACACAATCGTTGATCTTGTTCATCTTTTCGCGCCATTCATCGGTCATATACTGCTGCCACGGCGAGCGGCGCAGCAGCATATTCATGCGTGCGCACTGGCGGATGTCGATCCCGACGGTGCAGGGCATGCAATACCCGCAGCTGCGGCAGAAGCTGCCCGACAGCTCGCGCCGGTCGGCGGCTATCGCCGCGCGCAGCGCGTCGTCCAGCACGGGGTCTTCTTCGACAAGAGCCATCCAGTCGTCCAGCTCTTTCATGCTCTGTATGCCCCAGATGGGCACGACGTTGGGGTATTCGTTCATGAAAGCATGACAGGCGCGTGTGTTCGTGCCCAGAAGACCGCCCGCCAGCCCCTTCATGGCGATATAGCCCATGTCTGCCTTTTCGCAGCGCTCCGCCAGCGCGAGGTCGCGCGCGGAGGATATGTAGCTGAACGGGAATTGCAGCGTTTCAAACAAGCCGCCGGCAATGCTCTGCTCGGCAACG
The DNA here is from genome assembly GCA_002431965.1 of Clostridiales bacterium UBA5888. Lineage (GTDB taxonomy): Bacteria > Bacillota > Clostridia > Oscillospirales > Oscillospiraceae > Limivicinus. The sequence continues at coordinate 16,208 of DJEW01000025.1, forward strand.
TCGATGCGGTGTGACGTTATGCCGATGTGCCCTATCCAGCCGCGGCGCTTTGCTTCCAGCGCACCGGCCAGCGGGCTGTTGGGGTCGTCAGGATCCGGAATGCGCGTGACCTGATGAAGCTGGAACAGGTCGATGTGATCAGTCTTCATCATACGCAGGCTGTTTTCAATGTGGGCGAGAACGCCGGCTTTATCCTGCGCCGCGCTCTTCGTTGCCAGAACGATCCTGTCGCGCACATCCGAAAGAGCGAGACCTATCTTTTCCTCGCTGTCGGTATAGGCGTTCGCCGTGTCAAAAAACGTGATGCCGCGCTCATATGCCGCGCGCAGCAGCTTCACGGCGTCTTCCCTGCTGCAGCGCTGCACAGGCAGACAGCCCATGGCGGGTTTTGATACAATCAGTTCCGTCTTGCCAAGTCTTACGTATTTCATAACCGTAACCCTCATTTGCGTTAGTGAAAATCGATATATTATAACAGAAAATGCCCTTTTTGTAAATACATCACGACGTCACGCGCCGCACCCATCCATCGCGCGGCTGAGCTTGCGCTTTATGCGCTGCAGGGCAGAGTCCACGGATTTCACGGGCTTTTGGCATCGCGCGGCTATTTCCTCATAGCTTGCCCCGCCCAGATACCCTGCCAGCACCCGCTTTTCAAGCGGGGAGAGCAGTGTGCGCGCGTGCGTATAGAGATCGTTCTTCTTCTCCTGCTCGATGATGAGCTCCTCGGGCGTGCGGGTATAGCTTTCCGCAAATTGGGAGATCGCCTCGCCTTCCTCGCCGTAAAGCTCCTCCAGCGACAGGCGGTAGTTCAATGGCATATGCTTGAAGCGCGAGGCGGTCTTTATCGCCGAGAGTATGCGCCGGCGTATGCACAGCTCGGCGTAGGACCTGAAGCTTGTTCCCGCATCGGGGCGGTAGCTCTGCATGGAGCTGACAAGCCCGATCATGCCCTCCTGAATAAGATCCTCGCTGTCTCCGCCGACAAGAAAATATGGGCGGGTGCAGCGCTTTATGACCGGACGGTAGCGCACGGCAAGCTCGCTGCCCGCCTCGCCGTTGCCGCCGTGAAAAAGCTCAAGCAGTTCGTCGTCGCCCATTTGTGCGTAGTCAGGCGTCATGCGCTGCCTCCTTCCTGGTAAAATGCCGCATTATGCGGCGCTGCCTTATATTTGGATAATAAGCTTTTCCGTATATATTGTCAAGTAACGCGGTGTTAATTATTATTGTATCCCCTTCAGCTCAGCACTTTCCCCAGCACTCTCAGCGGCAGCTCCGGCGAGATGACAATGTCCTTGTAGCCGGGGTTGAGCGAACGGAGGATCAGCGTACCCTGCCCTGCGGCAAGCTCCTTGAGATAGGCGCAGCCGTCGTAGAGGAATATGCCGATCTCGCCTGTCATGAGGCTGCGCTGCTGGCGCACCCAGATGATCTGACCGTCGTGATAGCGCGGCTCCATGCTGTCGCCCGCAACGCGCACGCCGAAGTTGGAGCCCTCCGGAACCTCCGCGCCGACCTCCACCATTTCGTAATTCTCCCCGTCGAGGAATTGCCCTGTTCCTGCGGAGACCGCCAGCGAGTACAGCGGCAGGGAGCGCGCCGCGCCCACACCGCCGCGCTTTGCGCGCGGCAGCGGACTGTACCGCCCGCTGTCTATCAGAAGCTCCCGGTATTCCTTCAGCTTTGCGCGCCCCGCGGCGTCAAGCCCCGCATAAGCGCCGTATTTTCCGTTCGTGAATTCGCCCAGAACATCGTCTATCCCCAGTGCGGCGCAGAGAATGATAAACTGCCGCGCATTGGGCAGCGTCGCGCCGTTTTCCCATTTGCATACCGCCTGATTTGTCACATCCACGCCCAGCATTGTCAGCCGCGCGGCAAGCCCTGCCTGACTCAGCCCGGCGCCGCGCCGCGCCTTGCTTATCGTTTTTCCTATATCCATGCTCATATGCCCTCTCTCTCGATATTTTTCAGATCGTCCAGCGGGATGCGCGTCTCGCCGAGAATGAGGCGGCGCGCCGCAAGGTCTATTTTTGTCACCGTGCCGCATGCGCGGACATACCGCCCGCCGTGATAGTATTCCGCCGTCACGCGCTCGCCCGGTTCAAGATTTTGCAGCTTTGCGTTAAGCTCCTGCTGTGCGTCCTCGCCGAGATATATCCGCGCCTCGCGTACCTGCTCCTGCGCCAGCAGCGCCTTGTCCAGCCCCTTGAGCGGGGAGAACGCCATGAACTGCTTGGCGCGTTCTGCGTTTGTCATCATGCCCTGTGCCCTCCTATCTGTGCGTTGCGCTCAAGGGTCTTTGCGCCTTCAAGCAGGTTGAAGCCCTTGAATATTCCGTTTTTGCCGTATTTGGCCTTGATGTCCAGCACCGTGCGCTGAAGCCGCTGTTCGCGCTCCTGCTCCTCCGCAGAGGAGAACATATCATATTGCAGATTCTCCTGGCGCGTCAGCTTTCCAAAGCAGATGTTCAGCCGGAACACGTCCGCCTGCCGCACGGCGACGCGGTCATACAGCGCCCCGGTGTATTCCATCAGCTTTTTTGTGGAGCTTGTCGGCTTTTCCAGCGTCATGCTGCCGCGCGCCGGCGGCACGTCGGCGGAGAACGAATACCCCAGCGACAGCGAGATCGACCCGGCTGCCACACCCAGCTTCACAAGCTCCAGACTCAGCAGCTCTGCCATTTCCAGCATCAGCAGCCGCGCAAGCGCTGCGTCATGCCCGCAGTGCAGCACCTGTCCTGTGGAGAGGGAGCTGCTGTGCGGAACGTAATTTTTAATGTCGGCGATGCAGGCGCTCTCACGCCCCCAGGCGTGGTCTATGAGAAGCTGCGCGTCCACGCCGAAGGTTTTGTACAAAAGCGCCTCGTCTGTCTGCGCGATCTCGCGCATTGTGCGTATGCCCATGTGCGCCAGCCGCCCGACCGTGCCTACGTTGATGTGCCAGAAGTCCGTCAGCGGCGTGTGATCCCACAGCGTCTCGCGGTAGCTCTCCTCCGTCAGCACGCCGATGAATTCCGACGAATGCTTGGAGATGATGTCAAGCGCGATTTTTGCCAGATACAGATTCGGTCCTATTCCGCATGTCGCGGTCAGCCCCGTCTCGGCGTAAACGTCGCGCATCACGGCGCGCGCAAATTCCACAGGGGTCATGCCGCGCGCGCCCATATACGCCGTCGCATCCATGAATATCTCGTCGATGGAGTATATATGTATATCCTCCTTGGCGGCATAGCGCAGATATACGCCGTATACCCGCGCGGAGTAGTCGATGTACAGCTGCATCCGCGGCGGCGCCATGATATACTCAACGCCCCGGGGGATCTCATACACGCGCCCGCGGCTCTTCGCGCCCTGCGCCTTTATCGCGGGCGTCGCTGCAAGGCATATGGTTCTCTCGCCGCGCGAAGGGTCGGCAACGACGAGGTTGGTCGTAAACGGGTCAAGCCCGCGCTCTACGCACTCCACCGATGCGAAGAACGACTTCAGATCGAAGCACATATATGTCTTTTCCCGGCTGCCGGCCGCCATAGCGTTCATCTCCTCTTCAGATATATAACTCATATTGTCAAAAAACAAAGCTTTAAAGCCGGATAACTGAGCAGCGGGGGAGC
>DJEW01000025.1:19867-40158 GCA_002431965.1 Clostridiales bacterium UBA5888
CCCGCCTCAAATCGGATAAACCGCCGTCGAAAGCCTTGATATTTAACTGCATTATAATATCTTTATAAGATAAAATCAAGAGGGATAATATCTCAAACAGCAATAGAGCGATAAGCGGGAGACGTATTGTGCGGTGCTGTCTCCGGAATATTGACACACAATTGACAAATGGACGATTCTGTGCTAGTGTAGTGTATGTAAAATATATATGGCAGAGCCAGACGGGAGAGTGAAAAATACATGAATATTCAGCAGCTCAGATGTGCCATTGAGGTGTGGCGCTGCGGCTCGATCAGCCGCGCGGCGGAGCGGCTGTATATGAACCAGCCGAATCTCAGCCGCGTCATAAAAGCGCTGGAGGAGGAGTTCAATATTACGCTCTTTTCCCGCACCGCTTCCGGCGTGGAGGTTACGAACGAGGGCACTGCGTTTCTGACCGAGGCGGAGCGCCTTGTCGGGCGGAATGACGAGTTTGAGCAGGCGTTCAAAAATGGGTACAGCGAGCGCCTTGTCTTCCGCGTGGCAGTGCCGCGCGCCAGCTATCTGGCATATGCGTTTTCCCGGGCGCTTGCGCGCCACGGAGGCGATACGCTGAACGTGACGTATAAGGAAACAAACAATCAGGATGTTATAAACTGTGTTTCTGCGCTGGGGTATGACCTTGGCGTTATACGCCTTCCGGTAGAGTTTGCATCAAGCTATAAAAAGCAGCTTGCCGAAAAGCAGCTCAAGGCGCAGGAGATACTGACCTTCAGATTCGTCGCTGTGATGAGCCGTGGTCATGCCCTTGCCGGGCGTGAGAGCGTCAGCATGGCGGAGCTTGCGGAGCACACCGCTCTTGTCCATGGAGACAATTACTCGGTCAATTTCTCTGACAAGTGGACCGATCAGCTCTACAAGACCGGGGTATATCAAAAATCCATCACGCTTTTTGAACGCGGAAGCCAGTTTGACTTTCTGCGCAACGTGCCGGATACGTTCATGCTCGTCTCGCCCTTGCCGCCGGATATTCTCTCGGCGAATGACCTCGTCCAGATCCCGCTCAGCGAGAACGAGACCGGGCTTTTTGAGGATGTGCTGATAACCCGCCGCTTCCGCCATGCCGCAGCGTTTGAGCAGGATTTCATGAACAGCCTTCTCGACGTGGAGCATGATATTATGCGCCTGCCGTCGCTTTAAGCGGCGGCATACAAAAGCGGTATATAAAATTTATATACCGGGCAGGCCAATATGTATTTCTCAAGCATTGGCAATTATATTATCATAACATCGTAGCAGTATATGTATAGACATGATAAGGGGAGTAATGTTATGTACAAATTCGATACGAAAGTCCAGCACCTTAAATATAAAGTCCTGCGCACCGTTGCAAAGCACGCATGGGACGGCGACTTCTATACTTCGTTTCTTGACATCCCCAAGGAAATAATCCCCGGCAAAGTTCCCACCATGCGCTGCTGCGTGTATAAGGAGCGCGCCATATTGGCAGAGCGCGTCAAGCTCGCCGCCGGCGGGGACAAGAACAACCCCAATGTCATAGAGGCCATCGACATCGCCTGCGACGACTGCCCGAGCGGCGGCTACACCGTCACGGAGGAGTGCCGCGGCTGTATCGCCCATCGCTGTGAGGATGTCTGCCGCCGCGGCGCGATAACGCATGACGAATTCCACCATGCGCACATCGACAAATCCAAGTGCGTCAACTGCGGGCTGTGCGCAAAGGCGTGCCCCTACGGCGCGATATACAACCGCAAGCGCCCGTGCCAGAACGCCTGCAAGATCGGTGCGATCTCCATGAACGAGGACGGCACGGTCAAGATCGACAACGACAAATGCGTTTCCTGCGGTGCGTGCGTGTACCAGTGCCCATGGGGCGCGGTCTCGGACAAATCATTTATCCTCGATGCCATCAAGATGCTCCGCCTCAGCGAGCGCGTGTATGCCATCGTCGCGCCCGCTATCGTCAGCCAGTTCACCTATGCCAAGCCCGGTCAGGTCATCACCGGCATCAAGGCGCTCGGCTTCTACAAGGTCGTGGAGGCGGCGCTGGGCGCGGACATGGTCGCCTATGCCGAGGCGGCGGAGCTTGCCGAGCGCGGCTTTCTGACCAGCTCCTGCTGCCCTGCGTTTGTCAGCCTTGTGAAAAAGCAGTTTCCGGAGCTTGCCGGGAATGTTTCCCACAATTTGTCGCCGATGGCGACCATCGCCAAGCGTATAAAGGAGCTTGACCCCGACGCAAAGACCGTGTTCATCGGACCGTGCACCGCCAAAAAGGCGGAGTTCCAGCTGCCGGAGGTGCACAAATACGTTGACTGCGTCATCACGTTTGAGGAGCTTCAGGCATTGTTTGACAGCCGCACGCTTGACATCACCGCCATGGAGGAGAGCAATCTGAACGACGCCTCCGGCTTTGGGCGCATTTTCGCGCGCTGCGGCGGGCTTGCCACGGCGGCGGCGGAGGCTCTGCGCGAGCAGGGGAGTGATTTTGATCTCAAGCCGTTGAGCTGCGACGGCATTGAAGAGTGCCGCGCGGCGCTGCTGAAGGCTTCCAAGGGCAAGCTCGACGCAAACTTTGTTGAGGGCATGGCGTGTGTTGGCGGCTGCGTCAACGGCTCGGGCACAATGGTGCACGGCGATGTCAACCGCATTAAGGTTGACACGTTCAGCAAAAAATCGGATATGCAAAGCATAAAAGGCTCACTTGACAATGCAGTAGAGAAATTTGACAGTTCAATAAAAAAAGGAGAAAAAACCAATGAATAAAAAGACTCTCTGGCTGTGCCGCACGGCGGTCATGATTGCAATTCTTGTTGCACTGCAGTTTGTTACAAAGCCCCTTGGACAGCTTGTCACCGGCTCGTGCGTGAACATGGTGCTCGTCGTGGCGACACTGTGCGGCGGGCTGTGGTGCGGCTTCACGGTCGCGCTGATTTCTCCGTTTGCGGCGTTTCTCGTCGGCGTCGGACCGGCGCTCATCCAGATCGTCCCTGCGATCTCCGTGGGCAACATCGTTCTGATACTGGTGTATGCGTTCGTATACAAAAAGCTTGACCGCGCGTGGCTGCGTGAGGGCGCTGCCGTGATAGCGGCGGCGGTGCTGAAATTTGCGGCGCTGTATCTTGTCGTCGTGAAGCTGCTGCTGCCGGTGCTTGGGCTTGCTGAAAAGCAGGTCGCCGCAATGAGCGCGATGTTCTCCTGGCCGCAGCTTGTCACCGCCCTTATCGGCGGCGTGCTTGGCGTGCTGGTGTCCATACCCGTCAAAAAGTCGATGAAGAAGTAAGACACAGCAAAAAGACGCGAACCCATGTCCGCGCCGGATGAATTCGGTACTTTTCTTATTACATACCTCTTTTCAAGTCGAGGGCGCCCCGGTGTCGGGGCGCCCTCGATGAACTTTTGCCTGCGTCACCTGAAGCTGAAAAGCCCCTTTTTCTCGTAGGGCTTTGTCGTGATCTCGCCGACATCGTATCCGGTGGCTTCTATCGCTGCCTTTATTGCGGCAATGTCAGGCTCGGTCTCGCTGAGGATAACGGTCTCGCCCTTGGTGTGGGAGGAGGTGACCTTCTTTGCGCTGCACGCGGCGCGCACAGCGTCGTTGATGTGCGCCTCGCACATGCCGCACATCATCCCGCCGACTTTTATTCTGGTCTCAAACATAGTTTATCGCTCCTTTGCAGAAACAGCGGCACTCCAAGCGCCGCTGTGGTGTGTGTTTAAAAAGAATATGGGAGATGCAGAGAGGTGAAACTGCATCTCCCTTTTCTTACTTACGGCGGCTGTGGCACTCGCCGTGCATTGCACAGCCTGCGCAGCCAGCGCCGCAGGAGGACTTGCCCTGCTTTTTCTGTCGCACGAGGTATATGGAGATGGAGACAACAATGGCTATCAGTACAATGCAAATAAGGATAGTGGAAAGGTTTTCGGCGACAAAGCTTAACATGACAATCATCTCCTTATGAAGAAATTATGAAACAATCGACATTAAGAGCACGGGAGAACAGGAGGAACAGTATGCATAAACGTTCTCCCGTGCGAGAGGGGTGTACGCTGGATCAGACCTTCGCGGAGAGCTTTGTGGCTTCCTTGTAGGGGCGAACGAGCATGTAGATGATGCCCGCGAGCGCCGCGACGGCGAAGATCAGACCGATAACGCTGACATTGCCGGTGAACAGACCGCCGAACTGATTGATCATCAGGGCAATGATATAAGCGAAGCCGCACTGGTAACCGATGGCGAACCATGTCCACTTTGCGTTGTTCATCTCGCGCTTGATAGCGCCGATGGCCGCAAAGCACGGCGCACACAGCAGGTTGAACACGAGGAAGGAGTAGCCGGTGATCGGGGTGAAGGTGGAAGCGAGGGTTGCGTACACGTTGCCGGAAGCGCCGTAGAGGATGCCCATCGTGCCGACGATGTTCTCCTTGGCGACAAGACCGGTGATGGAGGCGACGACTGCCTGCCAGTTGCCCCAGCCGAGCGGGGTGAATATCCAGGCGATAGCGTTGCCGACGGCAGCGAGAATGGAGTAGTCGATCTCGTCCTCGGAGAGCATGCGGAACGTGCCGTCAACGACACCGAAGTAAGTGGTGAACCAGACAAGGATGGTGGACAGAAGGATTATCGTGCCGGCCTTCTTGATGAAGCTCCAGCCGCGCTCCCACATGGAGCGGAGTACGTTGCCGAGAGTCGGCCAGTGGTATGCGGGCAGCTCCATAACAAACGGAGCGGGATCGCCAGCGAACATCTTTGTCTTCTTGAGCATGATGCCGGAGATAATGATTGCCGCCATGCCAATGAAGTAAGCGGAGGTTGCGACCCATGCAGAGCCGTTGAAGATCGCGCCTGCGATCATTGCGATGAACGGAACCTTTGCGCCGCAGGGGATGAACGTGGTGGTCATGATTGTCATACGGCGGTCGCGCTCGTTTTCAATGGTGCGGGAAGCCATAACGCCGGGAATGCCGCAGCCGGTGCCGATGAGCATGGGGATGAAGGATTTGCCGGAAAGACCGAACTTGCGGAAGATACGGTCAAGCACGAATGCGATACGCGCCATGTAACCGCATGCTTCAAGGAATGCCAGCAGCAAAAACAGCACGAGCATCTGCGGCACGAAGCCCAGCACGGCGCCGACGCCGGCAACGATACCGTCAAGTATCAGACCCTGGAGCCACTCTGCGCAGTTGGCGCTCTCAAGCGCGTTGCCGATGAGCACGGGGATACCGGGAACCCAGACGCCGTAATCCGCGGGATCGGGCTCGTCGCCGATCTCGTCGAGAGTTGCCTGAGCCTTGGCAAGATCGTCAAGCGTTGCGGTCTCTTCCTCGGTCGCGAGGGTCTCTTCGTCCTCAACGGTGTAGGTAAACACGCCGTCAGCAGGCTCGCCGTTCTCTTCAACATAGGCGTCGTAGCCATCGACTATCGTGGAAGCGTCGCTCCACTCTTCTGCGACTTCGTTGTACTCGGCAGAGCCGATGCCGAACAGATGCCAGCCGTCGCCGAACAGTCCGTCGTTTGCCCAGTCGGTCGCGGAAGCACCGACAGTGACCATGGACAGGTAATACACAAGGAACATGACCACGGCAAAAATCGGGAGACCGAGCCAGCGGTTTGTGACGATCTTATCTATCTTATCGGAAGTGCTCAGACCGCCCTTGTTCTTTTTCTTGTAGCAGCCCTTGATTATCTGGGCTATGTAGAGGTAACGCTCGTTGGTGATTATGCTCTCAGCGTCGTCGTCCAACTCTTTTTCGGCGGCCTTGATGTCCTCCTCAACGTGAGCCTTGACATCTTCCGGAATATTGAGCTTTTCAAGAACCTTGTCATCACGCTCAAAAACCTTGATGGCATACCAGCGCTGCTGCTCTTCGGGCATATTGTGCACAACGGCCTCTTCAATGTGAGCGATCGCATGCTCAACAGGACCGGAGAATGTGTGCTGGGGAATGGTTTTGCCGCTCCTGGCTGCTTCGATTGCAGACTCGGCAGCTTCCATGACGCCCTCGCCCTTCAGCGCCGAAATCTCGGTCACGGGGCAGCCAAGCTCGCGGGACAGCTCCTTGATGTTGATGCTGTCGCCGGACTTGCGCACCACGTCCATCATGTTCACCGCGATCACCACGGGGATGCCGAGCTCGGTGAGCTGGGTGGTGAGGTAAAGGTTGCGCTCAAGGTTGGTGCCGTCGATTATATTCAGTATTGCGTCGGGGCGCTGCTCGATCAGGTAATTACGCGCCACGACCTCTTCCAGCGTGTACGGGGAGAGCGAGTAGATACCGGGAAGATCCATGATGATGACGTCGTCATGCTTTTTCAGCTTACCTTCCTTTTTCTCCACGGTGACGCCCGGCCAGTTGCCGACGAACTGGTTGGAGCCGGTCAGCGCATTGAACAGCGTGGTCTTGCCGCAGTTGGGGTTACCGGCAAGAGCAATTTTGATTTGTTTGTCCATCTTGCAAAAACTCCTTTTTCGTTAAATCTCTTTAACTCTTCAACTTCAACATGAAAAAACGGGCTTATTCGGCAATTTCGATCATTTCTGCATCTGCCTTACGCAGAGACAGCTCGTAACCTCTTACGGTGATCTCGATGGGATCGCCAAGAGGCGCAACCTTGCGTATGTAGACCTCCGTGCCGCGGGTTATGCCCATGTCCATGATGCGGCGCTTGACAGGACCCTCTCCGTGAATCTTGACAACGGAAACGGTCTCGCCGATTTTCGCCTGCCTGAGTGTTTTCATTCTCGTGTCCTCCTATATCTGCATTTTAAGGGTCAACTAAATTAAACCATGATCTTGCGGGCCATTTCCTCGCTTATCGCAATTCTGGCCTCCTTGACCTTGACGATAATATTTCCGTTGAGCGCGGTGATGACTGTCACGGGATCTCCCACAACAAAGCCCAGATCCTCCAGGTGCTTTTTGACCTCGGGCGAGCCGCCGATACGCCGTATCATGTTCTCCTCACCGGGATCAGCCAGAGCAAGAGGCATCATAAAACTCGACCTTCTCTCTTTGATAGACTGCGGTTAAGCATAGCTAACCGCTGAGGAATTATATTGGTTAAGCATCCTTAACCATGCGTGAGTTTAGCATATCTAACCCATGATGTCAATAGAAATTTCATTATTTTCTTAAAGCTCTTGCATTTTGAGTTAAAGTGTGTTAGCTTAAGTATACATAACTCTTGAAATTTATGAAAGCTGGTAAATTTAATGGTCATACAAAAGGCATCGGAAGATTATCTGGAAGCTATGCTGATGATGAAGGAGAAGCATGGCTATATCCGTTCTATCGACGTTGCCGCGCATCTCAATGTTACAAAGCCCAGCGTCAGCTATGCCACAAAGCGCCTCAGGGAGAGCGGGTACATCACCATGGACAAGGACGGTCTTATCACGCTCACTGATAAGGGCATGGCGGTTGCCGCCAGCATGCTTGACCGGCACAAGTCCCTCACAAAATTTCTTATGATGCTCGGCGTGGACAAGGAGACGGCGGAGACCGACGCCTGCAAGCTCGAGCACGACCTGAGCGAGGAGTCCTTTGAGGCAATATGCGACCATGTCCGGCAGGTCGTCGCCGAGCACGAGGCAAACGGTGACCCCGTAAATATGCCGGATATCAAGTAATAAGTAAATAGTGTTGTCAAGAAAGAAGAACAGCCGCTGTGGTGTATAGCTACAGCGGCTGTTTTCTGTATTCCGGCGCAACGTCGAGAAAGGTCTCTATCCCGCGGCGCACGGTGTCTTGCAGCGGGAACGCGCCGTTTGCGCACACCCATTCGAAAAGGTATGCCTTTGCAAGATTCAGCTGCATCGGCACGAGCGCTGCGGGATCGGTCCTGCTGCGGACAATGTCCTGCTTTTGACAGTTGGTGGTGAGCTGGATGAGCCAGTCGTTGAAATTCTCAAGCAGCCCGAACAGCCCCGCCTCGCCGCGAAGCTCAAGGATGAAATACTGCTTGCATATCTCCGGACCGAACATAACGGCGTTTTTGAGATATGCGTCCGTCAGAAACCATATGCGCTCAAAGTCATTCTCAGAGCGGATGAAGTCCTGCATATTCTCGGCAAAATTATCCTTCACGCTTTGCAGCTCGTATGCGAGAATATCCGCCTTATCCGCGAACGCGAGATAGAACGACGAGCGCGGAATGCCGACCGCTGCGCATATATCATTAACGGCGACATTGTCAAAGCCGCGCGCGGCAAAAAGCTTCATCGCGGTCTCGGCTATTTTTTCCTTGCTTTTTGTGTCGGCTCTCGGCATATAAACGCCTCCAAACATGTGTCCAATAACTATGGACAGTTTAACATTATATCGTCAAAAAATCAACACATTTGTTTTCGCGTCATCAAAAGCGCGTACACGCATTTGTGCCGAATGGAGAACTTATCCGCACTGTATTGACGCTGTTTTTTGCAAATATTATAGTTATCCCACACTTATTCGTGAAAGGCGGAGGCACTATGGCATACGAAAAGCTTTTGTCGCCGGTGGATATCGGCAGTCTTACCATCAAGAACCGCACAATGGTGACCGCGGCGGAGATGAACATGGGGCAGATAAACGGCTGCCCGACGGAGCGGCTGATGAGCTATTACGAGGAGCGCGCCAGGGGCGGCGTCGGGCTCATCATCCCCGGCATATGCCGCGTGAACGACGGCTACGCCACCTCCTCCTTCGGTCAGCTCGCAATGAGCCATGATTATCACATCGAGCCGATGCGCGAGTTTGCCGAACGCATCCATAAGCACGGGGCAAAGCTCGGCATACAGCTCCACCATCCCGGTCGTCAGGGCTATTGCAGCGTCGTGAACACGCTGCCGATGCTGCTGCCGGTCGTGAAGAAGTTCCCCGGCGTGTTGAAGCCGATGTACAAATCCACGCCGAAGCTTCTGGCGCTCGAAGAGCGCGGCATATGTCAGCCCGTTGCCGCCCCGTCCGTCGTGGAGCGCAGCTACCATGTGCCAAGCCCCATGCGCGCCATGACGCGCCGCGAGGTCAAGGCGACGATTCAGGACTACATCAACGCTGCCGTCCGCTGCAAGAAGGCAGGCGTGGACATCGTGGAGCTGCATGCCGCGCACGGCTACCTCATCCAGCAGTTCCTCAGCCCGAACACCAACAAGCGCACGGACGAGTACGGCGGCAGCTTTGAAAACCGCCTGCGCTTTCTCGCGGAGATAGTAGAGGGCATAAAGCGCGAGTGCGGAAGCGATTATCCGCTCATGGTGCGCCTGAGCGTGGACGAGATGTACGAGCGCATCGGCAAGCCCGGCAAGGGCTACGACCTTGAATGCGGCAAGCGCATCGCAAAGCGCCTCGAAGAACTTGGCGTGGACGCGATAAACGTCTCCTCTGCGTGCTACGATACATATAACTACTGGCTTGAGCCGACGTCCTTCGAGCCGGGCTGGCGCGCGTATCTCGCCAAGGAGATAAAGAGCGTGGTCAATATCCCGGTCGCGGCAGCAAACTTCATGCGCTCGCCCGAACAGGCGGAGCGCCAGCTTGAGGAGGGGTATCAGGACATAATCGGCTCCGCCCGTTCGTTCATCTGCGACCCGGAGTGGGTCAAGAAGGTCGAGGAGGGACGCACGGACGAGATACGCCGCTGCATCGGCTGTCTGCACTGCATAAAGTCCTTCACCGACAATGCGGGTATAAACATCGCCGCGGGGCTTCCCGGCGAATGCGCGCTCAACCCCGCCGTCGGCTTCGAGCGTGAAACGGCGGCGATGCCCAAAGACGGCGCGGGACGCGAGGTGATCGTTGTCGGTGCGGGTGCTGCGGGACTCAAGACCGCAGAGCAGCTTGCGACGCGTGGCTTCAAGGTGATGGTGCTGGAGAAGAACAGCGTTCCCGGCGGTCAGGTCAACACGGCGGCAAGCTGCCTGCACAAGGATAAGCTGCACTGGTGCATTGACGACCTCATGGTTTCGGTCAAGAAGCTCGGCGTTGACGTAAAGTTCGATACTGCGGCAACGGTGGAGGATATTCTCGCGCGCAAGCCCTATGCCGTCGTAATCGCAAGCGGCGGCGTGCCGGTCGTGCCGCGCTCCATCGCGGGCAGCGATCTGCCGAACGTATGCACCGCGCCTGATATCATCCTCAAGAAGAAAAAGCTCAAGGGCAAGGACGTTGTCGTCGCGGGCAGCGGCATGACCGGGCTTGAGACCGTCGAGGTGCTCAACGAGGGCGGCAACCGCGTCACGGTCATAGAGATGGCAAACGAGATCGCGCCGGGGACATGGTTCCAGCTCGTGGACGATGAGCTCAGCCGCATTGAGGGTCACGGCACGAAGCTCTTCACCGGCAAGCGCCTGATGAAGATATTGCCCGACCGCGTCATCGTCGAGGACGTAAAGACCGCGGAGCTGACAGAGATCAAGGCGGACAACGTCGTCCTCTCCCTTGGTGTGCGTCCGGAGAATGCGCTCTATAATGAGCTTAAGGATCGTATGGTGAACGTCTATGCCGTCGGCGACGCCGCGCACGGCGGAACGATAGCCAACGCCGTCCACAGTGCGTGGGACACCGCCAAGAACATACATTAAGGGAGGAGCGCAGAGATGAAGAAGAAAAACATAGTCCTCGCCGTCGCCGCTGCGGCAGCCGGTGCATACGTGATATCCAAAAACGACGCGGCAAAGCTGAAGATAACAAATGCGCTGTACCGCGGGCACAGCATGATAATGGACGTGGGCATAAAAGCCTTCCCCGGAATGTTCCCCACGCCGGAGACGAAGCTTGGCTGCGGCAGCAGGAAAGAGATACCGGGACTTCTGAAAAAGTACGGGATAAACAAAGTCCTCATCGTTACAGGTCCGACTGTCGGCAGGACGATAGTCCCGCCGATAAAGGATGACATTGAGAAAAGCGGCATCCCCTGCGAGGTGTTCGACCGGACCGAGGCGAACCCCTCCGTAACGACGGTGCTCGCGATAAAGAAGCAGTATCTTGAGACCGGGTGCAGCGGCTTTCTCGCCATCGGCGGCGGCTCGCCGATGGACGCGGCGAAGATCGCGGCGGCAACGGTTGCAAGACCCAATATGCCGATAGTGAAGATGGCGGGCATGATGCGCATTCTCGCGCCCGTGCCGCCCGTGATATGCGTCCCGACGACTGCCGGAACCGGCAGCGAGGTGACGATAGGCGCGGTCATATCCGACCATGACGCGCACCACAAGTACGCCATTACCGACCCATGCATCACGCCGAAGGCCGCGGTCGTCGATGCGGAGCTGACGGTCGGCATGCCGCCGTTCATCACGGCGACCACGGGCGTTGATGCGCTTACCCACGCGGTGGAGTCCTACGTGACGTGCATGTACAATACCGACTTCACCAACCGCTGCTGCGAGGAGGCAGTTGCCGACATCTTCAAGTACCTCGACCGCGCGTACAACGACCCGAACGACATGGAGGCGCGCGACGGGATGCTGACCGCGTCCTACAAGGCGGGGCTTGCGTTCACTAGAACCGGCGTCGGCTACGTCCACGGTATCGCCCACGCGCTCGGCGGTCTGTACAACACGGCGCACGGGTTGGCAAACTCCGTAATCCTCCCGATAGTGCTGGAGGATTACGGCGAGTGCGTCTATCCCAAGCTCGCCCGCCTCGCGGAGACAGCGGGAATAAAGACGGACGGCAGCGAACCCGAGCGCGCAAGGGCGTTCATCGCCGCTATCCGAGCGATGAACAAGCACCTCGGTCTGCCCACCGGCTTTGACTTCATCAAGCCCGAGGATTATGAGACGATCGCCAAATGGGCGCTCGCGGAGACGAACGTAAATTACCCCGTCCCTGTGCTCTACGACCGCACACGGCTTTGGCACGTGCTCAACCGCATTGTGCTTGAGGCATAAAAGCAGCTATATAGACCGCATAATGGCGCGCCGCGGCGGCGCGCCATTACTATGTAAATAATACGTAATATGCTCATGCCGCGCGGGCGGCGGGGATCTTATTGAGAAACCGGCGGTAGAACGCCGCGCCCGTAAGACCGGTCAGCGTTTCCGTCACGGGGAAGGTCAGCCAGAACCAGTTCAACCCGAAGCGCGAGAAGACATAGCCAAGCGGAACGAACAGCACGACCGTCCGTATCACGGTCAGCATCGAGCTTTTCAGACTTGCGCCGACCGCCTGAAAGAACACCGGGAAGGTCAGCGACGCGACCATCGGCAGAAAGCTGATGCCGACAAAGATAAACCCGACTTTGCCGATCGCAACCACCTGCGCGTCGGATGTGAACACGCGCAGCATCTGCTCCGGTATGGAGACGAAGCACAGCGTCCCCAGCGCCATCAGCGCAAGCCCGAACAGCATCGCCGTCGACAGCTTTTTTCTGCAGCGGTCAATGTTCCCTGCGGCGTAGTTGTAGCTTATTATGGGAACGATGCAGGTCTGCATAGCGCCGAGCGGGATGAAGAAGAACGTCTGCCACTTGTAATAAAGCCCAAGGGCGGTCACGGCCTGATCGCAGAAGCCCGCGAGTATCAGGTTGAGCCCCAGTATATAAAATGTGTATGCCGACTGCATCAGTATGTTCGGAATGCCGAGGCGGAATATCCTTGCGATATGACCGGGGTAGACGTCACTCGGTGGGGACTTGTGCAGACCCTTTTTCATCACGACGAGCGCCGCCACGATCTGCCCCGCGACGGTCGCCGCAGCCGCCCCGGCAATGCCCATTTCCGGCAGCCCGAACAGCACGAATATCAATATCGGGTCTAAGATTATATTTGTCACCGCGCCGAGGATCTGCGCCTTCATCGGCGTTTTCATGTCGCCGTTCGCCTGCAAAATCTTCGTCTAGATGCTCTCTAAAAACAGCCCGAAGCTGAAAACGCACACTATCCTGCCGTATACGATTATGTCCCGGATAACGGCTTCGGAGTCCGTGGACATTCTCGCGTAGGCGGGCATGATGAAATAGCAGACCGCGGCGAACAAAAACCACAGCGCGCCCGCAAGCGGCGTGCCCACCCCGGCATACTCGTCCGCCTCATCGCGGCTGCCCGTGCCGAGCTTTGCCGCCATGACCGTGTTTATACCGACGTCCGTTCTCACCGCAAAGGCGATCATCAGAAGCTGTATTGGATAAATGATGGACAGCGCCGTCAGCCCGGCGTCAGAATACCTGCCGACAAAGAGACTGTCAACGATGTTATAGAGCGCCTGTATAAGCTGTGCCAGCATGACCGGCGGCGCGAGGCGCAGTAGTATTTTGCTGATTTTTTCAGTTGCGAATATATCCGTCTGATCCATTCGTATGCCCCCAAATCCTTAGTGGACGACGGAATTACAAGCGCACCTATGGTGTTTGTCAACCGGCATTTGCCAACCGGGAAAAATTTATCCCGGATATGCATTTCGGCATATCCGGGATCGGTGTATGAAAAGGAAACGAGATGAAAGAATCCATCCAATGAACACATATTATATAATAGAAGGTAAGCCGCGCGGCGGAGCGCCGCGGGCAGCCACGTCAGCGATGGCTCGACGCGAGGGAGGATTTACCCAGACCCAGCCCTCTTGCAATAAACGCCATTGCATCGGTCATGCTGTAAGAACGCACAAACTTGTGGCGGTACATCCGCTTGCCGAGGCGCTCTGAAGGAACCGAACGACCTTCAATATAACCGCAGTCATAGCACATAAACTTATCGATCTTGGTGTGGGCATCCATGACCATTTCTTTACCGCAGCAAGGGCACTTCATAACGATTTCCTCCTGATACCTGCCGGCACACAAAGCGCCGGTGATTGATTTGCGACTTTGTTTGTCTTTTGTTTAACTTACGTGCACAGTATATATCCTTGCCTGTTATTTGTCAAGCAATAATTGAGAAAAAAATATCACATGCGCGAAGTTTATTTATTTCGCCGAAAGCGCGGCAAATAAGCCCCACTTATGCTGGACATTCATGCCCATGTGAGGTAAAATGTACAAAGATTTCAGAGGCGGCGCCGCATAATGCAGCTGATTTTGCCGCGCTGTGCGGTGCTGCTTAAGGATTTGGAGGAGCGTATGCGCTATATTGAAGTCAGTATCAACACGCCGGAGCGGGAGCTTGATGCGCGCTGTGAACAGCTTGCCGAACTCGGCGTCGATGGCTTTGTAATAGAGAACGAGGCGGATTTTCAGAGCTTTCTTGAAAATAACCGCCAGTATTGGGACTATGTTGACGCGGAGCTGGAGCGGTCCTACAAGGGCGTGAGCCGCATAAAGTGTTACCTGACGGACGATGAGACCGGGGAGGCGGTGCTTGCGCGCATAAAGGCTGCGTTTCCGCAGACAGTCTCCGGCTATACCGCCGATGAGGACTGGGAAAACAGTTGGCGCGGCTGCTATGAGCCGATAGAGGTCGGCGAAAAACTTGTCGTTGTGCCGGAGTGGATGGACGCGCCGGACGATGGGCGCGTTCCTCTCCGCCTTGACCCCGGCATTGCCTTTGGTACTGGCAGCCACCCCACGACGAAGCTGTGCCTTGCCGCGCTTGAGCGCTATGCCGCGCCCGGTGTGCGCACGCTCGACCTCGGCTGCGGCAGCGGCATACTCGGCATCGGCGCGCTGCTGCTGGGGGCGGAATCCAACACCGGATGCGACGTTGACCCCATGGCGCCTGAAGCCGCGATGGCGAACGCCGCGCTCAACGGCATAGGCGCGGACAGGATGCGCGTTTATACAGGGGATATTCTCAAGGACGCGGCTCTGCGCCGCGCGCTCGGCGGTGGGTATCAGCTCGTGCTGGCAAACATCGTCGCCGACGTAATAATCGCGCTTGCCGCCTATGCGCGCTCGTTCATGGCGGAGGGCGGCGTTTTCATCTGCTCCGGCATCATCGACGAGCGCGCCGGCGAGGTGCGCGCCGCGCTTGAGCGCAGCGGGCTTGAAATAATTGCCCATACCTCGCAGGAGGAGTGGCACTGCTATGTGTGCCGGTGAAGCGGAATAATATGTAAGGGCGCGGCGGAAAGCGAATTTCCCGCCGCGCCCCTGCGTCCGCCGCGCTTATCTTATGCGCCGTGCCTCAACGTAATAGCGCTTGTCCTCGGCATGACCGACGGAAAAGCTCTTGCGCGGGAGTATGCCGGTTTTGCGCACGTAGCTGAAAAGCTCGTCCTTGCCTATCCCGCCGTAGAGAAAGCCCACAGCGCCCTCCTGAGCGGCAAGCGCGCGCACTGCGTCCTCTCCGTGTATATAGTCCACGCGGACCTCAGGATGCTCTTCAATGTAGCCGTCGATAAAGCGCTGCACCTCGCCGGTCTCTAATCCGGGCACGAACACACGCCCGTGCTCTCCGCGCGTGATGTAATCCACCGCGCGCCCATCCTGAGCCGGGAACGCGGCGTGCAGCGCGCGCACCGCGTCTGCCGTGTCCGCGCCGAACAGCACCCGGTATATCGGCTCGAAGCTTATCGCCTCGCTGTGTATATTCACAAGCTCTGCCAGTGCGTAATGTGCTGCGTCCGTGCCGATCACATCCGCCGCCGCTTTCGCCGTGGCGAGCGAATGGTTGCCGTCGCCGACCGCAAAAAGAAGCCTGTCTCCATCTGTGCCGCTCTCATTCTCCAATTCTGAGAGAGCCGCAAGTATGCGCTGCTGCTCCGCTTCATCTATCAGCCAGCCGCGCAGATGCCCGCCGCCGAGCATCAGCTCAAAGTCATAGAGCTTCGAGAGCCTGGATGTGTCTATCTCCTCGATTATCTCACGCCGCCGGTCGTCCATGAACACCATGATGTGCGGCAGCTCAAGCGGCGCGTCGCGCCGTATCGCAACGCGCGGCGGGATGCGCGAGAGCACCGTTCCCTCCGTCGGGCGGATGAGAGACTTTGCCCCCGGTTCGTAGCTATAGTCCGCGAGGGCGAACGCGCCGACTATGCCGCGCCGCACTCGCCCGTCGGGCTGCGTGCGCTCGGTGCAGATCATCGCGTTTTTATACTCGTCAAAAACCCCGTCGGCGAGATAGCGGCGCATCGTGTCGTTTATCTCCTTTATGCGCGCTTCATCGTGTCCGTCGCCTAAATAAACCTCCGGCAGAATGAGACGCAGGGCTGACGGCGCGTCGCCCGCTATCGCGTCCGCACGCTCCCAGTACTCCGGCTGAGAGGTGAACTGGTCGCACGCGATGCACGCCCAGCACTCAAAATCGGCTTTTGGCAGCAGTATGTCAGCGGGACCGAACGGCAAATTGGTTAACATAATATATAATCTCCATTCTTTTTCTGTTTTGATGAATATAACACCTATATGCCGCGCCGTCAATCATACATACGCAGCAAAACCGACGATTGACGCGCGGCGGATGCTGTTATAAAATAATAGTGTTAAGCATATTACATTTAACGGGAGATAATAACATGACAATAACAAACTGCACCGTAGACCGCGGCAGCGTGTATGCCGACATACTGCTCGCACCGGCGGACGCTGCCGCGGCGGGTTCGCGGCAGGAGGCGGTGAGGACCGCCCTTGCCGCACTTGCACAGGAAAAGGGACTTGCCCCGCTGATCTATATCCGTGTCACCGCAATGGACGCGCAGCCCGACGGCTCGCTTGCCATCAGCCTTGAGGGCGCTATACCGCCGGAGGTCATCCTCGGTCAGTATCTCGGCGTTGAGGTGGACATCGGGCACTGCGAGGATTTTGAGGATGCGGCGCTCCACGCGGCGGCTAAGAACCTGCGTGTCGCCGTGCCGGAGATCATCATCCGGCGCAAGATCGACAGCGCTCTGCTGGAAAAAGAGACAGAGCTGCTGGATAGCCTCTCGCTCAACACGCTTGCCGACGTCCGCGCAATTATTGCGGAGCTCAACGATACGCTGTCGCTCGACCTTGACGACGAGGAGATATGGCGCAAGGCAATGAAGGTCGCGGAGAATTACATTGGCATGGGCATGCAGGACATAGGCGCATTTGTGCAGGCGTTTGACGGCGTGCTCGATGTGGACGCGCAGGATATTGTCCGCGCTGCGGAGCGCCGCGCCTACGCGCGCGGCGAAATGCATGCCGCACAGATAGCCGATGAGGTGTTTGATGCTTGGCTTCGCACCGAGGGTAAGACCCGCGAAGCTTGGCGCGCCGAGCAGCGCGAGTATGCCGAGCTTTTGGGCCGGGTCGATTTTCTGCTTGCCGCCGTTGCGGATGAAGAGGGCGTGACCGCCGATGATGAGGAGCTTAAGCGCGCTGTGCGCGATCTTGCCGCGCAGTATCAGATGAACGAGGACGAGGTGCTTGCCTCAGCCGGCGCGGATGCGATACGCTATCATATCCGCATGACAAAGGCAAACCGGATAATCGTAGAGAACGCGAAAAATATATAAGGCAACGCCGCATCGCACGGTGTGCCATAGTACAGCTTGAGGAACGAGGATTAAATGGACTATCTGAAAAGAGCGGAAGAACTGAAAAAGGAAATAGTGAGGGATCGGCGCTATCTTCATCAGCATCCTGAGCTGGGATGTGACCTGCCTGTCACATCCGCCTATGTGGAAAAGCGCCTTAAGGAGATCGGTCTTGAGGTCTCCCACTGCGGTAAATACGGTCTGACGGCGCTGGTCGGCGGGAAAAAGCAGGGCAAAGTGCTGCTGCTGCGCGCGGATATGGACGCTCTCGGAATGACCGAGGAGAGCGGGCTGGATTATGCGTCGCTCAACCCGGGAAAGGCTCACTGCTGCGGGCATGACAACCACACGGCGATGCTGCTGGGCGCAGCGCGGCTGCTTAAGGAGACGGAGGACGAGCTTTGCGGCACTGTGAAGCTTATGTTCCAGCCGGGTGAGGAATGCGGGACGGGATGCCTTGAGATGCTTGCCGCAGGCGTGCTGGAGCAACCGAAGCCGGATGCGGCAATGGGCATGCATGTTGACGCAATGCTCCCGCTTGGCACATTTGGCTATGGCATGGATGCGGTGTTCTCATCCAATGATGTGTTTGAGATCACGGTTAAGGGCGTATCATGCCATGGCGCGCGTCCGCATCAGGGCAAGGATCCAATAAACGCCGCGGCGCATATAGTCACGGCGCTGGAAACGCTGATCGCCCGGGAGGCAGATCCCTCTCAGGTCTGCATTCTGACCGTCGGCTCGATAGAGAGCAGCACCAAGGCGTTCAATATAATCCCTGACAGCGTCACCATGAAGGGCAGCATCCGCACTTACAGCGAGCATGAGCAGAAAATGCTTGTGCGCCGCACCGAAGAGACCGTGGAGTACATATCAAGAGCGTTCGGCTGCGAGGGGATCGTGAGCTGGGCGACGCCGATGGTTCCTCTGCTGGTTGACAATACGCTTGAAAGTGAAATGCTTTCCTATCTGAAAGCGGTGCTGGGGGATCAGGCGCGTGTCTGCGAACAGCCGGTCAGAAAGCTGGGCTCGGAGGATTTTGCCAACCTTACGGGGCGTGTTCCGTCCGCGTTTTTCTTTATCGGCGCAGGACCAGACAGAGAGCACGGCGGAGCGTACAGCCAGCATAACGCCAGGGTGGTTTTCAACGAGGATATGCTGCCGCTGGGAAGCGCCGCTTTTGCCGGCTGCGCCGCCATGTGGCTGCGTGCTCACGCACAAGCCGGAAAATAAAGCGATGCAAAAATGACGACCCAATGTATGAGATGAGCCATACATTGGGTCGTTTTCACCGGCGCGGCGGAGTGACGCAGCTTCAGCCGCGCATTCGAAATTTTCCCGGCCGGTTTACTTATTGCCATAGAGCGTGTTGAAGCCGGTGAAGTCAAAGCTCTTCAGGCAGTCCATCATCACATCCACATCGGCGGAACGGTCGTTGCCGATGACAAAGGCGTAGTTGTTGTAGCTGGCGTAATAGTCCGTGTCGCCTGAGAAGATCTCGTGCTGAAGCTCGTCATAAAAATACATCCCATAGGGCTGATCTGCACCCGTGATGCTTACGCTTGCAAAAACCTCGGACTCGGTCCGCTCCCGGTTTGAGCCGGCGGCGATGTTCGACTGATCGATGCTGTCCACCTTATATAGCTGGAGCATATTGATGAACGGACGGTCAGACTCCGACAGCAGCGTGTACATCGGTCCCCAGTTTTCCAGCACATCAGCCGCTGTGAGGTCGTCCAGCACCGGAGACCATTCGTAGCCCTTGTTGCGTGCAAGCCCTGTCAGCATAGACTCCTTCTGCTCCACAGATGTGAAGTACGGACCGAGGAAGGTGAAATAGAACATGACGTTATTGCGATCAACATTGTCGCGCACTACTATCCACATCCACGGCTCTGCGCCGTCGCGCCGGTCACGTTTTTTGCCGGTCTCGTCGTAATATGTCTCTGCCGTGGCGCTGTCGTACACCTCATAGCTCACGCCCCAGCCCTTCGGAATGGTGACGGTGAAAATATCGCAGGTGTATAACTCCGTCTCCATGGTGCTTTCCGGCTCTTCAACGGGGGCGGCGGTCGCCTCAACGGCGGGGTGCGTCTCAACGGCGGCGCTGATAACTTCCGTTGGCGCGGGCACGGCGGCGGTTGTGCTGCCGCAGGCGGACGCCCCGGCGATCATGCACAGCATCAGCGAAAGTGCGATAAGCTTTTTCATTGCAGTTGTCATGCGTTTGTCCTCCTTGCTTTATGCGCTGCAGGTTTAACCTGCCTGTATTATATATTATTTAGACGAAAATACCAATACTTTGTTCTGCGGCTTTGAGAAAAAATTTTGCAAGCCGCACATAGTAAATTCTGACGGGAAAGCGTCAAGACGCGCAGGGGAAACTGTGGAAAATGTCGAAAAATCTCTTGACAAAAGCAGGAATGTATTGTATTATATATGCAGTTCTTTATACCATACCAAGAACTGCTCAGGTTACTATGATAAGGTAGTAAACCGAAGAGCTCTAATGCCCCGTCTCGCACGGGGCATTATCTCTAACAGCGAAAAGGCAAATTTTGTTGATTCACAATAGAAATATAAGCAATGCGGGAGGGGACATATGCACCGGTACGCGATAGGCTTGGATATTGGCATAACGTCCGTCGGCTGGGCGGCGCTGGCTTTGGACGCAGAAGAGAATCCCTGCGGCATGTTGGATTTTGGCTCGCGGATCTTTACCGGGGCTGAACACCCCAAAACAGGCGCGTCGCTCGCCGCGCCGAGAAGAGAAGCGCGCGGCGCGCGGCGCAGACTGAGACGGCACAGGCACCGCAATGAGCGTATACGCCGTCTTATGGTATCTGGCGGGCTTATTTCTCAGGAACAGCTTGAGAGTCTATTTGCCGGACAGCTGGAAGATATTTATGCCCTGCGCACACGCGCGCTTGACGAAC
>DJEW01000025.1:40268-44895 GCA_002431965.1 Clostridiales bacterium UBA5888
GCGGCGCAGCGCGGTTTTGGCGCTGAATATGCAAATGAGAAGCTTGAAGCGGCGTATCTGGACATACTCCTGAGCCAGCGCTCGTTTGACGAGGGACCGGGCGGCGATAGCCCGTATGGCGGAAGCCAGATCGAACGAATGATCGGCACATGTGCGTTTGAACCGGATCAGCCGCGTGCGGCAAAGGCGGCGTATTCGTTTGAGTATTTTTCACTTCTGGAAAAGCTCAACCACATCCGTCTTGTCAGCGGTGGAAAAAGCGAACCGCTGACGGACGCGCAGAGAAAAAAACTTATAGAGCTTGCCCATAAGCAAGATACGCTCAGCTACGCGAAGATCCGCAAGGAGCTGGAGCTGAACGAAGCGGTGCGGTTTAACTCTGTGCGTTATACGGATGACGCCACGTTTGAGGAGCAGGAGAAAAAAGAAAAGATAGTCTGCATGAAAGCGTACCACGCAATGCGCAAGGCGGTGGACAAGAACGCAAAAGGGCGTTTTGCCTATCTCACCATACCGCAGCGAAACGAGATAGGGCGCGTGCTGTCCACATATAAAACTAGCGCGAAAATAGAACCGGCGCTGGCAGCGGCAGGGATAGAACCGTGCGATATTGCAGCGCTGGAGGGACTGAGCTTTACCAAATTCGGGCATTTATCGATCAAGGCCTGCGATAAGCTTATACCGTTTCTTGAAAAAGGTATGAACTATAACGATGCCTGCGCGGCGGCAGGCTATGATTTCCGCGGGCACAGCAAGGATGGGAGACAGATGTATCTCCCTCCGCTCGGCGATGACTGCACGGAGATCACAAGCCCCGTCGTGCGCCGCGCGGTCTCGCAGACGATCAAGGTCATAAACGCCATAATACGGCGCTATGGGACAAGCCCGGTGTATGTGAATATTGAGCTTGCACGCGAAATGTCCAAGGACTTTGCCGAGCGCAATAAGATAAAAAAGCAGAACGACGACAATCGCAGCAAAAACGAGAAGATAAAGGAGCAGGTCGCCGAGTACAAGCACGGCACGGCGACCGGGCTTGATATTGTGAAGATGAAGCTCTTCAACGAGCAGGGCGGTATCTGCGCGTATTCACAGCGCCAGATGTCCATTGAACGGCTCTTCGACCCCAATTATGCGGAGGTTGACCACATTGTTCCGTACAGCATCAGCTTTGACGACCGGTACAAAAACAAGGTGCTCGTGCTCACGGAGGAGAACCGCAACAAGGGCAACCGGCTGCCTCTGCAATACCTCACAGGGGAGCGTCGCGATCGCTTTATCGTCTGGGTGAACAACAGCGTCCGCGATTTTCAGAAGAGAAAGCTGCTGCTGAAAGAAGAACTGACGCCGGAGGAGGAGAACGACTGGAAGGAGCGCAACTTGCAGGACACAAAGTTCGTGTCCAGTTTTCTGCTCAATTACATAAATGATAATCTGCTTTTTGCGCCGTCTGTGCGCCGCAAAAAGCGTGTCACGGCGGTCAATGGTGCAGTGACGGATTATATGCGCAAGCGTTGGGGGATAAGCAAGGTGCGTGAGGACGGCGACCGTCACCATGCGGTGGATGCCGTCGTTATTGCCTGCACCACCGATGCGCTGATACAAAAGGTTTCGCGCTATGAATCGTGGCATGAGCGGCACTATATGCCGACGGAGAACGGCAGCATACTTGTTGACCCGGCGACGGGCGAGATAAAGCAGACATTTCCGTACCCGTGGGCGATGTTCCGAAAGGAGCTTGAGGCGCGGCTGAGCAATGACCCCTCGCGCGCAGTTGCCGATCTGAAGCTTCCGTTCTATATGGACGCTGACGCGCCGCCGGTCAAGCCGCTGTTTGTCTCGCGTATGCCGACGCGCAAGGTGACGGGCGCGGCGCATAAGGACACTGTTAAAAGCGCCAGGGCGCTGGCGGACGGGCTTGCGATCGTCAGGCGTCCGCTCACTGCGCTCAAGCTCGATAAGGATGGGGAGATCGCGGGGTATTATAACAAGGACAGCGACCGCCTGCTGTATGACGCGCTGAAAGCGCGGCTCACGGAATATGGCGGAAACGCGGCGAAGGCGTTTGCTGAACCCTTTTATAAGCCGAAGAGCGACGGCACACCCGGACCGGTGGTGAACAAAGTCAAGCTGACAGAGCCGACGACTCTCAGTGTTCCCGTTCAGGACGGCACGGGCATTGCGGACAATGATTCTATGGTGCGCATCGACGTTTTCAGAGTGGTGGGCGACGGGTATTACTTTGTGCCGGTGTATGTTGCGGACACGCTCAAGCAGGAACTTCCAGATAGAGCGGTGGTTGCCTTTAAGGCGCACAGCGAATGGAAGGTCATGTCCGACGGTGATTTTGTGTTCTCCCTCTATCCGAACGATCTGGTGAAGGTAACAAGGAAAAAAGATGTTATACTAAAACGTTCGTTTGATAATAGCACGTTGCCAGAAACAATTGCCAGCAATGAGTGTTTGCTGTACTATGCAGGCGCGGATATTTCTACTGGAGCGATAAGCTGTGTAACAAACGATAATGCATATTCTATCAGAGGCTTGGGTATAAAGACCCTTGTGAGCATGGAAAAATACACGGTCGATATTTTGGGTGAGTATCACCCCGTAAAGAAAGAGGAGAGACAGCGGTTCAACACAAAGCGAGGTTAAAAGATGGCGTTCAGAAATATCATCATCGAAAGCCCGGCGCGCATCTCTGTGAAAAACGAACAGCTCATAATCAAAACCGACAGCGAGCATTCGCTCGCGGTCGAGGATATTTCCGCGCTGCTTCTCGAGAGCAGACAGTCAACCATAACGACAGCCGCGCTGTCCCTTCTGGGGCAGCGCGGCTGCGCGGTCTTTGTGTGCGATGAAAAGCATATGCCCTGCGCCGTGCTCGCACCGTTCAGCCAGCACAGCCGTCAGCTTGCCGTCGCGGCGAGCCAGCTGTCCACTGGGGAGGTGCTGAAAAAGCGTCTCTGGCAGAGCATAGTCATTGCAAAAATAAAGAATCAGGCAGAGTGCCTGCGCCTGTGCGGCAGGGAAAACGCCGCGAGCGGGCTTGATGCAATGGCGGATTCCGTCCGCTCCGGCGACACGGGAAACGCGGAGGCGGCAGCGGCGGCGAGGTATTTCCCGGCGCTTTTTGAAAAAGGCTTTACGCGCGGAGCGGATAACGGGATAAATGCCGCGCTCAATTACGGCTATGCGATCCTGCGCGGGTGTATGGCGCGCTGTCTTGCGGTCTACGGGTTTCTCCCCATGTTGGGTCTGCACCATAAAAGCGAGCTTAACGGCTTCAACCTTGCGGATGATATGATGGAGCCGTTTCGCCCGGTGGTCGATCTTATGGTCACGGCATCGTTTGACGCTGACAGCGAACTGACGCCGGAGGCAAAACGCCTGCTGTTCAATGTGTTGAATCTCGACATACTCTCCGGCGGACAAAAGCACACCGTGGCTTATGCCATGGAGCGCACGGTACACAGCCTGCAGCGCTCTGTGAACCGCAGAGAAAACGGACTTATCCTGCCGCAGCTTCTGCCGCTGGCGCAGCACAGCTATGAATAAGTTTATGAGAATGATGGTCTTTTTTGACCTGCCCGTGCAGACAAAGACCCAGCGCCGCGAGGCGACACGGTTCAGAAATTTTCTTCTGACGGATGGGTATCACATGATACAGTATTCTGTCTATGCGCGCGTCTGCAACGGCGCTGACGCCGTGGAAAAACACCGCCGGCGCATAAAGGACAATCTGCCCGACAACGGCTCTATCCGCATGCTGGTCATAACCGAAAAGCAGTATGAATCCATTGAAATACTTCTCGGCAGGTTGACGCAGGCAGACGATACATTTCAATGTGAACAGCTCTCTATATTCTGAAAATCAGAAAACAAAGCCTGTCCCAGCCGTTGCCGGGACAGGCTTTGTCCGATGGTCTATTATACCATACCAAGAACCATCAGGGAACTACAACTGGAAGCTTGAATCAGAATGGGACGAGGGGATTATACCATACCAAGAACCATCAGGGAACTACAACAATACGCCGCATGGGCGGTTGAAAATAAAAATTATACCATACCAAGAACCATCAGGGAACTACAACCTCGTCGGGCTGGACAAGCTTGAGCATTCGCAATTATACCATACCAAGAACCATCAGGGAACTACAACTGTGCCGCCGTCAATAGACACTGGCAGCAAATTATACCATACCAAGAACCATCAGGGAACTACAACCTGAGGTTTGGGTGTTTCGGGCTTTGGTGTATTATACCATACCAAGAACCATCAGGGAACTACAACCGGCGATTGGGCATCGTCGCTTGAAGCGATATTATACCATACCAAGAACCATCAGGGAACTACAACTCCGGCGATGACGCGCAGATAGGCAGCTCCATTATACCATACCAAGAACCATCAGGGAACTACAACCCCTCCGTTTACCGTCCGTCGACGTATTCCATTATACCATACCAAGAACCATCAGGGAACTACAACCGTCGCGATGACAAAGCCCTTGTGGCAGATATTATACCATACCAAGAACCATCAGGGAACTACAACCCCTCCGTTTACCGTCCGTCGACGTATTCCATTATACCATACCAAGAACCATCAGGGAACTACAAC
>DJEW01000045.1:0-7575 GCA_002431965.1 Clostridiales bacterium UBA5888
CCCAACTATTGACACAGAGCCATAAAACAAAGCCCCTTTAGGGGCGGCCGGAGAAAGGAATGCGGTCGGCAAACCTTTTCGGCGCCCCTTCAGGGGCTGCGTCTGTACCAAGCCCTTCTAGGGCTATGCAAGCCGCCGGCTTAGCCGGCGGTTTTGACTTTTTCGTTTTGCTCTACCCCAACTATTGACACAGAGCCATTATTTTTTATTGCAATTTCCGCGTGCCCTGCACGCGCGGCAATCGCCGCAGCAGCCGCCGTTAGAGCATGAGCATCCGCCGCTTCCGCGCCACGTCCGCCATGCGAGCACCACGCACACGGCGATAACCGCAAGTATGATCAAGTCAGCAATGTTCATCGCACATCACCTCACGTGCTGCCGTTCTATGCAAAAAGCAGTCCAATATTATACGCGATAAATGCCGCGACCCACGCGACCGCACACTGCATAAACACGATTCCGACGGTCTTGGCTGCGGAGTTCATCTCGCGGCAGATCGTGGCGACTGCAGCAACGCACGGAGTATACAGCAGTGTAAACGCCAGAAAGCTCACGGCGGAGGCCGTGGTGAACACGCTTTTCAGCGCGACGGAGAGCTGCGCAACGCTGGTGTTAAGCAGCACGGCAAGCGTGGAGACGACAGCCTCCTTCGCCGTAAAGCCGGAAATGAGCGCCGTGACCATGCGCCAGTCGCCAAAGCCAAGCGGGCGGAACAGCGGCTCAATAAGCCGCCCGATCAGTGCAAGAAGGCTGTCTGCGCTGTCGGAAACAACGTTAAGGCGAGTGTCAAACGTCTGCAAAAACCAGATAAGTATCGTCGCCATAAAAATGATGGTGAAAGCGCGCTGCAAGAAGTCTCTCGCTTTTTCCCACAGCAGCAATCCCACACTCTTGGCAGATGGGAGGCGATAGTTCGGCAGCTCCATAACGAAAGGAACAGGGTTGCCGCGAAATGCCGTGCTTTTCAGCACAAGCGCGACAATAATGCCCACCGCAATGCCCATAACGTACAGGCAGATCATCGCCAGACCGCCGTGTCCCGGAAAAAAAGCTGCGGCAAACACCGCATAAATAGGTATCTTTGCCGAACAGCTCATGTACGGTGTGAGCATGATGGTCATCTTCCGGTCGCGGTCTGAGGAGACGGTGCGCGTTGCCATGATGGCGGGCACAGAGCACCCAAAGCCTATAAGCATCGGCACAAAGCTGCGCCCCGACAGCCCCAGCTTGCGCAACGGCTTATCCATAACAAACGCCACACGCGCCATGTATCCCGTGTCCTCAAGAATGGACAGGAAGAAAAACAGCACCACAATGATCGGCAGAAAGCTCAGTACGCTGCCGACGCCGGCGAAAATGCCGTCTATCACAAGGCTGTGCACGACGGGGTTTATGCCGTATGCCGTAAGTGCGCGGTCGGTCACGTCCGTCAGCTTGTCGATACCTGCGCCCAGAAGATCGCTCAGCCATGAGCCTATCACATTGAACGTGAGGTAGAACACAAGGAACATCACCGCAAGAAAAACCGGGATGGCTGTGTATTTGCCCGTGAGAATGCGGTCCATTTTCATCGAGCGTATATGCTCGCGGCTCTCATGGCACTTGACGACCGACGCGGCAACGACCTTTTCAATGAAGCTGTAACGCATATCCGCGAGCGCGGCATTGCGATCCAGCCCAGACTCCGTCTCCATCTGTACGATGCAGTGCTCCAGAAGCTCTTTTTCATTCTGATCAAGCCCCAGCTCATCAGCAAGCTTATCGTCGCCCTCTATGAGCTTTGCCGCGCAAAAGCGCGCCGATATGCCAAGCTTCTCCGCATGGTCTTCTATGAGGTGCACAACGGCGTGTATACACCGGTGCACGGCAGAGCCGCTGTCACAGAAGTCGTACACCTTGGGCAGAGTGCGGTTCGCAGCGGTCTCGACCGCTCTGTCGACAAGCTCGGATATGCCTTCGCCCTTGGCGGCGGAGATCGGCACGACAGGAATGCCGAGCGCGGCGCTCATCGTCGCCACATCCACAGAGCCGCCGTTCGCCGTCAGCTCATCCATCATGTTCAGCGCAAGCACCGTCGGCACGCGCAGCTCAAGAAGCTGGAGCGTGAGATAGAGGTTGCGCTCAATATTTGTTGCGTCAACGATATTTATTATCCCGTCAGGCTTCTGATTCACGATAAAATCGCGCGTGACGATCTCCTCCTGCGTATACGGGCGCAGAGAATATATGCCCGGCAGATCGACGACGGAGCAATTCTTCTGCCCGCGTATCTCACCGGTCTTCTGATCGACCGTAACGCCGGGGAAATTGCCCACGTGCTGGTTAGATCCGGTGAGCGCATTGAAGAGCGTCGTTTTGCCGCAGTTCTGGTTTCCAGCCAACGCAAATATCATGCCTTGCCAACCTCCTCCACCGTGATCTTCTTTGCATCCTCCACGCGCAGCGTCAGCTCGTACCCGCGCACTCGTATTTCTATCGGATCGCCCATGGGCGCGACTTTTTGCAGCGTCACGCGCGTGCGCGGGGTCAGCCCCATGTCCAAAAGGCGGCAGCGCAGCGCGCCCTCACCGCCGACAGCGGTTATAATTGAGGTTTCACCCGTTTTCAGCTCATCGAGTGTCATGGTTTTGCACCTTCTTTATATATATCCTTATCTGCAATGCAGATGCTACCACATGACCCATGGCTTTGTCAATAAAGCGTTGCATCATTCCCGCATTTCTGCCACGAACTTGACGACATAGTCGGCAAAACGGCGCGTGGCGGGACCTGCACGGTCCCCCGCGGCAATGGCAAGCCCAATGGTGCGCTTTGCCTCCGGGATGACAGGCATGACCTGCACCCGGTCCGTGCGGCCCTTGAGCAGCAGCTCCGGCATGATGCTCATGCCAAGTCCATTTTCCACCATAGCGATAATGGCGTAGTCATCCTTCGTGTAAAAGCGGACGTTCGGCTTCACTCCGGCTGCCTCGAGCGCGCGGCGGGAGTCCTGATCCGAGCTTTCCAGCAGGCTGATAAATGGCTCGGTCTCGCACTCGACGAGTGGGAACTTCGGATAGCTTGCAAAGCGGCTGCCCTGCGGCAGCACGGCAAGCAGCCTGTCCTCCATCAGCGCGATGCACTCACACCTGACGGAGCATGGCACGTTGACAAAGCCCACATCTATACTGCCGTCCGTCAGCCACTGCTCGACGTCGTGATAATCCCCGTTTTTCAGCATGAACTCAACATGCGGGAAATCGCGCTGAAATGCCTTGAGCACGCCCGGCAGCCAATGCACCGCAACGGAGGTAAACGCCCCTATGCGCACAGTGCCTTCGTTCAATCCGCGGATGGACGCGGCAGTCTGGCTGAGCTGCTCGGCACTGCTGAGAAGATTCCGCACGGCCGGCAGCAGCCGCTCCCCCTCCCCTGTCAGCCGCACGCCAGCGCGGCTTCGCTTGATGAGCGCAAAGCCCAGCTCCTGCTCCAGGCTGTCTATGCTGTGGCTGACGGCGGACTGCGTGCATCCCAGTTCTTCCGCCGCCTTTGTAAAGCTCTGATGCTCCACCACGCTGATCAGCGCCTGATACTTTGCAAGTGTCATGCTTTCAGGCTCCTTTTTATGAAAAAAATTCATGTTATCATGAGCATGATTATATATAGTTATATTATACTCGAAAAAAGTGGTTTTTCAAGTCCGTTCATTGTTTTTTTCTCTTGTGCTGCGGCTAAAAACCGGTATAATAGCCGCATAAGTTAAAATGAAAAAGAGAGGACACTGTTATGTTCAGCACTGCAACGATCTGTATTCTCATATCCGTTGTCTTGTACCTTGTAGGCATGCTTGTCATCGGATTTATGTACTCGAAAAACAGCACGTCCGAGGACTTTTATCTCGGCGGCAGAAAGCTCGGTCCGATCGTGACCGCTATGAGCACTGAGGCGTCTGACATGAGCGCCTATCTTCTGATGGGTGTTCCCGGGCTGGCATTCTTCTGCGGCGTGGCTGAAGCCGGCTGGACCGCAATAGGCTTGAGTCTCGGCACATACCTCAACTGGCTCATCGTCGCCAAGCGTCTGCACAAATACTCCGTGAAGATAAATGCCATCACCGTGCCGGACTTTCTTTCCCGCCGCTTCCGCGACAAGACCCGGCTCATCGAGACCATCGGTGCGCTGACCGTCATTATATTCTTCGTGCCCTACACAGCCTCGGGCTTTGCCGCCTGCGGCAAGCTCTTCAACAGTCTTTTCGGCTTTGACTATATGCCCGCAATGATCATCTCCGCTGCGGTCATCGTCGCCTACTGTGCAACCGGCGGGTTTATGGCGGCGTCCATCACAAGCCTTATCCAGGGCTTTGTAATGACTGCCGCGCTGGTTATCGTTCTTGTATACGGCGTCAACGTTGCCGGAGGGTGGGGAGCTGTTATGGAGAACGCGAAGGCGATCCCCGGCTATCTCAATTTTACGGCGAGCACGGACATACTCAGCGGTGAAGCATCCGGCTACGGCGCGCTGAAAATTCTCTCCACACTTGCCTGGGGTCTGGGTTACTTCGGGATGCCCCACGTGCTGCTGCACTTTATGGCGGCCAAGAGCGAAGAGAAGCTCACGTTCAGCCGCCGCATGGCCACCATATGGGTCGTTATCTCGCTTTCTGTCGCCGTTATTATCGGCATAGTCGGCTACAGCATGGCCAAGGTCGGCGCGATCACCATGCCCGGCTCCGAGTCCGAGGCGGAGAACCTGATCGTCAACACCGCGTCTCTGCTGTCCTCTCACGGCGTGTTTGCCGCGCTTGTCGGAGGCATCATCATCGCCGGCATACTCGCCGCCACCATGTCCACCGCAGACGCGCAGCTGCTCGCCGCCGCCTCCGGCGTGACGCACAACATTCTCACCGACGTCCTCGGCATAAAGCTCGACAGCAAGAAGACCATGCTCATCGCGCGCCTGACCGTTGTCATCGTCGCCGTTCTCGGCATCATCTTCGCCAGCAACCCCGACAGCTCCATCTTCCGTGTGGTTTCCTTCGCATGGGCTGGCTTCGGCGCAACGTTCGGTCCTGTGATGCTGTTCTCTCTGTTCTGGAAGCGCTGCAACTATCAGGGCGCTATCGCCGGTATGATTTCCGGCGCGGCAAGCGTGTTCATTTGGAAGTATCTTGTCGCTCCCCTCGGCGGCATCCTCGCCATTTATGAGCTTTTGCCCGCGTTTGTGGTTTCCTGCATCTTCATCGTCGTCGTCAGTCTCTGCACAGCCGAGCCTGAGGACGCAGTCAAGGAAGAGTTCGACAGCGTCACTGCATAATCTCAAGATTCCTCACACTATACACTCCTGTAGCTAATTATCCGGCGGGTACTTACCCGCCGGATAATTTCTGGACATATCAGCAAACGTGTGTTATGCTGTAAATAGCAAAGTGGTTGATATTTACAGGAGGCAGGTGATAAATATTGCATCCGGATAAGGAGGATCTGCGAGCCATCACGCTCACGGGTGGTGAGACGCCGGATTGGTCGTGCGGCATTCCCTTTGAAGAGCCGGGCTACTGCGCCTGTGCAAGAGACGGTACGGACGCAGCTGATTGCGTCATGGTCGCAGGCGATGTAAACTGCATGACAACGCAAAGCCACCCAGCTTGATATGATATGATCCCTCCATGTTTGACAGTTTCTTTTTTTCACTGTCTCTCTTTGAGAGAGCATATCACGACGAGCCAGGTGGTTGCAATTATTTTTTCTCGTTATAGCTTATTTTATACGTGAAAATAATTGTGACGATGGAGAGCGCGGCGGCGGCGGCGATGAGTGTGGCTTCAAAGCTGAACGGCAGCAGCTTGCGCACAAAATACACGGAGGCAAGCGCCGCAGTGTCCACCGCCATGTGCGCAAGGTTCATTAGCGTTATGGCTTTGGGGGTATTTTTCGCAAGGCATTTTAACGTGATGCGGCTATTGACAAATGCGGCGAGCGCGCCCCATGCAAGTCCGGCGAGCGCCGCGACGACATAGTTCATAGTTTTCCTCCGATTATGCTTTATATGCGCTATATTATCACAAAAGACGCAGCTTGCAAAGTGGGAAAGCAAAAAAATTGCCATGCAGTATCTTCCGCGCGTATCACAGTTCACAGCGGAAATAATAAGACCGAGGTGATGAAAATGAGTCCCAAAGAACTATTCTATATTGAGGACGCCCTTGGACACACGCAGTTTCTCATGAATCAGTGCCGCACTGCCGCCACGCAGCTGAAAGACCCGGCACTGCAGCAGCAGGCGCAGCAGCTCGTGAACGGCAACCAGAAGCTCTTCACGCAGTTTTACAACCTTGTTTGACGGAGGTATTAAATGATGGATGACAGAGAGATAATGGAGAATATCCTTCTGACGACAAAGGGAGTGTGCGATCTTTATATGCACGGATCTATCGAGTCGGCAACGCCGAACGTGCGTCAGGCTTTCAACAGCGCGCTCACGGATTCGCTCACGATGCAAAACAGCGTATACCAGCATATGAGCGCGCATGGCTGGTACGCCAGCGAACAGGCAGAGCCACAGCGCATTCAGCAGGTCAAGCAGAAGTTCGGCTGCTGCTGTCAGCAGGGTTAAGATGCGCATTTAATAACAAAAAACCACCCAAATGGGTGGTTTTTTGTGTTTATGGGTAATTGAAAATTACTCGTTGATGCCGATAACAACACCGGAGCCGACGGTACGACCGCCCTCACGGATAGCGAAGCGGAGACCGTTCTCGATTGCGATCGGGGTGATCAGCTCGACGTCCATGTCGACGTTGTCGCCGGGCATGCACATCTCAACGCCTTCGGGCAGGGAGATGACGCCGGTAACGTCGGTGGTGCGGAAGTAGAACTGCGGACGGTAGTTGTTGAAGAACGGGGTGTGACGACCGCCCTCTTCCTTGGACAGGACGTAGACCTGACCCTTGAACTTGGTGTGGGGGTGGATGGACTTGGGTGCAGCCAGAACCTGACCACGCTCAACAGCCTTCTTGTCAATGCCGCGGAGCAGGCAGCCGACGTTGTCGCCAGCCTCGGCGTACTCGAGGGTCTTGTGGAACATCTCGGTGCCGGTGACGGTGGTCTCGGTGCTGTCTTCCTTCAGACCGACGATCTCGACCTTGTCGCCAACCTTGACAGTGCCGCGCTCAACACGACCGGTGACGACAGTGCCGCGGCCGGAGATGGTGAAGACGTCCTCGATGGGCATGAGGAAGGGCATGTCGGCCTTGCGGTCGGGAGTGGGGATCCAGGTGTCAACAGCATCCATGAGCTCCTTGATGCACTTGAACTCGGGAGCGTTGGGGTCGTTGGACTCGGAAACGAGAGCGTTCAGAGCAGAGCCGCGGATGATGGGGGTGTCATCGCCGGGGAAGCCGTAGAAGTCAAGCAGCTCACGAACTTCCATCTCGACGAGCTCGAGAAGCTCCTCATCGTCGACCTGGTCGCACTTGTTGAGGAAAACGAGCACGGAAGGAACGTTAACCTGACGGGCGAGCAGAAGGTGCTCACGGGTCTGAGCCATAGGACCGTCGGATGCGGCGATAACGAGGATAGCGCCGTCCATCTGAGC
>DJEW01000045.1:7620-11544 GCA_002431965.1 Clostridiales bacterium UBA5888
CCGGTGATCATGTTCTTGATATAGTCAGCGTGACCCGGGCAGTCGACGTGGGCGTAGTGACGACCCTTGATCTCAACATTGTCCTCGCCGGTCTTGTAGTTGTGACCGATGCGATCCTCAGTCTGATACTCAACGTGAGCGGTGTTGATGGTTATGCCGCGCTCGCGCTCTTCGGGAGCCTTATCGATGGAAGAGTAATCAGTGTACTCTGCGCCGCCCTGCATCGCCAGATACTTGGTAATAGCAGCGGTAAGAGTGGTCTTGCCGTGGTCGATATGGCCGATGGTGCCGATGTTGACATGGGGCTTGCTTCTGTTGTACATCTGTTTTGCCATTAGAATAATCCTCCTAAATTAGTTTTACAAAAATTATAAATTGGGTTTACCAAAGCCATTGTGTTTGCTCACAAGAGCTTCCTGCAAATTTTTCGGCAGCTCGACAAAATGGCTGGGCTCCATGGAATAAGTCGCCCTGCCCTGCGTTTTGCTGCGCAGATCTGTGGCATAGCCGAACATCGTGGAGAGCGGAACGTTGCACTCAATGACCGCAGCGCCGTTTCTTATCTCCGTTCCGACGATCTGACCGCGGCGGGCGTTGATGTCGCCCATAACGTCGCCCATGTACTCATCAGGCGCGGTCACAACGACCTTCATTATAGGCTCAAGCAGCGTCGGTCCTGCCTTGGCGGCGGCTTCCTTGAAAGCCATGCTGCCGCAGATCTTGAACGCCATCTCGCTCGAATCGACCTCATGGTACGACCCGTCGAGAAGCGTCGCCTTGACATCCACCGTCTGGAAGCCGGCGAGAACACCGGAGAGCATTGCACCCTGGATGCCCTGATCGACACAGGGAATGTACTCCTTGGGTATCGCGCCGCCGGTGATCTTATTGATGAACTCATAGCCCTTGCCGGACTCATTGGGTTCAAGCATAAGCTTGACGTGCGCAAACTGACCCTTGCCGCCGGTCTGGCGGACGTAGCGCGTGTCAACCGTTGCCGGCTTTGTGATGGTCTCTTTATAGGAGACCTGCGGCTTGCCGACATTCGCCTCGACCTTGAACTCGCGGAGGAGCCTGTCCACTATGATTTCCAGATGAAGCTCGCCCATACCGGCAATAATGGTCTGCCCCGTATCCTCGTCCGTATAGGTTTTGAAGGTTGGGTCTTCCTCTGCCAGCTTTTGCAGGGCTATCGCCATCTTCTCCTGCCCCGCCTTCGTTTTGGGCTCTATCGCCACGCGGATAACGGGTTCGGGGAATTCCATGGATTCAAGAATTATCTGATTCTTCTCATCACAAAGGGTGTCGCCGGTGGTGGTGTTTTTCAGACCGACCGCCGCGGCAATATCGCCTGAGTAAACGCAGTCGATATCCTCCCTGTGGTTTGCGTGCATGCGCAGGATGCGCCCGAAGCGCTCGCGCACGCCCTTGGTGGAGTTCATGACCGTCTTGCCGGTCTCGATCGAGCCGGAGTATACGCGGAAGAAGCTGAGTCTTCCAACGTATGGGTCAGACATGATCTTGAACGCCAGAGCGGAGAACGGAGCGGAATCGTCCGCCTCGCGCGTTTCCGTTTCGCCGGTCTTGGGATTTGTGCCTTCAATTGCCGGAACATCCAGCGGAGAGGGCATATAATCCACAATCGCGTCAAGGAGCTTCTGCACGCCTTTGTTCTTGTAGGAAGTGCCGCAGGTCACGGGGACCATTTTCACCGCGACTGTGGCTTTCCTGATCGCCGCACGGATCTTGTCCGTTGGGACGTCCTCGCCGTTGAGATACATATCCATTATCTCATCGTCGAAGTCGGAGACAGCCTCAAGCAGCTTATCGCGATACTCTGCCGCAAGCTCCTTCATGCTCTCGGGGATCTCCTCCGTGACCATTTGCTTGCCAAGATCATCGAGATAAACGTCGGCATTCATCTCTACCAGATCCACTATGCCCTCAAAGCTGTCCTCGCTGCCGATTGGAAGCTGGATGGGAACGGCATTGCACTTGAGCCTGTCATGGATCATGTCAAGCACATGGTAGAAGTCCGCGCCCATGATGTCCATCTTGTTGACGTAGATCATGCGCGGAACGTTATAGTGGTCGGCCTGTCTCCAAACGGTCTCAGACTGGGGCTCGACGCCGCCCTTGGCGCAAAGAACAGTCACGCAGCCGTCCAGCACTCTCAGCGAGCGCTCGACCTCGGCGGTAAAGTCCACATGCCCCGGGGTGTCGATGATATTGATACGGGTACCGTTCCAGAAGCACGTGGTTGCGGCGGAGGTTATGGTTATGCCGCGCTCCTGCTCCTGCTCCATCCAGTCCATGGTGGCGGTGCCCTCATGCGTCTCACCCAGCTTGTAGTTTACGCCGGTGTAGAAAAGAATACGCTCTGTCGTCGTGGTCTTTCCCGCATCAATGTGAGCCATGATGCCGATATTTCTGGTTTTTTCAAGTGAATACTGTCTGGGCATTGAATACTCCTGAATAGAATCTCTCTAAAATCAGATTACCATCTGAAGTGCGCGAAGGCCTTGTTGGCTTCGGCGTTTTTGTGCATATCCTCGCGCTTCTTGACGGATGCGCCAAGATTGTTGCATGCATCCATGATCTCGCCGGCAAGGCGCTCCTTCATGGTCTTCTCGCCGCGCTTGCGGGAGTAGTCCACAAGCCAGCGCAGAGCCAGAGTCTGGCGGCGGGCAGGACGAACTTCAATAGGAACCTGATAGGTTGCGCCGCCGACGCGGCGGGCCTTGACCTCGAGGGCGGGCATGATGTTGTTCATCGCTTCGGTGAACGCATCAAGCGGCTCTTTACCGGTCTTATCCTTGATGATGTCAAAAGCGTCGTAAACGACCTTCTGAGCAACACCCTTCTTGCCGTCAAGCATAACACCGTTGATGAGCTTTGTCACCAGGACGCTGTTATACAGAGGATCAGGCAAAATTTCTCTTTTGGGAACATTACCTCTTCTGGGCACGTTGCTTCCCTCCTTCATTAAAAAATGGAATCACAGGTACTCGAACGCATTCGCTGCGTCCGTTGCGCCCCGAGGTTTATCCACACATATTATAGATAAACGACAGGGCTTCTGAGCAGCCTTCCGGGTCTCCCCTGCGCACGGCTGCCCCTGCCTGAGCTGTCGGAAAATTACTTCTTCTTAGCAGCTTTGGGCCTCTTTGCGCCGTACTTGGATCTGCCCTGCATACGACCGTTCACGCCCTGAGCATCAAGGGTACCGCGGATGATGTGATAACGGACACCAGGAAGGTCCTTCACACGACCGCCGCGGATCATAACGACGGAGTGCTCCTGCAGGTTATGACCGATACCGGGGATGTAAGCGGTGACTTCGTAACCATTGGTCAGACGTACACGGGCGATCTTACGCAGCGCGGAGTTCGGCTTCTTAGGGGTGGAGGTACGAACAGCGGTGCAGACGCCTCTCTTCTGGGGGGAGCTGAGATCGGTCTCCTTATTTTTGAGGGTGTTCAGACCCTTCTGCATTGCAGGAGAGGTGGACTTGGAAGTGACCTTTTCTCTTCCCTTTCTGACAAGCTGGTTAAAGGTTGGCATTGTGTTCTCCTTTCTTTCGTCGTCGCGGACATCTGCCCCTGCATTGCGCACAAATGCTTGATTTTTCAAGATTCCCGCGCATTTTTGCAAAAGGGCGCAGCGATACCCACGCAATTTGTGATTTTAGCATATTTCACAATTGTAGTCAAGGATTTTTGTGAAATATATTTTAGGCTTGCGAGGGTAAGGTGAGACCGCCGCTTGCCGCAGTGCTCTTTGCCGCGGGTTTTATAGAGCCCGGCTTGACAGAACTCAAGCCGGGCTGTACAGCTTGTCAAAAAAGTCCTCACAGGACTTTTTTGACCGCGCTTTCCGCCGAGCATTTTGAAAGCGTTCAAAATGCTGTTACCGAAAGCCTTG
>DJEW01000023.1:0-8139 GCA_002431965.1 Clostridiales bacterium UBA5888
CCAACTTTTAGTTTAGAACCGAAAAAGCCCCACTCTGCGCCGTAAAGCGAGAGTGGGGGAGGGCTAATACTCTACTTTCCGAGGTATGCCTTTTTGACCTCTTCGTTGGAAAGAAGCTCTGCGCCTGTGCCGGAGAGCGTGATGCGTCCCGTCTCAAGCACGTAGGCAAAGTCCGCAATTTTGAGCGCCATATTGGCGTTCTGTTCAATGAGCAGAACGGTAACGCCCTTTTTGTTTATCTCCTTGATAATATCAAAGATACCCTTGACGACAAGCGGTGCGAGACCAAGCGACGGCTCATCCATCATGATGACCTTCGGGCGGCTCATCAGCGCGCGCGCCACGGCGAGCATCTGCTGCTCACCGCCGGAGAGAGTGCCGGCGAGCTGCCACGAGCGCTCCTTGAGACGCGGAAAGAGTGAATACACCCATTCGACATCCTTGCTGAGATCATCCTTGCGGAGGTACGCGCCGATCCTGATATTCTCGAGTACGGACATATTTGAAAACACGCGCCGCCCCTCCGGGACAAGCGTGACCCCGCGGGAGACAATGTCTGACGAATCCTTGCCGGTGATGCTCTCGCCTTTGAACTCTATCGTGCCGGCGCTTGGCTTGACGAGACCCGCGATCGCCTTGAGCGTTGTGGATTTGCCCGCGCCGTTCGCGCCTATAAGCGTGACGATTTTACCTTCCGGCACGTCAAAGGATATGCCCTTGACCGCCTCAATGCCGCCGTAGCTGACCTGAAGATCCTTTACGCTGAGTATAACGTCACTCATTCTCGCTCACCCCCAGATATGCGTCTATGACTCTCTGGTCATTCTGAACAACGCTCGGCACACCCTCGGATATGAGCCTGCCAAAGTCTATGACATAAATATAATCCGAAATGTTCATGACAAGATCCATGTGGTGCTCAACGAGCAGCACGGTGAGCTTGTGTTTATCGCGTATCTGCTTTATAAACTCCGACAGCTCGATTGTCTCCTGCGGGTTCATGCCGGCCGCCGGTTCGTCAAGAAGCAGCAGGCGCGGCGACGCCGCGAGAGCGCGGGCAATCTCAAGCCGGCGCTGGAGACCGTAAGGCAGGCTTGTCGCGATCTCGTCCTTATACTTATCCAGCCCCTGCTCTTCCAGAAGCGCCATGGTCTCCTCGCGCATGCGCTTCTCATCCGCTTTGTTCGTGTGGAACATTGCGGGGAAAAAGCCGCTGCCGCTGTTCATGTGCTTTGCAACAAGCACGTTTTCAAAGACGGTCATGCTCTTCCAGAGGCGGATATTCTGGAATGTGCGGG
Source organism: Clostridiales bacterium UBA5888 (assembly GCA_002431965.1). GTDB lineage: Bacteria > Bacillota > Clostridia > Oscillospirales > Oscillospiraceae > Limivicinus. Next base: position 1,299 of record DJEW01000023.1, read on the forward strand.
CAATGCCGAGCTTTGTTATCTCATCCGGCGTCGGGTCAATGACGCTCTCTGCGGCGTAAAGCGCCGCATTTTCGCCCGCGTATTCCTTTTTCATCTTTCCCTTGGGCGTGCCGCGGACAATGACGCGGTCTTCAAACGTCACGGCGCCGTTCGTCGGCTGATATACGCCGGTGATGCAGTTGAACGCCGTGGTCTTGCCTGCGCCGTTCGGACCGATGAGAGAGCATATCTCTCCCTCCTTTACGGTGAGGTTGAGATTATTTACGGCGACAACGCCGCCAAACTGCATGGTGACATTTTCAACCTTAAGTATTTCCTTACTCATGTGCCGCCGCCTCCTTTCTGCTTCTGCGCGCCCGCGATTTCGCCCTCCAGCCCGCTATGACCTCCGGAAGCTCACGGTCGCCCATGATGCCCTTGCGGAAGAAGAGCACAACTATCATAATAACAACGGAGAACACGACCATGCGGAAGCCGTTCCGCAAAAGCGGGACCTTGAATGCACCGATATAAGTCTCCGCGTCGAGGAAGCGTAGCCACCACTCGGAGCAGGCGACATACAAAAGCGTAGCAATGACGCTGCCCGAAATAGAGCCGATACCACCGATGACAACGATAAGCAGTATCTCATATGTCATGGTAGAGGTGAAAACCTTTGCCTGTGCGTTCGCAACATACATTGCAAACAGCGCGCCGCCCACACCCGCGAAGAAGGAGCTTGTGACAAAGGAGAGCATCTTGTGCTTTGCAAGATTGATGCCCATTGCCTCCGCCGCGACCTCATCGTCACGGATCGCCTTGAATGCGCGCCCGTAGGTGGAGTTGACAAGCATGACGATGAGCACGATGCAGAGCATGGCGAGAAGCACCGGCACAAACGTCGAGAGATACAGCACCGTGCTGCCGGAGGCAGACTTGATGTTGAAGCTGGAGAACGTCGGAAAGCTCTTGAGCATGTTCGCGCCGTTCGTGACGGGACCGAGCTTCTGCCACTGGAAAATGGCGCGGAGTATTTCGGCAAAGCCGAGCGTAGCGATGGCGAGATAATCGCTCTTGAGGCGCAGCACGGGCAGCCCGATCAGCCACGCGAAGAACGCCGCCACACAGCCCGCCGCAACGAGCGCAACAAGAACGCTGAGGATCATGCTGACCGCACCGCCAACGCCGGCTGTGCCGAAGAGCGCACCAAACGTATCCTGAAGCGAGAACTTGACCGCCGAGCCGCCATAGAGATAGTAGACCTGATCCTTGGCTTCCATCGGAACGGTGAGGATGGCATATGTGTAAGCGCCAAGGAGCATGAAGCCCGCCTGACCGAGAGAGAACAGCCCCGTAAAGCCGTTGAGCAGGTTCATGGAAACCGCAACGAGCGAATACACCGCCGCTTTTTTCAGCACGGTGAAGAGCTGGCTCGTCGGCTTGAATATGGCAGGTGCGCCGGGGAATATCAGCGTGAGGTTTTCAATCAGCACGATGAACGCAAGCGCTCCGGCAAGCCACAGCCACGCAGTGCGGCTGATTTTTCTGCTGTTTTCGTTAATCATATCTGCACACCTCCTCAGACCTTATCCGTGGCCTTTTCGCCGAAGAGACCGGTGGGCTTAAACACGAGAATTATGATAAGCAGGGCAAACGTGAACGCATCGGAGAACACGGTGTAATCCGTGCTCTTGATGAGGTTTTCACAGATGCCGATGATAAACGCGCCGATGACTGCGCCGGGGACGGAGCCGATGCCGCCGAACACCGCCGCAACAAACGCCTTTAGTCCGGGCAGCGCGCCGGCGGTTGGCGTGACGGCCGGATAGCAGGTGAAATAGAGCACCGAGCCGACAGCCGCAAGCGCAGAGCCGATGGTGAAGGTGACGGAAATGACCTTGTTTATCTCAATGCCCATGAGACGCGCAGTCTCAAAGTCTCGGGAGACGGCGCGCATCGCCATGCCGATTTTGGTGTGATTGATCAGCTGCGTCAGCGCGATCACGAGCAGCACAACGATCACCGGTGTGATGAGCACGACAAGCTTTGTGGGCGTGCCGGCAATGTCAACGGTCTTTGCAAGCCAGGAGATTGTGGGATAGGTCATGGGCTGACCGCCGGTTATGTATGTTGCGGTGTTCTGCAAAAAGTAGCTGACGCCGATGGCGGAGATCATGACGGACATTCTCGGCGCGGTGCGCAGCGGCTTATACGCCAGCCGCTCTATAACAAAGCCGAGCACGACCGTCATGAGAATGACGAGCGGCAGGGCGATGTACAGCGGCATGGACGCGGCAAAGTAAATGCCCATAAGCCCCGCAACCATGAAAACATCGCCGTGGGCAAAGTTTATAAGACGAAGTATGCCGTAGACCATTGTATACCCAATGGCTATAAGCGCGTACTGCCCGCCGACCGCAATGCCGGACAGCAAAACCGAAATCATGTATTCCACAAGGTTTCCTCCCCTACTCGTTTCTCCGGATGTCCTGAAAAAAGCCGACTGACGCGGCGCTTTTCAAGACACCCGATGCCTGAAAAAATACGCCGCTTGGCGGGGTCAGCCCCCGCCAAGCATTGGTATTACTGTTTATTGTCTGCTGATTACTTCTCAGCCGCATCCTCAGTGCCGGTGGCAAAGCCGGTCTGCTGAGTCTCAAGCTTCCACACGCCGGCGGCGTTGTCGGAGGTCTTGATGAACGCGGTGTCGCGGTTGGCATCGCCGATGTCGTTGAAGGAAATGTCGCCGGAAACGCCCTTATAGGTGACGCTGGGCAGAGCCGCCTTGATAGCCGCAGGATCGGTGGAGCCGGCAGCCTTTATTGCCTCGAGCGCAACATAGTAAGCGTCATAGCCCATTGCGGTGACGGCAGAAATGGTGTCGTTGCCGCCGTTTGCGTCCTTAGCTGCAGGATCGCTGTTGATGTATTCCTTTATGCCTGCATCGAACTCAGGTGCGCCGCCCTCCTGATAGAAGGTGGAAACGTAGAGCTTGATGTCGGTGTCCTTGGCAGCGGCGAGAACCATGTTGTCGTCAAGGGTGTCAGAGCCGAGGATAGGAGCCTCGATGCCGAGAGAAGCCGCCTGAGAGATTATCTGAGTTGCGTATGCGATGGAAACAGGAGTGAAGATAACGTCCGCGCCCTCGCTCTTTGCCTTGTTGAGGTAGGAGGCGAAGTCAGCGTTGTTGGTGGGGAAGGAGTCGGAGATGACCTTGCCGCCGTTTGCCTCAAACACCTGCGTGAAGAAGCTTATAAGACCCTGGTCATACTCGTTGCCGTTCTCGCCGAGGCAGTAGGCAACCTTCGCGTCGAACTTGTCAATTGCAAAGCTTGCAAGAACATTCGCCTGGAAGTCATCGAGGAAGCAGATACGGAAGTAGTAGTCGTTGCCGGCAGTGACATTGGGGTTGGTGCAGGTCACGCCGATGGCTGCAAGACCGGCCTCTTCAAACTTCGGACCACCGGCGATGGAAACGCCGGAGCCGTAAGAGCCGAGGACAACTGAAACACCCTTGCTCACAAGCTCGGAAGCGGCGGAAGGCGCCTTGTCGGTGGAGGAGCCGTTGTCGGCAAGAACAAGCTCAACCTTATAGGTCTCGCCGTTGATGTCAACAGTGGGGGTCTCTTTATTGGCATACTGCATGCCAAGGACTTCTTTCTTGCCGCCGGAGGCGGAGTCGCCGGAAGTCGGCTCGAAAACGCCTATCTTGACGACCTTCTCATCGGAAGAAGAAGCGTCAGACGCCGCAGAGGAAGATGCGGAAGCGTCAGACGCCGCAGGGGCGGAGCTGCTGCCGCAGGCGCACAGTGCGAAAACCATGACGAGCGCCAGAGCCAGTGCAATTATCTTTTTCATGTTTGTCCCTCCATAATAATAATATTCATCGCCTTGAAACTGTCCGCATTCTACGGACACATGTGTTTCCGCTGCGATATTAAGATTATGCACCATCACGCCGGAGATTGCAATAAATGTATTTCACCAAATTCGGAAATTTTTATGTCGGATTTTATGGATTATTCACAATTTTAGGGCTGATACGCCAGTCGCCGCCCCCTTTTCGCTCCTGTTCGGCAGCAAAGCCAAGTGCAAAGAGGTCATGCGCGGATACGCCCACGGCGAACAGATGTCTGCATTCTGCCGAAAGCGACCTGACGGAAGCTGGCTTTGTGATGACGGGGAGAGCGCCCTCCTTTTCGCCAAGCGCGCGCAGCACGGCGCAGCCCCGCTCCGTCGCGGCAAGCACGCGGATATACGGCGGCGTACCGGCGCTCATGCCGTTCGACACGCCGATGGCGGCGCACATGCACATCCGCCGTATACGCGAGAGGGCATAGCGCTTTGTCTTTGCCGCAGCGAGGACAGCGTCAAGGCTCGCCTCGTGCCGTGCCGCATCGTAAAGGCGCGCGCCAACGCCGTGCTGGGCATCCGGCAGGGCGGCAAACGCTTCCTCCGGCAGCATGCGCAGCCGCGACAGCACCGCAAGCTCCATCCGTTCGCGTTCCAGCGCTCTGCCCTGCTCCAGTTCGCGCAGGAATACCGCACCAGCCCCTTTCGGCACGAGAGGGACAATGCTCTCCCCGCGTGAGAGTGCACGGCGTATGTCCATGGCGGAACGTATACGCCCACCGCCTCCGGCACTTTCGCCGTCATGCGCTGCGCCCTCGCGCGCGACGGTTATGGGCGTCATGTCAAGAGAGAGCGCCGATATCGCCTTGAGGTATTCCACGGCAAGTATATTATTGGGCTGTTCTAGAAGCGCAGCCCGGTCTCCCGCCGCATCACGGACGGCGAGCTGGCGCGCGGCGGCATAGGAGAGCGTCGCGTCAGCGGCGAGTCGCTCTTTTATCCTGTCGTTCGTCGCGGGCGCGGCGAGAATACCGGCAAGCTCACGCAGCGGCGCGACGGCGCCCGCCTCGCTGCCGAAGCTGAGATATTCCGCCCCGGCGGCGGCGAGCAGCGCGACGGCGCCGCGGGCGAAACTCTCCGCCGAGGAGAGAGCCCACGGCACGGGCAGCTCTATGACGAGATCGACCCCGCTGCGCACGGCGGCCTCGGCGCGGGCAAATTTTGAGAACGCCGCCGCCTCTCCGCGCTGGACAAAATCGCCCGACATGGCGCACACGACGGCGCACTCCGCCCCTATCTGCTGCCACGTTTTTCTTATATGATATTCATGCCCGAAGTGAAAGGGATTGTATTCCGCAACGATGCCGACCGTTTTCATACCGCTCCTCCGCAAAAAAGACTTGCGTTTTCTCGTATTTGTATTAAAATAGATTCAGCTGCTATTTTACTTAATTTCTTCGGTATTTACAATAGTACAGCAGACGAAAGGAAATAATATAATGAAAATTCTTGTTATCAACGCGGGCAGCTCATCTTTGAAGTATCAGCTGATCGATATGGAGACCGAACAGGTCATGGCAAAGGGTCTGTGCGAGCGCATAGGCATTGACGGGCACCTCAAGCACACCCCGCTTGTCGGCGGGAAGCGCGTTTTTAACGAAGACGTCTCCATGCCGACGCACTCTGAGGCTATCGCCGCAGTCATCGACAAGCTCACGAGCGAGGAGTACGGCGTGGTGAAGTCCATGAAGGAGATAGACGCAGTGGGGCATCGTGTCGTCCACGGCGGCGAAAAATTTGCAAACTCCGTGAAGATCGACGACGCGGTCATGGCTGCGATCGACGAGTGCACTCCGTTCGCCCCGCTGCACAATCCCGCCAACATCACCGGCATCAACGCCTGCAAGGCGGTCATGGGCGACGATGTGCCAATGGTTGCGGTGTTCGACACGGCGTTCCACCAGACCATGCCCGGCAAGGCGTATATGTACGCCGTGCCGTATGAATACTACGAGAAGGACGGCGTGCGCCGCTACGGCTTCCACGGCACGAGCCACCGCTATGTCTCTTCCCGCTGCGCAGAGCTTATGGGCAAGCCCATTGAGCAGCTGAAGATAGTTTCCTGCCATATGGGCAACGGCTCTTCCGTCTGTGCCGTCGACGGCGGCAAGTGCGTCGATACCTCCATGGGCTTCACGCCGCTGGTTGGTCTGCCAATGGGCACGCGCTGCGGCGATCTCGACCCGGGCGTGATGCAGTATCTCATGCACAAGTACGGCTATGACATTGACGAGATGCTCAACATCCTCAATAAGAAGTCCGGCGTGCAGGGTATTTCCGGCGTATCGTCCGACTTCCGCGATCTCGACAACGCCGCAGAGGCCGGCAACGAGCGCGCAAAGCTCGCGCTCGACATGTTTGCCTACTGGGTGGCAAAGGTCGCCGGGTCTTACGTGGCTGCAATGAACGGCGTGGACGCGATAGTTTTCACTGCCGGCGTCGGCGAAAACAGCAAGGATACGCGCGCTGCCATATGCGAGTACTTCGGCTATCTCGGCATCAAGATAGACGACGAAGCAAACTCCAAGCGCGGGGAGGACATCATGATCTCCACGCCGGACTCCAAGGTCAAGGTCTTCGTCATCCCCACAAACGAGGAGCTTGTCATCGCGCGCGACACGAAGGCGATTGTCAAGGGCTGATTTAATACTTAAAAAAACGCCGGTCGCCGCAGAACCTAGGTTCTGCGGCGATGTTTCTGCCGGATGCTGCGGTGCCGTCATAAGTACAACCGCATTTTAAAGGGGAACAAAATGAACGAAAAAAATTCAGTGCCGTCCAAGGCGCAAACGGTCATAAAGAAAGTATTCTCCCTGCCGCTGCTGTGGCTGGCTGTTGTGGCAATGATGATAGCCGGGCAGTCGATCGGCAGCTTCGCATATCTGATCCTTGACCTTTTCCCGGCGCTGCAGGAGAGCGGTGCATGGGTGACCGGCATTAGCTATGCGTA
>DJEW01000023.1:8236-24611 GCA_002431965.1 Clostridiales bacterium UBA5888
ATCTTCGGCGCTTTGGGCGGCAAAGTGCGCGGCAACACGTGGAAGTATCTCGGCGTCGGGCTTGCGATAGGTTTCGGCACAAACGCATTGTGCGCCGCCGCCGCAATACTGCACGGTGACATTCATCTGCGTTTTGACTCGTTCCGCCCCATGTCGTTCGTGCTCATCTTCGCCGCGGTGTTTATCCAGTCCTCGGCAGAGGAGGTTTTGTGCCGCGGCTTTCTTTACCAGCGCCTCATGCGCACATACCGCTCGCCGTTCATAGCGATCGCCGGGAATTCGCTGCTGTTTGCGGTGCTGCATCTTTTCAACCCGGGCGTGTCCGCGCTTGCCATTGTCAACATCGCCGTCGTTGGGGTGCTCTTCTCACTGGCGGTGTATTACTTCGACAGCTTCTGGTGCGCCGCCGCGATACACGCCGCGTGGAATTTTACGCAGAATATAATTTTCGGGCTGCCGAACAGCGGCAACGTCATGCCATACGCCGTGTTCAGGCTCGATGCCGGCAGCGCCGCGGAAAGCTTTGCCTATGACCCGGCATTCGGCATAGAGGGAACGCTTTTCGCGTGCATCGTGCTGACGCTCACCTGCGCCGGCATCATCCTCTGGGGGCGCAGGCGCAACGCCCGACCCACAGACATATGGGCAGCGGAGACCGCCGCAGATACAGACGCTCCGCAGACTTGAAGCGAGATTAGAATTTTTCACCCGCCGGTCAGCCGACCGGCGGGTGAAGTTTTACTGTTCTGTTCCGAAGAGATCGCGCATGGCGAGCTTTCTGCATTCGCCGGTGCTGACGGCGCCCTTGTGCGTTTTGGGCAGACTGTCATAGAAGAGTACGTAGCGAGGTATCTTGAAATACGCGATGCGCGGGCGCAGCCAGCCGCGCACGGCATCGGCGTCCAGCTCTGTGCCGGGGGCGCGGATGATGCAGGCGCAGACCTCTTCACCAAAATGCCGGTCAGGCACGCCTATCACCTTGCACAGCGCAACGGCGGGGTTTGCCGAGAGCGCCTGCTCTATCTCCAGTGGGCTGATGTTCTCACCGCCGCGGATAATAAGCTCCTTGCAGCGTCCCTTGAGCGTGATGTTGCCCGCCGCATCCAGCACGCCGAGATCGCCCGTGTGCACCCAACCGTCGGAGTCCAGCGTCTTCGCGGTCTCCTCTGCATCGCCGTAATAATGCTGCATTGTGAGGTAGCCGCGCACACAGATCTCGCCCGTCTCGCCAACGGGCAGGGGTGCGCCGGTGTTCATGTCGGCGATCTTGCCCTCAACATGGTTCATGAAATGCCCCACCGTCGTGCTTTTGACCTCAATAGAGTCGTCAATGCTGCACACGGTCAGCCCGGCGGTGCACTCTGTCTGCCCGAGACTGGACATGAGCGTGAAATGGCTGCCGATAGTATTCTGCACGTAGATGAAATCCTCGGAGGAGTATCCCGCGCCGGCGATAATGCCGATGCGCAGGGTTTTCATCCGGGCGGATGAAAAATTCTCTTTTGAAAGCATTGCAAGAAACATTGTCGGCACGCAGTTGACAACCGTGCACCCCGCGCGCTCTATCGCGTCCATGAGGTTGACGGTGCGGCGGTTCTCCGGAATGCAGATGCACGCGCCGACTGCGAGTGCCGTCATGAGATTGACGGAGATGCAGAAGCAGTGGAAGATTGGCATGGCGACAAGAACAACGTCGCGGCACGTCATGGCGAGGTCAAACGCCTGCTGTATGCCGCCGTTGACGCGGGAATAATGACTGGTGCACACCGCCTTCGGGCGCGAGGTAGAGCCGGAGGTAAAGAGAATGGCGGCAGTGTCCTGCGGCGTGACCGCGTCCGCCGCCGCGCGCACGGCGCTTTCATCCGCCGGCGAGAAGTCCCCCAGCACGGGATAACTGCCGCAGCCATGGCGGAGACTGACGATATGATGCAGACACTCCGGCAGCGGCGCGCCGTCGAGCATCGCCTCAAAGTATCCGTCCCCTTTGTCGGCATGTCCGATCAGCAGATACTCCGCGTCCGTCTGCTCAATGAGCGGTATAAGCTCCGGCAGATTGAGACTGGTGTTGAGCATGACGGCGGCAGCGCCGATATACTCCACGGCATACATCGCAACGATGCCGTAGGGGCGTGGGTCGGACAGGATGGCGACACGGTCGCCCCGGCGGACGCCGAGAGTAATGAGCCGCCCGGCGCACTCGACGACCTGACGCTCAAGCTCGGCATAGCTTGTATACTTTCCGTCAAACCAGACGGCGGGACGTGTGGGGTATTTGCGCGCCGTGCGAGCGAGCAGCCCGCTCAGCGTAAGCTCTTCCAAAGGCAACATAGTCGCACCACCAATCACAAATTTGGTCAAAAATCATATAATTTTATCATGCTTTGCCAAGCGTGTCAAATTTTCGCGCCCGTCTCTTGACATACTGCACGCGGCATGGCATCATCAGTCTGACAAAGAAAAAGAGAGGTTGCAAAAATGAGCAAATACGCCCTTGTGATGATAGACATGCAAAACGGATTCATCGACGCTGCGTCGCCGCTGTGCATCCCGATGGCAGCGGCGACCGTGCCCGCCTGCGCCGGGGCAATAACACTCTGCCGCGCGGTCGGCGTGCCCGTGGTTTTCGCCACGCGGCACTATCGCGCCGACGGCAGCGACGTTGAAAAATGCCGCCACGACGTTTGGCTGCGCGGCGGGAAACCGCTGTCTGAGGATTGCCGCAATGCGCTGTCGGACGCATTCCCAAAGGAGTTCACACGCGACGCGCGTGATTACTGCATCGTAAAGCCCCGCTTCTCCACGTTCTTTCACACCGAGCTTGACCTTATACTGCGCCGTCTCGGCGCGGACACTGTCATCCTTGCCGGCACGACAACCCCCAACTGCATCCGCACGAGCTGCTATGACGCGCTGTCGCTGGACTATGACGTCATCGTGCTGTCGGACTGCACTTCGTCCGTGACGGAGGAGGTGCAGCGCGCGAACCTTGCCGACATGGCGCGGATCGGCGCGCGGATCATGACCGTGGACGAGCTGAAAGCACTGCTATAAACGCCAAAAGTATTCTCTTACATGGAAGCGCGTTTTATTTTTTCAGTATGCTGAGCACACTGCTGACAAGCTCCACATCGCTGCCTTTCAGGCGTATCCCGGCTTTGAGCGTCTGCCCGTCCGGGTAGGTGACGGTGAAAGCGATTTCCTGCCCTTCGACGGCGCCGCGGCTTTTCACCGCGCGCAGAAAGTCAGGGAACTTCGGGTGGTTGACGCAGAAACTTTTCCACATTCCCCTGAGCTGTAAAAGAGTGCTGATGTCCATTGTGCATTCCTCCGAAGAAACTTTTTTGCATTCTTTTTTTATGGCAACACCGCACAATACGTCTGCGGCATCCGACGGAAAATTTGCGCTCTGGTATAGTCACTTTTTCTTGAAATACACAAAGTATTCCAGCAAAAAGTGCCGTCATCATAACCCAAATTTTCTCGTCATCTGTTCTTGCCGCATTATGCGGTGCTGCCTTATATTTATTATATTACGCGCACGGCAAAAATGCCCCCCCGGTTTTATACCGGCTCTGCAAACCGCGGTTGTATTCCATGCGGGGAAAGGCTTCTGTGACCATCGCAGAAAGCTCAAGACGCCGCTTATATTTTGCACGCGCTTCCCATGTGCCGCCGCCTTGACACGCCGCGCTTCCCACAATATAATGATGCTGCAATGCAAATATATTCAAGGAGAGCGAACGAATGATATTTTACTATACCGGCACGGGCAACAGCCGTTATATTGCCCGCAGACTTGCCGCTGCACTCGGCGATGAGCTTTTTGATATGAACGACAGAATAAAGCGCGAAGACACATCGCCTGTCGCAGTGAACGGCAGGGCGGTGTTCGTCACGCCGACATATGCCTGGCGCATCCCGCGCATCGTGCGCGAGTGGATATCGGGCACGGAGCTTGACGGCGCGGCGGGCGCGTGGTTTGTGATGAACTGCGGCAGCGAGATCGGAAACGCGGCGAAGTACAACAGGACGCTGTGCGCAGAGAAGGGCTTTGACTATATGGGCACGGCGCAGATTATCATGCCGGAAAACTACATCGCCATGTTCAACGCGCCCGGCGCTGCCGAGGCGGCGCGGATAATCGCCGCAGCAGACCCGGTCATAGATGAAACCGCGCGGACGATAGGGGAGGGGCGCGCATTTCCCGCGCCGCGGTGCAGTGTATATGACCGCGTGATGAGCGGCATTGTCAACCCCGTGTTTTATCCGCTCTGCGTCAGTGACAGGGCGTTCAAGGCTGACGATAAGTGCATCTCCTGCGGCAGGTGCGCCGCCCTCTGCCCAACAAACGACATCACGCTGGAAAACGGCAGACCCGTTTGGCACGGAAAATGCACACACTGCATGGCATGTATCTGCCATTGCCCGACCGGCGCGATAGAGTACGGCAAAAAGAGCCTTGGCAAGCCGCGTTATCACTGCGGCGAATAACAGAGCTTACAGCAGATTCCCGGTCTTCCTGAGAGCAGGTTGACCGGGAATCTGCTTTTATGCATATATCCTATATACTATATACAGTCAAGAAACCGCTTGACGTAGTAAAACGCCGCGCCCATGAGCGCTGCGTGCTTTGGGTAGCGGCTGAGATGCAGATAACCTCCGTCGGTGTCGAACGGGTCGATCTCTGCCAGAAGGGCGCGCAGGCGCGGAAAGTACGGTTCGAGGAACTTCGCCATGAAACCGCCGATAACGATGTCGCAGTCAAGCGCATGGCGGATGTTGTGCACGCCGAGCGCAAGGTGCTCAAGATAATCGTCCAGCAGCGCGCGATACTCTGCGTTCCCGCTCTCCACACCGGCAAAAAACTCACGCAGAGTGATGCCCAGGTCGTTGCTCAGCCGCGCTGCGGTGCAGTATGCCTCCAGACAGCCGTGCTTGCCGCATGAGCATTTCAGCCCGCCCGGTTCAACGCACATATGCCCGAACTCACCGCTGCGGTTGTCGCTGCCGAGATACTGCGCCCCGTTTATCAGCACCGCGCCGCCAACGCCGTCCTCCAGAGAGAGAAACGCGATGTCGCGGCTGCCGGTCTGCATGAACCACTCGGCAAAGCCGCCGCTCGTGCCGTCGTTCTCCGGGTGCGTTGGGTAGCAGATGCTGTGCAGCAGCCGTTCAAAGGGTACGTTGTAAAGGTTGAGCGTCGGCGCGAAGACGATGGTGCTCGTGTCGCGCGAAACGACTGCCGCGATTGTCACGCCGACGCCAAGCAGCTTTTCCCGGACGATCTTGTTCTCGTCCAGAAACAGCTCCAGCTCTCCGGCAAGGAAGCGGCTGAACTCCGGGTCTGTGAGCGGCATCTGGTGATGCACGTCCTTGTAGCCAAGCTCATTTCGCTTGATGTCGGTGAGAATAAAGCGCAGCCTTCGCTCCGTAATTGACAGCCCCACGGAGATGCGCGCATCCGGCACAACGGTAATGAGCATCGCAGGGCGACCGCCGGAGGACGGCTGCGCCCCGCAGTAGTCGATCAGCCCGGCGGCGTGCAGCTCGGTCAGATTTTGGTATACCGTCGGCAGACTCAGATTCAGATCGGCGGCGATCTTCTGCTTCGAGCATGGCGTGTCGGAATCGTAAAGATAGCGGTAGACGGCGCTGCGTGTGCGCCGGCGGCGCTCGGTCATGGATCCATCCAGCATAATGTCATCGACCACGAGTGAATTCTCCTTAATATTTTATTGACAAACATTCTACCATAACTTTTGCAAAAGTCAATATTAAAAGTTTGCGGAAAGACGTCGGTCAATACGGCAATATAGACAAAAGTTTTCAAGGAAATTTTTGCATTGTACCAAAGTTGGTTTTTCGACAGGATTTCTAATTGACTTTTATAAAATTGGATTATAAAATTAGATCATCGATGCGGAAGCGTTGAAATATGTTGCCCTATAACGGGTATATATCCAAAAAGGAGAAAGCGAAATGAAAAAGTATCTGGCTCTTATCCTCGCGCTTGTTATGGCGTTTGCGCTGTGCGCCTGCGGTCAAACCGCCGCGCCCGCCGACACCGCCCCTGCGACAGAGACTGCCGCCGATGCGGCAGCTCCCGCGGCTGATGATGCAAACTCCAAGCTCGTCGGCGTTGCAATGCCCACAAAGGATCTGCAGCGCTGGAATCAGGACGGCGAAAACATGAAAGCGCAGCTCGAAGCCGCCGGCTACGAGGTCGATCTTCAGTATGCCTCCAATGACATCCAGACCCAGGTCTCCCAGATTGAGAACATGGTTGCCACCGGGTGCAAGGTTCTTGTCATCGCCTCCATCGACGGCGACTCTCTCGGCACTGTGCTTGCGCAGGCGAAGGAAGCCGGCATCCCCGTCATCGCCTATGACCGCCTCATCATGAACTCCGACGCTGTCAGCTACTACGCCACGTTTGACAACTGGCTCGTCGGCGTGAAGCAGGGCGAATTTATCCGCGACGCGCTCGATCTTGACAACGCGGGCGACAAGACCTTCAACATAGAGTTCATCACCGGCGACCCCGGCGACAACAACATCAACTTCTTCTTCGGCGGCGCCATGGAAGTGCTCCAGCCCTATCTTGACAAGGGAACGCTCGTCTGCCCCTCCGGTCAGACCGAGAAGACCGACGTTGCCACCGCCAACTGGGCGACCGACGCGGCACAGTCCCGCTTCGAGAGCATCCTTGCCAGCTACTATGCTGACGGCACAACGCTCGACGCCGTCCTCGCCTCCAACGACTCCACTGCCCTCGGCGTTGAAAATGCCCTCGCATCCTCCTACACCGGCACTTACCCCGTCATCACCGGTCAGGACTGCGACGTCCCCAACGTCATCAACATGAATAAGGGTCTTCAGTCCATGTCCGTGTTCAAGGACACCCGCACGCTCGCTGAGAACGTTGTCGGCATGGTGGACGCGCTCATGAAGGGCACCGAGCCCACCATCAACGACACCGAGACCTACGACAACGGCACCGGCGTCATTCCCAGCTATCTGTGCGAGCCTGTTGCCTGCACGCCTGACAACATCCAGTCCCTGCTGGTCGACTCCGGCTACTACACCGCTGAGCAGATCGCCGGCTGAACTGCAAACTGATAGAAAGCTAAAATTCAGGCAAGGCGGTTTCTCCGCCTTGCCTGAAGTCCAAAAAAGAAATGCGGAGGCGGTAACTTGTCAGAAATAATTTTGGAAATGAGAAACATCACGAAGGAATTCCCCGGTGTGAAGGCTCTGGATGATGTGAATCTCGTGGTTAGAAAGGGCACCATACATGCGCTCGTCGGAGAAAACGGCGCGGGAAAGTCCACGCTGATGAACGTGCTCAGCGGGATCTACCCATACGGCAGCTATACCGGAGACGTCTTATATAACGGGCAGGAGTGCCGCTTCCACAGGATACGCGACAGCGAGAGCCGGGGGATAGTCATCATCCATCAGGAGCTTGCGCTCGTGCCGTATATGTCCATAGGCGAGAATATGTTCCTGGGCAACGAGCGCGGGCATGCCTATGCCATCGATTGGGGCGAGACGTATTCCCAGGCGGATAAATACCTTGCAGAGGTCGGGCTTGAGGAGTCGTCAAGGACTCTTATAAAAGACCTCGGCGTCGGCAAGCAGCAGCTTGTCGAAATCGCCAAGGCGCTCTCAAAGCACGCCAGTCTGCTCATCCTTGACGAGCCGACCTCATCCCTTAACGAGTCGGACTCCAGAGCGCTTCTGGATCTGCTTATAAAATTCAAGGAGCAGGGCATGACCTCCATCATTATCTCGCACAAGCTCAACGAGGTCTCCTATGTTGCCGATGATATAACCATCATCCGCGACGGCAAAACGATAGAGACGCTCACGAAGGGCGTGGATGAGATAACGGAGGACAGAATAATAAAGGGCATGGTCGGGCGTGAGCTCTCCGACCGTTTCCCAAGACGTGAGAACGCAGAGATCGGCGATGTCTCTATGGAGATAAAAAACTGGACGGTTTACCACCCGAAGTACACTGAAAAGAAGGTGGTGGACGATGTGTCGCTGTATGTCAGGCGCGGCGAGGTCGTCGGCATATCCGGGCTGATGGGCGCGGGGCGCACGGAGCTTGCCATGAGCGTGTTCGGACGCAGCTATGGCTCGAATATCAGCGGCGAGATATACATAGACGGCGAAGAGGTGAAGATCAGCACCGTTAAGGATGCGATCGACCACAAGCTTGCCTACGTCACGGAGGACAGAAAGGGCAACGGGCTCATTCTCTCCAATCCCATCACCGTCAACACCACGCTTGCAAATCTTCCGGCAGTGTCCTTCAAGGGTATCATCGACCGCGACAGGGAGTATTCCGTGTCCGATGATTATCGTAATATGCTGCGCACGAAATGCACCGGCGTTGAACAGAACGTCGGCAACCTGTCCGGCGGCAACCAGCAGAAGGTGCTGCTTGCCAAGTGGATGTTCGCCGAACCGGACATATTGATTTTGGATGAGCCTACCCGCGGCATAGACGTGGGTGCTAAATATGAAATATACTGCATCATCAACCAGCTCGCGGCGGAAGGGAAGTCGGTCATCATGATCTCCTCCGAGCTGCCTGAAATACTCGGCATGAGCGACAGGATTTATGTGCTCAACGAAGGGCGGATGGTCGGCGAGTTTGAAAGAGAGGATGCCACACAGGAGAAAATAATGTCCTGTATCCTCAGATCCGGCAGTGCAAGAAAAGGAGAGATGGCATATGACTAAGACAAGGCTGAAGGGCTATGTCCAGAAATACACTATGATAATAATCCTGCTGCTCGTTGTGGCGTACTTCGCCCTGCGTACAGGCGGGAAGACGCTCATGCCGCAGAATATCACGAACATCATTTCGCAGAACGCTTACGTGTTCGTGCTGGCGGCAGGCATGCTGCTGTGCATTCTCACCGGCGGCAATATAGACCTGTCGGTCGGCTCGGTTGTGTGCTTTGTGGGCGCGCTGGGCGCAGTGTGGCTCGATAAGGGTCTGAATATGTGGCTTGTCGTGGTGATGATGCTGGCGCTCGGTCTTGCCATCGGCGCGTGGCAGGCGTTCTGGATCGCGTTCGTGCACGTGCCGCCGTTCATCACGACGCTTGCGGGCATGTTCGTTTTCCGCGGTCTCTCCAACGTTGTGCTCCAGGGCAAAACGCTGCCCGTGACGAACGAGGCGTTCGTCAGGATGTTCGGCGGCGGTGCAAACTGCTACGTCCCGGATGTCTTCGGCGGCGCGGGCATCAACGTGCTGTGCCTTGTCTTTGGTGCGATTGCCTGCGCGGCGTTCATTGTCTTCACATTCACATCGCGCGCCGGACGTGTGAGAAAGGGCTATACCGTAGAGCCGCTGAGCGAGGTGATCGTCAAGACGGTGCTCATATCCGCCGTTATAGCGTTTTTCACTGTCAAGCTTGCCCAGTATAAGGGCTTGCCCATGGCGCTCATCTGGGTGGCGTTCATCATCGGCGTTTATACCTATGTCACCTCAAAAACCACCATCGGTCGCCACCTCTATGCCGTCGGCGGTAATGAGCTTGCGACAAAGCTCTCCGGCATCGACACAAAGAAAGTCTACTTTTTTGCATACACCAATATGGGGCTTCTGTCCGCGTTCGTCGGCATGCTCACTATTGCGCGCATGACCTCCGCCCAGCCCACCTATGGACAGAACTATGAGATGGACGCGATAGGCTCGTGCTTCATCGGCGGCGCGTCCGCCTATGGCGGAACGGGTACAGTTCCCGGCGTTATCGTCGGTGCCGTGCTCATGGGCGTTATCAATATCGGCATGAGCATTCTCGGCGTTGATGCGAACTATCAGAAGGTTGTCAAGGGTCTGGTGCTGCTTGCTGCGGTCATCTTTGACGTGGTGTCCAAGAGAGAGAAGGACTGAACCTGCTGAGAGGAATAGACGTATGTATTATATAGGGATTGATCTTGGCACGTCGGCGCTCAAGCTGCTTCTCGTCGATGCGGGTGGAACGGTGCTCAGCACGGTCACAAAAGAGTATCCGCTCAGTTTCCCGCATCCCGGCTGGAGCGAGCAGGATCCGGAGGACTGGTGGCGCGCGGTATGCTCCGGTGTGCCGGAGCTGCTGCGCGGCTTTGATGCGAATAAAGTCGCCGGCATAGGAGCCGGCGGTCAGATGCACGGTCTGGTCGCGCTTGATAAAGACGGCGCGGTTATCCGCCCCGCTATACTCTGGAACGACGGCAGGACCGCTGAACAGGTGGACTATCTCAACGAGACGGTCGGGCGCGATAAACTCACAAAATACACCGCGAATATCGCTTTCGCGGGGTTCACGGCGCCAAAGCTCCTCTGGCTGCGCGAAAACGAACCGGAGAACTTCGCCAGAATAGAAAAGATAATGCTGCCCAAGGATTATGTAAACTTCAAGCTGACGGGCGTGCATTCCTGTGATTATTCCGATGCATCGGGCATGCTGCTGCTGGATGTCGAGCATAAGCGCTGGTCGCCTGAGATGCTGGGCATATGCGGCATCAGGGCTCAGCAGATGCCGCGCCTTTTTGAAAGCTATGAGCCGGTCGGAACGCTTTTGCCAGCAGTCGCAGAGCAATTGGGGCTGAGTCCGCGCGTCACGGTCTGCGCCGGAGCGGGCGACAATGCCGCTGCTGCAGTCGGCACGGGCGTGGTCGGCGAGGGCGGCTGCAATATCTCCCTCGGCACATCCGGCACGGTGTTCATCAGCTCGGCGCATTTCAGCGCACAGCCTGGCAACGCACTGCACAACTTTGCCCATGCCGACGGCGGCTATCATCTCATGGGATGCATGCTGTCGGCGGCGTCGTGCAACAAATGGTTCCTGGAGGAAATACTGCACACCGGGGATTATGCCGCCGAGCAGGCAGCGATCGCAGAGGAAAGGCTCGGTCATAACCGCGTGTTTTTCCTGCCCTACCTCATGGGCGAGCGCAGCCCGATCAACGACACCGACGCCCGCGCTTTGTTCATCGGCATGAGCATGGATACCACCCGCGCGGACATGGTGCTCTCCGTATATGAGGGCGTGGCGTTTGCCATACGCGACAGCGTTGAGGCGGCGCGGGCTCTCGGCATAGACATTCCGCGCTCCATGATCTGCGGCGGCGGCAGCAGATCCGCACTCTGGACAAAGATAATGGCAAACGTGCTTGGCATACCACTGGATATGCCGGAGACGGAGCAGGGACCGGGCTATGGCGGCGCAATGCTGGCGATGGTCGCCTGCGGGGAGTATATAAGCGTCGCGGAAGCCGCGCGCAGGCTCGTTCACGTCCGCTCCACGGTTATACCTGATGCGGCGCTCTCGGCGCTCTATGACGCGCGCTACCGGCAGTTCAGAGAGATATATCCCGCCTGCAGGCAGCTTTTCAAAACATTAGCGAGGTGAGAATGAATGAAGCTATATTCCGTATATGACGATGAATTCCGCCCCTATGGCAGGGTGGTCAGCGCCCCGCCGACGGTTGGGCTGGTGCAGGCAATGCGCGCCGTCCCGCTCCCGGCGGAAGGGGTTGCGTATGAGCCGTCGCTCCCGGCGCTTGAGGCGGCTGATGCGTTCGCGTGGTTTCGTGACAGCGCGTTCGGCGGACTGCCGGTGCAGCTGGGAATGTGCTGGGGACATAACACGCGCCTCAACTGCCTTGAGTATCACCGCAGCAGTGAGTTTAATCTTGGCACGGACGATTTTGTGCTGCTGCTAGCAAAGCAGGAGGAGATAAGGCGCGGCATGCTTGACACGTCGTGCGTCAGGGCGTTCCGCGTTCCGGCGGGTACGCTCGTGGAGGTCTACGCGACCTCGCTTCACTATGCGCCGTGCCATACGGACGCATCATTGGGGTTTCGCGTGCTCGTTGCGCTGCCGCGCGGCACGAACACGGCAAAGCCGGACTTTGCCCCGCTTTCAGAGGAGGATAGGCTTATGACTGCTGCAAACAAATGGCTTCTTGCTCATGCGGAAAGCGCAGAGGCGGCTCAAGGCGCGGTAGTCGCTCTCACAGGCGAAAACACGGACATTGCATCAATAATATAAGGAGAATTGGCATATGCTTAAAAATATACCGGATGTCAAGCTTGGCATTGTTGCCGTCAGCCGCGACTGCTTCCCTGTGCAGCTCTCGGAGAGGCGCCGCCGTGCAATAGTTGCGGCTTACAGGGGCGATGTGTATGAGTGCCCCATCGCCGTGGAGAATGAGGCGGATATGCTCCGCGCCGTCGAAAATGTGAAGGCGGCGGGATGCAATGCGCTTGTCGTGTTTCTTGGCAACTTCGGTCCGGAAACGCCGGAGACGCTTTTTGCAAAGTATTTTGACGGACCGTGCATGTTTGTTGCCGCTGCCGAGGGCGACGGCGACCTTATCAGCGGCAGGGGAGACGCCTTCTGCGGCATGCTTAACTGTTCGTATAATCTTGGTCTGCGCCGTCTCAAAGGTTATATACCCGAATATCCCGTCGGTACGGCTGAGGACATTGCGCGCATGATGGCGGATTTTGTCCCCATGGCGCGCGCCGTTATCGGGCTGAGCGAGCTGAAAATAATCACGTTTGGACCGCGCCCGCAGGATTTCTTTGCCTGCAACGCGCCGATAAGCGGGCTTTATCAGCTGGGCGTTGAGGTCGAAGAAAATTCCGAGCTGGATCTTCTTGTTTCGTACAGGGCGCACGAGGGCGATGCGCGCATCGCCGGGATCGGCCGCGATATGGCACAGGAGATGGGCGAGGGCAGGTACTATCCGGAGCTTCTTGCGCGCATGGCGCAGTTCGAGCTGACGCTTATCGACTGGGCGGAGCAGCACAAAGGCGCGAAAAAGTATGTTGCCTTTGCGGACAAATGCTGGCCGGCGTTTCCGAAGGAATTCGGGTTTGAACCGTGTTATGTAAACTCACGTCTCGCCTCACGCGGTATTCCGGTCGCATGCGAGGTGGACATTTACGG
This sequence comes from Clostridiales bacterium UBA5888, assembly GCA_002431965.1. Taxonomy (GTDB): domain Bacteria; phylum Bacillota; class Clostridia; order Oscillospirales; family Oscillospiraceae; genus Limivicinus. The sequence goes on from DJEW01000023.1 coordinate 21,199, forward strand.
CGCATTGAGCGAGTATATCGGCGCCTGCGTGTCGCTCGACGCGGTGACGCTGCTGGACATCAACAATTCCGTGCCGCAGAAACTCTATGACGAAAAAATAAAAGGTCGCTATGACTGCGTGCTGACCGACACGTTCATGGGCTTCCACTGCGGCAATACTCCCTCGTGCAAGATGTGCCCTGACCGCGCCGTCAAGTATCAGCTCATCCAGAACCGCCTGCTTGAAAATGGCGGCACGCCGGACTTTACACGCGGCACGCTTGAGGGCGATATTGCCCCGTCGGACGTTACGTTCTTCCGCCTCCAGTGCGGCAGTGACGGCGTGCTGCGCGCATACGTTGCAGAGGGTGCGGTGCTTGATGTGCCGACGGGCTCGTTCGGCGGCATCGGAGTGTTCGCCATACCGGAGATGGGGCGGTTTTACCGCCACGTGCTCATTGAAAAGCGCTACCCGCACCATGGGGCGGTCGCGTTCGGGCACTATGGCAAGGCGATATTTAATGTGCTGCGCTATCTCGGCATTGCGGACATTGCTTACAATCAGCCTAAGACCCTCCCGTATCCGACGGAGAACCCATTTGCCTGAGCTGATACGGTCACTGATTTTTGGCGTTAGTCACAATTGCGCGCTGTGTGCGCGGCGGATATAATGAGAGTGTGTCATCATGGCACACTCTCATTTATACATTCGGAGGCATATCATGCGCACAAGAAACATGGCGTATATCGCCCTTATGGCTGTTGTTATCAGCGTCTGCTCATGGCTGAGTATCCCCATGACCATCTCTTTGACAATGCAGACCTTTGCCATCTTCACGACGCTGCTGCTCCTCGGCGGCAAACGCGGCTTTGCTGCCATCGTGCTGTATGTGTTCATGGGCATGGTCGGGCTGCCGGTTTTCACAGGGTTCAAAAGCGGCATCGCCGCCATAACCGGCCCGACAGGCGGATATATCGTCGGCTTCATCCTGTGCGGCGCGTTCTATTGGCTGCTTGAGGGAAAGCTGCGTGACTGGCTGCTGCTCGCCATCGGCAACGTGATATGCTATATCTTCGGCACGGCGTGGTTCGTGTACGTTTATACAAGCTCCGGGAAGGCGACCACGTTCGGCGCGGCGCTTTTGATGTGCGTTGTGCCGTACATCGTGCCGGATGCGGTGAAGCTCGCGCTGGCGCTGCTTGTGTCCAGGCGTCTCAAGCCGCATATAAAGTAAAATAAGGGATAACGGCAAAGCGCGGCTCAGATGAGCCGCGCTTTACATGTATTTTTCTATGACAGCCTGCGGCGTTTGCCGTCGGCAGGGGGGATGTATCCGTATTCTATCTCCGGGCGTATTTCCCTCAGCCGCGCGTGGATGCGGTCAACGTCTGCCTCGTCGTTGAAGATGAGGTTTGCAAATTCCTTGCCGTCGTGCACGAGAATGAGACGGTAATAGTGGATAACAGGACCATCGTCCGGCGCACATTCATTGATGCGGGTGAACGTGCGGTCGATATGCTCATACGGAACGTAGTATTTTTTGCCGAGGTCGCGGTAGTAAAGGCATAAGCTGCCCAGCCGCACGCGCCCTATCGTCTCTGCGGAGTTATAGTCGTCAACGTGCGCTGCGTCGTCAATATACTTTTTGTCAACGCCCCGGAATCTCAGTTTTCCGAATCCGAACATTTTGCGTCGCCGCCTTTCCTGAATAAGTTTATTTCATACCATTTTGCGGGGAGCTTATACGCGATAAATGTGCCGGCAATGCCGCCGATGAGTCCTACGATGATCCCGCCGAGCACATCAGACGGGAAGTGAACGCACAGGTAGATGCGTGCAACGCCCATGAGGATGGCGAAGATGTACGCCGTCCAGCTCCAACGTTTGTCGCCCACAAGGAACACCGCCGTCATTGACGCGAACGCCGCCGTGGTGTGACCGGAGGGAAAGCTTTTGTCGCTTTCAAGGCACTGCCCGACAAGCAGCCACAGCTCATAGAACATGCTGCTTTCATCGGCATAGGGTCTCGGGCGGGCAATCGCAATTTTCAGGCAGCAGTTTGTGATGAGCGCGCCAACGGCGAGCGACAGGCACATCGCCGTGCCGAAGCGGCGCGTCGGCTTATAGAACGTCAGCAGAAGCGACAGGAAAATCAGCGGCAGCCCGCCCTTGCCCAGAAATGAGATAAATTGAAAGAACGGCGTAAAAAAATCGCCGCCCCAGGTGTGAAGCTGATGCACCGCGAGCGTAATGCTCTGGTCAAAGCCCGCGAAGACCGAATTCAGCCAGGCGGCGGAAGCGGTTATCTCCATATAAATATATGACCTCACTTCTATCGTATTTCTTCTATAATACCACAGCGCCGGCCTCCGCGTCTACCGCAAATTGCATAATCGTCAAAAATCAGCGCAGACTAACCGCGTACCATATATTATCAATGGAGGCAGCAGTATGAAAAAAATATTCGTTTCCATCCTCAGCCTTGCCCTCGCGTTATCCTTGTGCGCGGCGCTCTTTCCAGGCGCGCTGGCGGCTGACGCCGACGGCGTGTCCGCCGCGCCGGTCGCGGAGAATCTTGAGCTCAAGACATATCAGAACGTCTCTGTCGGCGGCAGCCTCTCTGCCTATGACCCGGATGGCGGCGCGCTCGAGTACACCATCACCACCGAGCCCGTCAAGGGTACGATAGAGCTTGCCGAGGACGGCAGCTTTGTCTATACTCCACGCGAGAACAAGAAAGGGCGCGACTACTTCGGCTACAAGGCGGCGGATGCTGACGGCAACCTGTCGCAGGAGGCGACAGTCATTATAAAAATAGAAAAGGCAAAAACGGACGTGCTTTATTCCGATATGCGCGGACGTGCAGACGAGTATTCCGCCGTGCTTCTGGCAGAGCGTGACATTTTTACCGGCGAGCAGATAGGCGCTCAGTATTGCTTCAGCCCGGAGAAGACGGTCACTCGCGGGGAGTTTCTGAGCATATGCATGCTCGCTGCGGGCGAGGATGCGCTTGACGCTGTGCTTTCCACCGGCTGCGCGGACGATGCGGACATCCCGGCGTGGATGAAAGGCTACGTCGCCGCGGCGGCGCTGCATGGGTTGAGCGATGCTCTGCCGGGTGCGGTTTTCGAAGCGGACGAGCCGATAAGCGAGACGGAGGCGGCGCTTATGCTTGACCGCGTGATGAACGTGACAAGCGTGTCGTATATTCCGCTTGATACGGGGCTTGACACGGACACGGCGCAGGCCTGCGCTAACCTCACGGCGTGCGGCGTGCTTGACGGCGCGCATACGGATACTTCGCTCACGCGCGGTATGATGGCACGCATGCTCTCCGCCGCCGTCGCAGTGCTGGAAAACAGATAGACAGAACAGGTGGGGTGCAGAGAGATCTGCACCCCATCAGACTATCAAAAAACAAAGCTTTAAGGTC
>DJEW01000023.1:24795-26840 GCA_002431965.1 Clostridiales bacterium UBA5888
TCAAAAAAGTCCTGTGAGGACTTTTTTGACAAGCTGGTGGGGTGCAGAGAGATCTGCACCCCCGTGCTTGACTTTTGCCGTGTAAAACGTTAAAATGCAAAACAGAAATATACATACGAAAACCCCTGATGTTATCGCGCAGACTGCGCGCAGATATTTTTTCGGCAGAGGGAGAGAGTACAGGACATGAAAAAACAAAAGGATACCAAGAATTTTGCCAGCCGCTGGGGCTTTATTCTCGCTTCGGTCGGTTCTGCTGTCGGCATGGCGAATGTATGGGGCTTTCCAAACAAGATGGGCAGCAACGGCGGCGGGGCATTTCTGCTGATATACCTGCTGTTCATCGTGATCTTCAGCTATGTCGGGCTTCCGGCTGAATTTGCAATGGGGCGGCGCGCCGCCACGGGCACTCTCGGCGCGTATGCCAGCGCGTGGGCGACACGCGGAGAGAAGGCGGGCAAGGTCGGCGGGCTGCTTGGCTGGCTTCCGCTTGCAGGCTCAATGTGCATTGCTATCGGGTATGCAGTCATCGTCACATATGTGCTCAAGGCACTGGTGGATTCTCTTGTCGGCACGCTCATGACCGCAGATACCGCCGTGTGGTTCTCCACGTTCTCCACGCAGCCTTATTCCGTCATTCCGTACCATATCATTGTGGTCGTCGGTACGCTGCTTACGCTTTTCCTCGGCGCACACAGCATTGAGAAAACCAACAAGGTCATGATGCCGCTCTTCTTCCTCATCTTTGTGGTGCTGGCGATTCGCGTGGCGTTTCTGCCTGGCTCGGCGGATGGCTACCGTTTCATGTTCACACCCCGCTGGGAGGCGCTGAAAGACCCGATGATCTGGATATGGGCGATGGGGCAGGCGTTTTTCTCCCTCTCTGTCACCGGCAGCGGAATGATCGTTTACGGCGCATATCTTTCAAAAGATGAGGATGTTGTCTCCGTGGCGCAGAACACCGCGCTTTTTGACACCATTGCTGCCGTCGTCGCGGCGCTTGTCATCATCCCCGCATGCTTTTCCTACGGGCTTGATGTCGGCTCAGGGCCTAGCCTTCTCTTTGTCACGCTCCCCACAATTTTGCAGGATATACCCCTCGGACGGCTCTTTGCGGTCATTTTGTACATAGCCATGATATTCGCCGGGGTCAGCTCGCTCCAGAATATGTTTGAGGCTGTGGCGGAGTCGCTGCTGCACAAATTCCCAAAGCTCAGCCGCACAGCGGTGCTCGTTATTTTGTGCGCAGTGTGTCTTGGCTTCGGCATCGGGATGGAGACCATCTCCAAATGGGGACCGTGGATGGATCTCGTGTCCATTTACATCATCCCCATCGGCGCGACGCTCGGCGCGGTGTCGTGGTTTTATGTCATGAAGAAGGATGAACTTCTGGATGCGGTCAACACAGGCAGCCCTCGCCGCCGCGGAGAGCTGTGGTATGGCATAGGGCGGTATGTGTATGTTCCTCTTGCGGTGATCCTCTGCTGCGTGGCGCTGTTCAAGCACGTTGCATTTTAGGCTAAAGGCAGCAAAACGGCTTGAACATCATCATGCCACCTGATGCCTGCAAAATTTTCTGTGCGCTACGGGAAGCGTGACGATAATCAGCACACACGCGGCGATCAGGATCATGCACGGGAGAATAATGACCAGCTTGCCGAAGCTGAACAGAACATACGTCGAAAACACCACATGAGTATCCATTGCCTTTGCCGGAAGCAGGCAAAGGAGCTTGTTGAAAACTCCGCTGACGCGGCTTGTCGGCAGGAACATGGGCACGATCGTGCAGAGCGTGCTGATGAGGACAGCCGCAAACGGCGTTTTGCAGGCAGCGGACAGCAGCATCGTAAACGCCATGACAGACAGCACCACAACATAATTGATGACGATGCCCGCAAATACGACCTGCCATACTTGGAAGAAAGAACGACTGCGTCTGCGCCTGTCTGATATTCATAAGCGAATACCGGGGAGATGATAATGCACACGACCAGCGCGATCAGCAGGAATACCGTTGGGAAGTCACGGGTCAACAGCGTTTTCCA
>DJEW01000034.1:0-16781 GCA_002431965.1 Clostridiales bacterium UBA5888
GTTTGGTTTTCAGGGTACAATCCCTTGATTACGGCCCGTTGGTCAAGTGGTCAAGACGGGGGCCTCTCACGCCCCAATCGGGAGTTCGACTCTCCCACGGGTCACCATATGCACCTTTAGCTCAGCTGGTAGAGCACCTGACTCTTAATCAGGGTGTCCAGGGTTCGAGTCCCTGAAGGTGTACCAGTTTCGGAGATTGGTAAATCTCCAATCTCCGAAATTAACCCTTGACAAGGGTAATTAAATAGTGTAGTATTTGGTATGTTCCAAATGCAGTTGGTGTTTTTAACGGTGAGGGTCCACCTGTTCCCATTCCGAACACAGAAGTTAAGCTCACCAGTGCCGACAATACTTGTCTGGAGACGGACTGGGAAGATAGGTCAATGCCAACACAAAGGGTTTGGCGCAGACGTCAAACCCTTTGATTTTGCCTCCTTAGCTCAACAGGTAGAGCATGCGGCTGTTAACCGCAGGGTCGTAGGTTCGAATCCTACAGGGGGCGCCATCTAACGGTATTGCCGTCACGATATCGTGACGGCAATATTTGTTGAAATCACTTTTGATTTGGACCGTTAGCTCAGTTGGTAGAGCAACCGGCTCATAACCGGTCGGTCCGGGGTTCGAGTCCCTGACGGTCCACCATATTTAACTTTATAAAGGGGAATAGCTCAGCTGGTAGAGCGGCGGTCTCCAAAACCGTAGGCCGAGGGTTCGAAGCCTTCTTCCCCTGCCATGAAGAGCAGACGATCTTCGTCTGCTCTTTCTGTATGTATTCTTTTGCATGTTTATCTGCACGACGTACCTTGGGGGGAATTATATGAATAAGGGCAGGAAACTCTCGCAGCCAATGCTTTTTATAATCCTCTTCGGCATTGTCAGTCTTTTTTCGGATATGACGCATGAGGGCGCATCAAGCATACGTGGAGCGTATCTCTCGCTGCTCGGTGCCTCTGCCGCGACCATCGGCTTTATTTCCGGTCTTGGCGAGCTTATTGGCTACTCCATGCGCTACGTTTTCGGTAAGCTGACCGACAAGACAAAGCTTTATTGGCCCATGACCATCGCGGGCTATGTGTTGGATATTGCCGCTGTGCCTTTGCTCGCGTTTGTTGGTGAGCACGGCTGGATCGCTGCGTGCGCACTGCTAATCGTACAGCGCATGGGCAAGGCGATAAAGAAGCCCGCGAAGGACACCATCATGTCGTTTGCCGCCACGCAGGAGGGCGTTGGTAAGAGCTTTGGCCTGCAGGAGGTACTTGACCAGATCGGCGCGTTTCTCGGTCCTGTTCTCATCTATCTTGTCATGCTCTTCAAGACCGGCGGAACGACCTACAAGGTCTATTCCACCTGCTTTGCGTTTCTTGCCATCCCCGGTGTGATAACGCTCATACTTCTGATCGTCACACGCTGCAAGTTCCCCAACCCTGAGCGTTTTGAGCCGGAACCCAAAGAGTATATCCCCTTCAAAATGAAGAAGGAGTTTATCCTGTACATTGCCGGCATCAGCCTTTTCGCTTTCGGCTTTATTGACTACTCGATCATCATCATGCATATTTCACGTACATATTCCGCCCTTGCCTCGGATCTCTCGGAGACCTCATCCCTTGTCAACTCTGGCACACTGCCCCTGCTGTACGCTGGCGCGATGCTCGTTGACGCTGTTGCGGCGCTCATCTTTGGCATGATTTACGATAAAAACGGCGTGAAGGTCCTCGTATGGTCTACGGTCATCTCCGCACCGTTTGCGGTGTTGGTGTTCGCGTTCAGCTCTGTGCCCATGCTTCTTGCCGGCATTGCGCTCTGGGGCGTCGGCATGGGCGCGCAGGAGTCCATTCTCAAGGCGGCGGTCACCAGAATGGTGCCCAAAGCGTGCCGCGCGACCGGCTACGGGATATTCGAGTTCTCGTTCGGCGCGTTCTGGTTTCTCGGCAGCTGGCTGATGGGCGTGCTGTACGACGTGAGCATCCCCGCGATGATCGCGGTGTCCGTTGCGGCGCAGCTCGCGGCAATCCCTCTGTATATCGCCTCCGCAAAGCTGAGAAGAAACGGCTGAGATCACGCGCAATATATGACCCACGGCATGCCTTATGGCTCGCCGTGGGTCGTTTCTATCTGCTTTGTCGTTTATCGCACAGCCGCCAGACCCGCGCGATACGCCGCGAGATTAAGCTCAACGGATTTTTCCGGCACAGTGTCACGTATCACACTCTTCCAGTCAATGCTCTCCAGCGCGAGTGCTTTTACCATTGCACCAAACATAACGATGTTCATGCATTTTGGCGTTCCGAGCGCATTGGCAATCTCCCCCGCGCGCAGGGTATAGCACCGAAAGCTGCGTTCCATCGCCTCCATGCATCCGGCAGGGTATTCCGCGAGTCCGGCCGCGGTCACGGCGGTCGCCAGTTCATAGTCGTTTATGACGGCGGTTCCGTCCGGCATGAGAAAATCTGCATAACGCACCGCTTCCATCTTCTCAAATGCGACAAGTATGTCCGCCGCCCCTTTGCCGAATACGGGCGAGCATACCCTCTCGCCGAAGCGCACCTGAGTTGTAACGCTCCCGCCGCGCTGGCTCATCCCATGCACCTCGGACATCTTGACGTCGTACCCCGCGTGCATAAGCCCCGCGACGAGCACCTTCGCCGTCAGTATTGTGCCCTGACCGCCGACGCCTGCCAAAAGAACACTCGTGGTCTGCATAGCTCAATCCTCCTTTCGGCTTAAGGCATGCACAGGGCATACCTGTGCGCAAACAGTACAGCCTGTGCAGAGCGCAGCGTCGATATACGACTTGCCGTTTCGAAGCTGCACTGCCGGGCAGCCGACCGCCAGACACTTTTTGCAGCCGATGCACTTTTCGCCGTCCACAACGCACTTCCCGCGCTCGTGTTTGGCGCGCTTGATGAGAAGGCATTCCCGCCGCGCGATAACTGCGGCGCGCGTCCTGCTTTCTGTGGCGTCACGCAGTGCCTTATCCATCGCCGCAAGGTCGTTCGGGTCAACAATGATGATGTTTTCAAAGCCGACACCGCGCAGTATATCCTCTATCCTTACTGCTGCTGCGACCTCGCCCATGAGGTTGAACCCGGTGCCGGGGTTGTCCTGATGCCCGGTCATGGCGGTGATATGATTGTCGAGCACGACCGGGATCATTCCGGCATTGTTGTATATTATCTCGACGGCGCCCGTTATGCCGCTGTGGAAAAAAGTCGAGTCGCCCACAACGCCGAATACGGGGCGCTTCTGACCGCTGAGAGAAAATGCGCGCGCCATGCCCGCGCCGACTGTGAAGCCGCCGCCCATACATACGCAGGTGTCCGATGCGTTAAGAGGCGGCGCTGCCCCGAGAGTGTAACAGCCGATGTCGCCCGTGACAACGGCGTTTTTAATTTTTGACACGCAGTAGAAAAAGCCGCGGTGCGGGCAGCCGGGGCATAGTGCCGGCGGGCGCGCGACAGCCTTCACGCCGACGTCCCGCGTTTCCGGCTTCACGCCGAAAACCATCTCGCGCAGAAGCTCCGGGTTCAGCTCATACATCGGACTGACAACGCTCTTGCCGATGCAGTCGATGCCCGCGGCGCGTATCTCCGTCTCCATAAAGCCGTCGAGCTCTTCAATGACATAGAGCGTCTCGACCTTAGCTGCAAATTCGCGGATGAGCTGCATTGGCAGCGGATATGTAAGCCCCAGCTTGAGGAACGATGTGTCCTCAGGGAATGCCTCCCGGGCGTATTCATAAGCGACCGACGCGCTGATAACGCCGAGCCTGCCGCCGCGCAGTTCCATTTTGTTGAGCGGAGAGCGGTTGGAGTAGTCTGCGAGACGCTGCATATTCCTCTCGACCTTTGCACGGTTTGCATAGGCACGAGCCGGAGTGCACACAAATTTCTGCGCATTCTTTTTGTATGGCGCAATATCATGCTCCTCGCGCTCACCCGGCTCCACTATGCTCTTCGAGTGCGAAACGCGCGTCGTCGTGCGGAAAAGAACGGGCGTGTCAAACTCCTCGGAGATGCGGTACGCCTCGCGCATGAAGTCCTTGCACTCCTGCGAATCGGACGGCTCTATAAGCGCGATCTTGGCGTGCTTGGCGTACCAGCGGTTATCCTGCTCGTTCTGAGATGAATGGCAGCTGGGGTCATCAGCTGTGACGATGACAAAGCCGCCGTTAACGCCGAGATACGCAGCTGTGAAGACAGGGTCGGCGGCGACGTTCAGCCCGACGTGCTTCATTGCGCACAGTGTCCGCGCCCCCGCGATACACGCGCCGTAAGCAACCTCAACAGCGACTTTCTCGTTCGGCGCCCACTCGCAGTATATTTTGTCCCTGTATTGAGGAAGATTCTCGAAAATTTCAGTGCTGGGCGTGCCGGGGTATGCCGCGCAGACTGTCACGCCCGCCTCATAAGCGCCGCGCGCTATGGCTTCATTGCCGCTCATAAGCTGCTTCAATGCATCAAGCTCCTTTCGGCAGAGGTATATTACCAAATATATAATATTACATAAGCGAAAAAAATGCAATCAAAATACGGTGCATTGTGGATGGAATCGGCCTAGCAGCTCAAAAATCCGCAGAATCGGGAAAAACACACTTGACAAGCACCTCATCAGATGCTATTATAGTCAAGCGTTCCAAAGATGCGCGAGTGGTGGAATTGGCAGACTCGCTAGATTCAGGTTCTAGTGCTCACTCCGGGCGTGCGGGTTCAAGTCCCGCCTCGCGCACCAAAGAGAAAAGCTGTGAAATTGTTCGAATTTCACAGCTTTTTTGCTATATTTGCGCAAAATGCAACTTATACAGCACATCTTGAAAAATCAGGCACATAGCTTTCATGTCAGACAGTCAAAAAACTACGATTAGAAGCCAGATAAGAGAGCAGCGGGGGAGCTTGAGGGGGCAAGACCCGCCTCAAATCGGATAAACCGCCGTCGAAAGCCTTGATACATCAAGGCTTTCGGTGACAGCATTTTGAAAGCGTTCAAAATGCTCGGCGGAAAGCGCGGTCAAAAAAGTCCTGTGAGGACTTTTTTGACAAGCTGGCATGAAAGCGGTCTATTTCTCAAAAAACTTCATCCCGCGTGGGACGATGAGCCTTGCCGCACCGGGGACAACGCTTATCTGCGCCCGGCGGCTGTAAAGCGCTTCGCCGTCGATATTGATCACCTCATCATCGTCAAAGCCGATCTCTATCGAAGAGCCCTTCAGATGCGTTATGAGACGCGGAGGAAGCTCGTCCGCCATGCCCTTTGCATACTTGCCGATGAGCGCGGCAAACGTGAAGATGTTGACGCGGCGCACGATGTAAAAATCAAGCTCGCCGTCGTCCGGGCGTGCCGTGAGACTTGGGTTGAAGCCGCCGCCATAGAAGCGCCCGTTGCATACGCACACCAGCGCATGCATACCCTCTTCGTAGAAATCACCGCACTTTATGTACATATTGCGATTGATGCCTTTGAACATATTCACCACTGCCGACACAACGTAGCCTGCCGCGCCGCCGATGATCGGCAGATGGCTGTACTCGTGCACGGATGTGCCGATGCGCGCATCAATGCCGACGGAGCAGATATTGCTGCACCAGCGTCCGTTGCAGTCTATGAGGTCGATTGGGCGCTCCTCGCCTTCCAGCAATGCGTCAAGATCGCGGTAGAGCTCCGCCTCGTCGCCGAACATGCGGCAGAAATCGTTGCCTGTGCCGGTGGGGAACGGGCAGATGGCGACATTGGGCAGCTGCGCTGCTCCGCAGACGCACTCGTTGAACGTGCCGTCGCCGCCGCAGGCGTAGACACGGATATGCTCACCGGAGGCGGCCTCCGCGAGGATCTTGCCTGTTGCGTCCATCGGGGCGCGCGTGACGTATATCTCAAACTCGCCGCCGCGCTCGGCAAACGCCCTCTCTACCTTTGCGCGCACCTCCCGCGTGTGGTCTTTTCCGCCCGCGACCGGGTTGACGATGAAAAGATGCTTCATGATTCTGCTCCTTTGGGGGTTTATTTGAAGTACATAAAAAGATCGCATTTTATCATGCCGTTGTAGAGCTTGCGCTTTTTGTCGGCGGTCTTGCCGAAGCAGCGCTCGAATTCCGTATGCGAGGAGAGAAGATACAGCTGCCAATTCCTGGTTTTGCGCCACGCCGTGCCGAACGCGCGGTACAGTGCCTCCGCCTGCTCCTTTTCCATGATGCGCTCGCCGTAGGGCGGGTTGGTGACGATAACGCCGCGGTCGGTCTTGCGATCGAACGCCGCGGCATCCGCGACCTCGAAGCGCACAGTATCGCCCACACCCGCGCGCTCCGCGTTTTCCCGCGCGATGGCGATGGCTTTCGGGTCAATGTCCGACCCGATGATGTTATATTCTCCGTGAAATTCCTTCGCCCGCGCCGTCTCGCGCGCGTCGCGCCATACGGCGGGGTCGATCATGCGCCAGCTCTGCGCGGCGAAGCTTCTGTGAAGCCCAGGGGCGATATTGCGCGCGATGAGCGCCGCCTCGATGGGAATAGTGCCGCTGCCGCAGAACGGATCACAGAAATCGTCCCGGCCGCGGTAGCGCGAAAGCTTGACCATTGCCGCCGCCATTGTTTCCTTCAGAGGGGCGGCGTTGTGCGCCGGGCGGTAGCCGCGCTTGTGCAGCCCCTCGCCGGAGGTGTCCAGACACACGGAGACGTTATCCTTCATTATTGAAAACTGCACCTGATAGGTCTCCGCGCTTTCGGGAAACCAATCGATCCCGTACACGCCGCGCAGCCGCTCAACGATAGCCTTTTTAATAATCTTCTGGCAGTCGGACACGGAAAAGAGCGCGGAATTTAGACTGTACCCCTTGACGGGGAATGCCCCATCGCGCGGGATGATGTCTTCCCAGCGGATGGCTTTGACGCCCTGGAAAAGCTCCTCAAACGTCACGGCGTTGAAGCGCCCCAGCTCCACAAGCACACGCTCGCCCACGCGCAGATTGACATTCGCGCACGCGATGGCACTCTCGCTGCCGGTAAAATAAACCCGCCCGTTCTCACTGGCAACATCCGCCATGCCGAGGCGTTTAAGCTCGTCGGCGATAGGCGCTTCCAGCCCCAGAAGGCAGGGAACACACAGCTTGAAATCCATTATAATACCTCTTATTTAATGCTTCGATATAATATACATCAAAAAATTTAAGCTGTAAACGTCTGCAAAGCGAATTTGCGGGAAAAAGTAAAAGTTCATGTTTTGTTAAAATACTGAAATAGAAGTCGAATCGGACAGGAGAAGCAAGGTGCGGTTGACATAAAGTGAATTTGACCAAAATTTTACGCAGCAGGGAAAGAAAATGTGGATTTTTTGTGAATTGCCTATTGAATTTTTTTTAAGATTGAGGTATATTTACGCTAAGGTTTGGCGTGCTGAAACGTGCTGAAATCCGTTTCAGACAAATAAAACGCCGGGCATTCAAAGAATATGATTATTCGCCGGGAGGGTCTTGATGCAGCGGGATGTGTTTTTGGAGGTTCTGAAGGATTCTTACAGCGCCTACTACAATATAATCCCGGTGGAGGATGAGGATCTTCTTGCGTTCAGGGCGGATTATTTTTCCCGTGACGAGAGATATTGGCTCACGAAAAACATCAAGATATGGGGCAATGAGACGAATGAGTTTGCCTATATCTTTGCCGCGCCGGAGTTTGATAACGAGACAATAGATGCGTGCGTCAGGCGCGCTTTGGATGAATCCCTGCCGAGGGTCAGACCTCACAAGGAGCATCAGTATTCAAATGTCAAGGTCGTGTTCGTTGCCGATCGTGTCGATAAGGACACGGCAAAGCATGTTGAGAAGCTGAAATTCAGCAGAAGCTACAGGTTCTCCCTGTACGGCTATACCGAGCTTAAAACCGCCATCGTCGAGCTGGGGACGCATAAGGTCTGGACGAACCGCGCAGGGTTTGAGCTGACCAAATACTTCGGTAAGCTATTCGCGGACAGAGACTGAGGGGTTCTGTGCGCGAAAGCAAATAAATTTTATACTTTTTATTTAAGGAGTGAAAAGTGTGAGCGCAATACTTATTCTTCTCATCGCATTCGCTCTGCTGGCTCTGGGCTACATCTTCTATGGCTCCTGGCTTGCAAAGCAGTGGGGTGTTGACCCCAACCACGAGACCCCTGCACATACCAGCTACGACGGTAAGGACTTCGTTCCTGCCAATCCCGCCGTTCTGATGGGTCACCACTTCTCGTCCATCGCGGGCGCAGGTCCCATCAACGGACCCATCCAGGCTGCAGTTTTCGGCTGGGTTCCCGTTTTCCTGTGGGTCGTCATCGGCGGCATCTTCTTCGGCGCAATGCATGACTTCGGCGCGCTGTTCGCCTCCATCCGCCACAACGGCGGTTCCATCGGCGAAGTCATCAAGGACGAAATGGGCGTCAAGGCACAGAGACTGTTCACCATCTTTGCACTGCTCGTTCTCATTCTTGTCATTGCTTCCTTCACCGCGGTCGTTGCAGGCACCTTCATGTCCGACGGTCCTCTCTTCACTGTCGGCATGGAAAATGTCAGCGGCAACGCTTCCACCGCAACGACTTCTCTGCTGTTCATCGTTATAGCCTTCATCTTCGGTTACTTCGTGTACCGCAAGAATGTCAAGATCGGTCCTGCGACCATCGTCGGCATCATCGGCATTGTCCTCATCGTTATTGCCGGTCTGAACTTCGGTGTCAACGCCAGCCGCACCTTCTGGGTGCTCTTCATCGCCGTGTACATCATCGTGGCTTCTCTGCTTCCTGTCTGGATGCTCCTCCAGCCGCGTGACTACCTGAGCTCTTTCCTGCTCTACGGCATGATGATCATCGCCGTCATCGGCATCATCTTCTCCGGCGCTACCGTCGAGCTTCCCGCCTACACCGGCTGGAAGGGCATCAACGGCAACTCCAACCTCTTCCCGACCCTGTTCATCACCGTCGCCTGCGGCGCAGTCTCCGGCTTCCACTCCCTGATCGGTTCCGGCACGACCTCCAAGCAGCTCGACTCCGAGAAGGATGCAAAGGTCATCGGCTACGGCGCAATGATCATTGAGTCCGCCCTCGCCATCATCTCCATCATCGCCATCGGCGTTGTCTTCAAAGAGACCAACATCGGCGGCGGCGAGAAGTTCCTCATCTCCGCGCCTCCCACAATCTTCGCCGGCGGTATTGCCACCATGATCGCGACCATGACCGGCGGCGCTGCGGACTTTGCCAACCCCGTTTACAACACCACCTACACTCTGCTGACTCTGGCAGTTTCCGTCTTTGCTCTTACCTCCCTTGACTCCGGCACGCGCCTTTCCCGCTACATGTTTGCCGAGCTGTTCATTCCGGATGGAAAGACCCGCGACGAGCTGACCGGCGCCCGCAAGTTCTTCTCCAACCCGTTTGTTTCCACCCTCATCATGGTTGTCATCGGCTGCGGCATGGGCTTCATGAGCCTGAGCCAGATCTGGGGCGTGTTCGGCGCTGCCAACCAGCTCCTCGCCGGTATCGCAATGCTGGCCGTCGCTGCATGGCTGGGCAACATCGGCAAGAACAACAAGATGTTCTTCGTCCCGATGATATTCATGCTCTGCGCGACCCTCACCTCTCTCACCATGACCATCATCGGCAAGATCAAGCTCATCGCCTCTGCCGGCGCTGCCTGGGGCGACTGGTTCCAGATGATCTGGTCCATCGGTCTTATCGTTCTTGCCGTCATCCTCGTTGTTGAGGGTGTTCAGGTTATGACCAAGAAGGCAAAGAAGGCTTAATCGCCGCTGTGCCATCTTAAAAAACCAAATAGTTTTCCGCCCATCCTGTGTACGCAGGATGGGCGGTTTTATTTTTGGCGACACCGTGCAATACGTCTGCGGCACATGTTCTTGCCGCCTCGCGCAGCGTCGCCTTATCTTAAATCCTGATTCAACGCGCAAAAGATGACAGACGCAAGGCGAATCCTGCATTGACAAGGCAGGATAAGAATGATAACATTATATAATAAAATAAATTACTGTGTAGAATGCAAAATGCGCAGATATGCCCTGCAAATGCCGGAAGAGGAGAAGCGTCATGTCAGTATTTGATGAATATCGCTCAAAGCTGAAAACAGCGGACGAGGCTGTCAGCGTCGTGAAAAGCGGTGATTGGGTGGACTATGCGTCCAACAACGGCTTCCCGCGTTCATTGGACGCTGCGCTCGCCAGACGCCGGGATGAGCTTTTTGGCGTTAAGATACGCGGCAATCTCATCGCAGGACCTATACAGACCGTCGAGTGCGACACGGGGTTTGAGCATTTTGTGTACAACAGCTGGTTCTGCTCGGCGTACGAGCGGCATCTTATGGATAAAGGGCGCGCGTTTTTCATTCCGATGGACTTTCGCAATATGGGCGCGTATTACGAGAACTATCTCACGGTCAACGTTGCCATGCTGGCTGTTACGCCGATGAACGGCAAGGGCTATTTCAGCCGCTCCTGCTGTCAGGGGCTGCCCAAGTCCGTGATAGACAAGGCGGACTATGTTATCCTTGAGGTCAACGAAAATATGCCGTGGGTCTGCGGCGGAGAGGACAGCCTTGTCCATATCTCCGAGGCTGACGCTATCGTCGAGGCGGACGATCCCATATGGGAAATGACCCCGCCGCAGCCTAGTGAGACGGAGATGAAGATCGCACGGAATCTCATGCCGTTTCTGCATGACGGCGCAACCATACAGCTCGGCATCGGCGGTCTGCCGAACGCCATGGGTCTGCTGATCGCCGACAGCGATCTGAAGGATCTCGGCATGCATACAGAGCTTGCCTCCGACGGGTATTATGCCATGTATAAAGCGGGCAAGCTGACAAATAAACGCAAGCTTCTGCACCAGGGCAAGAACGTCTCCGCCATCTTTATGGGCAGTCGGGAGTTTTATGAGTGGATCGACCGTAATGAGGACTTTTACGGGCTGCCGCTGAGCTATGTCAACAACCCGCACGTGCTCGCCCAGAATAACTCCATGATCTCAATAAACGGCGCGCTGAACGTTGATCTCTATGGGCAGGTCAACGCTGAAAGCGTTGGCTTCCGCCAGATCAGCGGCACGGGCGGTCAGCTCGACTTTGTTTCGGGCGCGGTACACTCCGCGGGCGGCAAGGCCTTCTTGTGCCTGCCATCCACACACCCTGACAGGGAAGGGAAACTGCACTCGCGCATTGTGCCGCACTTTGATATGGACATCATCACCACGCCGCGCAGCATGTCGCACTATATCGTCACAGAGTATGGAGCGGTAAACCTCGCAGGGCTGAGCACATGGGAGCGCGCGGAGGCGCTTGTTTCCGTCGCCCATCCGGATTTCCGGGATGAGCTAATCACGGCGGCGGAGCGGCAGCACATCTGGCTGCCGTCCAACAAACGCGGATAAAAGAGGTAAAAGGCTAATGAAAATAGACCCGTCGCTTTACCGCGGCAGACCGGCAGAGGAGCGCACGGCAAGGGAGGAACGCTGCTACGCGCTGCTGGACGGACTCGGCGTTGAATACTGGCGCGTTGACCACGACCATGCCGACCATATCGACGACTGCCACGAGGTGGAGAAAATACTAGGTTGTGATATATGCAAAAATCTGCTGCTTACAAACCGGCAGCAGACGGAGCTGTATCTGCTGCTTCTGCCGGGGGACAAACCGTTCAGGACGAAGCTGCTCTCCAGGCAGATCGGTACGGCGCGTCTTTCGTTCGGCACACCGGAGCAGATGCTCTCCGCGCTGGACGTAACGCCTGGCTCTGTAAGCGTGCTGGGGCTGATGAACGATGCGGAGCGCCGCGTGCAGCTTCTTTTTGACCGCGACCTTCTGAAAGAGGAGTATTTCGGCTGCCACCCGTGTATCAACACCTCAACGCTCAAAATGCGCACTGCGGATGTGACAGAAAAGGTTATCCCCGCCATGCGCCATGAAATACGCTATGTCGATCTCCCGTGGGAGGCTGAAGAGTCTTAAACCCTTTCCGCGCGGCATATGATGGACACGGAGGTGTTGCATATGCCGTATGAAGAAGCGGAAAAAATCGCAAAGGAGCATAGCGTCAGTATGCTAAACCGCGAAAGGATGAGCCTGACCGGGGTTGATGATGTCTCAGCCTTTGACGAGAGCACCGTTATACTCACCACGCCTTTCGGAAATCTCACAGTGCGCGGGGATGCGCTGCATATCGGCTGCATCGATCTTGAGCTTGGACGGCTGGAGGTCGAGGGGCACATAAGCGAGCTGAGCTATGACGAGCCGGCAGAGCCGCATTCGCTGTGGTCGAGGCTGTTCGGCTGACATGGAGCTTGCCGTCAAAAATCAGGCTTTGGGATTGACGCTGGCGTTTGTGATGGGTGCGGCGATGGGCGTGATGTACGACGTTCTGCGCCCGCTGCGCCGCAGGAGCGGCAGAGGCGGCGCTGCGCTGCTGGATATACTGTATATCCTTTTTTGCGGCGCGCTGGCGTTTGTGTTCGCCATGGGCGCAGGCAGCGGGAAGCTCGGCGTATGGGAGCTTGCCGCGACGCTCGCGGGCTTTGCGGGGTATATATACACGCTCAGCGACCTCGTTTTCCCGCTGCTTGACGGCGCTGCCGGTGCAATCAGCCGTCTATTAAAACAGGTGAAGCTGAAAATAAAAAATATAAATGAAAAAACCGCAGAATTGACAAAATTTCTCTTCCACAAAGTGAGAGAATGATATATACTGACTTCCAGAAAAAGCTTTTGAAGCTCACCGTGCGGAGCGCGTGTTCGGAGGTCGGTTGAGAACATTCCTGGGAGAGAAAGCTATGGAGAATCGCCTTACGCTTCTGCGCATCGTTGCGCTCGCACTTTTGCTGTACTCGCTCGCGCTTTTTGTCACCTCCGTGAGAGAGGCGGCGCAGGCGGAAAACGCCGCTGCCGTCCTGGAGGAGGAATACGGGCGCGCGCTGGAAGAACGGCTTGCCCTTGAAGAGAAAATAGAGCGCGCGCAGAGCGCTGAGGGCGTTGAACAGCTTGCACGCGACCGGCTTGGTCTTGTGATGCCGGGCGAGAAGATATTCTATTTTATAAATGCCGGTGGTTGAAGCAGCCGCGGCAGACGGGGGTGCGTAATGGGGCTTGAGGTTGGCGCTGTGGTCGAGGGGAAAGTCACCGGGATCACGAAATTCGGTGCGTTCGTTGCGCTGCCGGACGGCAGAAGCGGACTTGTGCACATTTCGGAGGTGGCTGATACCTATGTCAGGGAGGTTGCGGATCACCTCTCCGTCGGGCAGACGGTGCGCGTGCGTGTGCTTAGCATCGGCAGGGACGGCAAAATAAATCTTTCCGTCAAGCAGGCGGCGGAGCGTCCGCCTGAGCCGCGCCGCAATGCCCCGCCGCGCCAGTCGAGACCGGCACCGCCCGCGCATAATGCTGTGCCGTCCGCAGACCCGCCGAGTGCCGACAGAGCCTTTGAAGACAGACTGAAAAAATTCATGCAGGAGTCGGACAGCCGCATTGCCGGCAGCCGTATGTATGCCGACCGCGGCGCGCGCCGCCGCAGAAAGTAATGCAGACATCCCATATACAAATACGTGGAAAGGAAGCAAAAGACAATGGATTACAAGGCAATATACGAGAATAAGCTCATGAGCATTGCTGATGCCGCCGCAAAAGTTGAGAGCGGGTGGATGATAGGCATGGACGCCGCCGCCGCGCACCCCGCCGCCCTTGTCAGCGCCATCGCGGCGCGCGCGAGGGCGGGGGAGATCTCCGGCGTGAAGATCGATTCTCTGCTTGACGTCGATCCGTTGGAGTGCTATGCCGACCCGGAGCTCAACGGAAAATTCAACGGCGTGTCGTGGTTCACCGGCGGCTATGCGCGCAAGGCGGTGAACGCCGGCTATGCCGACTTTATCCCCACGTATTACCGCGATATTCCCGGGGATGTCCGCCGTCTCTATGACTATGACGTGTTCATCACGGAGGTCTCCCCGATGGACAGGCACGGATATTTCAGCCTTTCCACGGTCTCCTCGATGAGCGAGGCGAAGCTTGACAAGGCAAAGCGCGTGTTCGTCGTCGTCAATGACCGCCAGCCCCGCGCTGTCTGCGGGCTTCAGGTGCACGTCAACCGGGTGGATGCGATAGTTGAAAACAACCACGAGCTGCCCGTGCTGCCCCCCACGAAGCTTGACGACGTGTCGGTCACCATCGGCAATCTCATTGCCGAACAGATTCCCGACGGTGCATGCATCCAGCTCGGTGTCGGCACGATACCCGACGCGACGGGAATGGCGCTCAAAGCCAAGCATGACCTTGGCATCCATACAGAGATGTTTGTTGACTCCATGATCGAGCTTCTGGAGTGCGGCGCGGTCAACAACAGCAAAAAGCAGATACACCGCGGGCAGTGCGTCACGACGTTTGCCTTCGGCTCGAAGCGCATATATGACTTCATTGACGACAACCCCGGCATCGTCATCCTGCCCGTGGACTATGTCAACGACCCCAACGTCATCTGCAAAAATGACAATATGATCTCAATCAACGCCGCCGTCGAGGTTGACCTCATGGGTCAGGTCTGCGCCGAGAGCATCGGCACGCGGCACCTCTCCGGTACGGGCGGACAGGTGGACTTCGTGCGCGGCGCGTGCCAGTCGAAGGGCGGCAAGAGCTTTATTGCATTTACGTCCACGGCAAAAGACGGCACGGTCAGCAAAATCCGCCCCATACTCACTCCGGGCGCCGTTGTGACCACCAGCAAGAACGATGTGGACTATATCGTCACGGAATACGGCATTGCGCAGCTTCGCGGGCTGCCGCTCTCAAAGCGCGCTGCAAACCTCATTGCCATTGCTCATCCCAACTTCCGCGATGAGCTGACGTTTGAGGCGAGAAAGCGCGGCATGATGATATGATTCCGGCATTCCCGGAGGATGAATACCCATAGATATATAAGAGGAAACTATTTTGGCAAGAAACTTGGAATTTTACAAGGGACGGCGAAAGAAGAGAAACTATGCGCTCGTCCCGTCGGCAATCGTACTGGGCGTGATAATGCTGATTGTGGTGCTCTTTTACGGCATGCAGAAGTACGCGGTCATCACCAAGGACGGCGTGAGTGTCGAGCTGCCCATACTCAGCGACGGCAAGACCGCCGTAGACAGCGCCGGCAATGAGGTGCGCGTTTTCGACACGGTTGACACCGAGGTCATCTATGATCAGCCGGACTATTCATATATCAAAGCGACTGCCGGGACGGATGTGCCGGAGTTCCGAGCGATATTTGTGCCGTACACCGACCTGACGTCGGATAAGCTGAAGGAATACACGGCGCGTCTTTCGCAGGGCAACGGGCTTGTGCTGGAGATGAAGCCGCGCAGCGGTCAGCTCATGTGGGACTCGCAGGCGGATATGGCGGTCAGCTACGGGCTGACCGTCCCATCGGAACAGACAGCTGCCATGCCCGATTTGATCACACAGATAAAAGAGGACAACAAGGGCATCTACCTTGCCGCGCAGATAAGCTGCTGCGTTGACGAGCTTTTTGCCTCGCGCAGCACCACCGTCACGCTTCGCCGTGCAGATAACAACGCCAACGTCATCGACGATACAGGCACATGGCTCGATCCGTATAATCTCAGCGTGAGAAATTACATTGTACAGCTCGCACGCGAGCTGTACGCCATGGGCTTTGACGAGGTCATCCTTGCCGACGTGGCGCATCCGGTGTTTGCCGAGCCTACGGAGATAATCTACACACGCCAGCTGTCAACCGCGGCAAGCACGAAGACAGCCGTGTGCGGCTTTGCCATTTATGTTGCCAATCAACTCGACGATGAGGCGGGTAGACTGTCCATCTACTGCGACACGAAGCCCGCGCTAGTCAAGGCGGATGACAATGGGCAGGATGCGCGGCTTTTTATGAAGATATATGACCGCGTGTATCTGCGCACGGACAAGTTTGCATATCCATACAATGTTGACGATATAAAGGACTACATCGGCAACGGCAAGGTCAATGACCGCCTTGTCCCCGTCGTGGAGAATTATCTGCCCGACAACAGCTCATGGGTGCTTGTGGACGTTGAAGAGGACACGGAGGAATAGAATGGCTCTTGAAAACAAATTGGGCTTAACCGATTCTGCGGAGCTTGCACGCGAAGAAGAAAAGCTCAGCAAGAAAAAAGCGGCGCTGCTGTTTGAAAGCGGCCTGCTTGATTCCGTGCCTTCCGGTACTTTTGCTGCGCTGAAAGCGATCCACAAATATCTCTTTGAGGACATCTACGATTTTGCGGGCAAATTGCGCAGCGTCAACCTTGCTAAAGGAAGCTTCCGCTTCGCGCCGCTGATGTATCTGGAGGCGGCACTGGCAAATATCGACAGGATGCCGCAGTCCACATTTGATGAGATCATCGAAAAATATGTGGAAATGAATATTGCCCACCCCTTCCGAGAGGGCAACGGACGCAGTATGCGCATATGGCTTGACCAGATGCTGAGAACTGAAATCGGCAGGGTCGTGGATTGGAGCAAGGTCGATAAGGAGGACTATCTTCTGGCGATGGAGCGCAGCCCCGTTAAAGACACGGAGATCAAGGTGCTGCTGAAAGCGGCGCTGACTGACGATGTAAGCAGCCGCGAGATATATATGAAAGGCATTGATCACAGCTACTATTACGAGGGCTATACTACCTTTAAGACGGAAGAATTGTAACTGTGCAGACCTCGGCCTGCTCGAATCTGCAAGCTTATAAGGAAACAGAATATAACGGCGGCACGGCAGAGGACTGCTTTCCTCTGCCGTGCCGCTTTGCGTGTATACGGT
>DJEW01000034.1:16880-63011 GCA_002431965.1 Clostridiales bacterium UBA5888
AGACCTGGAACAATATAGCCGTGCTCATTGAGATGGTCGTCCAGCGCGGCCACATAAATGTCAACGTCGGGGTGATCCTTCTGCATGCGCTCAACGCCTTCGGGCGCGCCGATGATGCTCATGAGCTTGATATGCTGTGCGCCGGCTTCCTTGAGAAAGGTGATCGCCGCAGAGGCAGAGCCGCCGGTTGCGAGCATCGGGTCAACAACGATGACGTCGCGCTCGGAAATATCGGCGGGCATCTTGAAGTAGTACTTAACTGGCTCAAGCGTTTCAGGATCGCGGAACAGACCGATGTGACCGACCTTGACGTTGGGCATCATGCTCACCATGCCGTCAACCATGCCAAGACCCGCACGCAGTATGGGAACGATCGCCAGCTTTTTTCCAGCGATGCGATGGCACTTTGCAACGGCGACCGGGGTTTTGACCTCTACCTCCTCCAGCGGAAGATCCCGGGTGGACTCATAGCACATCAGCATTGCGATCTCGGAGACGATCTCGCGGAATTCCTTCACGCTGGTCTTCTCATCGCGCAGGATGGACAGCTTATGCTGAATAAGAGGATGGTCGAATACGCATACTTTGCTCATGTTCTCGTTCTCCTTTAAATATTAAGGCAGCGCCGCGTGTATCGGCTTCGCCGCTATACGCAGCGCTGCCTGAATTAACTTGTGTGATCGGCGCATTGAGCCGCAAGCCGCTCCTGCCGCTCACGCTCCGCCTGAGAAAGGCGCAGATACACCGGCAGCAGCGTGTCCGCGCTGCCCGTTTTTTTGCCCTGCGCCGCCATGGCAACTCCCCATGCGTCCTGCCAGACGAGGTTGTCCGGCGCAGGGACAGAAGGTATGCCTGCTTTGTTAAAATACTCGTTTGTCAGCGCCGTGCCGTCGCCGACGAGGAACACCGGCGCGCCGAGTGCGCGCACTTCTTCGGCAAGCTCCGCCAGCGCGATCGGGCGGTCCTCGGTCAGACGGACAGGACGGGCGTCGGCTATTGCAAAAAGCGCGTTGTAGACCTGACCGCGCCGCGCGTCCATCACGCAGCACACGTATCCGCCGTGCGCCAGACCGTGCCAAGCCATTGCCTCCAGCGTTGAAACGCCGATGCAGGGCTTTTCCGCCGCCCACGCCAGACCCTTTACCGTCGAAACGCCTATGCGTATTCCGGTGAACGATCCGGGACCGTGCGCCACGGCGAGCACGTCCACCGCGTCCAGCTTCGTTTCCGCGTTTTTCAGCAGATCCTCCGCCATCGGCAGCAGCGTCCGGCTGTGAGTCAGCGCGCTGCACTGCGTGTACTGCGACACCAGCGCCCCGTCGCGCACCAGCGCCACAGACGCCGCCCTTGCCGAGGATTCAAAAGAGAGTATCAGCATTTTCCGCCCTCCTCTATTGTTATCTTCCTCCGGCTGTCGCCGAGCTTTTCAATGCGCACAACTGTCTCGTCCCCGAAGAAAGCATCCTCCACATTCTCGCTCCACTCCACAGCGCACACCGCGCCGCGGTTTAGATAATCCTCCCAGCCGATGTCAAAAAGTTCATCCGCGTCCGAGAGACGGTACATGTCAAAATGGATAAGCTCACGCTCTCCAAGGTATTCGTTGACGATCGTGAACGTCGGGCTGGATACGCGGCAGTCAAGCCCCATGCCGCGCGCCATGCCGCGCACGAATGCTGTCTTACCCGCGCCGAGATCACCGTACATCGCCACTACCGTGCCGCCGGGAAGCCCGGCAGCGAACCGCGCACCGATCTCCTCGGTCTCGTGCTCGCTGTTGGATATATATTCTGCCATGCCGTCACGCCCTCTCTGTGCGCATCCATCCAGTTTGTTTCTAAATTCGTAATATTATACACCGGCAGCGCCATTGCGTAAAGGGCAATTATGTGCTAAAATACTCTCCGTGTGTACAGCGGTTTTTGGGCATATCTCAGCTGATGTGCCAAAAACACGGCTATTTCGCTGAAAGGCGGTGTTATTATAAAGAAAATAAAGCCATATATTAAAATTTTCTTCCAGCGGGCTGACATATTCCTGCTCGTCATGTGCATAATCTGCTCCATCTTTGGCATTATTGCCATCGACAAGGCGGTCACAGGCATGTCCGAGGGCGGCTGGGCGAACATGGATAACCCGGGAAAGTATATCTTTGTCCAGACGTTTTCAATGTTTTTGGGCATCGGTATGTTTGTGCTCTTCACGGTCATTGACTCTGACCTGCTGGGCGAGCAGTGGAAGGCGCTGTGTGTGATCAATGTGCTGCTTATTGTTGCGCTTGTGGTGCTCGGTCAGGACGACGGCACCGGCAACAAAAGCTGGATACGCTTCGCTGGCATCGGCATCCAGCCGTCCGAGGTCATAAAGGTTTTGTACATAATCGTCTCCGCCAAGCAGATGACATATCTTAAGGAGTATAAGGACATCAATTCTTTTATGTCCGTGGTGCAGATGGCGGGGCATTTCGTCATTGTGTTCGGCATGATCGTCGTCGTCTCCGGCGACCTTGGCAGCGCCACGATACTCATCTCGATTTTCCTTGTCATGTTCTTTGTGCTCGGCGTGCGGCTGTACTGGTTTGCGGTCGGCGGCGCTGCCGTTGCGGCGGCGATACCGCTGCTGTGGACGTATTTTCTCAAGGACTATCAGAAGCAGCGTCTTGTCGCGCCTTACGATCCGTCTGTTGATCCCGACGGCTGGGGCATCACCTGGCAGACGACGCAGAGCAAGCTTACCCTTGCCTCCGGGCGTCTCACCGGCGTGGAAGAGGGGCATCGCGCCTCGGTCTTCACCGGCAAGCATACGGACTTCATTTTCTCCTGCATTGGGGAGAACTATGGTATGATCGGCTGCATAATAGTCATTGTGCTGCTGACGATCATCATTGTGCACTGCGCCTATGTCGGGCTGCACGCCGGGCGCACGTTCGATATGCTCGTTTGCATGGGCGTCACTGCCGCCGTCGCGTTCCAGACGTTTATCAACATCGGCATGTGCGTCGGCATTACGCCGGTTATCGGCATCACGCTGCCGTTTTTCAGCTACGGCGGCTCGTCCATGGTCACGATGTTCGGCGCAATGGGACTTGTCTCGGGCACAAAATTCAAGCCAAAGCCCGAGCACGGGTCGCTGCTGTATTGAAAGAAACAAAAAATATCCTCCTGCGCAGCCGCGCGGGAGGATATTTGCTTACATTTCAAAGGCAGCTGCGTCGTCATGACCGGAGACGCTGCGGCCGCACAGCGCCTCATAATAAAGCGCATAGGTCAACCCGAAGTAAGGCGTGGTGTAAATGCTCACGAGCCAGCCTATCATGGCAAGGCTGGAGAGAAACGCCCAGCCGATGAAGCTGAGATCCAGCACGAAAAGCTCCCACTTGTGCCCGGCCATCATGCGCTTGCTCTCGCGGATGCAGTCCATCACGGACATTTCCGGATGGTCGATGAGCAGATATATCGCCTGACGGTATCTGTATGCCGCGATAATGCCGGGAACGACGAGCAGCAGCGACCACAGAAAAATGAATATGCCTGAGAGTATTTGCAGCAGGATGATGCGCCCGAAGATGGCAAAGCCGTCAAGCAGATTTTCATAGCATGCGGCGGCATTGCGTATCGTGTTGAGCAAAAAGATAATGAAGCCCGCCGACAGAATGTACGACACAAGCTCGAGCGCCAGATCGATTATGTACGACGAGGCGGGCGGCATATACTCTGACATATACATTGCGGCGTAGTCGTAGCGCCCGCTCTGCATGTGAGAGAGTATCTGATCAATATCGCTCTGCGTCAGGCTTGCGCCCAGCAGACGTGCCGACAGCAGACTGAAGAGGATCGTCGCAGCAAGGTATATCAACCCCACACTGATGGGAGAGGGCTTTGACCCGCGGATAAGCCCCTTGGCGCGCAGCTTGAGCGCTGCGCGGTCTATGTTCATGTACATATTTTGTTATACACATCCTTTTTTCTGCGGGCTGTATTCCAAACCGCCCGCACGTATCATGACTAATTTTATCATTTTATACATATGAAGTAAAGAAGAAATTATGAATATAGGCGAACGCTTTGCTCATATTACTCCGGAAGATTGACATTATGTCGCGCAGGTGATATAAATATATATCAGAATTGTAATATGCCGCAATATCGGCAATATCGGCGCGAAGCGCCGGAATGCCGCACGGGAAAGGGGCGGTTGCATATGCAGAATACCTCCGGCGGGAAGCGCCGCGGACATATCGAGCACTGGCAGATAATCAGCCTCTGCCTTGCCGTGTATGACGCTATTGCCGTCAACGCCGCTTTCTATGCTGCGCTCTGGCTGCGCTACGACTGCAAATTCTGGGCTATTCCATCTTATTATATCGACGCGCTGCGCACGTTTGCCCCGGTGTATACGGTGTTCTGCCTGCTGGTGTTCTGGTGCTGCAAGCTGTATAAGAGCATCTGGCGCTTTGCCGGCGCGCACGAGATGTACCGTTCCATCGTGGCGACTGTGATAACGCTTGCCTTTCAGGTCACCGGCACGATTGTGCAGTCGCGCATCATGGGCACGAGCGCGCTTATCCCGCATATGCCAATCACGTATTACTGCATCGGAATTGCGCTGCAATTTGTGCTGACCATCGGCGTGCGCTTTTCGTACAGGATAATTCTCAGCTTCCGCAGACCCGAAAGCCCGGATAAGGTGAAGCGCGTAATGCTCATCGGCGCCGGCGCTGCCGGGCAGATGATACTGCACGATCTCAACCGTTCCGCAGGATCGACTGACCGCGTCTGCTGCATCATTGATGACAACCAGAATAAATGGAATCGCTTCATGGAGGGCGTTCCCGTTGTCGGCGGCAGGAACGACATTTTTGCCAATGTTGAGAAGTACAAAATAGATAAGATCGTCCTTGCCATTCCAAGCGCCACGGTTGAGGAGAAGCGCGACATCCTTTCCATTTGCAGCGAGACTGACTGCGAGCTCAAGCAGGTGTCCGTGCTTTACCGCCAGATGGGGCAGATTGTGGACGCGAACTCCATCAAAAACGTCTCCATTGAGGATCTTCTTGGGCGCGCGCCCATAGAGGTGAATATGGACGAGGTGTTCTCGTTTATCAGCGGCAAGGTCATACTTGTCACTGGCGGCGGCGGCTCTATCGGCAGCGAGCTGTGCCGTCAGATCGCGGCGCACAGCCCCCGGCAGCTCATTATATTTGATATTTACGAGAATAATGCCTATGACATCCAGCTTGAGCTGCGCGACAGGTACCCGGCGCTGGATCTTGTCACGCTCATCGGGTCTGTCCGCGACAGCCGCCGGCTGGAGCAGGTTTTTGATAAGTACCGTCCGGAGCTTGTGTTCCATGCTGCAGCGCACAAGCACGTGCCGCTCATGGAGGACAGTCCCTGCGAGTCGATAAAGAATAATGTCCTCGGCACGTATAAAACGGCGTATGCCGCCATGACGCACGGATGCAGACGTTTTGTGCTCATCTCGACGGACAAGGCGGTGAACCCGACAAACATTATGGGCGCGTCCAAGCGCCTGTGCGAAATGGTGCTGCAGAGCTTCGACCGGCGCATAAAGGCAGGCGAGGCGGGACGTATACCGCAGCTGAGCGCACATGCTCTGCGCGCTTCTGACTGCGCACAGGGTGATGTATGCACGGAGTTTGTTGCGGTGCGCTTCGGCAACGTGCTGGGCAGCAACGGGTCCGTCGTGCCGCTTTTCAAAAAACAGATCGCAAAGGGCGGTCCGGTCACCGTCACGCACCCGGATATTATCCGCTACTTCATGACGGTGCCGGAAGCGGTCAGTCTTGTGCTCCAGGCGGGAACCTATGCCCGCGGCGGCGAGATATTCGTGCTGGACATGGGCTCGCCGATGAAAATCGAGGCGCTTGCAAGAAACCTCATCAAGCTCTCGGGCTTTCGCCCGGATGTTGATATAAAGATAGAATATACTGGGCTTCGCCCCGGCGAGAAGCTGTATGAGGAGAAGCTTATGGCGGAGGAAGGGCTGGAAAAGACCGCAAACGACCTCATCTATATCGGTCATCCGGTAGATTTTGATTCAGATGTGTTCCTTGGACGCATTGAGGAGCTGATGGAGGCGGCGTATTCCAATTCGGACAATATCCGCGAGCTGGTGATGGAGCTTGCGCCCACGTATCACCCGAGCGAGCGGGCAGATACGGCGAAAAAACAGCCCGGATGATTATGCCGGGCGTGCGAAAGGGGTGGAGAATATGGCCGTGCTCATAGACGGAAAGGCGCTGGCACAGCGCATACGCGAGCAGACCGCCGCCGAGGCGGCGCTGCTGCCGAGAAGACCGGGGCTTGCCGTGATCCTCGTCGGAGACGACCCTGCCTCGCGCACGTATGTAACAAGCAAGGAGCGCGACTGCGCCCAGTGCGGCTTTATAAGCCGTGAGTATAAGTATGAAGCATCCGTCACACAGGAGGAATTGCTTGCGCTCATCGCGCGGCTCAACGGCGACGCGGAGATAGACGGCATTCTTGTTCAGCTGCCGCTGCCGGAGGGCATAGACGAGGACACGATAATCGAAGCTATTTCGCCGGAAAAAGACGTGGATGCATTCCATCCTGTAAATGTCGGACGTATTGTCACGGGCAAGCCTGTGCTGCTGCCGTGTACGCCTGCGGGAATAATGGAAATGTTCCGCGCGTATGATATTTCGCTTGACGGCAAGCTGTGCGTGATGGTCGGGCGGAGTAATATCGTCGGCAAGCCTATGGCGATGCTGATGCTGCGAGCGAACGGAACGGTCGTCTGCTGCCACAGCCACACGCCCAAGCTCGCCGCGCTTACACTGCAGGCAGATGTTTTGGTCGTTGCGGCAGGGCACAAGCGCCTCATCACGGCAGACATGATAAAGCCCGGCGCGGTCGTGATCGACGTGGCGATGAACCGCGATCCGGAGACGGGCAAATTCACGGGCGACGTATGCTTTGACGAGGTTTCGGAGAAGGCGGGGTATATCACTCCTGTTCCCGGTGGTGTCGGACCTATGACACGCGCTATGCTTATGCGCAATATCCTCGCCGCAGCACGGATGCATATTGCGCGCGAGAGTTGACAGCGCCGCAAGAATGTGATATAAATACCAGAGCCGGGAAATATCCCGGCGCAATATGGAGAGTTACCGAAGCGGTCACAACGGGGCGGTCTTGAAAACCGTTAGGCGGCAACGCCACGGGGGTTCGAATCCCTCACTCTCCGCCACGAAGAGAATTCCCTGCCGGATGGCAGGGAATTCTCTTCATAACTAAAGAAAAGGCTGCAAAGGCATGAGCGCTGTGCTGCATATATCTTTTGCTTTCGCCCATAACAATATGCACCTTCAAAAGAGTCAAACCTTTGAGGTGCATATCAGATGCGTTCTGTGCTCAGGGAAATGTCGAGGGTGAGAATTTGCTGAAATCCCTGATGCTTAAGGAAGGAAGGGAAAGGCATACATGAAGAGAGCGCATACGACAGTGCCGCAGAAAGTGCCTACTGTGGTTGACACAAACATCGGAGGATAGCCTTCCTTCATATCCAAGTCTGCAATTCCAAGATTTATGATGATTGCGGTACCATATGGCAGAGTGTCCACGATGGAGCAGGCAAAGCAGGAAACCCTGTGTATAAACGCAGCGGAAAGCCCGGCTTCCTGACATCTGGCAGCGACCAACGGAATGCCAACACGTATGGCCGAAGACGATGATGATGTGAGCGCGGCAACAAGGCTGATGGCAATAATGAGAATCAAAACAGGGGACATATTCATAGCAAAAATGCCGTCCAGCATACTCTGAAATTCCGGCAGAGACTTAACGATGGTTGTAAAGCCTACGATTGATCCTACGGCGCTGACAGGACCGAATGCCATGCTTCCTGCTGCGGTGCAGCTGTCGATGATTTCATTTCGCCGGCTGCCGTTCTTGAGAGGAATGTACATGAAAAACAGCGCTAGAGACATAAGCCAAGCTATAATTGTTGCAGAAAATATGTTGACGGAAAAAACGTTGAACAGTACCACCAGCGTCAGCAAAGGTATCAGCGCGACAAGTGCGTTGGGGCGCGCTTGACTTTCTGCGACGACGACATCCTTGGGACCATATTTGAATACTTCTCCTTTTGCAACAGCTTTTTTGATCATAATGGTGGTAAGGAGCGTGGTGACAAATATCTCTGTGATAACAGCGGCAATACCGCCGCAAAGCCCGGCGTAGGAGGTGGTTCCAAGTGCATCCATGGCAAGAATATTGACAACCTCTGCCGATCCCGGACCGGACATCGCAAATGTGTATACGCCGCAGGACAGAATGCCCATAACGAAACGTTTTGGCACACCTGCACGTTCCATAAGGCGAAGCGCTATCGGATACATTGCGAT
This sequence comes from Clostridiales bacterium UBA5888, assembly GCA_002431965.1. Taxonomy (GTDB): domain Bacteria; phylum Bacillota; class Clostridia; order Oscillospirales; family Oscillospiraceae; genus Limivicinus. The sequence continues at coordinate 25,270 of DJEW01000034.1, forward strand.
CAAAGTGACGAGAGAGTTCATGCCACAGTAGGCGAGAACACCGCTGGCAGCCACCATGGTCAGAATGCAGGAAACGTATCTGCGCGTAGGTGAGGTGCCGTCTTTGAAAAGAGCATTTGCCATTGCATCACCGATTGCGTTTACCGCACCGGAACGGTTATATATCTGCGCAAGAAGACTTCCGGAGAATATTACAGGGAACAATGACTTGAACATGGTACAGAAGCCTTCAAAATACAGATCTGTCATGCTTTCCCCATATGGAAGTCCGTTCGTGAAGATTACAACGGCTGATGCGGCAAGCCCTACCATAAGAGGACTCCAGCGACGTATCATCAGCGTGATAACTACAGCAAGCCCGAGAAATATACTGATATATCCCATAATTACACCTATTCGTTTTTAAATTAACAGTACATACGCTGTATTCAGCGCTGCATTGAGCAGCGCTGAATATGTATTGCTGTACAGCGCCAGAGTACATCAGACCATTGTTGTGCCGCCGTTCATGGATACGACCTGCCCCGTAATAAAATCGGAAGCAAGGAAATAACGGACAATATGATGCATCTCAGTCACTTCTCCGGCACGCTGCAGCGGGCAGCCCTTGGTGCGACTTTCCATGAGCACAGGGTCAATCCGCACAGCGTCCCAGTACATATCCGTCTTGTGCGAGCCGGGAGCAATTGCGTTGACCTGAATGTTGTACGGACCAAGGTCGATAGCCTGCGCCTGTGTCATGCCGCGTATGGCAAATTTAGACGCTGAGTAGGCAATGGAGCCCTTCGCGGCGCGCAGACCGGCGGCAGAGCACAGATGGATTATTTTGCCAAAGTGATTTGCGATCATGAGGTCGCAGAAGAAGCGAGTCATATAAAAAGTGCCTTTGACGTTGACGTCGATCACGTCACAGAACACCTTGGGGTTGATAAGCTCTGAGCTGCAGTTGGTGTAGATGCCGGCGTTGTTGACAAGCACCTGAAGATTTGTGCCCATGTTTTCTTCTGCCCATCTGCGGAATGCAACAACTTCGTCCATGTTTTCAATGGCAAGCTGATAGCTCTCTACGCGCACGCCGAACTGCTCCTCAAGAGATTTTGCAACGGATTCACACTTTTCTCTGTTGGATTTGTAAGTTATGATAAGATCGTACCCTTCGCGTGCTATTTCCTCGGCAATGGCTGCGCCGAGACCACGGGATGCACCTGTGACAATCGCGTACTTTTTTTCGCTCATATAAAAATCTCCTCCGGCGAATGAATCAATCTGCTTTTTTCTTGTCTCTCAGAGAAACGGTGAGAATAGTCATGATGACTGCGGCGGTAAAGCTGCCCCAGAACAGTCCCTTTATGCCAAGCCCAAGATCCCCGGTGCTTGCAGTGACGGTATTCATGATCAGCTGTAAAATGGCAAGACCCACGGAGCCGCCGAACGTGATGCCCATGTAAACCAAGGAGGTTGCCATACCAATGTCTGCGGTGTCCACATATTCGGCTGCGGCATCATATATCGTTGTGGTTGTTATGGCGTTGCCGACGCCGTAGCATGCGGCGATGAGGTTCATGATGGTCAAGTGCTCGCCTACAGTAGGTGCAAGCCAGAAGGCCAGAATGCCGATGACAATCATGCAGACGAATGAACTGAACACTAGAACCTTCTTAGGCTTGAGCCCATTGATGCGGCTTATGACGAATGTGAAGAAGAGTGTTACAAGATAGATCAGAGAGAAAGGCAGACCGGAAGCGGTTGCGGAGGTTCCGCCAATCTTTTGAAGATAAAGAGAAAGAAAGTTGACTGGCGCCATATTCACAATGCATCCGAACACAGCAATGAAAAAGAGCTTTGTGAAGTTGGCATTGCGCTTATACAGATCCATCGGTAGCAGTGCTGATGTGCCTTTGCGGTTTTCAATCACCAGCAAGCTGACAAGAGAGGAGACAACGATCAGAAGACCGATGACGATGATGGGGCTTGACCATCCGAGAGTGTTGCCCAACGTGCACACCAATGTGGCGACGGCAATAAAGAGGATGAAAAGGGCGCATCCGGCGCTGTCAAAGGGCGTATCCTTATAAAAACGGTTTTTTGTGTCTTTGGGACAGCAAATGGCAAAAATGGCAAGTCCGGCAAGGTGAAAAGCGAAGATTGTCCAGAAGGTGGAGCGCCAGCCAAAGTGGTCGACCAAGAGACCGGCAACTGTAGGTCCGATTATGTTTGTTACGCTGTAAGTTACACCGCGGTAGCCTACCCACTTTTTACGGTCGGCACTGGGCCAGATCAGATTAAGCGAGGACAGCTCCTGACCGCAAATCAATCCACAGCCAACGCCGTAGAAAACACGGATGATCAGAAAAACGATGATGTTGGGGGCAAGCATGGTGAGTATATCACAAACCAGAACAATAAGCAGACCGGCGATGATCGTCTTTTTCAAGCCGGTTTTCGCGGAGATACGAACAACTATCAGCGTGACAATCGTCATCGCAACTGTCATCAGAGAGTTGCCGGCGGAATAGAGGTTTGCCGAGTAGGTCCAGTTTTCGACTATCTTGGGGAGTGCCACGCTGTACGAACGGAAGCTGAAGTTGCAGCCGAATACAGCGATGAAGAGAGCGATGCAGACCAGCGCTCTTTTGCGCGGATCAATAAATATGCCTACATCTTCCTCTACAGCAGGGTTTTTTAAAGAATTTTCTGCCATTTGTTTTTCTCCTTTTTTATATTTTCTCTCACTGATCCGCGATTTGTTATTCTAATACGCGGATATAATGATAAGCCTGATGAATAGCGTCGATGACCTTGCCGGGCTTTACGTTGTCACCCACCTGTACGCATTCGATACCGGCAGACTTTATCGCCTGGTAAAGGCTGTGGTCAGCCCTGAAGCCGGCGGCGAATACTACGCTGTCACATGCGATTTTTTCTTTCGCACCGTCTCTTTCAACGATAACGCCGTCATCCAGAATCTCGGTGAGTTTGGTGCTGCAAAGAATGGCTGTGCCGGAATGCTCCACCAGATAGCGGATGTTCTGATCGTTTGCGACAAAATGATCTGCCGTGCGGAGAATATCGTCCAGCAGCTCAACCATGGTGACATCCTTGCCCTGGAGTCGAAGCTCACTGGAAAGCTCACAGCCTACCTCACCGCCGCCGACAACCACAATGCGCTGCCCGACTTCTTTCTCTTTGAGAAGCACCGGCACGGCAGTGGACACATTTGGCTTGTCAGCGCCGGGAATGGGGATCATAACCGGGTCTGCGCCGGATGCTACTACCACGAAATCCGGGTCAAACGCCTGAACACTCTCCAATGTGGCCTCTTTTCCCAACTGAAGGTCTATAGCATTCTTCTTCACCTGCCTGATAAGGTACTCAACCTGATCCTTGACGTCAGCCTTGAATCGGGGGGCGCCCGCAGCTGCCATTATGCCGCCCATACGCTGATTTTTTTCCCAAAGAGTGACTTCAAATCCGCGCTGGGCTGCACTGATGGCGGCCTTCATGCCACCGGGACCGGCACCTATGACAAGAACGCGCTTTTTCTCCTGCGCGGGAGTAAGCTCGTACTCGTTCTCGTGCATGCACAAGGGGTTTACGGCACAAGGTCTTGCACGACCCTTCATGGCGTTGAAGTGACATTCACCACAGCCGATGCATGGGTTTATTTCATCCAGCCTACCTTTTTTGACCTTGTTTGCCCAATGCGGGTCGGCGATCATACCATGACCAATGGCAACAAGATCAACAATGCCGTTTTGAAGAGCTTCTTCCGCCACGTCCGCATGATTGAGCTTGCCGTGAGCCATCAATGGCAGATTGCCGATAACGTCCCGAACCTTTGCTGCAGCGTCCAGATCGAAGCCAACAGGCTGGTAAACACTGCTGACCATGCGCCAGCGGCAGGAATAAGCGCCGCGCCCAAAGTGGATCATATCAATCTTTCCGGAATCGGCCAGCGCCTTCGCAATTGCCAGCCCCTCTTCAAGAGGACGTTCCTCGTCATCTATGCTGTCGAGCGTCATCTTGACTGCGATGGGGTAATCCTTGCCGCAGGCATCGCGGACGGCATCGACAATTTCCATCATAAAGCGCATACGGTTTTCAAGAGAGCCGCCATACTCATCCGTTCGGTGATTCCACTTGGCTGAATTGAACTGGTCAATGAGGTATCCGCCATAGGCGTGGATCTCGATGATGTCAACTCCGGCATCCTTTGCAAGCTTTGCAGACTCGCCCATGGACTTTACAAGACGCTTAACACCGTCTGTGGGCATTTCACGGCAGATCAGATCGGGCTTGTAGTAGTTGGGACACGGACTGGAAGAATAAGGAGGCGTATGGGGGCCGATCCAGTTCATCCGACCAATTCCCGGAGACAGCTGGATGCCGAATTTCGCACCGTAGCAATGTACTCGTTCGGCGACCATATGCAGCATATAAACGTCTTTAACGTTGGTCAGCTTCTGGCACGGTGACGGTTCGAATTCAGTAGAAGATACCACTGCGCCTGTAAGTATCAGACCTGCGCCGCCTCTGGCCCGTTCACCATAGAAGTTGACATCACGCATATTGAATCCGTTGGTGTGATCTGTGGTTGTGCCCATTGGGGCCAGAACCACTCTGTTTTTTAATGTCATCGATCCGATTTTTATTTCATCGAATAGTTTCATGACACGCTGCCTCCTAAAAACTGAGTTTAAAATTGTTGACGTTTGCCACGTTTGGATGTAAAATACCAATGTTACTGCGATGTAGAGTTGGTAACACAGATTACGGACCAAACATCATTCGTCAGATTTATGTCCACATGGTTCAGGGAAAGACGGAAGAAAAGTTTCCGTATACTATGTATCTTTATAATATGGTTGTAAATACTATAGAAAACGCGAAGCGTGCTGGAGAAATTTCCAACCCTCTGCCCGCGGAAGATATAGCGTTTGCCCTGTATCACAGTTTTCGCAGCGTAACTATCACGTGGGCCACAGAAGACGGGGCCTTTGATTTGGTGGACGCTTTCCGGCGTGTGTTTGATGCAGTACTGGGCATGAAGGCGGAGACAAAATGAACAAAGAGGCGGTCGTCCTTGCCGGATGACCGCCTCTTTATAGTATGGTTCTCTTATGCAGCAGCCCTACCTGCCGCAGTTTTTCTTATACAGTATCCACAGCCCTTTGAGCAGCAGATCGTTGTCGCAGAGTATCTCATGACGGCAGTACGGTGTGACGAACTGCGCGATGCCGCCGGTTGCAACCAGCGTGCATTTTTCACCCAGCTCTGCCTCCATGCGCTCTATCATGCCATCTATCATCGCCGCAGTGCCGAATACGGCGCCGGAGCGCATCGAATCGACAGTGTTTGTCGCAATGCATTTTTTCGGCGCGGTTATGGAGATTTCGGGCAGAAGGCTTGCCCCGGCGCTGAGCGCCGAATATGACAGCTTCACCCCGGGGATTATTGCCCCACCGAGGTACGAGCCTTTTCCGTCCACTGCAACGATGGTGGTGGCAGTGCCCATGTCCAGCACGATGCACGGCGTGCCGTAGCAGCCCATAGCCGCCACGCTGCCGATGACGATGTCGCCTGCAAGCGTGCCGGGATCGTCGATGCGCACGTTCAGCCCGGTTTTCATCCCTGGACCTACCATCATGCACTCGTGCCCGGTGACGAATTTTATTGCCCGCTGCAGCCGCCCAGTGACGGGAGGCACTACGGAGGACATGATCGCCCCTTCAAAGCCGGTCGGGTCAATGCCGTAGATATCAAGAATATCCTTGACCTTTATGACGTATTCGTCCGCGGTCATGTTTGCGTCGGTCTGAATGCGGACGATGTTCAGAATATCACCGTTTTCAATACAGCCGAGGACAATGTTGGTGTTGCCGACGTCGATTGCGAGTATCATTGGCTTTTCCTGCCTTTTGCATATCTGATTATCGCGGTGATACCGGAGGAGAGCACCAGGTTGACCGCAAGCTCCACAAGGAAGTTTATGCCTGTCAGCCCGAAGATGACATAGTACAAAAGCCCCTGCCCGCTTGCCCAGCTCTCCAGCGCGGATGTGAAGAACAAAAGCATGCCGATAATGAAAACCCCGGTGTTGACCACCGGGCACACGATACCGGCAGCGACCACGCCAATATGGCGGTTCTTCTTCTCTATGGCGCCGTACACAAGACCCGCGCACCAGCCCGCCGCGATTCCCTTGCCTATACAGACAAGAATGCACGCGACCGGCGCGATGCCCATAAGGTACATGACCGTGCCGCCGTCCCAACCCGCGAGACCGCCCACGAGCGTGACAAGCCCGAACACGCCGCCGAGGATCGCGCCCGCACCAGCGCCGTACATCGCCGCGCCGATGATGATCGGCGCGAGCGCAAGCGTAATCGGGAACGGACCGAAGCGCACGAAGTTGCCCAAAACTGTCAGGACGGCGATGACCGCCGCCATCAGGCTCATTCCCGTCATACGGCGGACAGAGCCGGTGGATGCTGCTTTACTCATATTAGATTTACCTCCTGCTGTCACTCCCTCGAAAAATGGGGATGTGGCGCACGTTTATAGTAATATGGCTCTGCGCAAATGTCAACATAAAAATGCAGAGCCGCGGATTTGATGTACCTGTTCCTTTTCCCGCGCCTACTGCATCATAGTGCGGCATACTGCACCGGATCACTTTTTCGGCGTATACTCCGGCGCGGCGAAGCGGACGGGGGTGCGCTCAAACACATCGTCAAACGCGGCAGTGAGGATAAAATCCGTCTTCTCCTCACGCGTCAGACCCTCCGGCTGAGGCTTGACGAAAAGGCGGACGCTCTGCCCGCCGGCGCGGTCATAGAAATTGAACGCGGTATCTCCGGTCTCGCGCAGCTCGATATTCTTGTTGCCCATCGTTGTGCCGAACACCGACTGTATGCCGTCAAGATAGCATGCGCGCTGCTCGGCAATGCAGTACAGCCCGCGGATGCCGCGTTCGACATTTAGAATGTTCAGTGCCTCCGCTGCGGCGCGAACGCCGATGGCAAGCCCGGGGCAGTAGTGCCCGTGCAGATCTCCCGCTTTTTTGTACAGCTCTTTTATATCCATGCTCAAGCCTCCGTCTTATGGCATGCCCGCGCGGCTCTCGCGCTCACGCCGCTGTTGACCATGCCGCCATTATAGCATATTCTGCGCAGATGTGCACGCATTTTTGCGGTTGAACGGACGTGCGGCGCGCGGTATAATAAGGACAGAAGACCGCACAGCGGGAAGTGAGGGAGCAGCAATGCCTAATGTAATAGAAATAACCGATTTTTCCGCGCCGGAGCTGGATATATACGCCCGCCTGACGGAAAACCAGCTCGTCAACCGCGCGCACCCGGAGGATGCGCTTTTCATCGCGGAGAGCCCCGTGGTGATCGAGCGGGCGCTTGACGCGGGCTGTGTGCCGGTGTCGTTTCTGATGGAGACAAAGCATGTGCAGGGTAAGGGACGTGCGCTCATTGCCCGCTGCGGGGATATACCCGTGTACGCCGCGCCCTTGGAGACGCTGACCGCGCTGACGGGGTTTCACCTCACGCGCGGTATGCTCTGCGCGATGCGCCGCCCGCGCCTTTTGCCGGCGGAGGAGCTGCTGCGCGGCATGACGCGCGTGGCGGTGCTGGAAAACGTGATGAACCCGACGAACATCGGCGCGATCTTCCGCTCCGCGGCGGCGCTGGGGATGGACGCGGTGCTGCTCACAAGCGAGGGCAGCGACCCGCTGTACCGCCGCGCTGTGCGTGTGAGCATGGGAACGGTGTTCCAGATACCGTGGACCTATCTTCCGGAGGAACGGCCGTGGACGGAGCTTCTGCATGATCTGGGCTTCAAAACGGCGGCTATGGCGCTTCGCAGCGACTCTCTCAGCATCGCGGATCCGCGCCTTGCGGCGGAAGAGCGCCTTGCCGTCGTGCTCGGCACGGAGGGCGACGGGCTTGCGGGCGCGACGATCGCCGGGTGCGACTATACCGTGCGCATCCCGATGTCACACGGGGTGGACTCGCTCAATGTTGCAGCGGCGAGCGCCGTGGCGTTTTACCAGCTTGGAAAATGCAAAAAGTGAAAACACCGGCTGCCCGATCGGACAGCCGGTTTTTTTTGCTGCATGACTTTACATGACGCCGGAGGCTTCCTTGCTCCTGGCGATGATCTCGTTGAGCTTCTTTGCAGGGCGGTAAAGCGTGATGCCAATGACAAAGAATATCACGCACATCAAAAGCAGGATAAGCACGCATCTTATATACGTGCCCTGATAAAACCCGCCCACGCACTCGCGCACGAGATCCATGCCGTAATGGAACGGCATGAAAGCATAGAGATCCTGGAATATCTGCGGCAGCACATGGATGGGATACGAGCCGCCGGAGCCTGCCACCTGAATAACCATTATGATGACCGACGCGGCAAGACCGACATTGTCCAGCGCGTAGGAGAAGGAGTAGTTCATCATCATGAAGTTGAGCGAAATGATCATGCACCCCAGCACAAAAAGCAGGGGACTGACGCACTGTATCTTCACGTAGAAGAGACACCCCAACGAGGTGACGAGCGCCTGAAACATGCCGATGAACAAAAACAGCAGCAGCCGCCCAAAGTATTTTTGTATCTGAGGAACGTCTGCAAACTCCGGGTAGGGGACAAGAGGCTTTATCATAGCCACCGACAGCAGCGACCCGACGAACAGCGCCAGCATGATGTAGTACGGCGACATTGCAGAGCCGTAGTCGGAAATTTCGTAAACGATGACGGTGCGCATATCCACGGGGGAGACGAGATAGTCCGCCAGACCGTCGGGGTTATTCTCCAGCACGTCCATCAGCTGGCGGAACGCCTCGCTTTCCACCATGCGGCGCACATCGTCAGCCATGCCCTTGACATAGTCATACACCTGATCGGAAAGCTCTATCGCCTCGTCCAGGGTAAGCTGAGTGCTGCTCATGGCGACGGCAAAGCGCTGCATGGTGTCGGCAAGGCTGACCATACCGTCCGCGCCGGAGATCATTATCTCCTCCATGCTCGCCATGGTGTCCTGCGTCTGGAGCGCAGCATCCTGTATCATGCCGTTCACGTTGTCGTTGAGCGTCAGCGCAGCCTCGCGCAGCTGCTCGCGTATCTGATTCGCCTGCGCGATGAAGCCCTGCGCATTTGCCGGATCGCCGGAATTCGCCACCTGCTCGCGCAGATTGCGGAGATTGTCGATAATTATCTGTATCTGTGCCTGCGAAGCGGCCGGCGCGCTTGCCATAAGCTGCTCAAGCGCGGCAATGTTCGCATCAAGCATTGCAAGCGTCTGGTCGTAGAACGCGCGCTTGTCGGCATAGCTGGCGATAAGCTGCTGCGCGGCGGCAAGGTCGCTCTGCGCGGCGGCTACGTATTGGGCATAGCTGTCCACGGCGTTGTATACGCCGGCAAGCTCATCGCAGACATAGCCGGTATTCAATCTCGCACCCTCAATATCACGGCTGTTATATAAGCTGACAGCGGCGCTATAGTAGCTTCGGGCAGTGTCAAGGCTTGCCATGCCGAGAGAGCTCAGCTGCGCACCAAGCGCCTCAATACCGGCAAGCTCGGGGTCGCCGTATACAGCCGAAGCGGAATTGTATGCGTTGTAAAGCGCATTGGCAGTGCCGTCGGCCGCGGTGAGAGAACTGCTGACCATGGCGTCGGTTCTGCTGGCGGCGGTGTTATATTGGCTGAGCGAAGTGTCGATCGAGGCGAGATATGCCTGCATCTCGCTGATGCCCGCCATTGCATCGGCGATCTGCGTGCCGATACCCTCGCTGTCAAGCGGTTGGGCATAGCTCAGGCTTGCTTGTGCGCTGTCAAGATACGCGCCGACGTTGCTCTGAAGATTCGGGTCGCCCGCCCACATGCCGAAGAGATTTATCGTGTCGGCAAGATTCCGGTCAATGTCGTTGAGGGCGTTGAGGATGTTCTGCTGTGAGGTGACGGAGGAGTCATATATCGTGCCCGCGGTTACGCCCGCCTGGTGCGACACCGCGCCCCCGTCGATCATGACCTGCCCTGCGTCGTCCAGCGTTATCGCCCCGACCTCAAGAAGATTCTGCGTGTCGGCGGCAAGGGTTTTGACCGAGCGCAGGAGCTTCCGCGTCGTGTCCAGCTTTTCGCATGCCTCATCCATCCTTCTTGTCAGCCCGTCGGAGATGCTTTCGGAATCAAGCCCGAGCGCATTGAAGACCGAGCTCATAGTTTTCAGCGCGTCCGCGACTTTTTCAACGATCGTGCTGTTTATCTGCTCCTGCACGGCGGTCTTTGCCTTGTTCGTTATCTTCGGCGCGATGGCGTTTTTCTTTTCGTTTTCGTAATACTCGACTTCGGGGTGGACAAGGTCGCCGTCAAGCAGGCTGAGAAAATTTTTCGTAAAATCCTTTGGCACAATGAGCGCGGCGTAATAGTCGCCCGCATAAAGCCCGTCCATGGCTTCCTCGCGCGTGTCCACGAAGCACCAGCCCATCTGATCGTTGCCCTTTATGCCGTCGATCACCAGATCGCCGATGTTCAGCTCAAGCCCCATAAGCTCGCTGCCCTTGTCCTCCGTGGCGACGACGACCTTGATGTTCGATGTGGAGGCAGGACCGTAGGGGTCGGCGTTGGACATGATGTTGAACCATGCGTAAAGGCACGGCACAAGGCACAGACCGATAATTACTATAACCGGCACGACGCTCTCCGTCAGCTTTTCAATGTCGCGGCGGAATATGCCCCATATGTTTTTCATATGCGCACCTCCGTCGGCTCTGCGCTTTCAGCGCTGGTTTTGCGCTCTGCGCTTTCGCCTGCCTCCGCAGCTTCCGTCGCTTCGGCTGCTATCGTGTTTTCCACGATCTCCACAGCCTCCGCCACGGCTGCGCCGCCGTCGGCGGGGGCGTTCTCCGCATCACTTTCAAGGCGGCGGAGTATAACGTCCACAAGCGACGGCGTCGCTGCGATCATTCCGCGCAGCTTTGCAAGATTCGCCTCCGCCACAACGTCCGCCGCCGTAGGACCGAGGTCAAGCTCCATCTGCGTGATATGCTCCAGCTTTTTTTTCAGCTCATGGTTGAGGTATTCGACTGCAATGAGGTATGCCGCAAGCGCGAACATCGTCATTATCCACAGCAGCAGTATGATAACCTTCGACCCCTGCGTCACGAACAGCAGCGTCAGATACAGCACAAGCACGACAACCATGCCCCAAAGCCCCTTATGTATGCGCTGCTGGTTTGCCTGATGAATGGCGGTGACCTCGCTGACGAGGCGGTCAAACATCTGGTGGTATCTGCTATCCGGCATTGTTAATCCGCCTCCTTAATCAAAACATTCCCGTCTCTTCCAGCTGCTCTTCCATGAACTCGTTCACACCGATGAAGGGCTTTCGCGCGAACAGCCCGATGAGCAGCGCCACAACCGCGAATATCAGCAGCTGCGCAAGCTTGACGATAAAGGTGCTGCCGTACACGCCGCATATGCACTCGCGCATCGCGTCGATGGCATAGGGGAATGGGAAGAAGCGGTATATCTTCTGGAAGATCTCCGGCAGCAGCTCTATGGGGAAGGTCCCGCTTGACCCGGCGATCTGCAGAACCATCACCACAACGACGATCGCCTTGCCAACGTCGCCGAAGGACACTGCAAGCGAATATATGAGCAGGCTGAACGTGAAGCTTGTCACCGCACCGCACACGAACAGAAGCCCCGGGTGCAGGCATTGTATCTTCAGTATGAACAGATCGCCCAGCAAAATGACGACGGTCTGTATCTGGCTGAGCATGAAGAACAGCAGGTATCGCCCGAAATACAGCTCGTGCGGCTTCGGGTCGATCAGCCCGTCGCGCCGCGCGTGGGGCTTGAATATCGCGCCGAGCATGACGCCGCCGACCCATATGGACAGTATCGTGTAGAACGGCGCCATTGCAGAGCCGTAGTTTGCTATCGGGTACACGGACGTGACCGTCGTCTGCACGACCTGGGCGAAATACTCGCCGTAGACGATCGGACTGCCGCCGAGGATTTCAATGAGCGTCTGGATATACTCCTCGCCGTCGAGAGTCTCCAGCTTGTGCAGCATGTCGCTGAGCGAATTTGTCACGCGCTTTCCGGCAGGCTTGAGGATGCTGACGACGTCGTTTGCGGATGCCTTGGTCTGCGCTGCAGCCTCCTTGAGCACGGCCGCGTCGCCGAGCATTATCTTTGAGCTTTCGAGAAGGTCGGCCACGTTCATGAATGTCGCCGAGAGCTCCCGCCCTATATCCTCCACGCAGGGAATGAACGAGGCGTTGAGCGCGACGAGCGTTTCAAGCGAGGCGCAGGCGTTTTCCACCGTGCCGGCGAGAATATCCTGATCGGCGAGCATATAGAGCCAGTCGCTTGTCTCTCTGGCGGATGCCGCCATTGCTTTTATCGCTTCGCTGTTTTGTATCCCGGGGGCAGCCGCCATTTGCTCGAGCACCGTCGCCATGGCGGCAAGGCTGTCCGCACTGTCGGTGATGACCTTCTGCGCATTGGCGACGGCGCCGCCGCTGCTGGTGCTGTCCTGCAGTACTCTCAGCGCCTCCTCCAGACGTGCGTTTATCTCGTTTATGCTCATGTTTATCTGTGCGACGGTCGAGGCGACGTCTGACGCGGTGGGCATATTCTGCTCCATCTGCATAAGCGCCGCGTCGAGCTTCTGCGTGTCGAGCGAGTTCTGCGGCATACCGGATGTCGCGGCGGAAAACGCCGCCATGGTCTGGTCGGCGGCCTTGAGCGTGGTTATCGCCTGCTTGATGATGCCGTGGAACGAGCCGGAGGGATCGTCGTTTTCCAGATCCGCTGCGATCTTGTTTGCCGACTCCATAACCGTGTTGATGATGACCTCAAGATACGCCTCGTTTATCGAGGTCTTTACGCTTTCAGCGGCGGTGTCGGTTATCTTTGTGGCGACGGCGTTTTTCTTCGCGTTTTCATAGTATGTAATGCTGGGCTTGCCCGTCCACTCCGTGAGCATGTTGAACATGTTGTACGAAAAGTCCTCGTCAATGACGACAGCGGCGTAATATTCGCCGGAGTACACGCCCTCAACTGCCGCCTCCTCGCTGTCGAGGAATATCCAGTTGATGCTCGTCGCCTCACGGAGATTGTCGAGCACCTCGTCGCCCTTATTTATCACCTTGCCGTTTTTGTCGATATAGCCCTTATCCATGGACGCCAGGGCGATGGAGATATTGCCGGTGTTGCCGTAGGGGTCCCAGTTGGAGTAAATGTTCAGCCACGCATACAGACTGGGCAGCAGGCAGATCGCCAGCGCCACAGCCATGGCAAAAAAGTGTTGGCTGAGCGTTTTGATGTCGTATTTAAAGACAGCCAGTATGTTCCGCATAATTCCTCCGTAAGTGATACGCCAAGCGCAGATATGCAGCCACAGCTCCCATGCTCCCATGATAATCATGGTATTATATAATACATTATATAGCTCTTTTTAAGAAAAGTCTATAAAGAACAGCGCGCAAAGCGGACAGTTATGCCGATTTGCGCGAAAAAGAGAATTCCGCTCCCCATATGGGGAGCGGAATGAAACGGCATGATGGGAAATCAGCCCTCGTTCCACGCGCGTATCTCGCCGCGCAGCCAGTCCGCCCACTCGGCGATGCCTTCGCCGGTGCGTGCGGAGATGGGGATGATTTTTATATTCGGGTTGAGGCGGCGGACGTATTTTTTGCAAGCCTCAAGGTCAAAGTCAAAATACGGCATAACGTCGATCTTGTTTATCAGCAGCACATCGCAGATGGAGAACATCAGCGGGTACTTGAGCGGCTTGTCATCGCCCTCGGGGACAGAGAGGATCATCGCGTTTTTGGAGCTGCCCGTGTCAAACTCCGCCGGGCAGACGAGATTGCCGACATTCTCCAGTATGGCAAAGTCAACATCGTCCACGCCGAGACCCTCAAGCCCCTGCCTGGTCATGCCCGCGTCAAGGTGGCACATGCCGCCCGTGTGCAGCTGTATGACCTTCGCGCCGGTCTTTTCTATCGCGGCGGCGTCAACGTCGCTGTCAATGTCCGCCTCCATAACACCGATTTTGAACTCATCCTTCAGCGCGGCGATGGTCGCCTTGAGCGTTGTGGTCTTGCCCGAGCCGGGGGAGCTCATGAGGTTTAGCAGAAACGTCTTGTCGCGCTTGAGCTCCTTGCGCAGAAGCTCCGCCTCGCGGTCGTTATTTTCAAAAACGCTCTTTTTTATTTCAAGAACTCTGAAGCCTTCCATGAATAGTTACCTCGCAGTATCAAAATTTTTAATGAAAGCATTATACCACCGTTTTTCACGCTTTGCAATCACTGCCCGAGAAAAGCGAGCTTTGCGCGCACCGTGCGCTCGAAATCCGCGCGGTTTACGGCAAAATCGCTGTCGGCGGTCGGCAGGGCGATAATCTCGCCCGTATCGAGCGCGATGAGCGCGCTCCACAGCGCGTCGTGCGTAATGAGCGAGCTGGGGCGCGCCGGGACAAGCTGCGCCTGCAGGGCAAGGTGCGTGTCGCGGTTGGCGGAGAAAAGCCATGAGAGGAATGCCGCAATGTCTCCCATGCTGCGGCTGCCGCGCGCCACAACGGCAAGACCCCACGCTTCGCCCAGCGCGCCCTCGCCTCCCTCCGCCGTCAGCGGCGGCACGGGCAGAACGGCGCAGTCGCGCCCGGGCTTTTTTGGCAGGTCGGTCGTTCCCACAACGGCGCAGCCCAGCTCGCCTGCGCTGACGGCGGCGGCCTCCCCGCCGCCGGATAGGCTGAGCGCGCCCGTGTAGGCGTTCTCGGCGAGAAGATTATATATGCGCTTACAGGTCTTTTCCGTCACCGCATCAGCCGCAGCATCAAACTCCTCTCCCTCGCGCAGAAGCTCCGTGAAGAAGAGCGAGGCAAAGTCTGCCACAGCATAAAAGGGCTTGCCCGTATCGGCAGAGTATTCCGCCGCTGCGGCGCTGAGGGCTTCCAGCGCTGCAAGATCGCGTCCGGCGGTCAGCGCGGTGTTCGCAAAGAGCACCTGAACCTCCGCCCCGACGGGGAAATAGCTCACGCCGATGCTGGCGCCGCGGCTGGACAGCGCCTTCGGGTAGCTGGGTGCATCCTCGCCCAGAGCGTCTGTGGCGTCCGCCAGCTTCCCGCGCGCGTGCATGTCGAACGCACGGTAATGCGAGCACAGCACAAGGTCGGGCGAGAGCGTGTCGAACGCTGCCGCCATCGCGTTTTCATCGGCAAAGGCGACGCACTGCACCGGCAGCGATGCGCGCGAGACGCTTTTATTATAGCTTGCCGCGAGGGACACGAATTCATCCGACATTACGCCCCCCTCGACGTACCACACCGTTATTGCTCCGCGCGCGTCGTCCGGGCGCGATACGGCGAAGATATATATCCCGCCGACTATTGCCAGCGCCGCAAGCACAGCCAGCAGATTGCGTATTTTCATAGCCAACTCCAAAATCCGGGTTTATATACAGTATTAAACCATAATTCGCCGGCAATAGCAAGCTTGACAGATGTGATATAGTATAAAAGCAAGAAACTCCACGGAGGGAACGGCATGAAATACAAAGCGGTATTGTATGATATGGACGGCACGGTGCTTGACACGCTTGACGACCTCACGGATGCGGTGAACGCCGCCCTGCGGCGCTTCGGCTTTGCCGCGCAGCCCAGGTCGCACGTGCGCAAAGCCCTCGGCAACGGCGCGCGCCGGCTGATAATGGGCTGCCTGCCGGAGAATGTGGATCCTGCGGCGGCGGAGGCGGTGCTGGAATTCTATAAGCCGTACTATGACGCGCACTGCCGCGAGAAGACGGCGCCGTATCCCGGCATAACGGCGCTCATGCAGCGCCTGCGCGACGCGGGCGTGAAGCAGGCGGTCGTGTCGAATAAGCCCGACAGCGCGGTGAAGGAGCTGGCGGAGCTTTTCTTTCACGGTCTTATAGAGTCCGCCGTCGGCGAGAGCGAGACAGTGCGGCTCAAGCCATGCCCGGATGCGGTGCTCGCCGCGGCAAAGCTCATGGGCGTGAGCAAGGACGAGTGCGTCTACGTCGGTGACTCCGAGGTCGATATAGAGACCGCGCGCAACGCGGGGATGGACTGCATCTCCGTGGCGTGGGGCTTCAGGAACGAGGATATGCTGCGCGCCGAGGGCGCGTCGCTCATCGTCCATAATGCGGACGAGCTTTTTGATGCGCTCAAGTGAATTTGAATATAAACGTCAAAATCGCCGCTGCGGATTCACAGCGGCGATTTTTTTATCTGCGCCCAGCGGCGCGGATATTTTTCCGGCGTGGGGCGGAGCTTTTCAATTATAACGAGCGAGTGCACTGCGTCCGTTCCCGGCACGGTGTAGCTCACTATGGGGGCGAGCTGCCCGCCGAGCATTGAGACGGCGCGCGCCGCCTCGTTCACTTCACCCGCGCAGTCCGGACCCTTCATTGCGATGAAGCGCCCCCCGACCTTCACAAACGGCAGGCACAGCTCGCACAAAAGCTCCAGCCGCGCCACGGCGCGCGCAACGGCAAAATCATAGCTCTCGCGCCGCTCCCGCGCGGCCTCCTCCGCACGGGCATGGATGCACTCAACGTCGTCAAAGCCGAGACGCTCGCACGTGCCGCGCAGGAAGCCAATGCGTTTGTCAAGACTGTCCAGCAGCGTCAGCGCCATGTCCGGCCGGGCGATCTTCAGCGCAAGCCCGGGAAAGCCCGCACCCGTGCCTACGTCAATGACGCGCCTGCCGCGCATATCCGCCGCGGTGAGGATCGCGGCGCTGTCGAGAAAGTGCAGCCGAGCGCTCTCGTCCTCACCGGTGATCGCGGTGAGATTCATCACCTGATTCATTTCTGCCAGGCGTTCGTAGTATATTCTGTAGCGCGGCAGCGCCGCGCTGTCCGGCGTGATGCCCAATTCGGCAAAGCCGGCAGTCAGTATTTCTTCCAGCATTGATGATACGTCCTATTTATAAAACTCGTGATCGCCGATGGTAGTCACGTATGTGCGGTTTTCACGAAACCAGTAGTTGCCGTTATTCTCAGGGTTGACAAAGTATATGCTCTCACCGACGGTGTTGTAGCCCTCGAGCACAAGATAGGCGGCGATATAATAAAGCTCCGTGGGCTTGCCGTGCATTGAGCCTGTGGCGGCGGGGGTGAACTGCACGGTGGTGCGGCTGTCGTAGAGCACTTCAAAGATGGTATCGGGAAAGTCGTCGTCCTTTACGCGGTTTAAAACCACGGACACCACGCCCATTATCCCCGCCAGCGGCTCTTCAAGCGCCTCCACATAGGCGATGTGAGGCAGCCAGTACAGCTCGTCCGCGGAGAAATGCGTCGCATAATAATCCTCGCCGCCGCTTATCATGCGCGCCTGAGTGGTGGAAAACTCAACTGTGCCCTTGTCCGTCAGCTCGCCCTTGAGCGAGAAGATGCGCGTTATCGCGTCCAGCGGGAGGTAAACGTCGTCCCCGCAGGTGATGTATCCGCGCGGCAGGTAGATGTAGCGGTAATTTGCCTCGGCATAGCCCGCATCGCGCGCCGCCGAAAGCTCCAGCCCCGGCGCGGACGCCGTGAAGCCGTCAGCCGTCAGATCAACGCTTATGTCCACGCCGTACATCTCGCCGATATCCGCGAGGGCGAGGTACGCCGTGCCGTTTTTGATAAACGCGCGCCCGGACAAAAGCCCGCCGATGTATACCCGCGCATCCTCAAGCTCCGGACGCTCGCGCGTGCTTTCCCCGGAGGATTCCGCCGCTGCTGCGGGGCAGAATGCTGTCAGCATGAGCGCCGCGCATATCAGCGCGCATGCGGCGCGCCGGCAGATGCGCATCACTGCCGCTCCTTTATCTCCCGCAGAGCCTTCGCAAGCTGATCGGGGCAGGAGGTTGATTTGAAGCCGCAGTGTATGCCCTCCAGCCGGGAAATGACCTCGTCAACATCCATGCCCTCCACAAGCTTTGCAATGCCCTGCAGATTGCCGCTGCACCCGCCGAGGACCTTCAGCCCTGTGACCTTGCCGTTTTCAATGTCGATCTCCATCTGCTGCGAGCATACGCCGCGCGGTTTATATGTATATTTCATCTTAACACACCTCTTTATATATGTATATGCCGATTCTATCACGCGCGGCTGTATTTTGCAATGGGCATAATCAGCCGCGGCGCGTCATACGCTGAAAGGGCAGCTGAGAGCACCGGCAGAAAAGGGGAGGGACGGTCAATGCGCGCAATAAGGAGCATTTCCGCCGCGCTTGCGATGGCGCTGAGCATGTATATCCTCTCTGCCTCGCCGCTTTATGCCTATGCCGAGCGCCGCGCGCGGCAGAGCATAGAGACGGGGCGGATGAAAAATGTCACAGTGGAGAGCGCGGACGTCTCCGCACCGGAAGAGACAGCGCCGCCAGAGGCTGAAGCAGCGCCGTCCGCCGCGCCTCTGACCGGCGCTGCGGCGGACGGCGCTGCCCCGGCAGCATACACTGCTGATGCGGCGGAGAGTGAGAAGACAGTCGAAGCCATCACCGTCACAAAAACGCCGGACGGACGCGAGCAGATACTTGAGACCACGATAGAAGGCGGACTGTCCATCAAAAACCAGACAGGCTATAAGGCTGACGTCGGGCAGCTTCTCATGACGGGACCGGCGTTCCGTTTCCCGGCGGAGGGTGCGCAGATACTCATCATCCACACGCATTCCAGCGAGGCGTATACCCCAGCCGGGCTTGATAAATACGAGGCCAGCGACGAGGCGCGCACAGAGGACACGCACTACAACATCGTCCGCGTCGGTGATGAGCTGACGGCGGTGCTGGAGAATGCGGGGCTGCACGTCATCCATGACCGGGGAATATATGATTATCCGAGCTACACCGGCTCATACACGCGCTCGGCACAGGCGATCTCCAACTGGCTGACAGACTACCCGGGCATTCGCATGGTTATTGACGTCCACCGCGACGCTCTCGGCGAGAACGGCACGGTCTACAAGACCATGGCGGAGGAGGACGGCGTGTGCGCAAGCCAGGTCATGATGCTCATCGGCACGGACGAGAGCGGGCTTGCCCACAGCGCATGGAGGGATAACCTCGCGCTTGCGGTATATCTCCAGCAGGCTGTCAGCGCCGCGCACCCGACGCTCATGCGCCCGGTCCAGCTTGTCCCCCAAAGGTATAACCAGCATCTCTCTCCGGGCTCGATGATCCTTGAGGTCGGCAGCAGCGGCAATACCCTGCAGGAAGCGCTTGCCGCCGTGCGCCTTTTCGGAGAGAGCGCCGCCCCGGCGCTTCTCGCGCTTGTCGAGCAGGCTAATAATACAGAATAAAAGGCAATACCGCACAATACGTCAGCTGTTCTTGCCGCATTATGCGGTGCTGCAAAAAAATTTCGGAAAAATTGAAAATACCCCTTTACAAAACGTGAAAACAGTGGTATATTATTTTCAGTAATAAGAATTATTACTGATTTATGAACACAAAACCAGAGAAGGCACGTCAGTGGAAGCAAAGAGAAACAACAGCAAAAAGCGCCAGGCGATATATGACTATCTCTGCTCCGTGACAGATCATCCCACGGCGGAGATGATATACGCCGCCCTCAAGCCGGATATTCCGGAGCTGAGTCTCGGCACGGTTTACCGCAATCTCGCGGTGCTCATCGACGAGGGGCAGATAATCTCCGTGGGGAAGGTCGATGGGCAGGAGCGCTATGATGCACGCACCGTGCCCCACGCGCACTTTGTCTGCCGCGGCTGCCGGAGAGTGCTGGACGTTTTTCTGCCGGATGTGGTGAGCGAGCTTTATGAAGGCGTGGACGCCGACTATGACCATCTCACGGAGCGGCACACGCTCACGCTGTACGGATTGTGCAGTCAATGCCGCAGAAATGCGGGGAAATAATTTTGTTTATTGCGCTTGCGCGATAAAAAATATATGGAAACAACAAAAATCAAAAATACTAATGAGGAGGAAATGATTATGAAGAAATGGGTTTGCCCGGTTTGCGGTTATGTTTACGAGGGAGACACTCCCCCTGAGTTCTGCCCCCAGTGCCACGCACCCGGCTCGAAGTTTATCGAGCAGAAGGACGGTATGACTTGGGCATCTGAGCATGTGCTCGGCGTCGGCAAGGACTTCGGCGCGGACGTCCCGGAGGAAGTGGGCAAGGAGATCATCGACGGTCTGCATGCCAACTTCACCGGCGAGTGCAGCGAGGTCGGCATGTATCTTGCGATGGCGCGCGTCGCTCATCGCGAGGGCTACCCCGAAATCGGGCTCTATTGGGAGAAGGCAGCGCACGAGGAGGCGGAGCACGCCGCAAAGTTTGCTGAGCTTCTCGGCGAGCTTGTGACCGACAGCACGAAGAAAAACCTCCAGATGCGTGTAGAAGCCGAAAACGGCGCAACTCAGGGCAAGACCGACCTTGCAAAGCTCTGCAAGAAGTACAATCTCGACGCGCTGCATGACACCATCCATGAGATGGCGCGCGACGAGGCTCGCCACGGCAAGGCTTTCGAGGGGCTGCTGAAGAGATATTTCTGATTATCTGACAAAGGAGAAAACGCCATGAAATACATATGCAACGTCTGCGGCTGGATCTATGACGAGGACGAACAGGGCACAAAGTGGGAGGATCTTCCCGATGATTTCACCTGCGAGCTGTGCGGCGCCGGCAAGGACGAGTTCAGCCCGGTCGAAGAGTAATTGCCTGCAAACATTATAAATGGAATGCGTTCACGCCGCGGCTAAGCTGCCGCGGCGTGAATTTTTTCCTTCCGCCAAACTTTTTGCGCGAAAGAGGCGGCATTTTGTGAAAAAATTCTGTTGACAATGGCGGCGCGAATTTGTATACTCTCCTTGTAAAAATCAGATCAGGAGTTTTCTTATGAAAAACACCATCCTTTTTGCATACGTTTATTACTACTTTACTGTTGAAAAATAGTAAGGGTAATTTGTGATGCAAAAATGCTCTGATCAGGAGACGGTTTCATGCGGCACAGGTTACGCCTGTGCCGCTTAATTTTTGTCCGGAGGGAATAGCAATGATCGTAGTACTCAAGCACGGTGTTGAAGAAAAAAAGCGCAACCAGCTTATCGACTGGCTGAAAGGGCAGAACCTAGGCGTTCATATCTCCGTCGGCGAATATCAGACGGTGCTCGGTCTTATCGGCGACACGACAAAGGTGGATATGGATCTCATCTCAAGTCTCGGCATCGTCGATTCCGTCACGCGCGTGACGGAGCCGTTCAAGTGCTGCAACAGGAAGTTTCACCCGGAGGACACCGTTGTCGATGTGAGCGGCGTGAAAATAGGTGGCGGCAGCTTCTGCCTCATCGCGGGACCGTGCTCGGTCGAATCCGAGGAACAGATCGTCACCGTGGCAAAGGCGGTGAAGGCGTCGGGCGCGAATATGCTGCGCGGCGGCGCGTACAAGCCCCGCACCTCGCCGTATGATTTTCAGGGGCTTAAGGGCGACGGGATAGAGCTTTTGAAGATCGCCCGGCGCGAGACGGGGCTGCCCATCGTCACAGAGATAATGAGCGCTGCGGCTCTGCCGGAATTCGAGGACGTCGATCTCATTCAGGTCGGCGCGCGCAATATGCAGAATTTCGACCTCCTGCGCGAGCTTGGCAAGCTGAAAAAGCCGATTCTTTTAAAGCGCGGTCTTGCAAACACGCTCAAGGAGCTTCTCATGAGCGCGGAGTACATCATGGCGGGCGGCAATGAGCAGGTCATTCTCTGCGAGCGCGGCATCCGCACCTTTGACGATTACACCCGCAACACGCTCGACCTTGCGGCAGTGCCGATGCTGCGCGAGCTGACGCATCTGCCGGTCATTGTCGATCCCAGCCATGCCACCGGCATTGCCCGGCTTGTGCCGCCCATGGCGCTTGCCGCCACGGCCGCCGGCGCGGACGGACTGATAATCGAGGTACATAACGACCCCATGCACGCGCTGTGCGACGGCGCGCAGTCACTGCGCCCGGAGGAGTACGACGCGCTTGTGAAAAAGGTGATGCGCGTGAGAGAGGTCGTGACGGCATGACGGTCGGCATTGTCGGGCTGGGGCTCATAGGCGGCTCGTTTGCAAAGGCGTATTCCGCCGCGGGCGAGCGGGTCTGGGCGTGCAACCGCACGCGCAGCGTGCTGGATTTTGCTATGATGAGCGGCTGCGTGGAGGCGGAGCTTACGCGGGAGAACATATCAAAGTGCGATCTTGTGCTCATCACGCTCTATCCGCGCGCGGCGATAGATTATTTCGCCGAGACCGCGCCTTATATCGGCGGACATACCGTGGTCATCGACTGCTGCGGCACAAAGCGCGCGGTGTGCGCGGCGTGCTTCCCAATTGCGGCGGCAAACGGCGTTCACTTTCTTGGCGGGCACCCGATGGCAGGCACGCACAACTCCGGCTTCAGGTACGCGCGCGCAGATCTTTATCACGGCGCGCCGATGGTGCTGGTTCCGCCAAATCCGGACGAGCTGGAGCTGATGGAGCGCGCGAAGAAGCTGCTCGCTCCGGCGGGGTTCGGGCGCTTTTCGTTCACAACGGCGGCGGAGCATGACGCGATGATCGCTTTCACCTCGCAGCTGGCGCACGTTGTCTCCAATGCGTATATCAAAAGCCCTGCCGCCGCGCGCCATAAGGGCTTTTCGGCAGGCAGCTACAAGGATATGACGCGCGTGGCATGGCTGAATGCGCCCATGTGGGCGGAGCTTTTTATGGAAAACAGGGATAATCTCCTGCGGGAGATCGATTTCTTTATCGACAGCATGCAGCAGTACCGCGACGCCATTAAAGACGGCGGCACGGCGCGCCTGACGGAGCTTCTGGACGAGGGCAGAAGAATAAAGGCGGAGGTTGACGGACATTGACAAGTATACACGTGAACGCTTCAAGGGAATATGACGTTATAATAGAGCGCGGCATTCTCGACCGCGCCGGGGATGAGCTTCGCCGCGTGAACCCAAACGGAAGGATCGCTGCGATCGTTGCCGGGGAGCGTGTTGCGGCACTCTACGGCGCGCGGCTGGCCGCCTCGCTTGAGCGCGCGGGTTACGGCGCGGTGTCGTTTGTATATCCCGGCGGGGAGAAATATAAAACGCTGGAGACCTATGCCGCACTCATGGATTTCCTCTCGCGCGAGCATTTCACGCGCGGCGATGCCGTCGCCGCGCTCGGCGGCGGCGTTACGGGCGATCTTGCCGGCTTTGCCGCGGCGACGTATCAGCGCGGCGCGGCGTTCGTACAGATCCCGACGACGCTGCTTGCCGCGGTCGATTCCTCCGTCGGCGGGAAAACTGCGGTTGACCTTCCGACCGGGAAAAATCAGGCGGGCTGCTTTTACCAGCCCTGCGCCGTTCTGTGCGATCCGGACACGCTCAAGACCCTGCCTGCGGCGGAGTTTGCCAACGGCTGCGCGGAGATCGTGAAATACGGCGTGCTCGGCGATGCGGCGCTTTTCGCCTCGCTTGAGCGCGACGGCGTCGCGTCTCAGGTTGAGCGCGTTATTGCGCGCTGTGTGGAGATGAAGCGCGATATTGTCGAAGAGGATGAATTTGACACCGGACGGCGGATGCTTTTGAACCTCGGGCACAGCGTCGGGCACGCCATTGAAAAATGCAGCGGCTTTGCCGTGCCGCACGGCAGCGCCGTGGCGGTCGGCATGGTCGTGATAATGCGCGCCGCCGTAAAGCGCGGCATATGCCCCGCCGCGGCGGCGGAGCGCACGGAGAGACTGCTGGCACAGCTCGGGCTGCCGACGTTGACGGTGTATCCCGCGGACGAGCTGAGCCGCGCAATGCTCAGCGACAAGAAGATGACCGGCGAGAGACTCAAGCTCATCGTGCCGGAGGATATAGGGCGCTGCCGCATTGTACCGGCAGCGGCGGACGAGCTGACGGGCTGGCTCAGGGACGGAGGAATAGTGTGAACACTGTTGTCAGACACGGCGCGCGGACAGGGCGCGTGCTCATTCCCGCGTCCAAGTCACAGGCGCACCGGCTGCTCATCTGCGCCGCGCTCGGCGAAAGGGAGTGTACGCTCCGCTGCGCGGGCGCATCGAATGACATTGCCGCCACTGTGCGCTGCCTTAACGCGCTGGGCGCGGATATAAGCATCGACGGGGAGCTTATCCGCGTCCGCCCGATAGAGACCGTGCCGCGCGGCATATGCCGCCTTCCCTGCGGGGAGAGCGGATCGACGCTGCGCTTTCTGCTGCCGCTCGTCGGCGCGCTGGGCGCGGACGCCGAGTTTATAATGGAGGGGCGGCTGCCGCAGCGTCCGCTCGCCCCGCTGGACGCGGCGCTTGAAGAGCACGGCATGCGCCTTGTGCGCGACGGCGCGCGGCTTGCGTGCTCCGGGCGGCTTCGCGCGGGAGCATACGCTATCGGCGGCGGCGTCTCCTCGCAGTACATTTCCGGGCTTCTGATGGCGCTGCCGCGGCTTGACGGCGCCAGCACGCTTGAGGTCACGGGGGAGCTGGAATCCGCACCCTATGTCGCCATGACAGAGCGCGCGCTTGACATTGCAGGGTTGAAATATGAAAAGCACGCCAATGCGTATACAGTTCCCGGCGCGCAGCGCGCCGATATGCCGGCGCAGTGCGCCGTGGAGGGGGACTGGTCAAACGCCGCGTTCTTTCTGTGCATGGGCGCGCTTTCAGAGAGGGGCGTGACCGTGGACGGACTGAACCTGTCCTCGCCGCAGGGCGATCGCGCCGTGCTGGACATACTCCGCCGCTTCGGCGCGGATGTCAGAGCGGGCGAAGAAGGTGTGACCGTGCGCCGCGCCGCGCTGAGCGGATGCGTCATTGACGCGCGGGAGATCCCGGATCTTATTCCCGTGCTCAGCATCGCCGCCGCCGCAGCGCAGGGCGAAACGCGCATCATAAACGCCGCGCGCCTTCGCCTCAAGGAGTCGGACCGCCTTGCGGTCACGGCGCGGCTCATCACTGCGCTCGGCGGGGATGCTCAGGAGCTTGAGGACGGGCTTATTGTCCGCGGCACGGGCACGCTTGCGGGCGGCACGGCAGACGCCTGCCGCGACCACCGCATTGCGATGTCCGCCGCCGTCGCCGCCTCGCTCAGCCGGGAGGATGTCACCGTCCTCGGCAGCGACTGCGCGGCAAAATCCTACCCCGGCTTCTGGCATGATCTTGACGATCTGGAGGTAACGCAATGAGCAGCAGCTACGGCGAAAATATACGCATCACGATATTCGGGCAGTCGCACTCCGACGCGATAGGCGTGACGATAGAGGGCATACCCGCAGGCGAGCGGGTAGACATGGATGAGCTTCGCCGCTTCATGGAGCGCCGCGCTCCCGGACGCAATGAGTACAGCACGCCCCGCCGGGAGAGCGACGTGCCGGAATTTCTCTGCGGCATTGCCGGCGGCGTTACCTGCGGCGCGCCGCTCACTGCGATAATACGCAACGCCGATACCCGCCCGCAGGATTATGCCGCCCTGCGCGCAGCGCCGCGCCCCGGGCACGCGGACTATACCGCACAGGTGAAGTATGGCGGCGCGCAGGATGCCTCGGGCGGCGGACACTTCTCCGGACGGCTCACGGCGCCGCTGTGCATCGCCGGGGGCATATGCAGGCAGCTTCTTGCGCGCGAGGGTATAGAGATCATCAGCCGAATAAAATCCATTGCCGGCGTTGAGGATGCGGGTGAGCTGACAGCATCCACTGCGGAGAAGGACTTTCCCACGGTGGACGATGCGCGCGGCGCTGAGATGCGCGCGGCGATAGCGGCTGCACGTGCGGAGGGGGACTCCGTCGGCGGCGTGGTGGAATGCGCTGTGCTCGGCGCGCCGCCGGGACTGGGCGACCCCATGTTCGCCGGCATGGAAAACCGCATTGCCGCCGCCGTGTTCGCAATTCCCGCCGTCAAGGGTGTGGAATTCGGCGCGGGCTTTGCCGCCGCGTCTATGCGCGGCAGCGAGAATAACGACGCTTTCGCGGTCAATGACGGCGCGGTGGTCACCGTGACGAACAACTGCGGCGGTATACTCGGCGGCATTACGGACGGCATGCCCGTCGTTTTCCGCGCCGCCGTAAAGCCGACGCCGTCGATAGCCAAAAGACAGCGCAGCGTGGATATGACCGCGCTGAGAGACGAAGATATAGAGATAACCGGCAGGCACGACCCATGCATTGTGCCGCGCGCCGTGCCATGCATTGAAGCGGCGGCGGCTCTCGCCGTATACGATGCGCTCCTCGGGCGCAGAAAGGAGACAAAATGGATCTGACAGATTATCGCAGAGAGATGGATGCGGCGGACGAACAGCTTCTTGCGGCGTTTGAAAAACGCATGGAGATCGCGCAGCGTATCGCGGAGTATAAGCGCGACAATGCGCTTCCCGTGCTCGACGCGAAGCGTGAGCAGCAGAAGCTGCGCGCCGTTGCGGAGAAGGTGCCGGAGGAGCTGAGCGAATACGCCGTGACGCTCTACTCTCTGCTCATGGAGCTCAGCCGCAGCAGCCAGACGCGCATTATCGGAACAAAAAGCACGCTTCCTGCGGAGATAGAGCACGCTATCAAAACCACGCCCCCGCTTTTCCCGGAAAATGTCCCGGTGGCGTGTCAGGGCGTGGAGGGCGCATATTCAGAGCTCGCGTGCGAGCGGCTTTTCAAAATGCCGAACATTTTTTTCTGCTCCAGCTTCGACGCGGTGTTCTCCGCCGTGGAGAGCGGCTTCTGCCGCTACGGCATCGTCCCGCTGGAAAACAGCACGGCGGGCTCTGTCAACGCCGTGTACGATCTCATGATGAAGCATGATTTCCGTATCGTCCGCTCCGTGCGCATCAAGGTCGATCACAATCTTCTTGTCCGCCCCGGCACGAAGCTGGAGGATATAAAAGAAATATACTCCCACGAGCAGGCGATAAGCCAGTGCGCGGCGTTCCTTGCAACGCTGAAGGGTGTGAAGGTCATCCCCTGCGAGAACACCGCCGCCGCGGCAAAGCTCGTGGCGGAATCGACAAGCGGCGATGCGGCGGCGCTCTCATCAAGAGAATGCATGAAGCTATACGGTCTTGAATGCCTCAGATCCTCCGTGCAGGATCAGGGCAGCAATTTCACCCGCTTCATCTGCATTTCCAAAAATCTCGAGATATACCCCGGCGCGGACAGAACAAGCCTCATGATGACTCTGCCGCATAAAGCAGGCTCGCTCTACAAGGTGCTCTCGCGCTTTTATGCCCTTGGCATAAACCTCAACAAACTCGAAAGCAGGCCGCTGCCGGACAGGAATTTTGAATTCATGTTCTATTTCGATCTCGATACCTCGGTCTATTCGCCGCAGTTTATGCTTTTGATGGGCGAGCTTTCCGACGTGTGCGACAGCTTTGCCTACCTTGGCAGCTACAGCGAGGTGGTGTGATGGATAATAAGCCAAAATGCGGTCTGCTTGGCGAAAAGCTTGGGCACAGCTATTCGCCTGAGATACACGCAATGCTTGCCGATTATGAATATAAGCTCTGCGAGTGCGCGCCGGATGAAGTGGAGCATTTCGTCAGGAACGGTGAACTCAGTGGATTCAACGTCACGATTCCGTATAAAAAGACTGTCGCCGCGCTCTGCGACGAGCTTTCGGACATGGCGCGCCGCCTCGGCAGCGTCAACACGGTCGTGCGCCGCGCGGACGGAAGCCTTTACGGCGATAATACGGACGCCTTCGGGTTTGAGAGCCTTGTCTGCCGCAGCGGCATAGACGTGCGCGGGAAGAAAGCGGTCGTGCTCGGCAGCGGCGGTGCGTCCGTCACGGTGTGCGCCGTGCTGGAGAAGCTGGGCGCGCAGAGCGTGCGCGTGCTGTCGCGCCGCGGCGGCGCGGATTACGGCGATCTTGCGCCTTACAGCGACGCTCAAATCATCGTCAACGCAACGCCTGTTGGGATGTACCCCAAAAACGGCGCGGCGGCGGTAGATTTGCGCGATTTTCCGCAGTGTGAGGGCGTGCTGGACGTGGTGTATAACCCCGCGCGCACCGCGCTCATCCTGCAGGCGGAAGCGCTCGGCATCCGCTGCGAGAGCGGGCTGCATATGCTTGTGGCGCAGGCGAAGCGCTCTGCCGAGCTCTTCACGGGATGCGCCATTCCCGACAGCGAGATCCCGCGCATACGCCGCGCTCTCGCGCGGAATATGCAGAATATCGTCGTCATCGGCATGCCCGGCTGCGGCAAGACCACCGTTGCCGCTGCGCTGGGGGAGAAGCTCGGCAGGGCGGTGTATGACAGCGACGATAAGGTCTTTGAAATGACCGGCGAGACCCCGGAGACTATCATCCGCACATACGGCGAGGCGGAATTTCGCCGCGCGGAGACTGCGGCGCTCGCAGAGCTTGGAAAGCTTTCGGGCGCGGTCATCGCAACAGGCGGCGGCGTTGTCACAAGAGAGGAAAACTACCCTCTTCTGCACCAGAACGGAACAATCGTCTGCCTCAGGCGCGCTCTGGAGCGTCTGCCGGTGGACGGCAGACCCATATCGCAGTCGAGCGATCTCGCCGCGCTGTATGCAAGGCGCAAGCCCATGTACGCGCGCTTTGCCGACGTTACTGTGAACAACAACGGCACCCTGGACGAAACGCTGCGCGCAGTGATGGAAGCAATAGGGTGAAAATATATAAAGGCAAAGAGCCGTGGAATGCTGCCGCAGCGCTTTGCCTTTTCGCTTATGTTTTTTCAGTTTTTAATATCTTGAGGTACGCTTTTCCGAGCATACTGTAGAACAGCCTTATCAGCTTTGCAAAGCCATAGCTGAGCGCGACGAGCCACAGGAAGATAAGCGGAGCGTACTTTGGCGCATAGACGAGCTTTTGACACCACTTATAGCACAAAAGCGTATGCACGAGCCACATACAGGTTGACTCCTCGCCAAACTTTACCAGCAACGGTGTCATAAAAGCGCCGATCCTGGTTTGCACAAGCGCGAGCATACAAACGACAAATACGGCTGCGTTGATAAAGTCATAAGCCAGCCAGTTGAAAGAGTGAATATACAAGAGTCCGCCGAGAACTATCAGAGCTGCCGGAGCAGACAGTGTGCGCCTGGCATGGCAATATTCCTTGGCGGCTGAGAACGTGCCGTGCTTTGCCAGCACCATGCCGAATGCATAAGCGGGGAGCAGCGTTACGGCGGTGTACACCTCCGTCCAGAATAGAGTCTCGGAAAACTCTAAGAGCAAGGGAGTGCGCATGAGCGGAGGAATGATGTAGTATATTACTGCGTTTGCACATACCAGCCACAGCAGACTCGACTGCAGCGATGCGTTCCGCCTGTCGGCAAATCTGACGATGAGCGGGGAGCAGACTGTCAGAACGGCAAACGGAGTAACGAACCACCACTCGTTGCAGTAAGTAAAGTGCAGTCCGAGAAAGGAATATATCAGATCCGCGAAAAACGGACTTGCGTGCGGCAGACCGAGCAGAAGCGACACGGGCACGGCAATGACAAAAACCTTCCAATATGAAATGTACAGCTGGGAAAGGTGACTACCGACAAGCTCTGAGCGGTTTTTTGTATGTGTAATGGATAAATATGTACCGTAGCCGCCAAGCAGAGTGAACAGCGCGACGCATATCTTGCCAAAATTGGCAATGAACATAGCGGCATTCGTCCCATTTATAAACGGCATCGATACATAGCTCGCTCCGTTCAGCCTGTCAGGGAAAGCAAACAGATGGTGGCAGAGCATGAGCAGTATGGCAATGCCCTTCATTATCTTTGTGTCCTGCTTCGTGAATTCCATAGTGTATTCACACCTCCGACCTGGGTCTTGAAAGCCGTAAACACATTGTGCCCAGCCATTTCCACAGCAGCCTTATCAGCTTTGCAGAGCCATAGCTGAGCGCGACGAGCCACAGAAGGATAAGCGGAGAATATTTCGGCGCGTAAACGAGCCGCTGAAGCCAGTAGTAACAGAAAAACGTGTGCACGAGCCACATTATGGCGGACTCTTCTCCCAGCTTTTCCAGAACCCTGCCCGCGAGCGTCATCAGCTTTGTGGGCAGAAGCACGGTCACGCACATGAGGAACGCCACTGCTGGAATGAAGTTGAAATATTTGGAGCTGTGCGCGCGGATGATGAACACCGCGCACATTCCGGCGATGGCGGCAGCACACCATAACGCCCGCCCGCCGAGCCTTTCCTTTATGCGCGAGAGAACATCCCAGCGCGCAAAGATCACGCCCGTGAGGAAAGCCGGCAGAATCTCCAGCACCTCTTTTGTCCGCGCCCAGAACACGGTGGAGGAGAAGCCGGTAAATACATTCAGCTCCATCACATAAGGAACGATATATACGATTACTGCGTTGAGAATTATCACGAGGAAGAGGTCAATATAAAGCCCGGCGTTGGGGCGCTCGGCAAAGCGCTTTATCGCGGGGAAAAGCACCAGCAGCACTGTGAACGGCAGCACAAACCACCACTCGCTGTTGAACGAAAAGCTCAGTCCGAGAAAGTTATAAACGATGTCGTACATTATCAGCGAGCGCCGGTAAAACAGGGTCTTGTACACTACAACGGGCAGACACACGAAAAAGACCATCCAGTAGGTCTTATAAAGGCTTTTGATGTGGCGCGCGGCAAGGGCGGCGCTGCTTTCGCCGCGCAGTGAGGAGCGGTAGAGCCCATACCCGCTGAGAAAAGTGAATATCGGCAGGCAGATGCACCCGAACGCGCCAAGGCACACGGAAAGGTTTGTGTCGTTGAAATACCACAGCGACACGAATTGACCATCCAGCACCCGTTCGGGGAAAGCGAACAGATGATGATAGAGCATGAGCAGTATGGCAATGCCCTTGAATATCTTTGTATCCTGCCTGGTAAACTCCACGCGGTTGACCTCCAATGCGATATAACGCCAATATATCGCAAATTTTAGCATATTGCATGCCATGTTGCAAGCGCGGAGGCGGATTTTTGTCAAAAGATTTCACCGGACTGCGGCGAATGATTGCAAGCGGCGGCATATTGGAGTAAAATATGACGCAGAAAAACACACGTGCACATGAAATGGGGGCGGGAGTATGCACACATATAAGCTGACACTGTGCTATGACGGCGGGCGTTACAGCGGATGGCAGAGACAGGGAAACACGGACAACACCATACAGGCCAGAGTCGAGGCGGCGCTGGGACGCGCGCTGGGAACGGAGACGGAGGCCGCAGGCTCGGGACGCACGGACGCGGGCGTGCATGCCAGAGCGCAGGCGTGCTCTTTCCACACGGAGCACACGCTCGACTGCGCCGCCGCGCTGGAGGCGCTGCGCGAGGCTCTGCCGGAGGACATCGGCGCGCTCAAGCTGGAAGAGACCGCGCCGCGTTTCCATGCAAGACTCAGCTGCCGTGAGAAGACCTACGTCTACCGCGTGTGGAACAGCACCGCACCGAATGTGTTTGAACGGCGGTATATGTACCGCTTCACGCCGCAGCTGGACGTGACCGCAATGCGCCGCGCGGCTGCCGCTCTCTGCGGCGAGCATGATTTCACGGCGTTCTGCGCCAACAGGCACATGAAAAAATCCGCCGTGCGCCGCATGAAGAGCATCGACGTGGAGCGCCGCGGCGATGAGGTGCGGATAGCGATGACCGGCGACGGGTTTTTGTACAACATGGCGCGCATCATCGCCGGAACGCTTCTGGAGGTCGGCACGCACCGGCGCGCGGCGGAGGATGTGGAGGCTGTACTCGCTTCGCGCGAGCGCGCCAACGCGGGCTTCACCGCGCCCGCGCAGGGGCTGACGCTGTGGGAAGTAAGATACTGACGGCGCACGGCGCGAGGCCCGCGCGAAAAAAAGTGAAAATAGTTGTTGACATTGGGGAAGAATGTTGCTAAAATAAATCGTCTCAATTGGATAGTCGATATATCCGAAGCAAGATAACGACCGCTGTGCCGCGCGCACAGCCAAGGCCACACGGACAGCCGGGTCGAATGCCGATTTTCCGCGGAATGCGGCGGCAACTTCTGTTGCCTTATTGATTTAGCGGGGCGCTCCCCCGCGTGGGCTTGGTAAAGGGGCTCAAATTTTATAAGTTGGTTACTATAAACCAGTGCTGCACAGCATACAAACTTGTGAAATGGTCAATAAGAGTAGTAAAAGTAGTTTCTTGCTATATAGACTCTCAAACCAATTGGGATAGCTATCCCGGCGTATATCTGCCGGGGGGATTCTATACCTGCCGCAATGATGACGTATGCCATGTGCATGCGTCATTTTTATTTTGAGCAGCCGTATGATGCGCTTTTTTCGCGGCAGCTCTCGGGGGGAAAGAATATGAAAAAGATAATCGAGCTGAAAAACGTCACAAAATCCTTTGACGGCGAGACCGTGCTGGACAACATCAATCTTGACATTTATGACAATGAGTTTGTCACGCTGCTGGGTCCCTCCGGCTGCGGCAAGACCACGACGCTGCGCCTCATCGGCGGCTTCGAGACGCCCGACAGCGGCGATGTGCTGTTCATGGGCGAGAGGATAAACGACGTGCCGCCTTATAAGCGCAATGTCAACACCGTTTTTCAGCGCTATGCGCTTTTCCCGCACCTGAACGTGTATGAAAACGTCGCTTTTCCGCTGCGGGAGAGGAAGGCAGCGCATGGGGAGATAGCCGAGCGCGTGCATGAGATGCTGGCGATGGTCGCGCTGACGGGGTTTGAAAACCGCAGCGTCACCAGCCTTTCCGGCGGTCAGCAGCAGCGCGTCGCAATTGCGCGCGCGCTCATAAGCAGCCCGAAGGTGCTGCTGCTGGACGAGCCGCTCGCGGCGCTCGACCTTAAGCTGCGCAAGGACATGCAGGCGGAGTTGAAAAAAATACAGAAGGCGACGGGGATAACCTTTGTGTTTGTCACGCATGACCAGGAGGAAGCGCTGAGCATGTCCGACACGGTGATCGTCATGTCCGAGGGACGCATCCAGCAGATAGGCACGCCCATCGACATATATAACGAGCCGCAGAACGCTTTCGTGGCAGACTTCATCGGCGAGAGCAATATTGTAGACGGCGTGATGCTCGCAGATTACACTGTCGCATTTTCCGGGCAGACGTTCGAGTGCGTTGACTCCGGCTTTGAAAAGCGCGAGGCGGTGGATGTGGTCATACGTCCGGAGGATGTGGACATTGTGCCGGAGGAGCGCGGAATGCTGCGCGGCGTGGTCACGTCCGTTACCTTCCTCGGCGTTCACTATGAGATAATCGTGGACATCGACGGCTTCAAATGGATGATCCAGACAACGGACTTTGTAGATGTGGACGAGCATATCGGTCTATACATCGAGCCTGACGCGATACATATAATGAAGAAATCCGAATATTCCGGTATGTACGGCGACTACTCGTCATTCTCCAACGAGCTTGACGAGCTGAGCGATGCGGAAAGTGAGAGCGAAGAATGAACGCAAATGCCAATGCCCGCCGCGCGGGGCTTATCCAGCGTCTTGCTCTTGCACCGTACTCGGTGTGGGCGGTGTTTTTCATCGTTGTGCCGCTCTTCTTTGTGGCGTATTACGCCTTTACCGACAATAATTTCAATTTCACCCTTGACAATGTCACGCGTTTTTTCACCGCAACCTCAGCGACGGACGCGGGCGAGGTGCATACGTATATCGTCATCTTCCTGCGCTCACTGAAGCTTGCCGTTATCTCGACGTTCATCTGCCTGCTGTTCGGCTACCCGATGGCGTATATCATCGCGCGCGCTGAGGCGAGAACGCAGAAGATAATGATAACTCTCATCATGATACCCATGTGGATGAACTTCCTCATCCGCACATATGCATGGATGACCATTTTGCAGGACACCGGCATCCTCAACGGCTTCCTCTCCGCGCTGGGGCTGGGGCGCATCCATGTCATCGGCACGGAGGCGGCGGTTGTCGTAGGCATGGTGTATGACTATTTTCCGTATATGATACTGCCGATATATTCCATCATGGCAAAGATGGACACGCGCCTTATCGAGGCGGCGCGCGACCTCGGCTGCAACAGCGCGGGCGTTCTGCGCCGTGTGGTATGGCCGCTGAGCCTGCCGGGCGTTATCTCGGGCATCAACATGGTGCTCATCCCGTCCATCTCCACGTTCTATATTTCCCAGAAGCTCGGCAACGGAAAGTTCTACCTCATCGGTGATGCAATAGAAGGGCAGTACGTTGCCAACAACCTGCACTTTGCCGCGGCGATAGCGTTCATCCTGATGGTGATACTGCTCGCGTGCATGGCGCTGATGCAGCACGCCGCCGCGCGGCGTACTGCGGTGTGAGAGGAGGCAAGGCGTAATGAAAAAAATGTCGAAGGTCTATACGGCGCTGATAATGCTCTTCCTTTTCGCGCCCATCGCGATACTGCTGGTGTTCTCTTTCAACGATGCCAAAAGCCTTTCCGTGTTCTCCGGCTTCTCTCTCAACTGGTACAGGGAGCTGTTCCGCGATGCGGAGACGCTGGGCGCGGTGAGGAATACCCTTGTGCTCGCACTTACTGCGGCGGTGATCTCCACCGTTATGGGCACGGCCGCTGCCGTGGGTATAAATAAGCTCCGCAGCCGCGCGATGCGCGCGGCGATGGACACCGTCACGAATATCCCCATGATAAATCCAGACATCATCACCGGCATATCGCTGATGCTTATGTTTGTGTTCGTGGGGCGGCTGTTCGGCGCGGCGACGAGCCTGAGCTTCTGGACGATGCTCATCGCGCATGTGACGTTCTGCCTGCCGTACGTAATTTTGCAGGTGCTGCCGAAGCTCCGGCAGATGGACAGGGCGCTGCCCGAGGCGGCGATGGATCTCGGCTGCACTCCGCTGCAGGCGTTCATGAAGGTGGAGATACCGGAGATCATGCCGGGCGTCGTCACGGGCTTTATCATGGCGTTCACGCTCTCGCTCGACGATTTTGTGATAAGCTACTTCACCTCCGGCAACGGGTTTGAAACGCTGCCCATACGTATATACAGCATGACGAAAAAGACCGTCACGCCGAAGATGTACGCGCTGGCGACCATCATCTTCTTCGTCATTCTCGCCCTTCTCATTCTCACAAATCTCGTCGATGACGAAGCGAAGCCCAGAAAGGCAAAGCGCGCGCGT
This sequence comes from Clostridiales bacterium UBA5888, assembly GCA_002431965.1. Taxonomy (GTDB): domain Bacteria; phylum Bacillota; class Clostridia; order Oscillospirales; family Oscillospiraceae; genus Limivicinus. Next base: position 60,358 of record DJEW01000034.1, read on the forward strand.
GCACACACCGAGCGTGCGGCGGCGGGCGTCATCGGCGGCGTTCTCGTCGCGGCGGGCATTGCGGTGTTCGTCCTCGGCGGACGCGGCACGCAGGAGCTGAATGTCTACAACTGGGGCGAATATATATCCGACGGGTCTGATGATTCGCTCAACACCATAGAGGCTTTTGAGCAGTGGTATGAAGAGACCTACGGCAGAAAGGTCAAGGTCAATTACACCACCTTTGCCAGCAACGAGGATATGTACGCCAAGCTTTCCTCCGGCGCCGTTAGCTTCGACGTGGTCATCCCGTCAGACTATATGATCGCGCGTATGAGGGACGAGGGAATGCTCCTTCCGCTCGACTTTGACAATATCCCCAACTATGCCAATATTGACGAAAGCTTCCGCGGGCTGTTCTATGACCCGGACGATATGTACACCGTGCCGTATACCTATGGTGTTGTCGGCATTATATATAACGCTGCGGTCGTCGATCCTGCGGACGCGCAGGATTGGGATCTCATGTGGAATGAAAAATACGCCGGGGAAATACTCCAGTTCAACAACTCCCGCGACGCCTTTGCTACGGCGCAGTACAAGCTCGGTCTCGACGTCAACAGCACCGACCGCGCCACGTGGGATGCTGCGCTTGCCGAGCTCAAGCGCCAATCCCCGCTCGTGAAGAGCTACGTCATGGACGAGGTATACAATATGATGGAATCCGGCGAGGCGGCGATAGCGGCGTACTACGCGGGGGACTACTTCACGATGCTCGACGCACAGGCGGAGGGCGTTGATCTCCGGTTCTACTATCCGGAGCGCACCAATTATTTCATTGACGCCATGTGCATCCCGAGCTGCGCGCAGAACAAGGAGCTTGCCGAAATATTCATCAACTATATGCTCTCGCCAGAGCCCGCCATTGCGAATGCGGAGTACATCTCCTACGCATCGCCCAATTCCGCGGTGTATACTGACGAGGGGTATATTGAAGACATGGGCGAGGACGCGATCGAGATACTCTATCCCGAGATAGACGATTTTGCCGCGCTCTATAACGAGTATGCATACCGCACGCTCGATGACTCCATGCTCGACTACGTCAACTCCCTCTGGGAGACGCTGAAAATAAACTGAACAATATACAAAAAATGCTCTCAGGGTTCGTCTCTGAGAGTATTTTTGTATATTCAGGGGATAATATCAGCATTAACTTGTTAAGCGAGGTAATGCCATGAAAAAGCTCGGCAGGCAGACGGCAGAGCTGGAAAGCCGCCCATGCGCCGCGGCTTCCGCGGCTGTGGTGGGCAAGCGCGAAGGGGAAGGACCGCTCGGCGCGTGCTTTGACTATGTCTCCGCAGACTCATACTTTGGAGAAAAAAGCTGGGAAGCGGCGGAGAGCCACATGATCCGCCATGCGTTCACGCTCGCCTGCACAAGGGCAGGCGTATCGGCAGAGACGCTGGACATCATCATCTCCGGCGATCTTCTCAACCAGTGCGTCAGCACGGCGTTTGCCATGAAAGACACCGGCGCGCCGTACTTCGGCGTGTACGGCGCGTGCTCTACCATGGCAGAATCGCTGGCGCTGGCGGGAATGCTCACGGATGGCGGCTATGCTCGCGCGGCGTGCGCCGTGACCGGTTCGCACTTCTGCACGGCAGAGCGGCAGTACCGCTTCCCGCTGGAATACGGCGGCCAGCGCCCGCCGACGTCGCAATGGACCGTGACGGGCGCTGGCGCGGTGATAGTGAAGGCGCAGGGACACGGTGTACGCCTCACGCATGTGACCGCCGGGAGGATTGTCGATGCGGGCATCAGCGACGCGAACAACATGGGCGCGGCAATGGCGCCTGCGGCGTATGACACGCTCCGCGCCCACTTTGCAGACACCGGGCGCGCCCCTGAATTTTACGATGCCATCTTCACCGGCGATCTCGGCGCTCTGGGGCATGATATACTTCAGTCGCTCTTCGCCTCGGACGGCGTGAAGCTCGGCGCACGGTATATGGACTGCGGCGTGCTCGTCTACGATCTGCGCACGCAGGATGTGCATGCGGGCGGCTCGGGCTGCGGATGCAGTGCGAGCGTGCTGTGCGCACACATTCTGCCTGCGATGCAGCGCGGTGTTTGGAAGCGCGTGCTCTTTGCGGCGACGGGCGCGCTCATGAGCCAGACAAGCGCGCAGCAGGGGCAGAGCATCCCCGGCATCTGCCATGCTGTGGCGCTGGAAAGTGAGGCGTGATGTATGGGGAGCATAATGGACTATATAAAGGCGTTCGCCGTGGGCGGGATGCTGTGCGTTATCGGGCAGGTGCTCATCGACTGCACGAAGCTCACCCCGGCGCGCATCCTCACAAGCTACGTCGTCGCGGGCGTGGTGCTTGGCGCAATGGGGATATATCAGCCGCTTGCGGACTTTGCGCTCGCAGGGGCAAGCGTGCCGCTGACGGGCTTCGGCAATGCGCTGGCAAAAGGCGTGCGCGAGGCGGTGGCGGAATCGGGGCTGCTGGGCGCGTTCACGGGAGGGCTGACCGCCTGCGCGGGCGGCATCTGCGCGGCTGTGTTCTTTGCGCTGATAACGGCGCTTGTATTTCGGGCGAAGGATAAGAATAAATAGTGAAGCTATAATGGGCGGTATCAGACTGTAAAAAACAAAGCTTTAAGGTCAG
>DJEW01000034.1:63130-93380 GCA_002431965.1 Clostridiales bacterium UBA5888
CCGCCGTCGAAAGCCTTGATATATCAAGGCTTTCGGTAACAGCATTTTGAACATTTTCAAAATGCTCGGCGGAAAGCGCGGTCAAAATAGTCCTGTGAGGACTTTTTTGACAAGCTGGCGGTATACCCTGTACGCGATCATGCCTTAAAGTCTGTTTCGCTCACGAGCGCAGAACCTATGATCAGCGCCGCGCCCGCAAGAGCGAGAGGTGAAAGCTGCTCATGCAGCACGGCGGCGGAAAGAACCAGAGCAAAAACAGGGTCAATATAGCTCAGAACAGCGATGGACTGCGCTCTCAGACGCTGCATGCAGCCGAAGTACAGCACATACGCTATCCCTGTATGCACAATGCCTATCACCAGAACCATCACCACGGATCTTGAGTCCAGGGCTGTAAATTCGCCGGCTCCCGCAGCGATGACGCGCGGAACAAGGACGAGCGCGGCGGATGCAAGCTGCACAAGCGTCTTCTGGTATGCGTCGTCCACCTGCACCTTTTTATTCAGAATGATGACCGCGGCATACAGCGCTGCCGCACAGAGAGCACAGAATATGCCGTTTACGTCCTGCGCGTCTGACTGTGATTCCTCTGCCACACCCGAAACGAATATCATGCCCACTATAGCCGCAGCCGCGCAGAAGAGCTTCTTCACAGTCAGCTTTTCCTTGAAAAAGACAGGAGAGAGAAAAATCAAGATCGTCGGCTGCATATAGTAACACAGGGTTGCCCTGGCAACGGAGGTGTATCTGTACGCCTCGAACAGCAGCAGCCAGTTCATTCCCATTATCGCGCCGGTCACAGCAAGCCAGAGCAGCTTCCCTGCGGAAAGCCTTTCCGGTCTGCGCCCTGTTGCCGCAATAAAAATGAGCAGAAAGAGACTGCCCATCAATCCACGCGAAAAAGCGAGCATCTCAGAAGACAGGGGAATGTATTTTCTGAAAATACCTATTGTGCCGAAAATCAGCATAGAGGTAATCATCATGATATAAGCCTTCGTGTTTTTCTCCTGCATTGCAGCGTGTCTCCTCCATGGTGAATAATACCACAGCGCCTCCGGGAAGTTCCGGAGGCGCTTTGTGCTTACTTGGTGCTTATATGTTGTGCCTGCCTTTTTCAGTCGCCCATGCAGATGCCGATGTCGCGCGCGACCTGGATGATGGGATGATCAATTGGCAAAAACTTCGTCTTGCTCGCAGCGTCATCGAGCGGAATGGAGCATATCTCGCCGTTCTGGATGGCGACCATGCGCCCGTACTGCTTGTTGATGATGAGATCGGCGGCGGCAGTGCCGAACTGTGTGGCGAGCACGCGGTCATACGGGCAAGGGGGACCTCCCCTCTGATAGTGCCCAGGGACGGTCACGCGGGTCTCCTGCCCGGTGAGCGCCTCCAGCTCCGCCGCGAGCGCGTAGGACACGGTGGGGTAGTGGCTGTCCTCCCTCTTTTTGCGGCTTGCCTCCTCGTCGAGCTTTACATCATCCACGGAAACCGCGCCCTCGGCGCACGCGATGATGGAAAAGCCGCGCCCGGCTCTGTCGCGGCGGGCGATAAGCTCGGCGATCCTGTTCACGTCATAGGGTATCTCGGGGATGAGGATGGCGTCTGCGCCGCTGGCGATGCCCGCATGCAGCGTCAGCCAGCCCGCGTCGCGCCCCATAAGCTCCACAACGAAGGTGCGCCCGTGGGAGCACGCGGTGGAATGGATATAGTCAATGACGTTCGTGGCGATGTCTACCGCGCTTTGAAAGCCGAAGGTCGTGTCCGTACCCCAGATGTCGTTGTCGATGGTCTTGGGCAGGGTGACGACGTTCATACCCGCGTCGGCAATGAGCTTCGCGCTCTTCTGCGTGCCGTTGCCGCCCATAATGACGAGACAGTCAAGGTTGAGGCGGTTGTAGGTGTCGCGCATGGCGGGGATCATGCTCTCGCCGTTTTCGTCGATGATGTCCTTGCCGGGGATATAGCGCTGGCGCGATGTGCCGAGGATCGTGCCGCCCTCGGTGAGTATGCCGGAGAAGTCCTTCGGCTCCATGAATTTATAGTCGCCGTCGGCAAGACCGCGGTAGCCCGCGTACATGCCGAATATTTCAACGTTATTTTCAAGCTTTTGAAACAGAGCCTTGCCGACGCCGCGTATTGCCGCGTTGAGACCCTGACAATCGCCGCCGCTTGTGACGATGGCGACGCGCGTCATTCTCTTCATTGCTTCTACCTCCTGTTATTTCATGCTATATTATGTTACATAGCGCCGAAAAAAGCAACTGTGAATTCATACAGTTTCGGCGAAATAACGGCGCTTGAAATGAATGCGGGATTGCTATTTTAGCCATACCGTGATAAAATCAGGCTATGAAAATAAACATATGCAAGGAGTATATGCAATGACGCAGCCGATACAGCCCAATGACGTCAAATGGAGCGACGACGCGGAGTGGGAGGAATTCAAAAAACAGGCCGTACAGGATGAGCTGTACTATAACGGTCCGGGAGATCTTCTCGACACGGCGGAGGGGAGGGCAAAGTTCTGCCGATTGAACGACACAACCGTATTCCAGAAGCCGGATCCGCAGTACCCCGGGAATAAAATATGGGTGTTCAACAACAAGGGACAGGGTCTTGTCGTGAAAAAGCGCAGCCGCGTAGACCCGGCGCTTATGGAGAACGTCGAGTATGACGCGGCGGGATGCGAGCTGAGCCGTTCCTACGAACCCGCATAAAACTCCATGCAGAAACGCTGCACAACGAAAAACTGCATATGCCATTGCATGAAGTTTTTGTGCATCATTTCTGATTTTGACATGATTTTACATAACCGAAAAGAGTGCCGTCGGGCACTCTTTTCGGGCGATTTTTTTATGCAGGCTTTACTTGACTATCTCGTTTATCTTTGCTTCTATCTGCTTTGCAACGTCTTCCGGCAGAATTTTCTTGCTAACGACGAGATCGAAAATCTCCCCGCAGCTCTTCTTATTGAAAAGCTTTATCGGGTATTTCATCAACGCGGGGGCAAGCTCCTTGATGACGGCGACGGTCTTGGGGTTGTCAAAGCACTCTTTGACGGTCATGCTTCTGAAATCCATGGTGAGTCCTCCAAATATAAATTTACCGATCAGGATGCTGCTATTTTACCATCAGCCGCCCGCCGCGTCAACTGCCGTTTCGCCGCCGCGATACAGATCCAGAGCGTCGCTCTTATAAAAATACGTATTGCCGAGCAGACGGTCGCAGAACATTGCATATACGCCGTCCGCCGGATAGTCCGTCAGCAGCACGACCGACGGCTCAAGCATCCGCTCGCCCAGCAGCAGCCGCAGCGCAACGCGCACACACTCCGCCGACGGCTCGCGGCAGGCGTCGAACGCATGTGTATCCACGGCGTTCACCTGACCTGATTGACAGATAACGCCCTCGATGCTGTTTGGATACTCGGGCGAGGCAACGCGGTTGAGCACGACCTCACCCGCACACAGCCGAAGCTCGTCCGAGCAGCGGTAGCTGCCGTATTTGAGGTATATGTAGCGGGAGAGAGTATAAAGATCATCGAACGACACGGGAACATAGCCGGCGCTCTTACCCTGGCTGAGCTCACGCAGAGATTCTGCGCTGTGCCCGGCTCGCACATCGCCGCATGCCGCCGCGCGTACCATCGCGTCCAGATAGTCCGGTTCAGGCTCGGGCAGCGTCTGCGCGCAGGTCGTCAGGCACAGCGCAGCGGCGAGCGCCATAAGAAGGATGAATAGCTTTTTCACCTTGTCCACCTCCAAGCCTACTATATCCGCTTGGCGGTGCGAAAAGTGTCATATCAGGGCGGGGAATTGCCGGAAGTCGATAAAGAATAAAAAAGCGGAGGGAGCAGCTGCCCGCAGGGGGTGAAGCTGCTCCCTCCGCTTTTTCACTATGCGGAGCAAAGATATATACATTCACATAATAGCCAGAAACATTGCACAAAATATAAACATCTTTTTTGTATAATATATATCAAGAGTTTGTGAGCACATACAAAATACCGAGCATAATCGACAAAGAAAACGCAAAATCGCTGAAAAATAGCAAAACCAGACCAAATGTGTTGACATCTGCGTATAAAAGTATATACTTTTATACGCAGATAGGTATATGTTTTATGCTTGGGTATCCAAAGATTTTTTAGAAGTCACAGCGCGAAGGTGAAGAGCGGAACATTACGCAGATCGTTGGGACAAACCGTGTAAACAGTGCTCAAAAGCTGCATGTTCTCGTCAAATATATCCTCATCCCATATCTGCATGTGCGGCGGGTTGCCGAGAAGCTGGCACGCACCCTCAAGAAACGGATGGAGCGGCGTGTTGACATATATCTTTATAAATTTCGGCGTGACGTTGATTTTCGCCTTGAGGTAGTCAAAAACAAAGTGGGCGCTCAGATAATCCAGTGTGGGGAGTATATTTACTCCGCCTGTCAGATCAACGGGAATATAGATATAGTCCAGCGATTCCTCTTCGTTCGACGACCATGGGCGTTTGTTTGCAAGCACGATCTCATAGAAATCGGCGTCGGAAGCAAAGCGCCCCTTTTTCAAAAGCTCCTCAGGACCCGGAATAATCCGGAATGAGAGCACCTGATGAACGCGGGCATTGTCCTCAAGCGAAAATTTGACCGCCTTGACAAAGGCGCTGGCCTCGGTCGATGCCGGGGAGGCAGAGGTGACGAATGTGCCGCGCCCGCGCGTGCTGTCCAGAACGCCGGCGACAGACAGCTCTTTAAGAGCCTTGTTCGCGGTCACTCTTGAAACGGAGAACATCTCGGCGATTTCTTTTTCGGTCGGTATCTTGCTGCCCGGTGCAAACTTGCCGGACTTTATAGAATCAAGAATGTAGTTTTTGATCCTTACATATTTAGGCGTATCATTGTCCACGAATTAACAGCTCCTGTCGAAAAAATAATGAAAATCATGGCTGCGCGAAAGATAAAAACATAAATCAGCATCAAAAAATTATAAATACTATTTGCGGATTTGTCAAGTGCAGGCTGCAAATTGTATATATTCAAGGCAAAGATAAATACAAATCAAGGCGTCAGGAGGAATAACATGACAAGAGAAGAGAGAATCAAAGCCGTTTTGAACGGCGGCACGCCTGACCGTGTTCCTGTCAGCGTGTGGATGCACATGAGCCAGTACGATCAGGATCCGAGATCGCTTGCGGAAGCGATGGTGGATTTCAATCAGGAATTTGACTTTGACTTCATAAAGATGATGCCGTTCGGCGCGTACACAACGCCTGACTGGGGCGCAAAGCTCAATATCTTCTGCGACAAGTATGAAGAGGTGGAGATTGCAGCGCCCGGCGTGTGCACGAAAGAGGACTACCTGCGCATGGAGCCGCTGCCGGCAATATACGGCACGTGGGGAAAGACCCTTCAGCTCAGCCAGTGGCTCGCAAGAGAGCTGGAAAAGAGAAACATCAAGGACACGCCTTTCCTCCAGACGATTTTTAGCCCTATGACCACGCTCAAAAAGCTGACAGGCAACAAGGTTTTCGCCGATATGTGCGAATGCCCGGAGGTCGTGCATCAGGCGCTTGAGGTCATTACCGAAACAACGATAAACTTCGTGAAGGCAAATATTGACGTCGGCGTGAGCGGCTTCTTCTTTGCAACTCAGTGCGCGACGTATGATCTCATGACGGATGTGACGTTCGCAGAATTCTGCAAGCCGTACGATCTGCGTGTGATTGATGCATACAAGGATAAGACATGGTTCAACGTCATGCATATCCACGGCGACAACATCATGTTCGACACTGCAAGCCTCTACCCCATAGACGTGCTCAACTGGCATGACAGACAGGGCGGTCCTCTCATGAGCGCGGCGAAGGAGCTCAGCGGGAAGGTATTCCTCGGCGGTCTGCGCGAGGGTCCCGCGATAGTAGACGGTCATCTTGTTTACGACAGCATAATGGCTCAGCGCGGTGAAGCGCCAAAGATGATAGAGGCGCATATACACGAGGCTATGGACATGATGGACGGACGCCGGCTGATCGTAGGTCCGGGCTGCGTTGCCGACCCCAAGTCAACGAAAGAAAACATCCACGCTGTCAGACACGCCGTAGAGACGTGGAGACGGTAAAAAGCGCGTTATGAGCAACAAGCAAAAGGCAATACTGCTTATGCTGCTGTCAACGCTCAGCTTCAGCGTAATGCAGCTTATTGTAAAGCTGTCGTCGGGGGATATACCGACGATGGAGCAGGTTTTTGCAAGAAACTTCGTCACGCTCATCTTCGGCTTTGTGATGGCGCGGCGCGTGAAAGCGCCGCTGTGCGGTCACAGCGGCAGCAGGCTGCTCCTGCTGGGGCGCGCGGTGTGCGGGTACATCGGCGTTGCGGGGTATTTTTATGCCACAACGAACATGAACGTTGCCGACGCCAGTCTCCTGCACCGCAGCTCGCCGTTTTTTGTGATGCTCTTTTCGGCGATGTTTCTCAAAAACCGTCTGGGGTGGAAGCAGATCACGGCGCTGCTTCTTGCGTTTGGCGGCGCGGTGCTTGTCATAGATCCAAGCTTCCGCTCGGATCTTCTCCCTGCGGCGGCGGGGCTTGCGTCCGCGGCAGGTGCGGGCGCGGCGTATGTTATCATAAATGCGCTGCGCGGCAGAGAGAATAACGCCACGATCATTTTCGCGTTCTCGGCGGTGTCGTGCCTTTTGAGCGTTGTTTTCGGCTTTGGCAGCTTCATTATGCCAAGCGGAAGCGACTGGCTTATGCTGGCGGGGATCGGCGTTTTTGCCGGAGCCGGTCAGGTGCTCCTGACGTCGGCATACAAAATGACAGAGCCGGGAGAGGTCAGCATAATCAACTACACGGGGATACTTTTTTCCGCTCTTTTCGGCACGGCATTCCTCAATGAAACGCTCGGCGTGAGAAGCATATGCGGCATGGCGCTCATCTTTTCCGCGGCGCTGGTGGTCTATTTTGCTAAGGAAAGCAGGAATAAGCCTGCGAATAACAATACGGTTTCCGGAGGAGAAAAATGAAAAGAACAGACAGAGAATATCAGGATTGCGTAAAAATACTGCATGAAGAGCTGCTCCCGGCGATGGGCTGCACCGAGCCTATTGCGGTTGCATACTGCGCATGCGTTGCCAGGGATCATCTCCGCGGCAGCGTTGAGCGCGTGAAGGTGGAGGCGAGCGGCAACATCATCAAGAACGTCAAGAGCGTTGTCGTCCCCAACACGGACGGGCTCCGCGGCATACCTGCCGCAGCGGCGGCCGGCATAGTCGCAGGCGATGCCAAGCGCGTGCTCGAGGTCATCGCGGACGTTACGGAGGCGCAGAAAGAGGAAATACGCAAATTCCTTGATAAGACTCCCATTGAAGTCGATATTGCGGACAGCAACCTTGTCTTTGACATCGTGGTCACCCTCTACTCCGGCGAGCACTATTCAAAGGTGCGCATCGCCAATTATCACACGAATATCGTCCTCATTGAAAGCGACGGCGAAATACTCGAAAAGCAGCCCGTCAAAGACAGCAGCGAGGAGGGGCTGACCGACAGAAGCTTCCTCACGGTTGAAAAGATACTCGACTTTGCCAACACCGTGGATCTTGCCGACGTGCATGACGTTATCAAGCGCCAGATAGATTACAACATGGCAATATCCGCAGAGGGTCTGCGCGGAAACTATGGCGCAAACATAGGCTCTGTTCTTCTCAAGTGCGAAGGCGATGACGTCCGCACGAGGGCAAAGGCCAGCGCGGCGGCCGGCTCCGACGCGAGAATGAGCGGCTGCGAGCTGCCCGTTGTCATAAATTCCGGCAGCGGCAATCAGGGCATCACGGCGTCCGTGCCGGTGGTCATATATGCGCAGGATATGGGCGTTGGCGAGGAAAAAATGTACCGCGCGCTTGTGCTGTCCAATATGCTCGGCATCCATCAGAAAACCAGCATAGGTCGTCTCTCGGCGTACTGCGGCGCGATAAGCGCGGGCGCTGCGGCAGGCGCAGCTATCGCTTATCTCAAGGACGGCAGCCTCAATGCGATCAGCCATACTCTGGTGAACGCGCTGGCGATAGTCTCCGGCGTCATCTGCGACGGTGCGAAGGCATCCTGCGCCGGCAAGATCGCGACGGCGGTCGAGGCGGGAATACTCGGCTACGAAATGTACACGCAGGGGCAGCAGATACGCGGCGGAGACGGCATCGTGAAAAAAGGCGTAGAGGAAATGATAAAGAGCGTCGGCTGCCTCGGACGCGACGGTATGCGCGAGACCGACAAGGAGATACTGCGCATCATGCTTACAAAATAAAGAAAACTCCGGTTTGATATGCGCCGTACCGGTACAACAACCCCGGTTTGACTGGCGCTGCACATAGACCGCAGTTTTCGTCAAATACTCAGTGTGCGCGGCTTTCAGTAGGAGAGCGGAGAGCCGCGCAGAATGCGGAAAGGAGCGAGCGGAAGAAAAACTGCACTGTTGTCCCCGGCGTCTATCGTTTATACCATTGAAGATCGCCGCAGATATGCGGCAAAAGCAAACCTGAGGACCGCATAAGCGGTCTAAAAGAAAAAGGAGACAAAAGGTTATGGATCTTAAAAAGGGCCAGGAGATAGAAGCAAAGGCCGAAGCCAAAGAATTTCCAAGCGGTCTTGTTATCATTTGCATTCTCATCCTTGTGGCAGCGCTGCTGACTTATATTATACCCGGCGGCGAATACGTGCGCGAAAAGATCGACGGCAGAGAGGTCGTCGATCCCAACAGCTTCACCTACATAAATAGCACCCCGGCAACGCTGATGGATATTTTCACGGCGATACCCAAGGGCTTTTCCGCAACGAGCTGGATATGCTTCCTCATCCTCATTGTCGGCGGCGCGTTCAGCGTTATCAGCGAGACCGGCGCGATTCAGGGCGCGCTCAACTCTCTGCTCAAAAAGAGCAAGGGTAAGGACGTCTACTTCATTCCTGTCATCGTGCTGCTGTTTTCCATCGTTCCCACGCTTATGGGCACGCTTGAGGCGTATCTTGCCTTCGTTCCGCTGGGCGTCATGCTGGCGCGCTCTATGGGGCTTGATGCACTGGTCGGCATAGCCATTACGGTTTGCGCCGGCGGTGCGGGTCTTGCCAGCGGCATAACCAACCCCTTCAACATCGGCGTTGCGCAGGGCCTGGTCGGGCTTCCGGTGTTCTCTGCAATCTGGCTGAGAATTCTTGCCTTCGTCGGCTTCAACTGCTCCGTTTCGTTCTGGACGGTCAAGTATGCGATCAGAGTGAAGAAGGATCCGCGCAACAGCTGGATCTACGACGTGGAGCAGAAGGCGGCTAAGGACGGCACCGTGGAAATGCCCGAGTTTACCGGACGTCATAAGCTTGTGCTTCTCACCGTTCTTGCCGGCATGAGCTTTATCATATACACCGCACTCTCCGGAGGAGATTTCAAAAACGGCATTCCTGCTGTGTTCCTCATGATGCTGGTCATTGTCGCGGTCATAATGGGCTATTCCCCCAATGAGACCTTCCGCCGCTTCTGCAAGGGCGCGCAGGGCGTTGTCGGCGGCGTGCTCGTTGTCGGCTTTGCAAAGGCCATTGCAATCGTTCTTGACAACTCCGGCATTATCGACACCATCATCCATGCGTCTGTTCAGATGCTCAACGGCGTGTCCGGCGTCGTCACGGCGGAGATCATGTATCTCATCGGTCACATCGGCAACTTCTTCATCATCTCCGACGCCGGTCTTGCAACTGTTCTTATCCCCATCCTTTCCCCCATCGGCAGCATGGCGGGCATCACCCAGCAGACTGTGTGCGCAGCGGCGATTTTCGGCGGCGCGCTCGGCAACATGATCATGCCGACCTCGCCCCTTACCTCCGGCGCAATTGCCATGGCGGATATTGACTACCGCGTATACCTGAAGTTCACCATCAGAATATTCCTCACCAATACCGTCTGGGCGGCAATCCTTGTTGCGATCGCTGCAATAACACAGGTAGGTCCGTTCTGATAAGAAGATAGTATATAGTATAAAACACTCCCGGGAGCTAATTCCCGAGAGTGTTTTTCATTATCGTGCAGCGCTCGCGCCGCATCTTTCGCGCAGGCGTTCGAGGAATTCATACGGCACGTCCAGCTCTCCGCTGATGCCGCGCCCGAGGGCTATGTGCGGCTTGTTTTCGCCGTGAAAGTCGCTCCCGCCGGTCTTGACGAGGTGATATTCATCCGCCAGAGCCTCAAGATAGGCGACCTTGTCCGCGCCGTAGCCGGAGTAGCGGCACTCGATGCCGCCCAAGCCGTAGTCCATGCAGTGCTCTATTATCTCCCGCAGCCCCGCGTCGTCGCGCTTATACTGGAACGGGTGCGCCAGCACGGGCACGCCGCCGGCTTCGGCGATGATCTCCACTGAGCGCTCGATCGAGAGAAAGTTGCGCGGGAGGTAATACTTCCGCCCCTTTTCAACGTATTTGTCGAAAGCGTCCTGCACGTTATCCGCCATGCCCATCTCAACAAGAACCTCGGCAAAGTGCGGGCGGCCGATCACGCCGCCGAAGCGCCGGTGCATCTCGTCGTAGCTCACGGGCAGCCCATCCGCTGCCATCAGCTCTGCCATTTTGCGGTTGCGCTCGTCCCTGTCATGAACGACCCAGTCCAGCACCGGGCGCAGCTTTTCCGACTGCGGGTCGATATAATAGCCGAGTATGTGGATGGGCCCGCCGTATTTCGTGCTTATCTCTATCCCCGGCACGACTTCAATGCCGAGCTCGCGCCCGGCGGCCGCAGCCTCGGCGTAACCGGAGACGGTGTCATGGTCCGTCACGGCAATGGCGGCAAGCCCCATGTCATGTGCCAGCCCGGCAACGCCGCGCCCGCTGACCGTGCCGTCGGATGCGGTTGTATGTACATGCAGGTCTATCTTGCTCATGGTCATTATTTATCCCTTTGCCACTATGCGCTTTTTTATGCCGGCGGCGCGCGCATATATGTCCGCCGCGTCCTCGTCAATGTGGAACTGACCGTTTTCGTAAAGTATCTGCCCGTTGACGAGGGTCATGTATACGTTTTCCTTCGAGCCGGAGTAGACAAGATTGCAGGGTATGTCGTTCACGGGCTGCATATTCGGGCGCTCAAGATCGATCACGACAAGATCCGCGCGTTTGCCCATGGCAAGATCGTCGCACTCTGTCAGCCCCATTGCGCGCGCCCCGCCGACGCACGCCATCTCCAGCGTCCGCCGCGCGCTGCCCGCTGAAGCGTCGCCGAGCTTCAGCTTTTGCAGCACGCTTACAAGATACATCTCCCTGAACATATCCAGCGCGTTGTTGCTGCCCGCGCCGTCGGTGCCGATGGCGAGAGGCACGCCCGCCGCGGCGAGTGCGTCAACGGGCGCGATGCCGCTGGCAAGCTTTGCGTTCGACCCCGGACAGGTCACCGCCCACAGCTTTTTCTCCGCCATCAGCGCAATGTCCTCCTCATCCATCCAGACGCAGTGGAAGCCGCCGCCGCCGTAGCGGAAGAAGCCAAGCCTGTCCAGCAGCTGCACGGGAGAGCAGCCGTAGCGCTCGCGGCAGCCCTCAACCTCAACGAACGTCTCGGCAAGATGCGTGAAGCATGGGGCTTTGTATTTCTCCGCAAGCGACACCATGTATTCCATGCGCTCCATGGGCGTTGTGTACTCGGCGTGTATGCCGAGCATATAGGACACAAGACCGCTGTAATTATTGAATTTAATATACTCGCGCTCGATGTTTTCAGGGTCTGCGTCAAAGCGGTTGAGCGCCGAGCATATAACAGTGCGGAAGCCGGCGTCCGTGCACGCCCTGGCGTAGTAATCGTTTTTGATGTACATATCAAAGCATGCCGTTATACCGGAGGAGAGGTATTCAAGTATGCCAAGCTTTGTCAGCGTATAGACGTCCTCGCCCGTGAGCTGCCCTTCGCGCGGCCATATCTGCTCGCTGAGCCATTTGTCAAGCGGCATATCGTCCGCAAGGGAGCGGAAGAACACCATCGCGGTGTGCGTGTGCGCGTTTTTGAACCCCGGCATGATGAGCTTGCCGGAAAGATCGATCTCGCGCGTGAATTCGGGAAGCACATCGGGCTTTGCGCCCACGTAGGCGATGCGCCCGCTATCGACCCACACCTCGCCCTCGCCGAGCGCCGGTCCGCCGGCAAACGACAGCGTGCGGGCATTATAAAATCTGATCATATATCTTTTTCTATTCCTTTCCGCCAAGCTTTGCGCACATCTCATCGTGCGCGGCGAGCTCTGCGCGGTCGTCGAGGGTATCGAGCGTGACCGCGCCGTATCTGCGCTCCAGCGCGGTTTGCAGCAGCATGTCGCAGAACGCCGGGTTTTTCGGCAGCATGGGACCGTGACTGTAGCAGCCGAAGAGATTTTTGTGGTGCACGCCCTCCGTGCCGTCCTCGCCGTTGTTGCCGAAGCCTGCAAGCACCTGCCCCAACGGCTTTTCGCCTGCGCCGAGGAAGGTTTTTCCGCTGTGATTTTCAAACCCGACCACAACGCTGCCGCCGGCATCGGCGGCGCAGCGGAACTTGTAGTTGCCTATCATGCGCTGCTTTGACCCGACGGTGTACAGGTCTGCCGCGCCGATAAAGTCGCAGCGCTTGCCGTCATAGGTCTCATAATAGCTGCCCATCATCTGGAATCCGCCGCATATTGTCAGAAACACCACGCCGTCGTCTATCGCGGCGATTATCTCCTTGTCCTTGCCGCGGTGCAGATCGTCGAGCAGCACCTCCTGCTCAAAATCCTGCCCGCCGCCGATAAATACTATATCAAAACCCGCGAGATCTGCGCGCTCGCCAATGGGCAGCTTTGTCACGTTCGCCTCTATCCCGCGCCAGCTCAGGCGCTTTTTCATGCAGATGATGTTTCCGCCGTCACCGTAGAGATTGAGGACGTCCGGGTACATGTGGCATATTTTCAATTCCATTTTCACGCGCTCCTCATTCCCAGAATTCGCTGCCGCCGCACCGGCGTATCACAGCCTCCCGCAGCTCCAGCATGGCGGTGTATGTCGGCATGATATATACCGGCTCGTCCTGCCCGGCGATCCATTCCACTAGCCTGCCGTAGTCGCGCTCGGTCTCTATCACGGCGTCGTCGATGCCCGCGTACTTCAGCCGTATGCGCATATCGGCCGCGCGGTCGCCGGAGACGATGACGCGCTGCAGCTTCCCGGCGAGAGCGGGCAGCGCTTCAAAGTTCGCATCCCATATCCACGATATGTCCGTTCCGTCCGCGCCGCGGTCGTTCAGACACACCACAAGCACAAATTTCTCCTTTATATTTTGCAGAAAGTCAATGACCTGGTTGCACCCCGCCGGGTTTTTCACCAGCATTATCTTTGTCCCGCCGCCGAGGGCAAACTGCTCCATCCGCCCGAAGCCGCACTTGAACGCCGACAGCGCGTTCACCGCCGCATCTGCGCTGAGACCCATCTCAACGATCGCGGCGGCAGCCCCTGCGGCGTTATAGATGTTGTACATCGCGGGCAGATTGATGTTCACGATGCGCCGCTCGCCGCGAAAACTCATGACAACGGTGCTGCCGTCCGCTCCCTGCTCGACAATGTCCGTCACGGCAAAGTCAGCCGCGTGGCGGCGGTAGCCGCACTGGGGGCAGCGGAAGCCGCCGAGGTGCCCGTAGGTGACGTAGTCGTACTCGTACTCTGCCTTGCAGCGTATGCAGTGGCTCGCATCCGACAGCTCCGGCATCCTGTGAGAGGGAGCGGCGCCGCCGTCGATGCCGAAGTACACCGCGCGGTTGGGCAGCTCAGGAGCAAGGGATGAGGTCAGCGAGCAGTCGGCGTTCAGGCACAGCACGGCGTCGGGCGCTGCGCTGACAGCGCGGCGGATATTCTCCAGCGTGTGCGTGACCTCGCCGTAGCGGTCGAGCTGGTCGCGGAAGAGATTCGTCACAACGACGACCTTTGGCTGCAATTGCGGGAAAACGCGCACCGCCGCCGCCTCGTCGCACTCGATCACGGCGTATTCCTTCCGGCATTTGCCGGAAAGCGTGCTGTTCATCGCAAACTCAGTCGTGATGCCGCTGATGAGGTTTGCGCCGGAGCGGTTGGCAAAATAGCTCATATGCTCCCCGGCAAACGCCGCTTCGATCATGCGCGCGCTTGTCGTTTTGCCGTTTGTGCCCGTTATCGCGACGATCTTTACGTTCTTTGCCAGCACGCGCAGCAGCTCCGGGCATATTTTCAGCGCTACTCGCCCGGGCATCGCCGTGCCGCCGCGGTGCAGCACCCGCGACGCCAGCCGCAGCGCCCTGCACACAAGCATTGCGAAAAACACTTTTATTTTCATAGGCGATACTCCAAATTTAAAATCATATCATTATATCATAAAAAAATAAAAATCAAAGGAAAAATTAAGGAGCGCTTGATATTCTGCCTTAAAAACAAAAGAGAGCGGTACACCGCTCCCTTTTGTTTATATGGTTGAGGACAAAATGAAAAAGATGAAAAACTTTTACTTGCGAGTCTTAATATACCCGATATATGTTTCAAATCAAATATAGATTTTGTTACAAGAATGTTAAATAGGCAAAAAGTTTACATAAGCATGCTCAAAAAGAGATTATGTTTAGCATATAGTGGTAGAATCAATCAAAACTGAGATTCCAGATGCAGTCGGCAGGAATATCGCAGTCGGCGGCGATATAGCTTTCTCCGTGAATCGCAGGGAGCAGAAGCTGACCCGCCGCCGCGCCGAGGGCGGCGCAGACCGCACCGGCATATTCATGTATATCACTCTGTCCGGCGGGAAGCAGCAGCTCCGGGATGAGGGCATGCCCGCCGTCAAGATACGCCGCCGCGATGCTGCCGCCGACGGCGAACAGCCCGCCGGAGTATTCCGCCAGCATTGCCTCTTCAAACGCCATCGCCGCGCCGTCGAGCCGCAGATGCGCCCGCCCGGCGAGCATCGCCTCCCGGCGGCGGAGATATTCCGCTGCGTCAAGGCGCAGGATCTGCGCGCCGCCGTGCGGCTTGATGCAGATCCGCTCCCGGAAAAGCCGCCGACGCGCGTTGAGCGTCCCTTCGTAGAAATTATAAAGCCCCTCATCCGCGGGGAGCGTTGCAATGATCTCGGCGCCCATACTGCGCGCGAGAGACGCTGCCGCCTGCGTCACGCCGATGCCGGCGCCGAGAGCGCGAAAGCGCTCGTGCACGCCCACGCCGTATATGTATCCAACGCGCCGCGCGCCGCCGCAGGGCGTGATAAGCTCCTGCGCCGTGATGGCGTATGCCGCGCCTGCAAGCTCCCCGCCGATCTCCGCCACAGCGCCGCCGCCGATGGAGGGGAGCGCGGCAAAGAATTTCCTTATAAACCCGTCGCTGTCGCCGAAGCACTCCTTCCACAGCGCGCTGAGCGCCGGAATGTCCTCCGCGCGGTATTCGCGGTATACGACCATATCCGTCATGCGCCGGCACCGCCCGTCCACAGCGCCGTGTATTTTTTCAGAAGATACTCCGGCTTGTACGACTGCTTTGAAAAGCGAAGAGCTTCCAGCCCCATGTCGTCCTCACGGTTGAGGTAGCGAAGGTTGGGATGCTTTGCCATTATCATGCGCGCCAGCTCCCGGCAGACCATGGGATATGCCCCGTTTATGCTGCCCTCAGCCTTTTCAAAGTGCACGTCAAACGTGTCGGAGCTTATCATTTCACCGACCGTGAAGCCCAGGATCTTCCCCTCGCTCAGCAGCACGCCGCCCTCAAGCCCGAGACGCTCGTAAGCGGCGAACGCGCGGATTATCGCGTCATGCTCGGCGCTGATGCTCGCATCCAGCCGCGCGGCGTTTTCCTCCGTCCACACGTCCAGCATGTCAAGACATCCGGGGATGAGCGAACGGTCGAGGGGCACAAAGCGCCACTCGTGCTCCGCCTCAAAACGGTTGCAGTGGTTTTTCTTTCCGTGCAGCGCCTTGCCGGAGTAGGTCGCCAGCTTCTCCGCCAGGTAGATGTAATCTTCGTAGTCAATGTCCTCGGTGAAGGTGAAGCTGCCTGGGTATTCTTCCTCAAGCATCGCGCGGTGCTTCTCCGTTACGCCGTGAAGCCTGAAAGGATAGCCCTTGTATGCCGCGAACTCCCGCAGCGCCTCTATCGCCGGACGCAGCGGACCTGTGCCAATGGGAAAAACGAAGCTTGGATGCCCTTCATAGCGCAGCTTTGTCATCATGCGCCCCTCGAAAGGGCACACGAGCTGGCGGAACGCCTTGTCCCAGATATAAATATTGCCGAAGTTGTAGTCTGCGCTGGAACTGTTCTCGCTGAAAACGATTTTATCCACCCATTCCTTGTCGCGGAGGGTGATGGTTCTGAATTGAAGCATAAGTTTTTTCCTTTGTGTTTGGTTTTGTTTGTGAGTCAGTATGTGCGCTCGCAGACGGCGCGTATTTCGCACCTGAGCTGCCGCAGATCCATGAAAGCATCCGGACGCTTTGACGGGTCGCGCAGCAGCGCGGAGGGATGAAACGTCGCCATCCAGCGGCGCGAGTCAATGTCAAACCACTCTCCATGCTCGCGCGTGATGCGAAAGTCCGGCTTTATGAGCGCCTGCGCCGCGATGCGCCCTAGGCACACAACGATTTTCGGATCGACAAGCGCAAGCTGCCGGTCGAGCCACCCGCGGCAGGCGGTCTGTTCATTCTCAAGAGGATCGCGGTTTTTCGGCGGGCGGCACTTGACCATGTTGGCAATGTACACCTTTGAGCGGTCAAGGTCGATCATTTGCAGCATCCGGTCCAGCAGCTGCCCCGCCGGACCGACGAACGGTATGCCCTGCAGATCCTCCTGCTCGCCCGGTCCTTCGCCGATGAGCATTATCTCTGCATGCTCATTGCCAGTGCCGAACACGAGATTGCGGCGCGTGTCGCCCAGCGGGCACAGCGCGCACCCGGCGCAGTCCGCCTTCAGGCGTTCCCAGCTGTCTGCCGTTGCCATTGCATCATTCCTCCGTTCCCCGCGCGAGCGATAAAAGCAGGTCCCGCCGGTTGTTGTCGGGATATTCTATCACATAGTCAAGCAAAAACCGCAGCATTTCACCCAGCTCCCGCCCGGAAAGACCAAGCTCCAGAAGGTCGTCCCCGGTGACGGCGAGGTGCTTCATTGAAAAGCACTCGCCGCTCTTGAGGACGGCTTTCAGCTCCCTGCAGCTTTGTCCGCCGCGCAGAAGATCATGGCATTGCGCGGCGCATGTCACACTGTCCACGCCGTAACGGTTGAGACAGCGCTTCCACTCCGCGCGCGCGGCGGGCTTGTCGCCCTGAAGCATGAGCGCCGCCTCCGAGCAGCAGCGCACGGTGCGGCTGTCAAGCCGCAGGGCGGTCAGAAAGCCCGCCGTGGAGGCGATGCAGTCATACCGCGTCAATATTGCGCATAATGCGCACCAGCGCGCCAGCGCCTTTTTCGGCAGCCTGCCCAGCCGCGTGAAGAGCGAGTATTCAGCCGGGCGGCGGATAAGATAAGCATCCAGCAGCCCCAGCTCTATCACTTGACCGACGACCTCCGGCGCGGGAGTGAGGAGGATCTTTTCAAGCTCATCGCGCACGCGCTCCGCCGCGAGCGCCGCGGCGAGCGGCGCTTTCACGGCGATGGCGGATATGGTCTGCGCTTCAATATCAAAACCGAGACGCGCGGAAAAGCGCAGCGCACGGAACATGCGCAGCGCATCCTCCTCAAAGCGCCGCTCCGGCACGCCGACACAGCGGATAATGCGGTTTGATATGTCGTCAACGCCGCCGAAGGGATCGGCCAGCAGCCCGTCCGGCGGGAGGGCGATGGCGTTCATGGTGAAGTCGCGGCGGCTCAGATCGGCGTTGAGGTCGCCCACGAAGCTGACGGCGTCGGGATGCCTGTGGTCAAGATAGCTCCCCTCGGAGCGGAATGTCGTCACTTCAACCTGTCGGGAGTTGACGCACACTGTGACGGTGCCGTGGCGTATGCCGGTGGTGATGCACTTCGGGAACAGCTCCAGCACCTGCTCGGGCAGGGCGCTGGTGCATACGTCCCAGTCCTGCGGGTGGACGCCGAGGAGAATATCCCTCACGCAGCCGCCCACGAGATATGCCAGGTGCCCGCGCGACTGCAGCGTGACCAGCACCGTGCGGACGTATTTCGGCGGAGAAATTGCTTCCATAGGTACACTCCTGATCGAGTAGTCATAATATATATGTATGGGAGAGATTATTTTCTTGCAAAGGAGACGCATAAATAGTATAATATCCAAGTTAAAGGCACGGACGGCACAAGGTTCGCCGCCCCTGCCAAGCCAATTTTAACATTTTACGTCTGCAATATCAATATCTTTTACGACTGGAGCATAGGCATGACAGAATTCGATAATTATATGTCACCCGGAAGAAAAGGACACCTTGTCGGCATAGGCGGCGTGTCAATGTCGTCTCTGGCGGAGGTGCTCGCCGGCATGGGGCTGAATATCACCGGCTCGGATATGAACGAGGCGAACCCCAACGTGGCGGCGCTGCGGGAAAAGGGCATAAAAATATATATCGGTCACAGCGGCGATAATATCGAACCGGATGTGGACTTTATCGTCCGCACCGCCGCCGTGCATGACGACAACCCGGAGATCCTCCGCGCGCGTGAGCTTGATATTCCCGTGTTTGAGCGCACGCAGGCTTGGGGCGCGATCTCCAGGGATTACAGCAACGCCCTGTGCATTTCCGGCACGCACGGCAAGACCACCACGACCTCCATGTGCACGCATATCCTCATGGCGGCGGAGAAGGATCCCACCGTCATGATCGGCGGGACGCTGCCGCTTTTGAAAGCGGGGCATCGCGTGGGGCACGGCAACACCATTATCATGGAGGCGTGCGAGTATTATAATTCATTTCTTTCCTTCCACCCCACCGTCGCCGTCATCCTCAATATCGAGGCGGATCATCTTGACTTTTTCAAAGATCTGGACGATGTGGAGCATTCGTTCCGCGCCTTTGCCGAACGCACCCCGGAGGACGGCTACGTCGTGGCAAACCACGACGACTTCAACACCATGAACACCCTCCGCGGCATTGACCGGCGCGTTATAACCTTCGGTCTCACGCCGGAGGCGGATGTGTACGCGGAGAATATCGAATACAAGGGCGCAAACTCCCATTTTGACATCATGTATAAGGGGCGGTTTTTCACGGATGTGACGCTACACGTCCCCGGCGTGCACAATGTCAAGAACGCCCTCGCCGCGACTGCTGCATGCATATGCGTGGGCGTGCGCCCCAGCTCTGTCAAGTATGGGCTCGCCGGGTTCAACGGCGCAGGACGCCGGTTTGAATTCAAGGGCAAGTACAACGGCGCGGACGTGTATGACGATTATGCCCACCACCCCGGTGAGCTCCGCGCCCTGCTGGACGCGGTGGAGCAGCTCAACTACAAGCGCACCATCCTCGTCTTCCAGCCGCACACTTATTCCCGTACGGCGGCGCTCTTTGAGGACTTTGTCGCCCAGCTCCGCCGCCCGGACGTTCTTCTGCTGGCGGAGATATTCGCCGCGCGCGAGAAAAACACCATCGGCATTTCCTCCCGCTCGCTTGCAGAGCGCGTGGACGGGGCGAGCTTTTACCCCAGCTTCGGTGAGCTTGAGGACGCCGTGCGCGCCATCGCCGAGCCCGGCGACATCGTGCTGACCGTCGGCGCGGGCGACGTATACAAGATCGGCGAGCATATCGTTGAAAAGTGAGCGCTGAGCCATGCTGAAGGATAAGCTTGTCGCCTCTCCGGAGGAGTATATTGAAAAGCTGCTTGGAATAAAAAGTAAAACGGGGGGGGTAACGCCCCTTAATCTCCCAAAAGTTGCGCTTATATCAACGGCGCTGTGGGGATTTCTCGCTTACCACCTGCTCGTTATAACCGCCGTCGGCAACGCCGACGCGGTGTGCGAGGGGCTGTATTCCTACACCGCGGCGGACTGGGCGCTCGCCTGCGGGCGCTGGTGTGCGCGGTATTTTTACAATGCCGTGGGCAACGTTGTGATGCCGGGCGTGTGGGTGACGCTCTATATGCTGTGCGTTTTCCTCACGGTGCTGCTGCTTGCGCGGCTGTGGGATATGAAAAGCCCCGTATCCGCGTTTCTCTCGGCGGCGCTGCTTGCCGTGAACCCCACTGTCATCGACCAGTCGCTTTTGCAGTATATGTTCATGTCGTGGGGGATAAGCAATCTTCTCGGCGTGTGCTTTGTTTATATCATCTGCCGCAGCGGCAGCCGCCCTGCGCGCTATGCCGCTGCGCCGTTGCTGATGGCGGCGGCGTTCGGGTTTTATCAGGCGTCAGTCGGGCTTATCGCGCTCGCCTTCGCGCTCACGATTATTCTGCGCCTTCTGCGCACGGGCGATATACGGGCGGGGCTTATCAGCGCCGCGCAGTTCATCCTTGCCGGCGCTATCGGCGCGGCACTGTACTTTGTCATACTGAAGCTGGAGCTTTCGCGCTGGGGCGTGGGAGAGAGCGACCGCGTGGGCGCGTTCTCGCTCGCGGCGATCTTCGCCTCCCTCGGCGAGACCCTGCCGGACGCTTACCGCTTCTTCTTTGCATACTTTGATGACAACATATTCCACCGCAAGCTCTACGCGGCTCTGTTCGCTGCGCTGGGGCTGGCGGTGCTCGCGCGGCGGGTGTGCCTCGCTGTGCGCGAACGGTGCTTTGCCGCCGCAGCGGCAGCCGTGGTGCTCACGGCGCTCATCCCCGCGTTTGCGAATATCTGCCGCGTCATCTTCCCATATTTCACCGTTGTGCAGATAATGGAGTATCAGATAATGCTGCTCTTCCCGTTCTTCTTCGCACTAGCGGAGGAGGAAGAGCCGCGCCTTGTCCAGACGAAAAACGCCGTGCGCATACTGTCGTTTGCGCTGAGCGCGCTGCTCGTCTGCGGGTACACGGTCTCTGCCAACGCGACCTACCGCGCCTACGCGCTTTCATATGACCATGCACGGTATGAAGCGGGGGAGATAATGCGCCGCGCGCGGGCGCTGCCGGGCTATGAGGACGGGGAGACCGTCATGTTCGCCGGCTTTATCCGTGACGATACGCTCCGGCGCACAAACGGCGTGTATAAGTACGCATATGGCATGTACGACAATCTCATCTTCTGGGAGGAGTACATGGGCATAACCTCCGGGCGGCGCAACTTTGTGCTCGATACGCTCGGCATTGACCCCGGCGAGGTCGATATGGCGCAGTATTGCGCCATTGTAGAGAGTGATGATTTTGCCGCAATGCCGCTTTATCCTGCCTCCGGCTCTGTCGCACGCATAGACGGCATCATCGTCGCCAAGCTCAGCGACGATCCGCCGACGCTGGAGGATCTGACGCGATAAAAAATTCCGGTTCATCGAACCGGATTTTTTTATCGCCTATTGTGCGTCGTTTTCTTTATTCTCTGCCTTTTTCCTGAACACAAAAACCTTGCTGAAGACATAGTTTGCAATGACCACCAGCACCGCGGAGATGAGGGTTGCAATGTAGAGGTCAAGCCCGATGGCGACGAGGATCTGCATTACAACGGCGTCAAGAATGAGCGTCGATACGCGCGAGAGCACGAATTTTGTGCACTCGGGCAGAATGTTCGGGTCCTTGCTCTCAAACACGAATCTGCGGTTGGTGGGGTAGGCGAATGCCACGCCCGCGACCCAGTTGACGATGCTCAGCACCAGATTCTGCGCGGCGGTGGGATGTGCCGTGCCCGCGTAGAAGATGAAGTTAAAAAGAAACTTTGCCGCCCATGACACGACCGTCGTCATCCCGCCGACGATGAGATAAACGATTATCTCGCGGTATTTTTTGAAAAGCTCAATGATTTTTTCCTTCATTTCTTCTCTCCCACCGTCTCGGATATGATATAGCGCGGGCGGCCCTTGATCTCGTCATAGATGCGCGCGATATAGTAGCCGACTATGCCGAGGCTTATCATGATTATGCTGCTTGAAAACAGCAGCAGCAGTATCACTGTCGTAAAGCCGCCGAGCGCCTGCCCGGTGAGCTTCTGTACGAGGGAAATAATGCTGAACACTATCGCAACCATCAGCATTATCAGCCCCAGCACCGTCACCATGTGCAGCGGCGCGGATGAGAACGAGCCGATGTTCGTGATGGCGTACTTGATGAGGGATTTGGTTGACCATTTGCTCTCGCCCTCGGTGCGCTCACGCACGCTGTAATACACCGTCGCTTTTCTGTACCCGACCCAGAACGACAGCGCGCGGAAAAAGACGTTGCGCTCGGGCAGGCTGTTGAGCGTGTCCACCACCTTGCGGTCCAGAAGCTTGAAGTCCGATGAGGAGGACATGTCCATCCCCGTTGCGCGGCTTATCAGCCCATAGAAACTGTTGGCGGCGAACTTGTGGAAGCCGGACTCCTCGCCGCGGTCCTCCTTGATGCCCTCGACGACCTCATACCCGTCCTCCCACAGGCGGTACATTTCTACGATCTTCTCCGGCGGGTGCTGCAAATCGCAGTCGATGACGACGCAGCAGTCGCCCGACGCCTTTTCAAGCCCGGCGAACATCGCCGCCTCCTTGCCGAAGTTGCGGCTGAAATGAACGCCCACAACGTGCGCGTTTCTCCCGGCAACTCTTGTGATATTCTCCCATGTCGCGTCCTTCGAACCGTCGTCGATGAACAGCAGCTCAAAGTCGATGTTTTCGCGCTCCAGTATGCCGGAAATGGTATCCGCCGCAACGGGTATCATCTTTTCCTCGTTATATGCCGGCAGAATGACAGACAGCATTATGCATTTCCTCCTTTGAGAAGATATACGGCGGAAAAACCGTTGGAATAAAGCTCGTCCGCCTCGGTGTAGCCCGTGCTCGCCTCAAGCCCGGCGATGACCTCGTCCGGGTCATATCCGCTCGCCCATTGGCGGCTTATGTCGATGAACACCACGGTCTCCGGCGCTGCGCCGATATAGTCAAGCATCGCCCTGGACGCGGTGTCGTTTGTGACAAGAAAATCGCTGAAATTCAGCAGCTGAAGCATATCATACGTGATGGGCGAGAAATAGTTATCGTCCATGTATACGCACGGCGCGGCGCTGTGCGCTCGGAGAAGCGCATCATAGTCGCTGTACTCATCATAGAGATAGTCCGGCGCAGCACAGCGTGCCTCCCACAGGCACAGCGCCGTCACGGCGAGTATCGCCGCGCCGCAGGCGTATTTTTTTCCCCGCAGCTCCGGCAGACCGAGCGCCGTCAGATGCCCAAGCAGTGAAACCGCAAGCACCAGCAGCGGCACGAGATTGTAGATATAGCGTATCTCGCTCACGGGGGAGATGACGGCGACGAGCAGAAAGCTCACGACCGCCGGAATGATGAATATGAGCGCGTCCAAGCGCACTGCGCCCTCGCGCGCAGCCTTTGCCGCGCGGCGGCAGCAGATGAGCGCTGCGGCGGCGAGAATGAGCGCGGTATATACTATGGCTTTCATCCGGTGCAGGGAATCCGCGCAAAATACGTTCACCCGCCCGGCATACTGCCCGACGCTTTTCAGGTTATCCACGGCGCTTCCGCCGGAGACGAGCGCATCGGCAAATAACTGGCTGAGACACGCGGGGAATGCCGGCAGCAGACACGCCGCGCCGCACACCGCCGACAGCGAGAATATCACAAGACCACGCCAGTCGCGCTTTATCGCGGCATAAATGTCATAAGCCAGACACACAAAGAAAGCGTAGAACACGAAGTAGTACTGCGTCATCAGCCCTGCAAACACCGTGACGCCGACAAGCGGATAGAGCGCCGTGCGCTTTTCGCGCATCAAAAGCGCGATGAGATATGACAGCAGCACGCTCCACAGCGTCAAAAGCATATACATGCGTATCATCAGCATCGTGGAGAGACCTATCGTGCTCAGCCCATACAGCAGCACGGTGCACACGGCGTTCACGCGGCTGCCGAAGAGCAGCAGAGCAAGCTTATAAAGAACGATGAGCGTGAGCATGTATATAACGTAATTGAGCACAAGCCCTGTCCACATCGAGAATGTCCCCGCGTTCAGCGACGAGGCGAAGTTCAAAAGCCAGTAGTACAGCGGCGGATGAACGTCGCGCGTCTGGTTGTAGTATACAGACCCTGCTGCAAAGCGATCGTCGTCGCCGACGGAGAGATAATCAATAAGCTCCTGCCGGGTCATGACCTTGTCAATGAGGTCGCCGCCCTTCAGATCGGTGACGTACGGGGCGTAATAGCTGTTCGAGAGACCAAAGGAGTATATCTCATCGATGAACATGCCCTCCTTGCGCCCGGCAAAGAGGAAGCACACCGCGCTTACGAGAATAAGCGCGAGTATAAGCGCAAAGTATTTTTTTATCCACGTTTTCATGGCAATTTTCCCGGTTGAATATATAATCATGTCATTATACGACAGCCGCGGCAAATTGGCAAGGAAAAACTCGCGTCCGGCGCTGCCTTGACAAAAAATCATGCGTCGGATAGAATACATATGCGAAGGCTGATGAACCCGCACTGTGCGGGCAGGGCAGCCGTTTACTGATTTAAAAGGAGAATTGATACAAAATGGCGTCCCCCGGCATATCCCGCAAGGCGAAGAATACTGACAACGGCTTTCTCACAGGATCTGTCGTTCCTGCGCTGCTGCGCTTTGCAGTGCCGGTGCTCTTCGCGCTCTTCCTGCAGAATTTTTACGGCGCGTTCGATCTCTGGGCGGTGGGGCGCTTCTGCGGCTCGGCGGAGGTGTCCGCCGTCTCTACCGGCAGCCAGACCATGCTCATTGTCACGGGAATCGTCGCGGGGCTGTCAATGGGCTCGACGGTGCTGCTGGGCATGCGCATCGGCGAGGGCGATCATGACGGCGCGGCGTGCGTCATCGGCACGAGCGTGCTTGTGTTCGGCGTTCTTGGCGTTGTGCTCACAGTCATCACGGTCGCTGCCGCGCGCCCTATCGCGCTGCTGATGAACGCGCCCGATGAGGCGATGGAGCACACCGTCAATTACATCCGCATCTGCGGCGCGGGCGGCGTGTTCATCGCCGCCTATAACCTCGCCAGCGCGATCTTCCGCGGGCTTGGCAACTCCAGAGCGCCGCTTTTGTTCGTCGCAATTGCCAGCGCCGTGAATATCGTGGGCGATCTTGTGCTGGTGGGCTTTTTCCGCATGGGCGCTGTGGGTGCAGCCATCGCCACAACGGCGGCGCAGGGTGTGAGCGTCATCTTGTCGCTCGTGCTCATCCGGCGGCACGGGCTGCCTTTCGCGCTCACGCGCGACAGCATCCGCCCGAACGTGAAAACGATGCGCAGGGTCCTTCTTCTCGGCGCGCCGCTGGCTTTGCAGGATATGTGCAACGAAATATCCTATCTCATCATCATCGGGCTTGTCAACGCCCTTGGCGTCACAATGTCGGCAGGCGTGGGCATCGCGGAGAAGCTTTCAATGTTCATCCTGCTTGTCCCTGTGGCGTATATGCAGTCGGTGTCCGCCTTCGTGGCGCAGAACACCGGCGCCATGCAGCATGAGCGCGCCCGCCGCGCCATGTGGGACGGCATGGCAAGCGCCGCGGTTATCGGCGGCGCCGCTGCGGCACTGGGCTTTTTCGGCGGCGGCGTGCTGTCGTCGCTGTTTATTGATGATGCGGCGGTCATCCGTGTTTCGGCAGAGTTTTTGAAGGCGACGAGTATTGAGTGCTTCGTTTTGTCCATTGCCTACTGCTTCACCGGGTACTTCAACGGCACAGGCAAAACGCGCTTTGTCATGGTGCAGGGGATAATTGCTGTGCTCGCGGTGCGCGTGCCGTTCGCGTGGTACATGAGCACGCGCCCTGACCCGGTCGTTTTCAACATCGGTCTGTCAGAGACTGCCGCAGCGGTTTTTGTTCTCATCGTCTGCGCCGCGTACTATGCCGTTTCTTCCGTCAGGCGTAAAGGCAGGAAAGGAATATGATCATGAACGATATGCGTTTTGTCGATCTCCACTGCGACAGCATTCTGGAGATATACACGAAGAAAAGGGATCTCGCTGACCTCGCGGGGCATATAAACCTTGAAAAGCTGCGGCGCGGTGAGGTGCTGATGCAGTGCTTTGCAGCGTTCATCGCCACGCACGACTGCGCCATACGCAATAATATCACTGCCGGCGCGTATGAGCTTTTCTGCGCCATGGCGGATATATTCGACCGCGAGACGGCGCTCTATCCCGACATACTCGCCCCCGCACGCTCTTATGCCGACGTGGAGGAAAACCGCGCGGCGGGGAAAATCTCTGCGCTTTTCACCGTGGAGGACGCCGTACCGCTGGAGGGGAAGATAGAGCGCGTGGATGAGATGTACGCGCGCGGCGTGCGCATGGCGGCGCTGCTGTGGAACTATGAAAACTCCCTCGGCTTTCCAAACTCCGCGGACGCGCGCGAGCATGCAAAGCCGCTCAAGCCCTTCGGCAGGGAAGCGGTGGAGCGCATGGACGAGCTGGGGATGATCGTGGATGTGTCGCACCTTTCCGAGGGCGGCTTCTGGGATGTGGCGGATATATCCCGCAAGCCCTTCATCGCGTCGCACTCCTGCGCCCGCGCCCTCTGCGACCACAGCCGCAACCTCACGGACGCGCAGCTGCGCGCCATTGCGGAGCACGGCGGCATCGTCGGCGTGAATTTTTATTCGGCGTTTCTCAACGGGCGCGAGGACTATACCTCAAATGCGGACATTATTCGCCACATGGACTATATCCGCAAAAAGGCGGGTATAGAAAGCGTCGCCATTGGCTCGGATTTTGACGGGATAGACTGCGCGCTGGAGCTTGGCGACTGCGCTGGGCTGCCGAACCTTGCCGGTGAGATGGAGCGGGTGTTCACCGACGATGAAATTGACCTCATCGCCTCAAAAAACGCTCTGCGCGTCCTGCGCGACACTGTGGGATAAAATAAAGCTGCCGCAAAAATCCTCCCGGATGAAATTTCATCCGGGAGGTAATTTTTGCGGCAGCGCCGCGTAATGCGGCGTTGGCTTATATCATGCTGCCTTTGCGCTGGCGGAAGCGGAGACGTCGCTCATGTCGAAGAGCGCCGTCTTGCCCTCCGTAAAGCGATAGTATGCCGCGAGCGCGTAGTATCCCTGCGCCGTGGCAAGCTCGTCGCGCCCGCCGTCCATGCTGTGGCGGAAGCCTCCGCCGTCAATATAGAACGCACACAGCGCGTCAACGACGCTCGCGCCGTTTTTGACAAAACGCGCGTCCTCCGCCGGGTCGATGCCCAGCGCCGTCAGCGCGACGATCACCTGCGCGGCGGACTCGCTGTTGAGCGTGCCGTAGCTGACATAGCCGCCCGTGCCGGTCTGCATGGCGGAAAGCCGCGCCACGCCGTCATCCACGGCTTTCTTCACCGCGCCCTCCAGCTCGCTTGCGGGTTTGCCGGTATAATACGCGGCGAGTGCCTGAATAACCATTGCTGTCATATCCGGCTCCGCCTCGTCGCCGGAGAACGCCCATCCGCCGTCGGCAAGCTGCTTATCCATAAGGTAGTTCACCAGCGCCTCGCGCGTGGTCTGGCGCGCACCGTCGGGCGCGGCGGGAATGTCATAGCCCCGGCAGTCAAGCGCAAGAAGCGCATACACAACGCCGCTCAGCCCCTGCTTTTCAATGTAGTCCATATTGCCCAGCGGGGCGAGCAGGTTATGCCCGCCGAAGTCGGTCACGTCCTCACCCAACGCGGAGAGCGCGAGGATAAGCCGGGCGTTGTCGGTTGCACGCTCTGCGCTGAGCCGTCCGCTGCTGTCGGCATGATTGCGGACATACTCCTCCGCCGCGCCGATATAGCCATCCGGGACGTCGCGCCCGGCGCGGGAGAGACCGATAATCAGCCATTCACCGCCAAATTCGGAGAGCTTTTCCGCCTCGTCCGAAAGAACAAAGTCGCCGGTCGTCCTGAGTATGTCGGCGCGCTCCTCGCCTCTCTTTATCAGCGCGGCATAAGCACGCTCGGCCTCAAAAAGCGTGTTGCGGTTCATGACGCGCCCCTTGTCGGCAAGACTGAGCGCATCATACGCTGCGCGTGCCGCAACTATTTTGTCGCCGCTTGCGGTGGTGACTGCGCCGATAGCGTCAATGAGTTTTATCACATCTTCAACAGTTACGGTTTTTGACATGCCGGAAATTTTCGTATAATCGTCGGTGTAGAAGAAAAGTATCCGGTCGCCGTCGCTGAGATAATACTGCGCCATTACCACATTGGGGATCGACCCGTTGACCGAGTACATCCATCCGGAATACTCCCCGCGATCCTTCTGGCTGAGCGTGCCGTTCGGACCGGATACGCTCGTGACGAATCCGCCGCCGGCTGCGGAAAAGCCGTTCTCGCTCAGCGCACGGTAGAACACGTCATAAACCGTCACGCCCTCGTTGAGCCCTGTGAACTGGCAGCTGAGCCACACATTGCCGTTGTCGGCGAGTGTGAAGCCCACGGTCAGCCCCTTCTCATCGGGCTTTGCGGCGGTGGGGTCAGTGCCGGTGACGGTCAGAGTGACGGATACGGGCTGCTTATAGAGAAGCTTGAATTTCTCATTGTTGGGATACAGCTCGGCATACTTGCCGTAAACCTCGCTGGAAAGCCAGCTCGTCACAGTGACGGACTTGTGCTCCTTGTCACGCGTGACGAGGAGATTTTCATGACTGATGACCTTGGCATTGCTGGATTTGAAGGTACGCCACTGCTCTGTGACCTCCCAGCCGTCTATTGCCACGGGGACGATGCCGCTCCCGGTCATGGAAGCGTAATCATATGCCCATACGATCTCATCTCCGCTGCCCTGCGACGCCTCGGTGAACGGGTGCAGATTAGTGGTTATTTTGTCGGGGGAGGTGTTCGCGTTTTTGATGCCGTCAAAGTAGTGTGCCTTGACAAGCGCCATAAGCGCTATCTCTCTGTCAATATCGGAGGAGTCCAGCGGCTGAACAGTGACGGAAATATCCCTCGCCGCGCTGACACCGGTCGCCTTGTCGGTGATGGTGATGGTCAGCGTCACGTCAGCGGCATCCTCACCCGGCAGCGGGCGGAACACCGACGCGCGCGCGGCGTTGTTGACGTCGGGCGCGGCTATGACGCGCTCGTTGCTGCTGGAGATGGAAATGGGCTGATACTTGCCGTCAACGCCGAAATCAGACGGTGTCGGAAAGCGGATATCATTGACGACGTTTTTCTTATCAAGCTGCTCTCCGGTGACAAAGTCGCGCAGACCGGGGGATTTCAAACCCGCGTCCAGCTTCTGCTCCAGCTCGTGCTGCAAAATCTTGTCCGGGTCGGTCTCGCTGCCCTTGACAACGACGGTGAAAGCTTTCTCAACGCTGACGCCGTCCACGCTGTTGCACTTCAACGTGGCGGTGAGAGTGACCTTCTTGTCAAAGCTTTCGGGGCGTATCGTCACGGTGTAGGGTGTGGAGTAGGACCATGCTGCGGCAGTGCCGATCTTTATGAGACTCTCGTCGGACGATTTCCAAGTCACGGTGTTCCAAATATCGAACATCGAACTGGTATATCCATCCTCGCCGGGATCGGCATCCTGCTTCGGCGTATGCTGATAGAGGGAGATGGCGTCGCTTATCTCGGACGGCACAGGCAGACGTTCGGCGGCGGTTTTAAGAGCCTCCTCGACCTTGCCAAAATCCCAACTCAAGGCGGTGTACCAGCTCTTTTCAGCGGATGCGCCCTTGTAACTGAAAGTGAACGGCACATAGAAATAAGACGGACTGCCGTACATCGCAGGATTGAAGTAGTAGTTTATCGTTCCGTCCGCTGCGATGGAGGCGTAGCCGTTGTAGTCGGCGGATTCCTCTGCAACAGAGACTTTTATGCCGCTGAAGCCTTTTCCTTCGAGGAGCTTTTCAACGGCGGTGCAGGCGTTTTTATCTTTGCCGTAGACGGGTCTGAAATTACCGGTAAGGCTCTTCACAGCGCCCGCCAGATATTTCTCCGCCTCCACGGTCTCGGCGGAATAGACAGTGACGGTATATTCGCGCGTCTCGGTCTTGGCGGTGGCGGTGTCGGTCACGGTCACGGTAAGCTTCACCGCGGCAGTGCCGGAGGAGGGGAGCTTCACGACCTCCGCCGTGCCGTCGGCGATCTCTATAAGTCTGGAAGAGCTTTTATACTCCGCCGTCCAGCCAGTGTCTGATGTTGGAAGCGTGAGAGACCTCGTGCTCTTCACAGGGTCAAGATTTTCAATTGCGGCTGTGATGGTCTTGAATGCCCGACCAAAGGTCGTCTCTTCCCATATGGCATAGATGGTGTAGGTTTCTCCGTC
>DJEW01000034.1:93442-100297 GCA_002431965.1 Clostridiales bacterium UBA5888
GTGCTTCCGTAATAATAGTCGTCATCGAACTCACGGTTTAAGGATGTAATGACGTTAGTAGCAGACGAATATATACCCCAGCCTATGAATTTATAGCCGTCTCTGGTAAAGCCGCATTCCGGCAGAAGATACGTCTTGCCAAAATCGACGTAGACACTCTCCATTGCGCCCTCGCCGTTATTGGCATCGAATTTGAGGAGATAACGTGCGCTCCTGTAATGGGCGTACAGTGTTGTGTCCTTGCTGAATGCAACGTCGGCTGTCAGCAGGGTTCCGCCCTCGGTTTCGGTGTACCAGCCCTCGAACACCTTGCCGTTGGGCGGGGTGGGCTTGAATGAGGAGCTGCCGAGCGACAGCGTAGAGCCAACAGGTATAATCTTGACCTTACTCCACATAGAGCCGCCGTTTGGGTCAAAGGTTATGGTGACTGCCTTCGTCCAATGTGCGTATATGGTCATGGGACTGTCGGAGGCGAATTTGAACGAATAGTCTATCTCCGTGCCGCCGGACGCAGCGGTGAACCAGCCGTCGAAAATATATCCGTCGCGCGTGGGATCTTTTAGCTCGTTATAGCTTGCCTTGCCGGTCGTTTCATCATAGATGTAGTTATAATTCTTGCCGACGACACAGGTGCGCTTGCTTATGCGCCCCTCAGTGTCATAGTTGAGGTCAACGGTAAGCGTCAGGCGATTCCCTGACCATACGGCATAAAGAATCATACTGCCGCCATTCTGCGTGCACAATCCACTCACCTGCTCCCCGGCGGCATAGCTTGCGGAAGCGCTGTTTGACAGCGCCCAGCCGGTGAAGCTGTATCCGTCGCGGGAATAGGAACACTCCGGCAGCGTGAAAAGCTGGTCATAGGTAAGGCGGCAGTCCGTCATTGCGGGACCTATGCCGCCGTTTGCCGCGAAGCTGACAGTGTAGGTGATGGGCGTCCACTGCGCGGTGCAGGAAATGTCGCCGGTCACGGGTGCGGTCGGGTCAAAGACCGTGTCTCCGCTCATCCAGCCGGAGAATATATATCCTGTACGTGTGGGATTCGCGGGCATTGCATCCGCGCCGAGGGGCTTCCCCTGAATTACGTTTACATTGCCGCAGCCCTCGAAGCTGACGACATATGCATCCGCCCATACGGCGTAAAGCGCCATCGCCTGCTCCGGCTTTTCTATGGTCTGACCGTCGGTGTACACAACATCGCCGTCGGGCTTGTCAGACCAGCCGAGGAACACGCCGTGATCCTTTGCAAAGCTGTTAAGGCGCAGTGCCGCTTTGCCGAAAAAGCCCTGTGTCTCAACGGCATCCGTGCCGTTGTTGGCGTGGAAAGTGACAGTGGTGGGTGCTGTTGCGGAGAAGTTCCATACATATGCGCGGTCGTCACCTTTGTTGCCGCTGCTGTCTTTCTTGTATATGAACTGCAAGGTGTCGCCGCTGCTCATTTCAAGCTGCTTGCTGCCGTTACTGTTTCCGCTTATGCTGACAAGCTCGCTTCTATTATGCTTTATGGTGAACCAGTCATAGTTCTCCTCAGAGGAGACAGAATACTCGAACGAAAGATATGTATCAGCGGTGAATGTCAGCGTGAGGGTGCTGGATGAATATGACTTCCCGGCATTGCCGGAGGCAAGCTTGCCGTTGAAGGTTCCCCACTGGGTCGAGCCGGTGCCAATATCATAGCTTGCCGGAATCCCATTGAGCAGCGAAGCGTCAAACGAGCCGTTGGACGCATACACGGCGATCAGTTCATCCTCGGGAAGAAGGAGAGCATCTGCTTCAGTATCTTCCGCATCGCCATCGCTGCCATCTTCATTGCCGCTGTCTTCGTCGTCGCCGCTCTCCCTATCCTCCGGCTCCGCCGTGGGTTCCACGGCAGGACTCTCCTGCGGCTGGGCGGGCGCGGTCGGCTCCGCCGACGGCTGCACCGGCTCTGCCGAGGGCTGCTCGGGAGCGGGTGTGGGAGTGGGCGTGGGCGTGACCGGCGCCGGGGTGGATTCCGCTGCGGGCTGCTCCGTCGCTGCCGGGGTGGTCTCCGGTGGCAGCTCATCCGCCGATGCCGCCGTAGGGAGAAGCCCCGTCAGCATTATCAGCGCCAGTGCGAGTGACAGCAATCGTTTTTTCATCTTTTTTCTCCTGTCTGCCCGCCCCGCGTAAAAGAAAACGCCGCTTGTCTCCAGGCAGCGATAAGGCATAACAACCGAGCGCATGTTTCCATGTGCTTTTTTTAACCAGCCATATCCTCCTCGGGACGGATGATATTCGTCTTTCCCGGCAAGTCTTCTGGCTCATGGGTCATCCTAAGGCGGGTCTTCCCGGCGGCGGCTGCCGCCAGTGACATTTTCCGCCCTCGTCGCCATATACAGCAGCGGGACTGCTCCGGATTCGCACCGGATTCCTTGTTAGGCTTTATGCAAAGCACCGGAAAAGACATTTACTTGTCGCCTCGTATTATACCACATACTCCGCCGCGGCACAATGAGCGCGGAGGGCAAAATTTTGCACACTCCCGCGCCGCGGTTTTATACACTTTCATCTTATTAAATATTGTAATTTCACGGACACTGAGGTAAAATTAACGCACAATGGTTTGGATATGGTACAATGCAAATGTAAAACAGACATAATACCGGATATAGGAGGCAATCATGAGCAAAAATGTTATTTTCTGTTTCTCCGGCAGCGGAAACTGTCTGGATATTGCCAGGAACATCGCCCGCGAGCTTGGTGATACGGACATCGTCATGATGCGTGCAGAGCCTGCCGTGAAGGACGTGAGCAGCGCCCGCCGCGTGGGCTTTGTGTTCCCGTGCTACGGCGGCGGGCTGCCCGGCGATGTGGAGAAGTATGTCAGCGAGCTGAAGATAAGCCCGAACGCCTACACCTTCGGCGTGTGCAGCTATGCCGGGTATCCCGGCACGGGGCTTCATAAGATCGATCAGATCGTGCACCTTGATTACTGGACGGGCATATCCCACCAGTGCTCGTGCATCTGGCTGTTCCCGCATTTTCTGATGCTGCCGCCCCTCACGCCCGCAAGGGCGCAGGCGCGTGCGGAAAAACTTGCCCACCGCGCCGCGCAGGAGATACTCGCCGCCCGACGCACGGACAAGCGCCCGCCCAACAACCCCATCAACGCGATAGAGAGCAGGGGCTGGGGGAAAATATCCGACCTCAAGGCGGCAAAGATGCGCGTGAGCGATGCGTGCATCGGCTGCGGTCAGTGCGCGGCGATATGCCCGCGCGGCAATATACGCATTGAAAACGGCAGAGCCGTCATCGGAACTAACTGCATCCAGTGCCTCAGCTGCCTGCAATACTGCCCGCAGCAGGCGATAAACCTTGGCGGCGCCAGCGTCCGCCGCGAGCGCTATCATAATCCCAATGTCAGCGCCAAGGAGCTGGCGGAGAAGATAATACACATCGACTGAACAGATCGCAAACGGAGAGAGCGCGGCTTATGGCTGTGCTCTCGCTTTATGCAAGGTTTGCGCGGCGTTCACCGCCGTGCTGCAAAGCGCCTCCGCCGCCGTCGGCATTTTGCAGGCGCTCTCCGCCACCGGGGCGGTCACCTTCGCCGCCGCCTATCCCATCATTCTCGGCATCGCCGTGGGCGCGGCCGTGCCGGTGCTGCTGTCGGCGCTGGGCGCGCGCGTCAACGGACGGCGCACCGCCGTGGCATATCTGTTTGCGGAGATGGCGGGCGCCGTGTTCTGCGCGGCGCTGTTCTGCGGGCTGGACTTCTTCTTTGATTTCCGCATCAAATACGCCGTGATGGACACGGTGTCCATCGCGCTCTATGCCGAGTACGCGAAAGGTACAGCATCTAAGCGCCAGACGGCATAAAGCGCACGACGGTCGGACAAATTTTATCACACGACCGCAGCTGTATACATGAAATTTTCATATTTACGTGGTATTATATAATGTAAAATGAGTCTAGGACGGAGGAATGAATATGAAGCATCCGGCGCTGGCGAGGGTGATGGCGGTCACGCTTGCGATAATGTGCGTTATCATGCTCATTACCGGCGCGCTTGGCTTTGGCAGGGCTGAAAAGAAGCTGGACGAAGACGCCGTCGAATACGGCAAGCTGACGGAACGGATAGCAGCGTACAAAGAGCTGACGGCGAAGCTTGCGGACGCGGAGAGCTATAAGCAGGTCTCCGCCGAGCTTGACGAGCACCGGCAGCAGCACGACGAGGACGCCGCGCAGTACCGCACTGATCTTGCCGAGCGCACCGCAAAGCAGGGCGGCTACAAAAAGGGCGCGGACGCGCTGTGGGAGGCAAAGGCGCAGGCAAAGGATGCGCAGGCGCAATACGAGCAGGCGAAGGCACAGTTCAGCGCAGCCGAGACCGAGTACGAGACCAAAGCAGCGCAGGGAAAAGCCCTGATAGATATGTGCAATAAAATGGCGGCTGCCTGCACTGCCGCCAAGGCGGGTCTGGACGAGGCAAATGTCATTGAGACTCCGCCTGCGCCGGAAGGCGATCGACCGACATTGCCGGAGAACCCCGAAGAAACGTGGACTGATGAGCAAAAAGCGAATAAGGAAGAATATGATGCAGCGAAAGCTAAGTATGATAAAGCCTTAGCAGATCAAAAAGAATATGATGAACAGAAAAAGGCGCACGATGATGCGGTAGCCGCCAAAGAAGCCGCCGAAGCCGGCGCAGCGCAGGCTCTCGCCGGGGCGAACGCAATCCTCACCGGTGCCGGCGCATCCCCCGTTAATGATCTTTCCGCTGCCGCCGCGGCGCTCTCGCAGACGGCGAAGACCACCTCTGCCGCGCTTGAAAAGGCGGAAGCCGCGATAAACGCAGGGCGCGAGAAGGTCAACGCGGCTGGTGCGGCCGTCAAGTCTGCAATGGAGAAGATAGACGGCAGCCTTGCCCAGATATGGTACGACATGGGCAAGCTGGATGACGAAGAGCCGGAGCTTGAAAAAAAGCGCGAAGAGCTTTTGAACGAGGCTGTGGAGCTGGCGGAGGAGAAAGCCGCGGCGGAGGAGCGCAAGGAGGATGAGCAGAAGCTCGGCGCGACGCGCCGCACTCTCAAAAGCTATGACGGCATAAAGGCAAGGCTTACGGACGATGCCGAGCTTGGCGATGTCGCGGCGCAGTATGCGGATGAGTACTATGCGGAGTATAACCGTGCTCACGCCGCGCGCATTGCGATATGCGTGCTGGAGGTGCTCGGCGGCATTTTGGGGCTTTGCTGCATCCCCGCGGCGTTTGAAAAGAGCCGTAGCCGCCTTATGCTCATTGCGCCCGCCGCCGCTGCCTTTGTGTGCGCCGCCGCGGCGGAAATCATCGCCGTCGCGTTCGCCTTCGGGCAATGCTACGCGGTGCTCCCCACGCTCATCTTCGCGCCGCTGTATCTCCTCGCGGCAGCACCGAAGAATAAGCCTCCCGTACAGGCGCAGTTAGAATAGACGCTAAAAGGCTTAATTAAAGCTGAAAAATATAGTGTGAGAAAAATACAGTGTGAAAGGTAAGGACAAAATGCAATTCAACGGACAGTATACTCAGCCGCCGAACGGCGGCGCTGCACGGACGCCGCGTGCGCCGAAAGTGAACAAAAAGCTTATATGGCTCATCCCGGTCATCCTGCTTGCAGCGTTTTTGATCCTTGATTCGTTTTATACGCTCAAGGAGGATCAGTACGCAGTCATCACCACCTTCGGCAAGCCCACCACGGTCTCCGCCTCCGGTCTTCAGCCGAAGATACCGCTCATCCAGCGCGTCACCAAGGTGTCCAAGAGTATTCAGGGCTTCCCCCTTGGCTACCGCAGCGACAATTCCGAGGTCGAGTCGGAGTCGCTGATGATCACGTATGACTATAACTTTGTCAATGTGGATTTCTATGTGGAGTACCGCGTGACCGATCCCGTGAAATATCTCTACAATTCCCAGGATCCCGTCGGCATACTGAAAATGCTCTGCCAGAGCTATATCCGCGACACCATCGGGCTTTATGACGTGGACAGCGTCATCACCACCGGCAAAAGCGAAATACAGTCAACCATAAAGCAAAAGGTCATGGCGCGGCTGGAGAGCGAGGACATCGGCTTGCAGCTGACGAACATCACCATTCAGGATGCAGAGCCGCCCACGCATGAGGTGCAGCAGGCGTTCACCGCCGTCGAGACCGCCAAGCAGTCCGCCGACACCGCCGTCAACAACGCAAAGAAGTACGCCAACGAGGTCATTCCTGCTGCGGCGGCGGATGCGGACGAGATAATCAAGCAGGCGGAGGCGTATAAGCAGAGCAAGATAAACGAGGCGAGCGGTCAGGCGGAGCGTTTCACCCAGCTCTTCGCCGAGTATGAGAAGTACCCGCTCATCACAAAGCAGCGCCTTTTCTATGAGGCGATGGAGGAAATATTGCCGGATATGAAGCTTTATATCCTCGACGAAAGTACCGGCGTGCAGACCGCGCTGCCGTTGGAAAAGTTTGCGGATGTGAACGTGGGAGGTGACAAGTGATGAAAAGGGGCTTGAAAATAACGCTGGGCGCTGTGGCGGCGCTGCTTGTCATCTGCATTATGGGCGGCTGCTTCTTCACCACGCAGCAGAATGAATACAGCATCGTGCGCCAGTTCGGCAAGGTCGTGCGCATCGTCGATACGCCGGGGCTGAGCGTGAAGCTGCCGTTCATCCAGACCGTCAGCACCCTGCCGCAGACAGAAATGCTCTATGACCTCGCCGTGAGCGATGTGATAACAAGCGACAAGAAGTCCATGGTCGCCGACAGCTTTGTGCTCTGGCGCATCGTCGATCCGCTGAAATTCATCCAGACCCTTTCCGGAAGCGTCTCCGGCGCGGAGGCGCGGCTCGATCAGGCCGTCTACAACAG
>DJEW01000009.1 GCA_002431965.1 Clostridiales bacterium UBA5888
TCGCAGATGTACACATCTACGAAATTTATGCACTCCGGATGCAAAGAAATTTGCATCCGCTTTTGTCTATTCTGCGCAAAAATTATATCCTATTGACATATAACAAAGGCGGGCGTATAATGTATTTGAACGGTTGAACGATTGTTCAAACTTCAAATCAAATTTCATAAAGGAGAAGCTGTGATGAAAAAGACCTACATGATAGACGTTGACTGCGCAAACTGCGCCAACAAGATGGAGCAGGCGGCAAAGGAGACCGCAGGCGTGAAGGACGCAGTGGTGAACTTCATGGCGCTGAAGATGACCGTGGAGTTTGAGGACGGCGCTGAGGCAAAGTCCGTCATGCAGGAGGTTTTGAAAAACTGCAGGCGCATCGAGGACGACTGCGAGATCTTCTTCTGATTATTTTGATGCGGAATACAATCCTATACTTTAAGGGTGTGTGACCATGAACAAAAAGCAGAAAAAAGCGTTGTGGCGCATTATCGCCGCAGCGGTTATGACAGCGGCGCTGGAGCTGCTGCCGGCTGAGGGCTGGGTGAAGCTTGCGCTGTATATCATCCCTTATATGACGGTCGGTTATGAGACGCTTATAAAGGCGTTCAAGGGAATCAAAAACCGCCAGCCGTTCGATGAGAATTTCCTCATGGCAGTGGCGACGGTGGGCGCTGTCGCGCTGGGCGATTATAAAGAGGGTGTCGCCGTTATGATATTCTACCAGATAGGCGAGCTGTTCGAGCATATTGCCGTGGGCAAGAGCCGCCGCAGCATCGCCCAGCTCATGGACATCCGCCCCGACTATGCCAACATTGAGGACGAGAGCGGGCAGCTTGTGCGCCGTGACCCGGATGAGATAGCCATCGGCACGGTCATAGTCGTGCAGCCGGGCGAGAAGATACCCATCGACGGCGTGATCGTGGAGGGCACAAGCGTGCTGAACACTGCGGCGCTGACGGGCGAGAGCCTGCCGCGCAGCGTCTCCGTCGGGGACGAGGTAATAAGCGGCTGCATCAACGACAGCGGGCTTTTGAAGATAAGAACGACGAAGCAGTTCGGCGAATCAACTGCGTCAAAGATACTGGAGCTTGTGGAAAACGCAAGCTCGCGCAAGTCAAAGAGCGAGGCTTTCATCTCTAAATTCGCGCGCGTCTACACCCCTGCGGTGTGCGGCGGCGCGCTGGCGCTGGCAATCATTCCGCCGGCGGTCAACCTCATTGCGGGCGGCGCGGCGGATTTCAGCACGTGGTTATACCGCGCACTGACCTTCCTTGTAATCTCCTGCCCATGCGCGCTTGTGATAAGCATACCGCTCAGCTTTTTTGCAGGCATCGGCGGTGCGAGCAGCGCAGGAGTGCTGGTGAAGGGTTCAAACTATATGGAGACGCTCTCGAAGGTCAAATACGTCGTTTTTGACAAGACCGGCACGATGACGCAGGGCGTTTTCGAGGTCGCCGGCATACACCACAGCGCCATTGAAGAGGAAAAGCTGCTGGAATACGCCGCGCTTGCCGAGAGCTATTCCACCCACCCCATCAGCCAGAGCCTGCGCAGGGCGGTGAAAGAGCCGCTCGACAAGACGCGCGTGAGCGACGTGCAGGAAATCAGCGGGCACGGCGTGACCGCCATTGTCGATGGGCACACCGTCGCGGCGGGCAACCACCGGCTGATGGAGCAGCTCGGCATTGAATATCTGGAGTGCCGCAGCGTGGGCACTGTCGTGCATGTGGCGATAGACGGCAAATACTGCGGGCATATCCTCATCTGCGACGTTGTGAAGCCCGACGCAAAGGAAGCGATCAGCGCGCTGCGGCGCATCGGCGTGAAGGAGACGGTGATGCTCACCGGCGACAGCGACAGGGTGGCGCAGAGCGTCGCAAGGGAGCTTGGCATAGACAAAGTGTACAGCCAGCTTCTGCCCGAGGACAAGGTCAAGCGCGTGGAGGAGCTGCTCGCCGCGAAGGGCAAGGATGAAATGCTTGCCTTTGTGGGCGACGGAATAAACGACGCGCCGGTGCTCTCGCGCGCGGACATCGGCATTGCGATGGGGGCGCTCGGCTCGGACGCGGCGATAGAGGCGTCCGACGTTGTGCTGATGGACGACAGCCCGCTCAAGATCGCAAAGGCGATACGCATCTCGCGCAAGTGCCTGCGCATCGTGTACGAGAACATCTACTTTGCCATCGGGGTGAAATTCATCTGTCTGGCGCTGGGCGCAGTCGGCATTGCGAACATGTGGGCCGCGATCTTCGCCGACGTGGGCGTGATGGTGATCGCGGTGCTCAACGCCGTGCGGGCGCTGAACGTGAAGAATCTGTGAGAAAGGCGGTGGCGCAGCCATGACAAACGAAAGAGAGCTCGACTTCTGCGAGACGAGCGAGGTTCACGAGGAGCTTTTGAAGACCGTGCGGGATACGCTGCCCCCCGAGGAGGAGCTTTACGATCTTGCAGAGCTTTTCAAGGTGTTCGGCGACTCGACGCGCATACGCATACTCTTTGTGCTGTTCGAGGCGGAGGTGTGCGTGTGCGACCTTGCCGCGGCGCTGAACATGACCGTGTCCGCCGTGTCGCACCAGTTGAAGATACTAAAGCAAAACAAGCTCATCAAAAACCGCCGTGAGGGGCGCAGCGTGTTCTACTCCCTTGCGGACGATCATGTGCGCACCATCGTCAGTCAGGGCATGGAGCACATTGAGGAATAAAAAACCACTCTACACTTCATTCCGGAGACGGTCATGCCGTCTCCGGGATATTTTCATGCCCTAATTCACAGTTTTTTCATTTTTTATTTAGGCTGAGTTAAGCATTGGGGGGTATCATATGCATGTAAACAAAAAGAAACGTTTCCCCGCGTCCGGTCGAAAGGATGATATATATGAAATCAAAACGCATACTCTCACTGATGCTGGCGCTGGCGGTGCTTTTGCTGTGCAGCGCCTGTTCAATGGCATCCGCTGAGACGGCAGACGCGCCCGACAGCGGCGCCAGCGTCTCGCCCGATAAGCCCGACGGTGAAGCACGCGGCGGCAAACCGCCCGAAAAGCCGGACGGCGAAGAGCCGCCGGAAATGCCCGCCGGGCAGCAGCCACCTGAAATGAAGAGCGGTGCGCCCGGCAAGCCGGGCGGCTCCGGCGGCAGCGGCGAGGTCACGCAGGGCACGAGCGCAAACACCGTCAGCACCGACGGCACGTATTCCGGCAAGACCTATACCTCCACAGGCGGCGATGAGAACGCCCTGCGCATTGACGGCGCGAAGGTCACGCTCAACGGCGTCACGGTGGACAAGGCTTCCGGCGCAAGCTCCAGCATCGAAAGCGGCGACTTTTACGGCATGAACGCCGCCGTGCTCGCCACCAACGGCGCGCAGGCGGAGATCACCGGGGCAAAGATAAGCTCCGACGTGCAGAACGGCAACGGTGTTTTCTGCTATGGCAGCGGCACGACCGTTACCATTTCCGACTCCACCATCACCACAAACGGCGATAATTCCGGCGGCATACAGACGACCGGCGGCGGCACGACCACGGCAGACAACCTCACAGTGTCTACTGCGGGCAGCTCCTCCGCTGCGATACGCTCCGACCGGGGCGGCGGCACTGTCAAAGTGACCGGCGGCACGTACACCACCTCCGGACCGAACTCCCCCGCCGTGTACTCCACCGCGGACATATCCGCAGAGGGCGCGGCGCTCACTGCCACGGGGTCGGAAGCGCTGGTCATTGAGGGCAGGAATTCCATCGCGCTCACCGACTGCAAAGTTTCCGGCAGCATGAGCAAAACCGGGGGATCAAGCTCCGATGAGAACGTGCACAACGTGATGATATATCAGTCAATGTCGGGAGACGCAGACATCGGCACATCGTCGCTGAGCATCAAGGGCGGCACGCTCACCGGCGAGAGCGGCGATATGTTCTATATCACAAACACCCACGCCGTTGTAACGCTGTCGGATGTCAGCATCGTCAACAACGACGAGAGCGGCTACCTCATGCGAGTGAGCGGCAATTCCGGCGAGCGCGGCTGGGGCAAAGCGGGCGAGAACGGCGCACAGGCGGAGGTCACCGCAGACGATCAGACGCTCAGCGGCAGCATTCTTGTAGACAGCATATCCTCCCTCTCCCTCACGCTGAAAAACGGCAGCACCTTCACAGGCTCCGTAAGCATCCTCAAGAATGACAAAGGCAGCGCAGACGACAGCAGCGTCAGCGTTGTGATCGGCAAGGGGTGCACGTGGAAGCTGACCGGCGACTGCACGGTGAGCACACTTGAAAACAACGGACTTATAGACTTCAACGGTTACAGCATCACGCTTGCCGACGGCAGCGTGCTGAGCTGAGCGCAGACAGCGCAAAAAAATCCACGGGCGCAATACCCGTGGATTTTTTATGCATTTGCAGTCTCTATTCAGCCGCAGCCGTGGCAGCCGCCGCCGCAGGAGCAGTCCTCGCCCTCGTCGTGACCGCAGCCGGAGCAGCCGCCGCAGCCGCCGCCGCAGCCCTCAGCGCCGCCGATGGGAAGCTGACCGGTGATGAGAAGATCCGCCGCCGTGTCCGCATCGCCGCAGAAGCCGTAGACAGGGACGATGCCGAAGCTGAGAAGCTGGCGCACCGCCTCCTCGCCCATGTTCTGCGAGAGCACCGCATCAACGCCGTTATCGCGCATAAGCTCCGCCATGGCAAGATGACCATGGCGGTCGGAGCTGTCGATAAGGCGCTTTGTGCAGGAGCTGACGTCCGTGTCCTTATAGTCATAGAGCGCGAACATCCGGGCGTGCCCGAAATGCTCGCCGATCTGTCCGTTGTCGTAGGCGACCGCAACTATCATTTCGTCTCTCCTTTTTCGATCACATCGGCAATAGGAGCAATATGCTCGCCGCTGACATGCTCGACCTCGCCGGCATCGACCATGGCGGCGATCGCCGGGTCGATGGGCAGGCGCGCATAATGTGCAATGCCGAATTCCTTTGCCGCTTCGGCGACCCTGCTCTCGCCGAAGATCGCGTATTCCCTGCCGCAGCCGGGGCACTTGAAGTAGGACATATTCTCAACAATGCCGAGGACGGGAATGTTCATCATTTCCGCCATCTTTACCGCCTTGGCGACGATCATGCCGACAAGATCCTGCGGCGTGGTGACAATGACGATGCCGTCAACCGGCAGCGACTGGAACACCGTGAGGGGCACGTCGCCCGTTCCGGGAGGCATATCGACAAACATAT
This sequence comes from Clostridiales bacterium UBA5888, assembly GCA_002431965.1. Lineage (GTDB taxonomy): Bacteria > Bacillota > Clostridia > Oscillospirales > Oscillospiraceae > Limivicinus. The sequence continues at coordinate 5,216 of DJEW01000009.1, forward strand.
AGTCCACATCCTGCCACATCACATCCGTCCAGAACTGCGTCACAGCGCCGGCTATGACCGGACCGCGCCACACGACCGGCTCGCGCTCATCCTGGAGGATGAGGTTGATGGACATTATCTGAAGCCCGGTGTGCGTTGTGACGGGGATGAGGTATTCATCCGTGCCGAGGCAGTGCTGCGTGATGCCAAAGGACTTGGGAATCGACGGCCCGGTAATGTCCGCGTCAAGAATGGCGGCATTGTGCCCGCGGCGCTGCATCTCAGAGGCGAGAAGGCTTGTGACAAGAGACTTGCCGACGCCGCCTTTGCCGCTGACGACGGCGATGACCTTCTTCACGCTTGCACCCTTGTGCAGCTCTTTTTTAAAGCTCTCCTGCTCGCGGCTGGCGCACGCCTCGCCGCAGGTGGAGCAGTCATGTGTGCATTCACTCATTGCTGTTTTTCTGCCTTTCCAACAGTATTCTAAATATATATAGTATTATACCCTAAATATCAAAATAGTCAAATCTCATTATTTTAATAGTGCTGCCCTACAGCTTCAGCTTGCGCACGGCGCGGACAAGATACATTGCGCCGAAGCCCGTGAACGCGCCCGTGATGATGCCGGAGACGATGAGCGCCGGGGCGTACACAAACACGCCCGGCGTTTTCACAACGAGCACGCAGGCGAGCAGCTGCCCCATATTGTGCGCCACTGCCGACACCGCCGACACCGCCCACAGCCGCTTTTCCGGCACATGACCGACCATAAGGCACATCACCGCATATGCGAGCAGACCGCCCGCGCCGCTGTAAAGTATCGCGGAGGGGCTGCCGGCAAACATTGCGCCCATGATGATGCGCGCGGCGAGCACCGCGCCCGCCTCCTTCCTGCCGAGAATGAGCATCGCGGTGAGCGTGATGATGTTTGCAAGCCCCAGCTTCACGCCGGGGATGGGCACGGGCGAGGGAAGCTGCGCTTCGATCATGAATATGGTGAGCGCAATGGCGGTCAGCACCGCCATGAACGCAAGCTTTTTCGTCTTAGGCATCTATCCCGCTCCCCTCTATGCGCACGCTCAGATGGTGCGGCATGCAGATTATCGGCACTCCTCCGTGCGTGAGCGCGCCCTGCGCCACGCACACCCCGTCCGGGCAGTCCGCCGCCGTGACAGCGATGCTCCCCGGCGCGACGTGCAGCGTGTTGTGCCCGTACTTTGTGTCGATGTTCAGGTCATATTCCTGCGTGACTGCGGAAAGATCAATGCGGTAAAGCACTTCCCCGTCCACGCGCACGACCGCCGTCGTTCCGCTGCCGAGTTTGGACGCGAGCAGGTACGCCGCCGCGCACACGGCGCACACCGCCGCCAGCACAAGCGCCCATATGAGTGTTTTTTTGTCCGCCGAGCGGATATTGCGTTTTTCTTCAGGCTTTTTCATGCTGTTTATTGTAGATTAACGCGCCGCAGTTGTCAACCGGGTATGGTTTGTGTTATAATTATATAATGTAAAATTGTGTGGTGGAATGGGGGCAACGGGCTTGGCGCTGCTGGGTGAATATGCTGTCACGACAGCGAAATACGGCATAATTATCCTGTCCCTTGCGATACTTGTGCGGTGCATACGCTCGATGCTGAGCGTCCGCTACGAGCCGGAGCTGTGGGGCTACATCCGGCGCGGGCGCGAGAATCTGCCCATTTACCATTGGGAAAACCTCATCGGGCGTTCCCGCTTTTCCGACATCCGCGTGGATATGCCCGGCATTGGGCGCGTGCACGCAGTGCTGACGCGCTCGGACAGGGGCACGTGGCGGCTGTACGACATTTTCTCCAAGGGCGGGGTATGGGTCAACGGCGTGAAGGTCGGCGCAAACGGCGTGGAGCTGCGCTCCGGCGATGTTCTGAATCTTGCGGGAACGGTGATGCGCTTTCTGCCGATAACCACCGAGCAGCGCGAAACGCTGGAGCAGCACCGCACCCGCGCGGGGCAGTCCGTCTCCCCCGCCGTGACGCTCATGGAGCTGACGCTCTTCCAGGCGCTTTTGCTGACGGAGCATCTTTTCTCCGCAGAGCCGGAATATGTGCGCAATATCGCGCTGGCGTTCGCAGGGCTTATGTGCATACAGTGGCTGTGCTACTACGCGATGCGCTTTATAGGGCGCAGCGGCTTTGAGGTGGAGACGCTTGCGTTCTACCTCAGCTCGCTGGGTATGTCTGTGGCGGCGTCGTCCACGCCGGAGGATATGTACAAGCAGCTCATCCTGACGGCGGCCGGCGTTGTGCTGTTTCTCATAGACGGGTGGTGGCTGAGAAATCTCCGGCGGACATCGTTTGCGCGCATCCCCATTGCGGTGCTCGCGCTGGCGCTGCTGGGGCTGAACGTTGTGACGAGCGACGCTGTGTTCGGCGCGCGCAACTGGCTTGAATTCGGCGGGTATTCGTTCCAGCCGTCGGAGTTTGTGAAGGCGCTGTACATCTATGTGGGCGCGTCCACGCTCGACAGGCTCTACCGAACACGAAACCTGTACTCTTTCATCGTCTTTTCCGCCGTGTGCGTCGTGGCGCTTGCGCTTATCGGCGACTTCGGCACGGCGCTCATATTCTTTGCAAGCTTTCTTGTCATCTCGTTCATGCGCTCGGGCTCTGTCGCCACGGTGCTGCTGGCCGTGTCCGGCGCAGGGCTCGCGGGGTTTCTGGCGGTGTCCGTCAAGCCCTATATCGCCCAGCGCTTTGCCGCATGGGGGCACGTGTGGGAGGACATTTACGACAAGGGCTACCAGCAGACGCGCGCCATGTCCGCCGCAGCCTCCGGTGGGCTGTTCGGCAAGGGCGCTGGCTGCGGATGGCTGGAAAATATCTTCGCGGCGAACACGGACATGGTGTTTGCCATGGTGTGCGAGGAGCTGGGGCTGATCATCGGGATATGCATGGTGCTGGCGGTGCTGACGCTGGCATTCTTCGCGGTGCGCTCGGCGCGGCAGGCGCGTTCGGCGTACTATTCCATCGCGGCGTGCGCGGCGATGAGCATGCTGCTGGTGCAGCTGGCGCTGAACGTGTTCGGTTCGCTGGACATTCTGCCGTTTACCGGGGTGACGTTCCCGTTCGTGTCGCGAGGCGGCTCGTCGCTGCTGGCATGCTGGATGATGATGGCATACGTCAAGAGCGCCGACAACCGGCGCAGCGCAAGCTTTGCGGTCAACGCCGTCAAGCGCATCGCCGACGTGGAAGAGGACGATGAGGACGACTGGGAGGACGACGAATGAGAAAAATCACCAACCGGGCGATCTCCGTGCTGCTGATCGCGGCGCTCGTAATATGCGGAATGGTGGTATATGTGCTGCGCTATATCGACCACGGGCGGGACTGGGCGCTGTATTTCTCGCGCGCAAACTCCGGCTCAACAGGACAGATATACGACCGGCGCGGCACTTCGCTGGCGTATTTCAGCGGATATGAAAATCTGTTCGCTGCGGACGAATGGACGCGCGAGGCAAATTACCACGTCACCGGCGACTACTGGGGGCGCACCGGCACAGGCGTGCTGTCGAACTTCTGGAACGATATGCAGGGGTTTGATCTCATAAACGGCACGACGCAGGCGCACCACAGCGTCATGGTTCTCAATATCGACGCGGAACTCAACAAATGCATCTACGCCCGCCTGTGCCGTCTCTATAAGCCGGCGGACGAGGACGCAGAACCGGTATATGCCGAGGACGGCAGCGAGATCACCACGCCGCGCGAAACATACAATGCCGCAGTGCTTGTCTGCAACTACCGCACAGGCGAGCTTCTCGGCATGGTGTCCACGCCGTCGGTAGACCCGCTTGAACCAGACGTTGAGCCGGCAGAGGGCGCATACATCAACCGCTGCCTCTCGGCGGCGTTCACGCCGGGGTCGGTTTTCAAGCTTGTGACCTCCGCCGCCGCGATAGAGAACATCCCCGGTCTATTTGACGAGAGCTTCTACTGCGAGGGGCGGATAGAGATCGCGGGCGTACCCGTGACGTGCAAAACTCCGCACGGGCAGCAGAATTTTGAACAGGCGCTCGCAAATTCCTGCAACTGCACATTCGCTTCTCTCGCCGTGCGGCTGGGTCAGGACACGATGGTAGACTACGTGCGCACATACGGTTTTCTTGACCGGCAGAGCCTTGACGGTATAACGACAGCCGCGGGCAGCTATCCCACAGAGTTTGTGGGCGACCCGGAGATCGGCTGGTCGGGTATCGGGCAGTCAACAGATCTTGTGTGCCCATATTCGATGCTGCGCTTCGTGTGCGCCGTGGCAAACGGCGGCGTGCTCATTGAGCCAAAGCTCATAAACGACGGTACTCAGCCCGTTTCCGAGCGGTATATGGACGGTGCGACCGCATCGCGCCTTCGGCAGATGATGAGCTACAACGCCGTCACCGCCTACGATGCGGAACATAACTTTCCCGGGCTAAGCATCTGCGCCAAGACAGGCACGGCAGAGGTCGGCGACGGCACGTCGAACGCCTGGTTTGTGGGCTTTCTCGACGATGAGGAGCATCCGTATGCGTTCGTGACGATGGTGGAGCGCGGCGGCGGCGGGCTTGCGATGGCGGGCACGGTTACAAATCAGTTTTTACAGGATTATTTCAAGGAGCAATAATTCACTATGATAGATATTTCCGTCAGCTCGCTGGTCAAATCCTTCGAGATAGGCAAAAACATATTGGACGGGCTGAGCTTTTCGGTCAATTCCGGGGAGCGCGTCGGCATACTGGGGCACAACGGCTGCGGCAAGACGACGCTTTTCCGCATACTCACGGGCGAACTGGACTATGACGAGGGTGAGGTGATGATCGCGCCCGGAAAGCGCCTGGGGCTTATATCGCAGATACCGGTCTACCCGGACGGGTGGACGGTGGAGGATGTGCTGCGCGACGCGCACCGGCGGCTTTACGCCATCTCCCGCCGCATCGACGAGCTGACGCGCGCGATGGAGCATGACAGCTCCGCCGCGCTGCTGGCGGAGTACGACCGTCTGAGCGAGGATTTCCGCCGTCTGGGCGGATACGACATGGACGTTGACCGCAATCGCGTGGCAAACGGGCTGGACATTCCGCGCGCAATGCGCGAGCAGCCGTTTGCGTCGCTCTCCGGCGGGGAGAAGACGCGCGTAAATCTCGCGCGGCTCATTCTTGAGGACACGGACATACTGCTGCTCGATGAGCCGACCAACCATCTCGACCTGCACGCTACAGAGTGGCTGGAGGATTATCTGCTGCATTTTCACGGCACGGTGCTCGCAATAAGCCACGACCGATGGTTTCTTGACCGCGTTGTGCAGCGCTGCATAGAAATATCCGACGGCAAGGCGGAGTTTTACAGCGGAAACTACAGCTTCTATGTTGAGGAACGGCAGCGCCGTTTTGACGAGAAGCTGAAAAAATACGAAAAAGATCAGGCGAAGATAGAGCAGCTCACCCGCGCGGCGGAGCAAATGCACTTGTGGGCGTTCATGGGCGCGGACAAGCTGCATAAGCGCGCGTTCTCAATGGAAAAGCGCATTGAAAAGCTTTCTCAGAGCGAGAAGCCCACGGAGCGTAAAAAGCTGAGCGTAAAATTCAGGGAACGCGAGTTTTCGGGGGACGAGGTGCTTGTTGCGGACAACGTGTCAAAGCGCTTCGGCGAGAGGACGCTTTTCTCCGGGGTCGATCTCCTTGTTGAGGGCGGAGAGCGCATCGCGCTCATCGGCGACAACGGCACAGGCAAATCCACGCTCGTCAAGCTGATCATGGGCGAGGAAAAGCCCGACACGGGGTATCTCTCGCTCGGACCTGCGGTGCGCACGGCGTATTTGCCGCAGATCGTGACCTTTTCCGACGAAAACCGCACCGCGCTGGACACAATGCTCTACGACTGCCGCTGTCAGCCGCAGGAGGCGCGCGACCGCCTCGCTGCGTTCGGCTTTCGCGGAGAGAGCGTATTCACTCCGGTGGGAACGCTTTCCGGCGGCGAGAAAAGCCGGTTGAAGCTATGCATGCTCATGGGCGGGGACGTCAACTTTCTCATCCTCGACGAGCCGACCAACCATCTGGATATCGCCAGCCGCGAATGGATGGAGGACGCGCTGTCAGATTATGAGCAGACGCTGCTGTTTGTATCGCACGACAGGTATTTTATCGAAAAATTCGCCACGCGCATATGGGCGCTCGCCGATGGGAGGATCACAGACTTTCGCGGCGGGTATGGCGATTACTGCCGGTGGCGTGAGCGCCAGGCGGTTTTCGAGCAGAACGGGCGGAACAATGTCAAAAAGAGCGCCGTCAAAACCGAGCAGGCGAAAAAGCCCGCCTCTCCAAACCGCGACAGGGCAATCGCCAAGCTAGAGCGTGAGATCGCCAGGCTTGAATCCAGCGCGGCGGAGATAGACAGGCTCTGCGAAGAGCACGCAACGGATTACCAAAAGCTCATGGAGCTGGACGCACAGAAAAAAGCGCTGGACAACGAGCTTTTATCCCTCTATGAAAAATGGGAGGAGTTGAATTCATGAACAGGGTTCATTTTGAAACATGGATGTTGGTCACCGTGTGTCTTCTTGCCGCGGCGGCGGTCTTCCGCTTTGCGCTTCAGGGGTATTCATACATTGCGCACACGCTCGCGTTCATTGCGGCACTGATTGTCCTGCACCGCTTTGCGCCTGCCGCGCTCTGGCGCGCGGCGGCGGTGCTGGTAAGCATCGGTCTTTTCTACTTCTGCGCCGTGGAGATACCCATAATTCTCTCCGCCCGCACGGACACGGACGCGCAGCGGCAGTATATAGTCGTGCTCGGCGCGCAGGTCAAGGGGCGGCAGCCCACCCCCTCTCTCTACTACCGCCTGTGCGGGGCAAGGCAGCTGATGACGGATGACCCTGAATGCATTGCCGTTGTCTCCGGCGGGCAGGGCGACGGCGAAGATGTGACTGAGGCGCAGTGCATGCGCGACTGGCTCGTTGAAGCGGGCATCGACCCTGCGCGCATCTATATGGAGGACAAAGCAGAGTCCACCATGGAAAATCTTGAATACTCGTTTGACATTATCCGTTCTCTCGGCGGCGAGCCGGACGGCAACGTCACCATTATTTCAAGCTCCTATCATCTTTTCCGCGCCAAGTCCATGGCAAAGCGTCTTGGCGTTGAAGCGGCAGGCTACTCCTGCGCCCCGGGCAATCCCCTGCTGGCGCTGAATTTTTTCATCCGCGAGGCGTTCGGTGTAACGCATCTCTGGGTGTTCGGAAACTGAGGAGGCAGACAGCAGCATATGAAGCTTTTATCTTCACGCAAAGCCGTCGTCATTGTATCGGCGCTCATATTCGCTTTTCTTTTTATACTCAACTGTTTCACGCCATATCAGGCGGACGACTTTGTGTATCATTTCCGGTTTGACAACTCCGAGCCGCTGACTCACATTGCCGATATTATACCGTCCATGGCGGCGCATGCCCGGCTTCTCAACGGTCGCCTTGCCGCGCACAGTCTTGTGCAGCTTTTTGAACTGCTGCCAAAGCCGGTGTTCAACTTTATAAATGCCGGAATGTTCATGCTGCTTATCCTGCTCATGGAACGCTATGCTTTTGGCAGCAAGGCTGCCTCAGGGGCGCTGCCCATTCTTCTGACATTCTGCGCCGTCTTCGTGTTTATGCCCGCTTTTGGCGAGGTATGCCTGTGGCTGGACGGCTCTATAAACTATCTATGGGCGATAGTTTTCAATCTGCTGTTCATTTTCCCGTATTTTCGGCTATATTGCAGCGGAGAGCATCTCGCCGGGCTTCCCGGTAAGCTCGCATTCATCGTGTTCGCCTTTATTTGCGGAGCATTTCAGGAAACGATGTCCTCTGCATCGTTTCTCCTTGTCGTTGTCTTCATGCTTCTGACGCGCTTTTACGCCAAGCGCCGTGTCACATGGGAATACATCGCCGCCGCTTTCTTCTCCTTTGCCGGGCTTTTATTTATGGCAACCCGTCCGGCTGAAATAGGTGTGAAAAGCGCTGCCTCCAGCCTTGTCAATGTTTTCGGCAGCTTTGTGAATATGATGCAGTATTTCCGCTTTTTTGCACTGCTCATTGCCGTGTTTATTGTCAGCTTTGTTCTATGCTGTGCCCGGCATACAGACAAAAATCTGCTTATTCCTGCAAGCGTGTTTTTCCTCGGCTTTCTATGTGCAAACGGTGTGATGCTTCTTGCCAGGATATATCCCGAGCGCTGCGCCGCCCCCGCCGCCGTCTTTATTATGCTTGCAGACGGGCTGCTGCTCGCCGAGCTTGCTCGCGGCGGATACCGGCTTGCGATGCGCTGTGCCGCAGCGCTGCTGGGCGCTGTGTGCATATATTGCGCCGTTCTCGGTTCTGCCGATATTGTCTCCACCTATGCACAGTTCAAAGCAAATGAGAGCACGCTCGTTGAAGCGCGCGTCAACGGTGAAGCCGAAGTCACGCTGCCCATGCTTTACGGCGCGACAAAGTACAGTGTTGCGCACGATATGATCTTCCCATCAACCATCGATTGGGTCAACGATTACCTCGCACGCTACTACGGCGTGGAGCGCATAATCGGCTATGACTTCTACTCTCAGTTCTTTTCTCAATGAAGCTCTGAAAAGTACGGCAGCCACCGCTGGATGAATCCGGCGGGGGCTGCTGTGGCATTATTCACTTTCAAGTGTTTTGAGATAGTCCTCAAACACCAGACCTGAATCTGTCACTGCTTTTGCCGTCTCTGCGCCGACATAGCGGTAGTGCCACGGTTCGTAGATGATTCCGGTGGTTTCGCTCGATCCGTTTGGATAGCGCAGGATGAAGCCATAGCGCCAGCAGTTTGCCATAAGCCACTGCTGCACCTCGGTGCGCTCCTGCCACTGGTCGAGATTAGTGTACGTCTCGCTGATGATGTCGAGCGCGAGACCGAGCTGGTGCTCGCTCGTGCCGGGCAGGGCAACGGACTGCGCCGCGATGGCGGGAGCGTCCGCATTCGGCACACCCTCCGCAAGAAGGCGGAGGATTTTGTTGCGGTAAAGCATTTCCTGATACTCCTGCGTGCGGTATGCCGAGCAGATGATCGGCTTGTACCCCGCCGCACGGCAATCGGCAAGCATCTCCGTCAGCGCCCTTGCACAGCGCCGGTCAACAAGATAGCCCTCCACGGTATCAAGCTGGACGGAATAACCGTCCGGCACTTCATTCCAGGGGTTGACGAGGATCAAAAGCGATGAGGTGAACTCCTCCGTGCGCTCATGAAGCGCCGCGAGGCGCGTGTCATGAACGGTCTGCTCCCGCGTGAGCGCGCGGCGCAGCGACAGAACGTGAATCCGCTCCCGCACGTCGGCGGCAGTGCTCCCAAGCCCTGCGCTCTCCATGAGCGCGCGCACCTCATGAGCAAAGCTTACCGCGCGCCACGCGGCATACGCCCCCGCTGCCAGAAGCAGAGCCGCCAGCAGCGCAAGAACGGCGGCGAGTATTTTCTTTTTTGCCTTTGTTTCCAAACGCCTCACCTATGTACCGGTTGTATCAGAAGTTGATAACGCCAAGATGCTCCAGGAGTATCTTGGCGCCAATGAGTATGAGGATGACGCCCCCTGCAAGCTCCGCACGGGATTTGTAGCGTGCGCCGAAGCGGTTGCCGATGTATATGCCGAGTGAGGACAGGCAGAATGTCGTCACGCCGATAAGCAGTGCGGCAGGAACAATGCGCACCTGCAGAAAAGCAAACGTGATGCCCACTGCAAGCGCGTCGATGCTTGTCGCTACGGCGAGCATCAGCATAGTTTTGAAGCCGAAGTCGTCGTTGAGCTTTTCCGCCTCGCCGAACGATTCCCTGATCATGTTGCCGCCAATAACAAGCAGCAGCGCAAACGCGATCCAGTGATCAATGCTCGTGATTACGCTTTCAAACCGTGCGCCAAGCAGATAGCCCAGCACCGGCATAAGAAACTGGAAGCCGCCGAAGTAGAGCCCGACGAGCGCCATATGCTTCTTCTCAAGCTTCTGCACGCTCAGTCCCTTGCACACGGACACGGCAAACGCATCCATGCTCAGCCCAACGGCGATCAGGAACAGTTCAGCAAAACCCATCGTGTCATTCTCCTATGGCAGCGCCCGCAATATGTCTGCGGCATCTTACGGAAAAGTTGTTCTTGCCGCATTATGCGGTGCTGCCCTATATAAAATAAATTATGTGCTTAAAATTGTCAATGGTACAATTCACCGGCAAAATGTCGCCGGTGAATATTATAAGCCATATTTTCAGAATTTCTCGTCGAGCTTATAGGTAATGTCCTCTTTAAAGCTCAGTTTTTCCTCACGTCCGCCCGCCAGACGCGCGATAGCCGGGATATGCCTGAAGAAAACAAGCCCCGCCGCAATCAGCATAATTTTGGTGCAGAGGTCGTTATCAACCATGAGCACCGTCACCGCAACATAAATGAGTGCGGCAATAAGCGTGCCGAGGGATACATATTTCGTGATGAGCACTGCACCAAGGGCTGTCACCGCCGTGGCGATGCCGACGGACGGCGCGACCCACAGCCCAAGCACCGCAAGGCAGATAGTTGCGTGGCTGCCCTTGAAATCATAGAAAAGCGGATAGAGCCGCCCAAGAACAACGCACATGCCGGCAAACGCACGACCCACGTCCGCATGCCCCTTGAAGCCCAGCAGCAGCGAGCCGAAGAGTATCGGCAGCGAGTCCTTTATAAGCTCCACCAGCAGCAGCCGCACCCAGCCCCACATGCCGTATATACGCCGGAAGTTTGACAGCCACACGTTGCCGCGCCCAAGGGCGCGAAGGCTCGTGCGGAAAACATAGTTTGAGGCGATAACCATCGTGCTCATGCTGCCGATGCCATATGCCACAACAGCAATAAGCAGCAGCAAAAACCAGTAAAGAATCATTCTTTGTCGCCTTTCTGCCGAATAACGATGCGTATGGGCGTCCCTTCAAGCCCGAACACGGCGCGTATCTGGTTTTCGATGTAACGCTGATACGAGAAGTGGAACAGCTCTCTTGAGTTGCAGAAAATGACAAAGCAGGGCGGCTTGATGCCGGTTTGGGTCATATAGTATATTTTCAGTCTGCGTCCCTTGTCCGTTGGCGGCTGGACGCGCGCCTGCGCGTCGGCAAGGACGTTGTTGAGCATGCCAGTGGTTATGCGCATATTACTCTGGTCGTTGACGAAGTTGATAAGCTCGAATATTCTGTCAATACGCTGCCCGGTCAGGGCGGAGATGAAGATGATGGGGGCGTAGCTCATGAAGCTGAGATCGCGCATGATGTCCTTGCGCATTTTCTCCATCGTGCCCGTCTCTTTATCGACAAGATCCCATTTGTTGACGACGATGATGCTGGCCTTTCCTGCCTCATGCGCAAGCCCTGCTATCTTCGTGTCCTGCTCGGTCACGCCGTCGCGCGCGTCGATCATGATGAGGCAGACGTCTGCCCGTTCAATGGCAAGCTGGGCGCGCATGACCGAAAACCTCTCCACACGCTCGTCCACGCGGGACTTGCGGCGGATGCCGGCGGTGTCAATGAAAACATATTTGCCGTATTTATTTTCAAGCGCGGTGTCCACAGCGTCGCGCGTAGTGCCGGCAACGTCGCTGACAATGACGCGCTTTTCGCCGAGCACACGGTTTACAAGCGAGGATTTGCCCACGTTCGGCTTGCCGATGACGGCGACCTTGATGCTGTCGTCCTCCTCATCCTCCCCGTCCTGCGGCGGAAAGTGCGCAACACAGGCGTCCAGGAGATCGCCGGTGCCGTGCCCGTGCACGGCGGAGACGGCGATCGGATCGCCGAGACCAAGGGCGTAGAATTCATATATGGCAGGGTCGGTCGCGCCGGTGGAGTCCGCCTTGTTCACAGCGAGCACAACGGGCTTTTTCGAGCGCAGCAGCATATTCGCCACGTCCTTGTCCGCTGCGGTAACGCCGGTGCGTATATCCGTCACGAGAATGATAACATCTGCCGCGTTTATGGCGATCTGCGCCTGCTCGCGCATGAAAAGCAATATCTCGCTGTCGGTCGTCGGCTCAATGCCGCCGGTATCGACAATGTTGAATTTGCGCCCGCACCACTCCGCCTCGGCATACAGCCGGTCGCGCGTGACGCCGGGGGTGTCCTCAACAATGCTCAGCCGCTGTCCGACGAGCCTGTTGAAGAGCATGGATTTGCCCACGTTCGGGCGTCCAACTATGGCTACAAGAGGTTTTGCCAATATGTTTCCCTCCTTATCGTTGTTGTCAGTTCTGATTGTATTTATAGTATTCCGTCTGCTCGCCGCCGCGGTCGGGCAGCTTTACCTCCGGGAGAATGCCGCTCATCGCGTCCCACAGCCCGAAGCCGTCCTGCTCGATGGGATAGATTGGCACGCCGAGAGCGTCCATCGCCTGCTCAAGCGTGACGTCATCCAGAAAATCCATCTCCTGGCGGCGCAGCATATTCTGCGAGATAAGCAGCCGCGCACCCAGATCCTTGCCCTTGAGCTGACGGATAAGATCGCCGCCGGTGATAAGCCCGGTTACGTTTATGCTGTGCCCGAAAAAGTCGTTCTCTATGGCGTAGATATGACCCTCAAGTCCGGGGTAACGATGCTTTGCCATGGCGACAAGGCGCTCAAAATACGGTGCAACGGACGTGCCCGTTGCGATGGAAAAAGGCACATAGTCCGGCTCATCCGACAAAGACAGCGCAGAGCGAAACTCCGTGTGCATCAGCCGTATCATGCCAACGCCGTTTTCAAGCTGGGTGTATTCCTCATAAAACTCATCGTCAGGAATATCGTAACCCGCCTTGATATAAAGCTCATCCCCGCAGAAGAAGATGCGCGTTCCATAGCGTTTCACACACTCGTTGCCAAAGGCGGTGATCTGATCTATTGTCTCGGCGGCATGCTCTTTCGTGAAAGGCGTGAGCGGGTAAAGCCCATCGCGGAATTTGGTCAGCCCCACGGGCACAATGGACACGCTGTGCACACCGGGGTACATATCCGACAGATCGCGCATGGTGCGCTCAAGCTCCGCGCCGTCGTTCAGCCCCGGACAGCAGACTATCTGGCAGTTCATGACAATGCCTGCCGCCGCAAAGCGCCGCATGGTATCGATAGTCTCCCCCGCGCGCTTGTTTTTAAGCATGCGGCAGCGAAGCTCGGGGTTTGTGGTGTGTACGGAAACGTTGATGGGGCTGACGTGCAGGGCGATTATGCGCTCGATCTCCCTCGGGGAAAGGTTTGTGAGCGTGATGTAGTTGCCCAGAAGAAAGCTCAGGCGCGCGTCATCATCCTTAAAATACATCGTCTTGCGCATGCCCTTCGGCAGCTGGTCGATAAAACAGAACACGCAGTTATTCGCGCACGAGCGTGGATTATCCATCAGATAGCTCTCAAAATCCACGCCGAGGTCTCCGCCCTCCTGCTTGCGTATATGCACCTCGCGCCGCGCGCCGTCCGGGCTCTCCAGCACAACGGTGAGACGCGGGTCATACGCGAAGTATTTATAGTCCAGCACATCCAGTATTCTGTTGCCGTTTATCGAGACGAGACGGTCGCCGGGGCACGCGTGCGCGTGCAGCGGGCTTCTCTCATCCACCGACTTTATGATATTTTCCATATTGCAGTATTCCTTTTGCGTATATGAAGCGTATGGCTGCACATACGCAAAAGGAGGAAAGGCATTTTTCCTCTCCTCCTAAAGCTTTTTTACTTGCTCTCCTCGACGCTGATGACCTGACGGCCATTGTACTGTCCACAAGCCTTGCAAGCACGATGGGGCATACAGAATGCACCGCAGTTGGGGCACTTGACGATTGCGGGAGCTTCCAGCTTCCAGACGGAAGAACGCCTCTTGTCACGTCTCTGACGTGATACTTTTCCTTTAGGGACTGCCATGTTGACACCTCCTGATTACCGGCTGTTTATGAGCAGCACTGTTTTTTATTCTTTATCCAAAAGCTGCTCAAGCACAGCAAATCTTGGATCAAGTGATTTCCTGCACGTGCAGGGACCAAGGTTGAGATTCTTGCCGCAGGTCGGGCATAAGCCCTTGCAGTCCGGCGAGCACAGGAACTTCGTCTCCATGTCGAGGATGAAAAGCGTGGAGAGGATCTCGTCAAGATCGATCTCATCGCCTTCCATCACGAACAGCTCCGGATTTACTCCGGTGTCCTCCTCCACGATGGTGGCGTCCAGCTCCGTGACCTTGGTGCTTGGAAACTCGCTGCCGCAGCGGTCGCAGATGCAGAGCATATCCGCCGTGAGCGCGCCCGTGAGATGGAGCACGCCGGCTTCGTTTGTCACTCTGCCCTCGGCATGGGGAAGCGCCGTGTACCGCTCGACCGAGGGGAAGTCAAGACCGTCCGTACCAAGCTCACACTCGAACGGGAGCGAAGCGCCGGGTATCTCTATTATGTCTCTCAGGTTGAGCCGCATATTGCACCTCTTGCCATTTATCCGCTGACATCAGCCTTAATATTATAGTTTGTTTGACAAGGCTTGTCAACATAAATTTTATATAGTATAATCAGAATAACGCGAAAACTTCACTTGATTTGGATTTGACTGCCATGAAAGAGATAACAGTAAAGCAAAATGACGCCAATCAGCGGCTTGACCGCTTTGTGGGCAAGGCTGTGCCGCTGCTGCCGGAGTCGCTGCTGCAAAAATATATACGTCTCAAGCGCATAAAGCTGAACGGCAAGGGCGCAAAGCGCGACACGCGCCTCGCCGTGGGCGATGTATTGCAGCTTTACATCAATGATGAATTCTTTGAGAAACCGCGCGAGGAAAATTCATATCTCAAGGTCGGAACGCCGAAGCTTGACATAGTATATGAGGATGAAAACATTCTCCTCGCCGACAAAAAGCCGGGCGTGCTGTGCCACAGTGCGGGCGTATGGGATTATAACACCCTTATCGCCAATATTCAAGCCTATATGGCACAGAAGGGCGAATGGCGCCCGCGTGAGGAGAATTCCTTTGCACCGGCGCTGTGCAACCGCATTGACCGCAACACGGGCGGCATCGTCATTGCCGCGAAGAACGCGGAAGCGCTGCGTATTCTCAACGACAAGATCCGTGACCGTGAGATTGAGAAATACTATCTATGCGCCGTTTCCGGCAGACCGAAGCCGCCTGAGGGCAGGCTGGAGAATTTTCTTTTCAAGGACGCGGCGAAAAATCAGGTCTACGTGAAGACCAGACCCGAGCCGGGGGCTAAGACCGCCGTGACGGAGTACCGCACACTCTGCTCAAAGGGGCGGCTGTCGCTCGTGGAGTGCCGCCTGCTTACAGGGCGCACACACCAGATACGCGCGCAGATGGCGCATTTGGGCTGCCCACTTCTGGGCGACGGGAAGTACGGGCGTGAAAGCTTCAACCGCGATTTCGGCGAAAAGGGGCAGGCACTGTATTCCTACCGCCTTGTGTTCTCATTCCCGACGGACGCAGGCGTGCTAAACTATCTGCGCGGGCGGGAATTCCGCGTGGAGCGCGTAGACTTTGCGGAAAAATATTTTGACGTGACCCGGCTCGATTTT
Organism: Clostridiales bacterium UBA5888; assembly: GCA_002431965.1. Classification (GTDB taxonomy): domain Bacteria; phylum Bacillota; class Clostridia; order Oscillospirales; family Oscillospiraceae; genus Limivicinus. The sequence goes on from DJEW01000009.1 coordinate 20,727, forward strand.
TGACGCGGCGCTGCCGCAGGGAGGCTTTGCATTATGCTCAAACTATTGGCACGGCTTTTTATACGCAACAGGGAAAATGTCCGCGATGCGGCGGTGCGCCGCGCATACGGCGTACTGTGCAGCGTGTACGGCGTATTTATCAATGTGCTGCTCTTCGCAGGGAAGTACTTCGCTGGCAGCATTTCCGGCTCCGTTGCCATCATGGCGGACGCCTTCAACAATCTCTCTGACGCGGGTTCGTCCGTTATCACGCTGCTGGGCTTTGCGATCGCCGGCAAAAAGCCCGACCCGGAGCATCCGTTCGGTCACGGGCGTGCAGAATACCTCGCGGGTCTGGGGCTGTCTGCGCTTATAGTCGTAATGGGCTTTGAGCTTGGCAAAAGCTCATTGGAGAAGATAATGACCCCCACGCCGGTGCAGGCGGGCTTACTGCCCGCGGCGATACTTTTCGTTTCCATCCTCGCCAAGGTATACATGTGCGCATACAACCGCGCAGTCGGCAAAAAGATAAACTCCGCCGCGATGCAGGCGACGGCAGCTGACGCCCTGTCGGACTCAGTATCAACGCTGGTGGTGCTGCTGTCGATGGCGGTGAGTTATATTTTCAACGTGAATATCGACGGCTGGGCAGGGCTTGTCGTCGCCGTGTTTATTCTGCTGACCGGCTTCGGCGCGGCGCGTGACACCATCTCTCCCCTGCTGGGAAAGGCTCCGGATGCAGAGCTTGTCGAGCGCATACGCAAAATAGTTCTCTCCCACCCGGAGGTGCTCGGGCTGCACGATCTCATTGTGCATGACTACGGTCCGGGGCGGCTGGTTGTATCGCTGCACGCGGAGGTGGACGGCAGCGGGAACATCTTTGCGCTGCACGACGCGATTGACCGCGCGGAGCGCGAGCTGAAAGAAGAGCTGGGCTGTGTGGCGACGATACATATGGATCCCATTGAGGCGGACGATACCGAGGTATCGCGGCACCGCCGCGCCGTGACGGAGCTGCTGCAAACGCACATATCGCCGGATATAACCGTGCATGACTTCCGCATGGTGCCCGGCACGACGCACACAAACCTCATCTTCGACGCCGTCGCACCCATTGACTTTAAAATGACGGATGATGAGCTGGCAGCAAAGATACGCGATCTTATACACTCCACATGGGAGAATCACTACGCAGTCGTGACAATAGACCGGTCATACGTGTAAATTACCTGACAGACTGAAAAATCCCCGTCTCACGACGGGGATTTTTCATATATCAGTGGTGGTCTGTGCCCTTGGAGCCGACGCCGAAGTGCAGCTCCTTCATGCCCTCGACCTCCTCGCACACGTCCTTGAGGGCGCACACGGAGCAATCGGTGGGCAAACCTTCAAGAATATGCGTGAGCGTGCCGGTAATGTCGGCGGATTTCTTTGCCATATTCTTAAGCGCGTCATAGTCAAAGCCTGGGTCGGTGATGAAAATGACGGTGGCATTGAGAACATTGGCGTCCTTTTTATATTCGGAAATGTAGTTCATTCCGACGTTTTTGAAGCTTATGCCCTTTTTCAGTGCAGTCTTGCTGACGCGGATCTGCTCGCGGAACGACTCGGGCGACATACGCACCATGTACCCCTCGGGATAAACATGGTACTTGGCAAACTCAATATCCTTGAGCATACGGTAGACCTTCTCATCATCGTCGTCCATGACGCCGATGCGCAGAAGCACGATGCGTGCAAAGTCGCAGTCGCCCTTTATCTCGCCCATATCGCGCCCGAAGAGCATTACCTTGTCCTCGTTCACAAGCTCACTGCTGGAGGTGAAGAGCACATAGTTTGCCGAGCCGTGACCCTGTGCGCCAAGCTCATACGCCGCATCCTTCTGTAGCACCAGCTCGCTCGAGCCAAGGTCGTTCCACTTTGCGCTCTCGCTGTAGTTCCACACCTTCGGCGAGCCTTTGAGCATATTGCGGGTATCGTTTATAAGATGATTATAAAGCTCCATAAATCAGAATACCAGGTCAACCTTCTTGCGGTCAAACATGGTGTTGACCTGCTTGTATGCCCAGCCGAGAACCTTTTGATCAAGGTTCCAGAAGTACACGACAAACAGAACGGCAACGACCGTGATAATCACTGAAAAAAGCTTCTTGATGAATTTCCACATATTATTGGTTGCGCTCCTTTCGTATTGGCTGACGCGGACGGCGCATACGCCGCCCTCGCCCGTTAGGGGCTGTGCCGCCGCGGCATACGCCGGGCAGTGCTGCCGGAATTACTTCTTGCTCATGCCCTTCT
>DJEW01000040.1:0-1405 GCA_002431965.1 Clostridiales bacterium UBA5888
CGTCCGGTATTCGCAAGAAAACCGCCACGGTCGGTATCGGTTACAATCTCTATGACAATTCCGGAAATTTGGATGAGTACAAGGTCGGCTTTGTGGTCAAGGCTATCGACGGACGTGATAACTCCGTAGAGTTCCTGAATGGTATCAAAATCTTTGCCGGAGATGTGATCGGCAAGGTCAGTGAAGACCAGCTTCGCCGCATTCAGATCCGCGAAACGATTCTTTCCCACTTGGAGCGGGAGCGTCAGCTTTTCCATAAGGGCATCAAAGTCCTGTCCCTGTTCTTTATTGACGAGGTTGCGAAGTACAAGCAGTATGATGAGGCTGGGCATCCGTTCAACGGCATCTATGCGGATATGTTCGAAGAAGAGTACAACGATATTCTCAGCTCCATGCAACGGGAAATCGGAGACGAGGACTACATAAGGTATCTGGACGCGATTTCCGCCCATGACACCCATGCCGGTTACTTTTCCGTTGATAAAAAAGGCAAGATGACCGACAGCAAGCTCTCCGACAAAAAGGAAGGCACCTCCGACGATATTGACGCCTATGACCTGATCATGAAGAACAAGGAGCTGCTTCTGGATCGTGATCCGAAAAAGTCCCCAGTACGTTTCATTTTCTCGCACTCTGCGCTGCGTGAAGGCTGGGATAACCCGAACGTGTTCCAGATTTGCACGCTGAAACAGAGCAGCAGCGAGGTTCGCAAACGTCAGGAAGTCGGTCGCGGATTGCGCCTTTGCGTCAATCAAGACGGCGAGCGCATGGATGCCAACGTTCTCGGCAACGATGTTCATTCTATCAATGTGCTGACCGTTATTGCCAGTGAGAGCTATGACAGCTTTGCAAAAGGCTTACAGAGCGAGCTTGCCGATGCGGTTGCAGGACGCCCCGTGTCTGTTACTGCCGATCTCTTCAAGGGCAAGGTCATTGTGGATGCCAGAGGTAACGAACAGGTTGTGGACGGCGATACGGCGCAGGCGATCTTTGAGGATTTGATCTCCAACGGCTATGTCAAGCGCGGCGTACTGACCGACAAGTATTATGCCGACAAAGCAAATGGTGCGATTCAAGTTGCGGAGGAAGTGGCGGACAGCCGCGATTCTGTGATCAATATTCTTGATTCCGTCTATGACAGCCGCGCTATGCAGCCGGAAAATGCTCGCGACAAGAACGTCGAGCTGCAAGTTGATCCCGACAAGCTCGCAATGCCGGAGTTTAAGTCTCTCTGGAAGCGCATTAGCCCGAAATCCGTGTATGTAGTTGATTTTGACACCGACGAGCTTGTAAATAAGGCGATTGCTTCTATCAACCGGAATCTTCATGTGCCGAAAATCTTCTTCAAAGTTGAAACCGGCGCAATGGATGAAATCAAGTCAAAGGACTCGCTTCTTGACGGAAG
>DJEW01000040.1:1437-47375 GCA_002431965.1 Clostridiales bacterium UBA5888
GCATTCTCAAAGTCAAAGTCATCTACTTATGACAGCAGCAAGCAAATCCGCGCCAACAGCAGCGTGAAGTATGATCTGATCGGCAAGCTGGTCGGAGAAACCGGTTTGACACGAAAAGCAGTTGTTGCAATTCTGACCGGCATTGAGAAATCCGTTTTTGAGCAGTTCAAATTCAATCCGGAAGAGTTCATTATCAAAGCAGCCGCCTTGATCAATGATGAAAAAGCAACTGCAATCATTCAGCACATCACCTACAATGTGCTGGATGAACATTACGACACGGACATCTTTACCGAACCGACCATCAAGGGTAAGCTCGGAACGAATGCGATGAAAGCACAGCGGCATCTGTATGATCATATCGTGTATGATTCCACAAACGAGCGCGATTTTGCGACCGATCTGGACACCAACACAGACGTTGCGGTTTATGTGAAGCTGCCGGACAGCTTCTATATCGCAACACCGGTTGGACATTATAACCCGGACTGGGCGATTGCTTTCTATGAAGGTACCGTCAAGCATATTTACTTTGTTGCCGAGACAAAAGGCTCTATGTCCTCTATGCAGCTCCGGCTCATTGAGGAATCCAAAATCCACTGTGCAAGAGAGCATTTCAAAGCAATCAGCAACGGAAATGTGGTTTATGATGTGGTGGATAGCTATCAATCCTTGCTGGAAAAGGTAATGAAATAGGTACGCGCTTGCTTCAACTTCCAAAAAATGCGGCAGCCTGTTGAAAGGCTGCCGCAGACAGTAAAACCGGAATCGTTACGCGCGCTCTTTGAAGGAAACTGAATCAATTTGGAGATGGGTTTTCTGATGCCGTGAGATAGAAAGAGCAAGGATATATTGTGCAGTGCTTCCATCGTCTTTTGTGCATTGAAACACTATCTCGCCTGTTCCATCATTCAAAGCAATTATGTGAAGCCCTGCAATATTTTCCAGGGCATTGTGGTAATCGCTCGCAAAAGTCTCAGGTTCCGAAACAATCGTCCATCTTTGCTGCCGTGTATCTGCGCCGGTCGCTCACGCCAGATTTCCCGTTGCGTACATCGCCGCCGTCAGCGCCACGACCGGCGCAGTCTCGCAGCGGAGTATACGCTCGCCCATGGAGCAGATGTGCATCCCCACTATCTTTGCCAGTTCTGCCTCGAACGGCGCAAAGCCGCCCTCCGGACCTGTAATTATCGCGGCAGTTCCGGCGGTCCTGTTCGCCTCAAGCACGTCGTTCAGCGCCTCGCGCTCCCCCGTCTCGTACATGAAGAGCCCCACGTCCTTTTTCACCGCCGTGTCGAAAGCGTCCGCCAGCTCGCCCGCCCAGCCGACCTGCGGGATAATGCCGCGCCCGGACTGCTTTGCCGCCTCCTCGGCAATACGCTGCCAGCGCTCCAGCTTCTTTTCCTCGTTGCCGAGCTTTGCGATGCAGCGGGAGGAGGAGAAAAACAGTATCTCATACGCACCTGCCTCGACGCACTTCTGGATGATATAATCGGTCTTGTCGCCTTTGGGCAGCCCGCAAAGCACCGTCACCTTGATGTTCGGCTCTGCCGGGCAGCGCACGACCTCTATGACCTCCGCCTCCACCTGCTCCTTGTCCGCCCTGACAAGGCGGCATTTATAGTCCGTCCCCTGACCGTCGCAGATTATCATATCCTCGCCCGGGCGCATACGCAGCACGTGCACATGCTCCGCGTCCCGCCCGCGCATTATTGCCATACCGCCGAGTATATTTGTTCCCGCCATAAAGAATCTGGGCATGATCCGTCCCTCCGCAGCGTCGCTGTCTGCATTTTATAGAGTAGTCTGTACTGGTATTATCGCACAGTTTTCACATCTTTTCAACCCCCGGCATAGAATACGGCGAGGATACGAGGTGTTTTCAATGGAACGCGACTATAAAAAAGAGCTTGCGGACTTTGAGACCGTGTGGAAGCGCGTCTCCGGCGAGCGCGGCAGGATCCCCGAGGGGATAAAGCTCATGCCGCGCCGCGAGACGAAGAGCGCCGCCGTGCGCTACGGCAGGCGCCGCCCGTAAGCCGGTATTATGCAGGAAGATCAGACCGGGTGATGTTTTGTCTTGACCCGGTCTGATTTTGTAATATAATAGTTGCAGTATATACCCACGATTGACAAGAGCACGCACGGTTTTGCAAATCGTGGCACTAAGGAGACATGCCGTTATGCCGACAACCTGGAGCCGTTCCCCGGAGGATTTCCACAAAATATATTCCGCGAACACCGATGCCTTTTACCGTTCCGGCAGCTATGCCTTCGCCAGGGAGCTGGACAGCTTCATGACAAGCTGCGCATTGCAGCTGTGGAGCCGCGGCAGCGGCATCACCCAGCGCCACGCCGACCTCGCCAACGAGATATACTCCCGCAATCAGCCGCGCCCCGGTTGGATGCTCTGGGGGCTGACAAGCTCCGTGTGCGCCAGCGACGAGTTCATGCCGCCGCTCTTTTTCTGGACTCTCGCCGAGGATGACGCCAAACGCGGCACGCAGATCTCCCGCACATTCATCCGCATGTTCACCAACATAATGCTCTATCTTGCAGCGGCGGACGATGAGGTGACGCTTGCCGAGGCGGAGTACATAACCGAGGGCATAGACCGGCTCTCCGCCATATGCGATGCCAGCGGCGTCGGACGCGGGCAGGAGGGTCTTGATCCGATGGACTATGTCACAAGCGGCGCGCCGCCCTTTACTGAAAAGCATATCCCCGCCGCGCCGAACGCCGCGCCGCAGACCGCCTCCGGCGGAAAGGAAGCGCCGGCAGCGCAGGGCGAGACGGAGAAGCCCGATTTTGACGGGCTTATGGCGCAGCTTGACGCCCTTGTCGGGCTTGAGAATGTGAAAAAGGACGTCAAAAGCCTCATCAACCTTGTCAAGGTGCGCAGGCTCCGCGCGCAAAACGACCTGCCCGTCCCCCCGATGAGCCTGCACATGGTGTTCCTCGGCAACCCCGGCACAGGCAAAACGACGGTCGCGCGCCTGATAAGCGGGCTGTACGCTTCCATCGGCGTGCTCAGCCGAGGTCAGCTCGTCGAAGTTGACCGGTCGGGGCTTGTCGCGGGCTATGTCGGGCAGACCGCGCTCAAGACGCAGGAGGTCATACAGTCCGCCCTTGGCGGGGTGCTGTTCATAGACGAGGCATACTCGCTCTCCTCCGGCGGCGATAACGACTTCGGGCGTGAAGCGATAGAGACGATACTCAAGGCGATGGAGGATCACCGCGACGATCTCATCGTCGTCGTCGCGGGGTATACCGAGCCTATGGAGCAGTTCATGAACTCAAACCCCGGGCTTGAGTCGCGCTTCAACAAACGCTTCTTCTTTCCCGACTATAACGGCGAGCAGCTCATGGAGATTTTCCACGCGCAGTGCAGAAAAAACAGCTACACTCTCACGCCGGAGGCGGAGCAGGAGGCGAAGAAGCTCTTTGACAGGCTCTACGCCGAGCGTGACGGGAACTTCGGCAACGGGCGCGACGTGCGCAACCGCTTTGAAGACATGATCATCCGTCAGTCCAACCGCGTTGCGCAGATGGACGCCCCAACAAAAGAAGATCTCACCGCCATCCTGCCGCAGGATCTGCGCGGCGAGGACGATGCGCCCGCCGCAGAGACAGGCGCGGACAAGTAGCCCTCTCCTATATTGACGATATTGAAAATCTCGCTTCCCACAGCCGGGAAGCGAGATTTTTGAATGTAAAGCCGGATCCTTCTCAGCCGCCGAAGACGGAGAGGAGGAAGCCTGCGGCGATCGCAGAGCCGATGACGCCGGCAACGTTGGGGCCCATGGCGTGCATGAGCAGGAAGTTTGTCTTGTTGTACCTGCGCCCCACATCCTGGGATACGCGCGCCGCCATAGGCACGGCGGACACGCCGGCAGAGCCGATCAGCGGGTTTATCTTCTTGCCCGAGCCATAGTACATTGCGATGCCGCCCAGCAGCCCGCCGACCGTGGAGATGCAGAACGCAACAAGCCCGAGAATGATGATGTAAATGGTCTGAAGCTGGATGAAGTTGTCGCCCGTCATCGTCGCGCCGACGGAGGTCGCAAGGAAGATGGTGACGATATTCATCAGCGCGTTCTGCGCCGTGTCGGAGAGGCGGTCGGTCACGCCGGTCTCGCGGAAGAGGTTGCCCAGCATCAGGCAGCCCACCAGCGGCGCGGTCGAGGGAAGCAGGAGGATGACGAAGGTCGCCACAACTATCGGGAAGATGATCTTCTCCGTCTTGCTGACCTCGCGCGTCTGCTCCATCTTCACCCTGCGCATTTCATCCGTCGTCAGAAGCTTCATGAGCGGCGGCTGGATGAGCGGGATGAGCGCCATATACGAATACGCCGCGATAGCTATCGGTCCGAGCAGCTCCGGCGCGAGCTTTGTCGTCAGGTAGATGGCGGTAGGCCCGTCCGCGCCGCCGATTATGCCGATGGACGCCGCCTGAGGTCCGGTGAAGCCGAGCATCACGGCGCCCAGGAACGCCACAAACACACCCAGCTGAGCCGCCGCGCCCAGCAGCAGGCTCTTGGGGTTGGAGAGCAGCGGACCGAAGTCCGTCATCGCGCCCACGCCCATGAAGATGAGCGACGGGTAGATGCCCGCTTTAACGCCGATGTAGAAAAAGTCCAGCAGCCCGGCGTTGCTCATAATATAGCCGTAGCTGTGGTAGTACGGGCTGGAGCTGTCAAGAAACTGCGACCACAGCTCAGGGTGGTAAAGGGCGTTTTCGCCCATGCCGATAAAGTAGCTGAGGTTGGAGAGAAGGCAGCCGAACGCGATGCCGCACAGCAGCAGCGGCTCGAACTTCTTTGCGATGCCCAGATACAAAAGCACAAAGGCGATGAGTATCATGACGAGGTTCTTCCAGCCGCCGGCGGTCGTAAAGAACGCGGCAAAGCCGGATTCCAGCGCCAGATCCCGGAGAGTACCGAGTATATCCATAGGTCTCCTCCCTTATGCCAGAATGACGAGGGGAGAGCCGGTCTCGACCACGGCGCCCTTGGTCACGACGATCTGCGCGACCGTGCCGGCGCGCGGGGCAACAACGTCGTTCTCCATCTTCATTGCTTCGAGAACTATAAGGGTGTCGCCCTCCTTGACGGTCTGTCCCTGAGCGACGTTTATCTTGAGGATGTTGCCGGGCATGGGGCTCTTGACGACGTCTCCGGCTGCCATGGGCGCGGCGGCGGCCGGCGCGGCAGGAGCGGCAGGCGCGGCAGCAGGAACGACGGCAGGTGCGGCGGCAGGCGCGGCGGCAGGTGCGGCAAGGGCGTACTCGTCCACGAGCATCGCGCTGCCCTCTTCCACCTCGACCTCATATACGCGGTTATTGAGAGTGACTTTATATTTCATTATTCCTTGACCTCCTTGATGGAAATGAAGCGGAGCTGATTGAGCGGCTTGCCGAGCGTATCGGCGACGATCGCCATGATCATTGCGGCGTCTCTGGGGTCTGTATCGTAGAGCTTGAGCTCGCCGGCAGTGCCGTGCGCCTCGGGCTTTTTCACCTCAGCGGCGGCAGGCGCGGACGGAGCGGCTGGAGCGGCTGCCGCGTTCTTCTTTGCAATGAAGAACCTGCTCATCAATATGACGACCAGCATCAGCAATATAAGCCCTATAAAGACCACGAGGTATCCCAGCAGCGCCGTTACGGCGGCGGTGGAGAGAGAAATATTGACCATATCCATAATAAGCAGCCTCCTCAGAGCGCCTCGATGGAGTAGCGCACCTTTTTCTCTTCCTTTGCCCTGCGCTCTTCAAAAAACTTCTCCGCGACGGAGGGGAAGGCGATGTAGGAGAGCACGTCCTCCTCGCACCTTGCGGTATTGCCGAGCTTTTCGGCGGCCTTTTCATAGGTGTCGGTGGGCAGGGTGTCGGCGTAGCGTCCCTCGATGGGCTTTTCATCGCCGAGTATCTTCGCGCGGACCTCCGGGTCGATGGGAGCTGGAGTGCGCCCATACTCGCCGCGGCAATAGGCCTTCAGCTCCGCGCCGACATTCTTATAGCGCTCGCCAGCGAGGACGTTCTGCACCGCCTGCGTGCCGACGAGCTGGCTCGTCGGGGTGACAAGCGGGGGATAGCCCATATCCTTGCGCACGGCGGGCGTCTCCTTGAGCGCCGCGTCAAACTTGTCCAGCGCGTTGAGGCTCTTGAGCTGGCTGAGGAGGTTGGAGAGCATGCCGCCGGGGATCTGGTAGTTGAGGCACTGGGTGTCCGTTCCCATGGAGATGGGATTGAGCGTGCCGTCCTTTATATACTCGTTGCGGATGGGCTTGAAGTAGTCCGCGATCTTATAAAGCGTGGGCTGGTCGAGATCGACCTCATAGCCAAGCTCCCTGAGCGCGTAGGCGAGCGTCTCGGTCGCAGGCTGCGACGTGCCGCCGGAGAACGGGGAAATCGCGGTGTCGATAACGTCCGCGCCCGCCTCTATGCCCTTGAGATAGGTCATGTATGCAAGACCGGTGGTGCAGTGGGTGTGCATCACGACGGGCAGGTCGACCGCGTCCTTTATCGCGGCGACGAGGTCATACGCCGCAGCGGGGGTGAGTATGCCCGCCATGTCCTTTATGCAGATAGAGCCGACGCCCATCTGCGCAAGCTCCCTGACCATCTCGACGTACTTCTCGCGGGTGTGAACGGGGCTGGTGGTGTAGGATATTGTGCCGGAGGCGATAGCGCCGGACTTCACGGTCTCCTCAATGGCGACCTTGAGGTTGTTGACGTCGTTGAGCGCGTCAAAGATACGGATGATGTCAATGCCGTTTCTGACGGATGCGCGCACAAAGCGGCGGACAATGTCGTCGGGGTAGTGCTTGTAGCCGAGGATGTTCTGCCCGCGCAGCAGCATCTGCAGCTTCGTGTTGGGCATTTTTGCGCGGATCTTGCGCAGGCGCTCCCACGGATCCTCCCCCAGAAAGCGCAGGCACACGTCAAACGTCGCCCCGCCCCAGCACTCGGCGGAATAGTACCCCGCCTTGTCCATCGTTCCGAGGATCGGCTCCATCTTCTCATACGGCAGTCTCGTGGCGATCAGCGACTGGCTCGCATCGCGCAGCACGGTTTCGGTAAACTGTACTTTCTTCATGTCTCCTCCATTATCCAAATAATTTGCATGGTTTTCTGCATGCTTTTGCCTGATGCTGTATCAAAAAGCGATTGTTTGTATTATAACATTATTAAAAAAGCAATGCTATATCGCAAATAAAATTCTGGGAAATGAATAATAAAAGGGAGAAAAAAGCCGGATAAACCGGGAATAATTTGTGCAAAAGAACGGCGGGGATGCCGCAGCTTGTGCATCGTCCGAAAAAACACGTCAGGCGGGTCAGAAGACCCGCCTGATATGCTTATTCCTGCTTATTCACTTATTCGCTCTCCGTGCTCTCATCCGTGACCTTCGGAATAAACCACAGGTTCATGTCCGTCTCCACGGCGATGCCGGGAACGGTCTCTGTGAAGCTGTACTGCCACATATCGGCAGCGTAGTAGAAATTGGGGAACCCGCTCTCCGGCAGCGAGAACCAGAATTCATAGTCCGTCAGCCGCGAGAGGTCGTACCCGTAGTAGCCGAGATTGCGGTTGAAGTATACGCAGGGGGTGTACCCCGCTTTTTTCACCGTCTCGCAGAATGCAACTGCGCAGTCGGTGCGCCCCTCCATTGTGACGTCCGCCGTGCGCGCGTCCGCCTCGTGCACCTTCTCCCAGTCGAAAACGACAGGCAGCTCGACATTATACTTTGCTATGCGTTCAATGACGAAATTTGCCTCCTCTATCGCCTCCTGCACGGTGACGGCCTGAGAAAACATGTATACGCCGACCTTCACCCCCGCCGCCTGCGCGCCCGCCATATTCGCGGCAAAGTACGGATCTTCAAACAGTCCCCCCTCGGTATAGCCGCGCCTGCCGACACGTATATACGCATAGTCCACACCGGACTGCGCCACCTTGTTCCAGTCAATGTCGAGCTGATGCTCGGACACGTCAATGCCGCGCAGAACGTCATAATCCGTGCCGTTATATTTTATCTCCGTGCCGTTTGCGGTGAAATATTCTTCCGTGAGCGTGTTCACCGGCACGCCCTCCAGCGGGGTCATCCACACCCAGTCAAACCCGTCGTATATGTACACCTGCCCCGCATGCGGGTCGATCTCCTCCTCCGTCTCCCGGTGGACAAGCTTTACTATTATAAATATGCCCAGCGCAAGCGCCGCGAGGGCAAATATCACGAGACCCGTCCGTCTCCTTGCGGCTGTCTTCATTTCTCTCTCCGATCAAATTCAAATAATTGTCCGCTATTTTACCACGCTGCGGCGCATATGTCAAAAGCTCAGCTCGCCCTTCATAAGTCCCGCGCCGACGGCAAAAAACTCCCGCATGGCGTAGTGTATGAAGCCGTAGACCGACGAGCGCGCAGGGATGCCGGAGAAATCCAGCGAGGAAACGTGCCGGGCGATCGCAAGCGCGCGGAAGATGTGAAAATCGTTCGTCACAATGCCGACGCGCGCCGTTCCCGCAGGCATGAGCGCGAGGCTGTTTTCAATATTCGTGAGCGTGTCTGTGGACTTGTCCTCCAGCACGATGCGCGCTGGATCGATGCCGTATGCCGCGAGATTGCGCGCGATGCACGCCGCCTCGCTTATCCCCTCGTCCGCGCCCTGTCCGCCGGATGCGATGCAGAGCGTTCCGGGGTTTTCGTGCAGATACTCCGCCGCAGCGCGGATGCGCTGGGTGAGCGCGCCGGAGGGCTGCGTGCCGTTGACCTTCGCCCCAAGCACGATGATGCAATCCAGCCCCTGCTGCGGCACGTCGGCGGCAGCGGAGCATATCACGCACTCCACCGCGATGAACACCGCCATGAAAACCGCAAGCGCGATGCGCCATGCGCGGATGAGCTTTGCCGGGATGGGCAGCGGCTTCCCTGCGGCGAGCGCGCGCTGTACAAGAGCAAAGCGCGCGATGCACGCCGCGCCGACGACGGCCCACAGCCACAAAAGCGACTGACCGAAGCGCACGGCAAGCCCCATGCCGATATAATACCATATGCAGAGTATTCCGAAAATCAGAATGAGTATGTTGACTGTATAAGCGAGCGTCTTTTTCGTTTTCATGCGCGGTTCTCCAATACGCAGTGCGTTTTCGTACTGAACGGTATTATACACACAATTTATGTCCGTTTCATTAAGGCGCAGGAAAGCGCCCGGGAAATTCCCGGGCGCGCAGACTGCAGGCAAAGCTGCCGGCAGTGTATGAAAATGCATGGGGAGAGTGCAGAGAGGGGACGGGAATCCCCTTTCTGCGTTCAATCCATGCTTATTCAGGAGTATTTTCGAATACTCCTGAATAAGTGCTCAAGGCGCTGCGCTTTTGCGGCGCCTTGAGCGCCCGGGAAATTCCCGGGCGCGAATGCGGCTTTGCTTATTCGGCTGTACTCTGCGCCTTTTCAAGCTTGATGCCGAGGCGCTTGCAGCGCGAGCGGACAGAGGAAATGTTGCGCGAAAGCGCCAGCGCAATATCGTATATGGGCACGCCGCGTGATACGCAGCCGCGCAGAACGGCGTCGTCCTCCGCGCGCCAGGGCTGCCCCTGCATCTTGAAGCGCACCTTCTCCGATTCGAGCACGGCGCTGATGTTATCCACGATGAAGCGCTGCGCCCGCTCATCGTACACCACAACGGTGTATGCCCCGCCCGCGCTCTCGCGCTCCATCGTCGATATGCCAAGCGTCAGACCGCGCTCCGTCGGGCGCTTGACCTCCTTGCCGCCGGGATGCTTTGAAATGGCAAGCATGCCTGTCTCGATGAGCCAGAACGTAATGCTGGAATAGCGCAGCTGGCTGCCGCCTGCCGATTCCGCCGCAATGTTGAGACGGCGGGCGATCTCGCTGACCGTGACCGGCACAGCGGAATACTCAAAGCGCGCGCATTGCTCCTCCGTTATCGAAAACGGGTTCTTTTTCGCCTTTTTCCGCTGCGCATCTTCCTCAGCCTCTGCCCTGGCGATAAACTGCCCCAGAATCTCGGCGACATAGAAAAAGCAGCGGGAAATGTGCACGTCGTTTATAAGCTCCTGCTCCGCCACCGGATCGTCATTGATGGGATTGATCCCACAGGCAAGCTTTTCAATATAGAGTTTGGCCTTCTGTATTTTCTCAAGCTCAGTCATGTGAGCAGTTCTCTCCTCATCGAAGATTTTTCCTGTATATGCAGCAAAATGGCAGATGCGGCGATTTTTATGCTTAAGTATAACATATTCTTCCGAGGTATTCAATAAACAGCGTTCAAAAATTATCCAGAGTGTGCAAATTTTTTTAAGAATCCTGATTGCCGTGCGGCGTTGGGCTTATTTCGCCGTGCCGGCAGCCTTCGCGTTTACCCTGGCGAGAAATTTATCGGCGCTGACAATGAAGCGTTCGTGCCGCCCCTGTCCGATAAGCCCGCATTCGTCGTATGCCTTCACGTCAAAAACGAGCCTGCGCCCGTCGATCTCAACAAGCTCACTCTCCGCCCGGACGCGCATACCCAGCGGCGTCGCCGCTTCGTGGCTCACATCCAGATGTGTGCCCACGGTGCTCATGCCCTCTTCAAGCTCCGGCGCGACGGAGGTCTGAGCGGCATACTCCATCAGCGCTATCATGTACGGCGTGGCGAACACCTCAAGGCTGCCCGAGCCCATGCTCAGCGCCGTATTAGTATTGTCAACGACGGTTTCCGCCCGGCCTTTTATTCCGATTTCCATAAGAAAAATTTCCTTTCAAAATCATAAATATTTTAATATAGACATATTATATCACGCTACTTTTTAGAATGCTACAATAAAATAGTTATGTATACCTTTTGCCGCGGTTGACTTTTGCCGCGGCTGAGAGTAACATATTATAAAATACAATATAGTATACACACTGTAAAAAGGAGATTCACGAATGATGAGAGCATACGAGCGGCTTTTGAAATATGTGCGCGTGAACACCGCAAGCGCAGAGGACGTTGACGCAACGCCGACGACCGCGCGCCAGTTTGACCTTGCGCACCTGCTCGCCGATGAGCTGCGCGCGCTCGGCATGGCGGAGGTATACGAGGATGAGCACGCCTATGTGTACGCCGCGCTGCCCGCGAGCGCCGGGTTGGAGGGCGAGCGGGCGATAGGGCTCATCGCGCACATTGACACCGTGCCGGATTTTTCGGGCGAGAACGTCCGCCCGCAGGTCATCGAAAACTACGACGGCGGAGAGGTTGCCCTCGGCACGAGCGGGCGCGTCCTCTCGCCGGATAAATTCGCGGAGCTGCCGAAGCTCCGCGGGCAGACGCTCATCACCACCGACGGCACCACCGTCCTCGGCGCGGACGACAAGGCGGGCGTGGCGGAGATCATGACCGCGTGCGAGCGTCTTATCGCGCAGGGCATACCCCACGGGCGCATCGCCGTGTGCTTCACTCCGGACGAGGAGGTCGGGCACGGGGCGGCGCTGCTGGACTTTGACCGCCTCGGTGCGGACTTTGCCTACACCGTTGACGGCGGCGCGCTGGAGGAAGTGAACTTCGAGACGTTCAACGCCGCCGCTGCGCACTGGGATATTACGGGCTTCAACATTCACCCGGGCGACGCGAAGAACACCATGATAAACGCCTCCCTTGTCGCGTGCGAGATAAACGCCATGCTGCCATCGGGCGACACGCCCGCGCACACAGAGGGCTACGAGGGGTTTTATCATCTCATGAGCATGACGGGCAGCGTCGAGCACGCGGAGCTTGACTACATCGTGCGCGACCACTCCGCCGCGTCCTTCGCCGCGCGCGAGCAGACCCTGCGGCACATCGAAAAGCTGATAAACGAAAAGTACGGCGCGGGCACGGCAAAGCTCACGCTCACGCAGCAGTACCGCAACATGGCAGAGTGCATGAGCGGCCATATGGACATTGTCGAGCGCGCGGAGCGCGCCATCGCCGCCGCGGGGCTCAAGCCGGTGAGAGTGCCGGTGCGCGGCGGCACGGACGGGGCGCAGCTTTCGTTCCGCGGTCTGCCGTGCCCGAATATCGGCACGGGCGGGTATTCGTTCCACGGCCCCTATGAGCACATCACCGCCGAGGCGATGGACACCGCGGTGGAGATAATCCTCGGTATCATTGGGAAGAAATAAAAGGGAAAAGCTAAGACTATATACGCAAAAAGCGCGCCGGGGGGCTTACCCCTCGGCGCGCTGCTATCAAATCATATTCAGCTTTACATGAGGCTGCGGTACAGCTTCTCGATCTCCTCCACACTGGTGTCGCGCGGGTTGCCGGGACGGCAGGCGTCGGCGTAAGCGCTCTCGGAGAGGAACTTCACATCCTCCTCCTTGAGGATGCCCTTGAGGTCGGCGGGGATGCCAACATCGGCGGACAGCTTCTTGACGGCGTTGATCGCGGCGGTGCGGTATTCCTCCTGCGTCATCGCGTCCACGCCCTCAACGCCCATCGCCTTTGCGAGGGCTTTGTACTTCTCGCCGGAGTATTCCTTGTTGTACTCCATCCCCGTCGGCAGGATGATAGCGCAGGCGACGCCGTGCGGCGTATCGTAGAGCGCCGACAGCCCGTGCGCCATGCTGTGCACGATGCCCAGCCCGACGTTCGAAAAGCCCATACCGGCGATGTACTGCCCAAGCGCCATACCCTTGCGCCCGTCCGGGTCGTTCTTCACGGCGGCGCGCAGGTTCGCGGAGATAAGGCGGATGGCTTCGAGATGGAACATATCGCTCATCTCCCAGGCGCCCTTGGTGATAAGCCCCTCGATCGCGTGGGTCAGCGCGTCCATACCGGTTGCGGCGGTGAGGGGAGCTGGCATGGAGCTCATCATCTCCGGGTCGACGACAGCGACCTCGGGAATGTCGTTCGTGTCAACGCAGACGAACTTGCGCTTCTTATCCACGTCGGTGATGACGTAGTTGATCGTGACCTCGGCGGCGGTGCCGGCGGTCGTGGGGACGGCGACGGTGAACACGGCGTGCTTCTTCGTCGGGGCGACGCCCTCCAGCGAGCGGACGTCCGCAAACTCCGGGTTATTGATGATTATGCCGACGGCCTTCGCGGTGTCCATGATCGAGCCGCCGCCGACCGCGACGATGCAGTCCGCCCCGGCGTCCTTGAACGCCTGAACGCCGTTCTGGACGTTCTCTATCGTGGGATTGGGCTTTATATCGGTGTAGAGAGCCCATTCAATGCCCTTTTCCTTCATCGGGTCGAGAATTTTGTTTATCTCGCCGCTTTTCACAACATGCTTGCCGGAGCACACAAGAGCCTTCCTGAAGCCTCTTGCCGCCAGCTCGTTTGCAACTTCCTTTACAGCGCCTGCGCCGTGGTAGGACACGGGATTGAGAACGATACGATTTGCCATAACAAAGCCATCCTTTCATCAGTCATATGCTGTAATATCATAAGTATGTCCACCCTTTGGACAAGAATATGATAGCACTGTCCGCGGCAAATATACAAGCATATTTTGCAAAATCGGCGTTTTGCAGCACCCGGCAACGCTTCCAGAGAGTCCCTGCAAAGATTTTTTGTGCAGCTTTGACAAACAGTTAACAATGTGTTCATAAAGGGGATGAAAGCCCGCTTTCCCCGCGGCAGAATTTCTTGACATATGACCGCACCTGAGGTATAATAGGCATGAAAAGAGCGCTGCGACAAGCGGTTGGCTCTGGAAAGTTAAATAGTTTTAGCTATGTAAAACCGTCACTTGCCCGAGTGGCGGTTTTGCTTTACGGTTATCGTGATCGTGTATATGAATACATGAAAAGTAATCGTAATAGGCAAATGCTTCACCCCCTTTCGGGTGGTGTAGCCAACCGCCGTTACGCGGCATAAGTTTGCATTGACCAAATCAAAAATTTGGACGTTTACTTATGCCTGCCGTTGTGCAGCGCCTGGTACTATGTGTACCGTTGACATAATAACACGGTTTTCGTTAAATTGCAAGGTCGGAATGGCAATAATGCCCGCGGCATACCGCGATGAAATCCTGCACGGCGGGGAGGGGCTTTTTGCCCTTGCGCCAGATGAGGAGTATCTGCGTTTCAAGCGCCTTTTCGTCGATCTCGCGTATGTCGAGCCCGGCGCAGAGGCTCGACATCGAGGCGGGCAGTATCGCCGTGGCAAGCCCTGCCTTTGCCCACAGCACCGCGCCGCGCGCGTCGTCACACACGCAGAAGAAGTCCGCTTCCAGCGAGTGCATGGTAAAGGCATCCGTGATGAGCTTTTCATACCGCCGGTAGACGATGAGCGGACGCCCCGTCAGCTCGCTGAGCGCCGCCCGCCCGCGGCGCGGGGTCTCCTCTGCGGGCGCGGACACGGCGATCATAGGCTCCGTGCACAGCACGGTGTGCTCCACCTCGTCCAGCCGCAGGGGAGTGCGCACGACGGACACGTCGATTATCCCGGCAAACAGAGAGTTGAAGAGTGAAAACGTCGTCCCGTCGTGCACCTCGAAGCTCGCCTCGGGGTTGCGCCGCGCGTATTCGGCGATGAACGGTATCATCGGCGCGACGGTCGACGACGTCAGTCCCAGCCGCAGTATGCGCCGCCGCCCGAAGCGCTCGACCTCCTGTTTTGTCGAGTCGGCATAGCTCAAAAGCTCGCCCGCACGGCTGTAGAGCAGCGTCCCCGCCTCCGTAAGCGTCACGCCCTGGCTGCTGCGCTCAAAAAGGCGCACGCCCAGTTCCTCCTCAAGCAGCCGCAGCTGATAGCTCAGCGGCGGCTGGGACATATTCAGCCGCCGCGCCGCCTCGTTTATGCTGCCCGTGTCTGCGATTTCGCGGAAGTATTCAAGCTGGCGCAGATCCATGGTGTCCTCCAAGCTTTACAATATAATTTATATATCGCAAAGCCATAAAAACAATATTATTCATATTGATGATAAAGTATTATACTAGCAAAGTCAATAGAAATACTATATCTATACTATAAAGTTGAACGGAGTGAAAAAAGTGAGAAGTCTCGCGGTCTATCTCAAAAGCTATACGATAGAGAGCATACTCGCGCCGCTTTTCAAGCTGCTGGAGGTCGTGTTCGACCTGCTTGTCCCTATCGTCGTGGCGCGGATGATAGACGTCGGCATTGCCAACAATGACCGGAGGTATATCTGGGCCTGCTTCGGCGTGCTGCTGCTGATGGCGGCGCTGGGGCTGCTGTGCAGCATCACGGCGCAGTATTTCGCCGCGAAGGCGAGCGTCGGCTTTGCAGCAAACCTGCGGCAGGCGGTCTTTGACCACATTCAGAGCCTCTCGTTCACGGAGCTGGACACGCTCGGCTCGGACACGATGATAACCCGCCTCACCGACGACATCAATCAGGTGCAGAACGGCGTGAACATGGGGCTGCGGCTGCTGCTGAGAAGCCCGTTCGTCGTGTTCGGCGCGATGATAATGGCGTTCACCATCGACGTGAAGTGCGCGCTAGTGTACGCCGTGGCCATCCCGGTGCTGTTCGCCGTCGTGTTTGCCATCATGCTCGTCAGCATTCCGCTATTTAAAAAGGTGCAGGCAGGGCTTGACCGCGTCACGGGTATGACGCGCGAAAACCTCACCGGCGTTCGCGTTATCCGCGCGTTCTGCCGCGAGGAGCAGTCCGTGGAGGAATTCGAGCAGAGCAACCGCGAGCTTACGCGCCTTAATGAATTTGTCGGGCGGATCTCGGCGCTGCTGAACCCCGTGACCTATGTGCTCATCAACCTTGCGGCGGTGTTCGTCATCGACCGGGCTGCGGTGCAGGTCAACATCGGCAGCATCGCGCAGGGCGACGTCGTGGCGCTTTATAACTACATGCTGCAGATAATCGTCGAGCTTATCAAGCTCGCCTCGCTCATCATCACGCTCAATAAATCCGTGGCGTGCGCCGGGCGCGTGGCGGGCGTGCTCGCTGTCGAGCCGAGCATGAGCTATCCCGCAGTCAGCTCCGCGGCGGATAAGCCCGCGCCGGACAGCGCCGCCGTGCGCTTTGACCATGTCAGCTTCACCTACAAAAACGCCGGCGCACCCAGTCTCACGGACGTGAGCTTTGCCGCCGCGCGTGGGGAGACCGTCGGCATCATTGGCGGCACGGGCAGCGGCAAATCCACG
The DNA here is from genome assembly GCA_002431965.1 of Clostridiales bacterium UBA5888. Lineage (GTDB taxonomy): Bacteria > Bacillota > Clostridia > Oscillospirales > Oscillospiraceae > Limivicinus. The sequence goes on from DJEW01000040.1 coordinate 17,537, forward strand.
CTTGTCAGCCTCATCCCCCGCTTTTACGATGCGAGCGCGGGCGGCGTGTATGTTGACGGTGCAAATGTCCGCGATTATACGCGCGAGGCGCTTTGCGGCAAGATCGCCGTCGTGCAGCAGCGCGCCGTGCTCTTCCAGGGCAGCATACGCGACAACCTCAAATGGGGCGGCGAGAACGCCGACGATGCGGCGCTCTGGGATGCGCTGACCGCCGCACAGGCAAAGGATGTCGTCGAGGGCAAGCCCGGCGGGCTGGATTTCCGGCTTGAGCAGAACGGGCGCAACCTCTCCGGCGGACAGAAGCAGCGCCTTTCCATCGCCCGCGCGCTCGTGAAGAAGCCGGAGATACTCATCCTTGACGACAGCTCCAGCGCTCTGGACTTCGCCACCGATGCCGCGCTGAGAAAAGCCATCCACGCCATCTCCGGTGGCATGACCACCTTCATCGTCTCCCAGCGCATCGCCTGTATACGCCAGGCGGACAAAATACTTGTGCTCGACAACGGCGCGCTCGCCGGGGCGGGCACGCATGACGAGCTTATGCGCGCCTGCACGGTCTACCGCGAGATATACTTCTCGCAATTTCCGGAGGAGCGCGCAGCCTGCGGGAAAGGGGGCGTGCAGCAGTGAAAGCCAAAGAGAATGCCGAAAATGTCAACGGCCGCGAGGTGCTGCGCAAGCTTTTGACGCGCATCGCGCGCTACCGCTTCCTTCTTGTGCTGAGCGTCGTTCTCGCCGCCGCAACGGTCGTTTTGCAGCTATACGTTCCCGTACTTTTCGGCGATGCTATCGACAACATCGTCGCCGCGCACAAGGTGGATTTTGCCGCCATGTGGGTGTATCTGCGCGCGATCATCGTCTGCGCCGCCGTCTCCGGCGTGACCGGCTGGGTCATGAGTCTTCTGAATAACCGCATGACCTACCGCGTCGTGCAGGATATACGCTCCCAGTCCATCCGCCATATCCAGCGTCTTCCGCTTTCTTACCTTGACCGCCACAGCACCGGCGACATCGTCTCGCGCATCATTGCCGACGCGGACATACTCTCAGACGGTCTCCTCCTCGGCTTCACGCAGCTTTTCTCCGGCATTGTCACCATTGTATTCACGCTCATTTTCATGTTCTCAAAGAACGTGTGGATAACGCTCTTTGTCATATGCCTCACCCCGGTCAGCTTTCTCGTGGCAAAGTTCATCTCCACCCGCTCATACAGCATGTTCCGCCGGCAGAGCGAGACGCGCGGACGGCAAACGGCGCTTATTGAAGAGATGATCGGCAGCCAGAAGGTCGTGCGCGCGTTCGGGTATGAGGCGAAGTCCTCCGCCCGCTTCGACGCGCTCAACCGTGAGCTTCAGCAGTGCAGCCAGCAGGCGGTGTTCTATTCGTCCATCACAAACCCCTCCACGCGCTTTGTCAACAGCATCATCTATGCCGGGGTCGCGCTCATCGGCGCGCTGCTCATTCCCGGCGGGGCGCTCACCGTGGGCGGGCTGTCGGTGCTGCTGTCCTACGCCAACCAGTATATGAAGCCCTTCAACGACATCAGCTCCGTCGTCACCGAGATGCAGAACGCCCTCGCCTGCGCCGCGCGCCTGTTTGCACTGCTGGAGGAGGACGCGGAAAGCCCCGACGCGCCCGGTACGCTCGGCACGGTCGAAGGGCGTGTGGACATCGACAGCGTCGCATTCAGCTACGATAAGTCCCGCAGGCTCATTGAGGACTTCAACCTGCGCGCCGATCCCGGCATGCGCATTGCCGTCGTCGGTCCCACCGGCTGCGGCAAGACGACGTTCATCAACCTCCTCATGCGCTTTTATGACGTCGATGCCGGCAGCATCAGCATCGACGGGCACGATATAAAATCGCTCTCGCGCCACGCGCTGCGCTCGGCCTACGGCATGGTTTTGCAGGACACGTGGATAAAGCAGGGCACGGTGCGCGAGAACATCGCCTTCGGCAAGCCCGACGCCACGGACGCTGAGATCATCGCCGCAGCAAAGGAGGCGCACAGCTGGGAGTTCATCGCGCGCCTGCCGCAGGGGCTGGATACCGTGCTGCATGAGGACAGCATCAGTCAGGGGCAAAAGCAGCTTTTGTGCATCACGCGCGTCATGCTGACGCTCCCGCCGATGCTCATCCTCGACGAGGCGACCTCCAGCATCGACACGCGCACGGAGCTTCTTATTCAGGAGGCGTTCGACAAGCTCATGCAGGGCAGGACGAGCTTCGTCGTCGCGCACCGGCTCTCCACCGTCCGCAGCGCATCGCTCATCCTTGTCATGCGCGACGGACGCATTATCGAGCAGGGCACGCATGAGGAGCTTCTCGCCCGCGGCGGCTTTTACGCCCGGCTCTATAACAGCCAGTTTCAGACCGTATAGATATTATAAAGCAGCAGGCAGCGCCTTCCGCCGGTCCGTATATGACCGCAGGGCGCTGCCCTTGATTTTTATGCGCACTTTTTCTTGCATTTTTCCAATTATATGATACAATGGAGTGTAATTACAAGTATGCTTTGGCGCTGCGCCTTGTTTGGGAGAATCGTATGAATATGACAAAAAAGCTGATCGCTCTCGTGCTGCTGGCGGCTGCGGCTCTGCTCGCCGCCTGCGGGCAGACCCCGCCCGCTGCGGAGACCGCCGCCGGGGCGGACGATGTGTTCCGTTCCGACCTCACGGCGATAGATTATCTTGAGGGAACATGGACGAATAACCGCGGGCAGTATATCACCGCCGCGCGCGGAGACGGCATGCTCATTGTATGGGAGACGAACATTCCCCTTCCCTCCTTCGGGCTGTATGTGCTGACCGACGGCGTGCTGCGCGGCGGCAGCGCCGACGGGGAGCAGACCGATCTTCTCGGCTTTTCCCGCGTGGATGGCGACACCATCACCGTGCGCGATCTCGTCAACAGCGAGGAGAGCACCTTTGTCCGCGAATCGCCGGAAGCCGACCCTTCGCGGCTGGACAACGACTATGTGTTCTGGTCGATGAACCGTGCCGGGGCTTACCTCACGGGTATGTGGATGAACGATGCCGGGAACTACTTTACGCTCTCCACGGACGGCAGCTCAGTCAGCTTCAACTCTGATCTGCCGTGTCCCGACTGCGACTACATAGATTTTTATGAGGGCGTGCTCTGCGGCTTTACGCAAAATGCCGACGGCACGGTGACGCGCACCCCGCTTTTCACGTTCGACATCATTTCCGAGGATGAAGTGCGCGTGCTCTGTCATGCCGACGGCAGCGAGAGCGTTTTTGACCGCCTCAGTCACGAGCTGGACGAGGCGCTGCTCAACAGCGAGTATATTTTCGCCAACAACCAGCGTGCGTTTGCGTTTCTGAACGGCGAATGGAAGAGCGAGGACGGATACTTTTTCCGCGTTGAGAGCACCGGCGGCTCGCTCACGTGGAACACCAACCTCCCGCTGGACGACAGCTGCTCTTCCTACGGCTTCTCCGGCGGCGGGCTTGTCGGCACAACGACGGACGAAAACGGCGGGGAAGTCAATACGGAGATATACTCCTTCCGTGTTATTTCCGAAAACGAGCTTGAGCTGACCGTGTGCGCCGCCGGCGACACATACACGCTCATAAGAGAGAGCGAGGGGCAGTCATGATCAACATCAAACGCGAAGCTCAGGCTATTGCGCCCGGTCGTGAGCCGGAGCATCTGAAGGTCATGCTCGGCAATTTCGTCTCCGCGATCGACAGCGCGTTCCCCGGCAAGCGCATCATCTGGAACGACTGGGATCACGCGCGGTTTGACAGGCTTGCAGGCTATCTTTGTACGGAGCTGGGATATTCCGCGGGCGCGCCGTTTCTCACCGCCTACGGCTACACCATCGTGACGGACAGCGGCGTCATCTGTCCGGAGGTGGAGGGCGAGGACAGGTCTGGCGCAGATCCCGCGACGGAGTGCAAGGCGGAAGCGGAGGCGTCAGGCGCTTCCGTGCCGGAGAGCGGGAATAAATCGCAGCCCTCCGCCGGGGAGGCGCGCGTATCGGAGGATATTGCCGTTCACACGGGCAGGATCGTGCGCGTGCTTGGAAACAGGAACAGCGGCTTTCTCCGTGATGACGCAACCGGCAGCGACTATTATTTCAATATACGCAGCTTCACCCAGTGGGCGGACGCGCTCGCGCCCGGGCGCGCAGTCACTTTCCGCCTCGCCCGCCGTTTTGACCGCAGTCACGGCTGCATGCGTGAGAATGCCGTGGAGCTGAGTTACGTTGACTGAAAGGGCGTGCAGAAAACACTTGAATTTTCGCCATATATGTAATATAATTTCCACTAGCGCGCCGGTGTGATGGAATGGTAGACGTAGCGGATTCAAAATCCGCCGATGGCGACATCGTGTGGGTTCGAGTCCCACCACCGGCACCAGGAGCAGGCAGCACCTCTTGCAGAGGTGCTGCCTCAGACTGTCAAAAAAACAAAGCTTTAAGGTCAGATAAGAGAGCCGCGGGGGAGCTTGAGGGGGCAAGGCCCGCCTCAAATCGGATAAACCGCCGTCGAAAGCCTTGGTATATCAAGGCTTTCGGTGACAGCATTTTGAAAGCGTTCAAAATGCTCGGCGGAAAGCGCGGTCAAAAAAGTCCTGTGAGGACTTTTTTGACAAGCTAAGGCAGCACCTCTTGCGGAGGTGCTGCCTGTTTGTCGTATAAGTATGCAAAACCCCGGAAAACTTTGATTTTCCGGGGTTTTTGAAGCAATTTGATTGAAAATCGCGCCCAATTATCTCTTTGAGAACTGAGGTGCGCGACGGGCGGCCTTGAGACCGTATTTTTTACGCTCTTTCATTCTCGGGTCGCGGGTCAGGAAGCCTGCGGATTTGAGCGCGGCGCGGTAGCTCTCATCGACGACGAGCAGCGCGCGGGCGATGCCGTGGCGGATGGCGCCGGCCTGACCGGAAACGCCGCCGCCGGTAACGGTGGCTTCAATATCGACCTTGCCGAGGGTGCCGGTGGTGACGAGCGGCTGACGGACGATCAGCTTGAGCGTGTCAAGACCGAAGTAATCGTCGATGTCGCGGCCGTTGATGGTGATGGCGCCGCTGCCGTTGGGGATGAGGTGAACGCGCGCGACGGAGGACTTCCTGCGTCCGGTGCCGTACATATAGGGCTTCTTGCACTTATAGGTTGCCATATTCTATTTCCTCCTTCTTAGCGTTCCCAGACTTCGGGCTTCTGAGCCGCATGGTCATGCTCTGCGTCCGCGTAAATTCTCAGGCGCTTGAGCTGCCACTCGGCGATGGTGTTCTTCTGGAGCATGCCGCGCACAGCAAGGCGCATTGCCAGCTCCGGCTTCTTCGCCATGAGGGTCTTGTACTGGGTCTCCTTCAGACCGCCGGGATAACCGGAGTGAGTGCGGTAGTACTTCTGTTCAAGCTTCTTGCCGGTGAGAACTGCGTCCTTGGCGTTGATGATGATGACGTAGTCGCCGCAGTCAACGTGAGGGGTGTAGTCGGTCTTGAGCTTGCCGCGGAGCAGGTCTGCGGCGAGAGCAGCGGTTTTGCCCATGGGCTTGCCGGCTGCATCAAGGATGTACCACTTACGGGTAACGGATTCCTTGGTTGCCATAGTAGTAGACATATCTGTGCCTCCATATAGAATAAATGTTTTGACATTTCAGCTGCGCGCGATTACAATACCCGTATCAAACGCGCTTTATCTTTATACCACAAGCATTTTGCCCTGTCAACACCTATTTTAATTCTGAATTTCAAATCTCGCAAATACTCGCTTATTCTTTGAATTTCTCCGTATTGCTCAAATCGAATTTTTAATTTTCCGAGGAACAAAAAATGGACGTTAAGCTGCTCAATGAATTTACCGGCACGGTACGCCGCGCCGTGGACGATTACGCGATGATCTCCGAGGGAGACAGAATAGCCGTGGGCGTATCCGGCGGAAAGGACAGCATGCTGCTGCTCGCCGTACTTAAGCATTTGCAAAGCTTCTATCCCCGCCGCTTTGAGCTTGGCGCCATCACGATAGAGCTGGGCTTCGAGGGAATGGACTTCACCCCGGTGGAGGCATTCTGCCGCGAAGAGGGCATACCCTACACCTGCGTGAAAACCGACATAAAAGAGGTCGTTTTCGACGTGCGCAAGGAGGACAATCCCTGCTCGCTCTGCGCGAAAATGCGCCGCGGCGCGCTCAACGACACGCTGCGCTCGCTTGGAATGAACAAGCTCGCGCTCGGGCATCACTTTGACGATGCGGTGGAAACGTTCATGATGAGCCTGCTGTTTGAGGGGCGGCTGAGCTGCTTTCGCCCGGTGACGTATCTTGACCGTTCCGGCGTGACGCAGATACGCCCGCTCATCTATGCCGGAGAGCAGCGCATCGCCAATCTCGCCGCACAGCTCGACCTGCCGATCGTGGAAAACCCCTGTCCGCAGGACAAGGCGAGCAAACGCTACGAGATAAAGCAGCTTTTGAAAACCATGAGTGCGGATTACCCGGACATGAAGTCCAAGGTGCTCGGCGCGATGCAGCGCCTCCCCCTCGCCGGGTGGCAGCCGGGGGAAAACTGGCACGATGTGCAGAACAAAAAATGAATAAACGATTGCAGAAATCGGGTCGCCTTCCGGCGACCCGATAGTTTTACATTGCGGTATTGCAGTGCTGTACGCGCTTTACGCCTCGCCGCGCTCGCGCAGAGCGTCCTTGCGGCTGAGGTCGATGCCCTTGGGGCCGACGTTCATTACCTTTACCCAGGTCATGTCGCCTACCTTCAGCACGTCCTCCACCTTCTCCGTGCGCTTGAACTCAAGATCTTTGATCTTCACGAGACCGTCCTTGCCCGGGGCAAGCTCGACCCACGCGCCGAAGTCGGAGCGGATGTTGGACACTTTGCCGTAATACAGCGCGCCGATCTCCGGCTCGAAGACGATGTCCTCGATGGTCTTGCGCGCGGCGCGGCAGGCCTCTATATCAGAGCTGGCGATGAAGATGTTGCCGTCGTCGTTGATGTCGATCTTGCAGCCGGTGTCGGCGGTGATCTTCTGTATGACCTTGCCGCCCGAGCCGATGACCTCGCGGATCTTGTCGGGGTTGATCTTCATCTGGATCATCTTTGGTGCAGACTTGGCAAGCTCGCGGCGCGGCTCGGCAATGGCCTTGAGCATGACCGCGTCGAGGATCTGGAAGCGGGCTTCCTTGGTCATGGCGAAAGCTTCCTTGATTATCTCGTACTTGAGACCGTCGTTCTTGAGATCCATCTGGATGGCGGTGATGCCCTGCTTCGTGCCGGCGACCTTGAAGTCCATCTCGCCGTGGAAGTCCTCAACGCCCTGAATGTCTATAAATGTGGTGAAATCGTCCCCGTCCTGGATGAGACCGCAGGAAATGCCGGCGACGGGCGCCTTGATGGGCACGCCCGCGTCCATGAGGGCAAGCGTCGTGCCGCAGATGGAGCCCTGAGAGGTGGAGCCGTTGGAGCTCAGCACCTCGGACACCACGCGGATGGCGTAGGGGAAGTCCTCTATCGCGGGGATGACGCACTCAAGCGCCTTTTCCACAAGCGCGCCGTGACCGTACTCGCGCCGGCCGGTGCTGCGGCTGGGGCGCGCCTCTCCGGTGGAGTAGGGCGGCATGTTGTAGTGGTGCATGAAGCGCTTCTCGGTCTCCTCCCAGATGGTGTCGAGCTTCTGGCACTCGCTGAGCGGGGCGAGAGTGGCGATGGAGAGCACCTGCGTCTGTCCGCGGGTGAAAAGCCCGGAGCCGTGCACCACGGGGATAACGCCGACCTCCGCGCCGAGCGGGCGGATCTCATTCATCTGGCGTCCGTCAACACGCTTGCCGGCAAGCAGCCACTTCTTGACGACCTTCTTTTGCAGCTTGTAGAGTATCTCGTCCATGTACTGCATCAGGTCCGGGTGCTCCTCGCCGTACTTTTCCTCGACCATGCTGACCCAGTCGTTCACGCGCGCCTCGCGGACGTTCTTGTCGTCGGTGTCCATGCAGAACTCCATCGACGCGAACTCCTTCTCCACCAGCTCGTCGAACAGCGCCTGATCAAACGCGGCGTGCTCATACTCGAACTTGGGCTTGCCGATCTCGGCGACCATGCGGTCAATAAGATCGAGCACAGGCTGAAGATGCGCGTGAGCCTGCACGATACCCTCGTACATCACGTCGTCCGGGACCTGATCCGCCTCAGACTCGATCATGACGATCTTCTTGTGGGTGGCGGCGATGGTGGTGATCATGCGGTTGCCGTTGTGGCGCTCCTGCTGCGTGGGGTTGAAGAGATACTTCTCCCCGTCCCAGCCGAGCACGATGCCCGCGATGGGACCGTTGAACGGCACGTCGGAGATGGAGACTGCGGCGGAGGCGCCGATCATTGCGGTGATCTCCGGGGAGCAGTCGCGGTCAACGCTCAGCACCTCGCAGGCAATGACGACGTCGTTGCGCAGATCGGAGGGGAAGAGCGGACGCATGGGACGGTCGATAAGGCGGGAGGCGAGCACTGCGGGAAGGCTCGGCTTGCCCTCGCGGCGCATAAAGCTGCCGGGGATGCGCCCGACGGCGTAGAGCTTCTCGTTGAAGTCAACGGCAAGGGGGAAGTAGTCAATGCCGTCCTTGGGGCGGGCGGAGGCGGTGCAGGTGACGAGGACGGTGGTCTCGCCGTACTTGACGAGCACCGCCGCGTTGCACAGCTCCGCCATCTTGCCGACCTCCATGGAGAGGGGGCGGCCTTCGTACATCATCTCGTACTTCCTGTAGTTCGGGAACTGCTTCTGGGTGATTATCATGTGTTATCTCCTTTTTTCTTTCGGCACTTCCCAATGCTTAGCACTTGGACGGACGCGCGCTGCGCGTGCGCCCGGCCAAATACTAAAACATCGGAAAGCGCAGTGTTTGCATAAAAAAGTATGGAGACAATATTAAATTGTCTCCATACAAAAAACCTTCATAGTCCTCAGTGTGCCAAGGCGCAATTACTTGCGGATGTTGAGCTTGGCGATAATGGCGCGGTAACGCTCGATGTCCTTCTTCGCGAGGTAGTCCAGCAGGCGGCGGCGCTTGCCGACCATCTTGTACATGCCCAGACGGCTGTGATCGTCGTTGGGGTGCTTCTTGAGATGCTCGGTCAGCTCGCGGATGCGCTGGGAAAGGATAGCGATCTGGACTTCGGGAGAGCCGGTGTCTCCCTCATGGGTGGCGTTGTCGGCGATGACCTGGGTCTTGACTTCTTTGGTGATCATGGTGGTTATACCCCTTTCAATAATTATACTATACCCTGCGACTAAGCCATGGGCGGAAAGGACACCGCAGCGGCGGCATGACCCCAAGGCTGAGAGCGCGGGCGCATACTGTTGTATAATAACACCCGCGCGCCGGGATGTCAAGAGTAAGCTCAGCCGTTTTTGTGCCCGAAATGTAGGTAAGCATCCCGGGCATATTCCCTCTTGTCATGCCCGGCGGAAAATGATATATTATTTTTTCACTTTGCGCCGCAGCGCGCAGTCAGGGGAGGTTTAGTATGAACGCAAAAGGCAAAACGCTCTCGTTCAATATACAGTACGCCGCATTGCAGGGCGTCTACTGGCTGACATTCTGCGCATGCGTGGCGTTCGCGGCGGTGTATATGCAGTTTTGCGGCTACTCCAACTCCGCCATCGGCGCGACGCTGGCGCTGGGGAACATCATCGGCGTCATACTCTCGGCTCTGCTCGCCTCCCTCGCGGACAGGCGGGGACGCGCGGGGCTTTTCGGCGCGCTGATCGGGCTGCTGCTCTCCGCTCTGGTGTTTCAGTGCATATTCATCCTCGTGCGCGGCTCGTCGCCCCTGGTGCCGGTCGGATACTGTCTTTATGTCGCGTGCGTCAATGCAGGCGGCGGTCTGACCACTCAGCTCAGCGCGGAGCTTGCTCGCAGCTGCGATCGCATCAACTTCGGCGCGGCGCGCGGCGCAGGCTCGCTCTTTTATTCGCTGGGCGCAACGGCGATTGGTCTTCTGCTGGAAAAATTCACCCCGGCGGCGCTGCCCGTCGCGGCAATATTCGCCCTTGCGGCGCAGGTTATCCTCATTGCGGCGCTCGCTTTTCAGCTGCGTCGTGAAAACGCCGCCGCTGCCGGCACCGGCACGGTGGAGGCTTCGGGTCTTCTTGATTTCTTCCGCGGCAACAGGCGCTTTTGCTATATGATGCTCGGCACGGCTCTGCTGTACTTCTCCCATAACGTGCTGACAAGCTTTTTTATTAACGTCGTGCGCGCCGCGGGCGGCGATACTGCCGATCTCGGGCGGATCACCGGCTTCATGGCGCTCATCGAGATCCCCGTGATGCTTTTCTATGACCGCTTTGCGCGGCGCGTCAGCGCCCCGGTGTGTATGCGCATTGCGGCGGCCGGCTTTGTGGCGAAGGCGCTGGCTTTTGCCCTCGCGCCGAATGTTCCCGCGCTGTACGCCGCCTGCATATTCCAGACCGTCTCCTTCGCGCTCATCACACCCGCGTCCGTGCGCTATGTCACGCTCTACGTTCCCGCATCCGACGCGGCAAAGGGGCAGTCCGTCGCCTTCGGCGTAACGACGCTCGCCTCCGTCTTCGCCACGAGCATAGGCGGCGTGATGTTTGACGCGATGAGCGCGCGCTCGGTGCTGCTCATCTCCGCCGCCGTGGCCGCCGTGGGCGCTGCGGCGACCGCCGCATTCTCCAGCCCGGAAAGGGCGGCGCGGTAAGCGGTAAATACAATACGCCCATATAAGCACCTGCGCCCGGCGGAGACCCCGCCGGGCTTTTGCATACCGCATGCGCCGCGCTTATTCGCTTATCTCGCCGTGGAGATTCCGTTTGAACTCCTGCGCAAGGGCGGTCGGCTCAAGCCCGCGCTCGAGAAGCCACATCAGCTTCGTCACGGCGGCCTCGCTCGTCATATCCCCTGCCGGTATCGCGCCGCAGTCAAGCGCGCGCTGCCCGACCTCGTAGGCTGTCATATCCGTGGCCTCGTACAGGCACTGACTGCATATCACAACTGCGACGCCCCGCGCGACAAGCGCGCTTATCTCCGCGACGACGTCCCGCCGCAGGAAGTTTATCCCGCCCGAGCCGAACGCCTCTATCACAAGCCCCCTGCACCCCGCGCCGGCAAAGGCGGAGAAAAGGCGCGGATCGACGCCGGGTATGAGCTTCATGAGCGCGACGCGGCTGCTTATCCTTGTCTCCAGGCGGCATTTCTCGCCGCCGCGGCGCGATGGCAGAAGCTCCCGGCGCACGGTCAGCCCGTGGGCGTTTATCTCCGCCACGGGAGGGAGGTTGACGCTTTCGAACGCATTGAACGCCGTCGTGCGCACCTTGACGGCGCGGCAGCCGAGAAACACCTTGCGGTCAAACGCGATGAACACGCCCTTCACGCCGGAAGCCGCCATCGCAAACGCGCACTGGAGATTGGCGTAGCCGTCGCTGAGGATGTTTGCTATCGGCATCTGGCTGCCGGTGAGAACGACGGGGCGGTCAATGCCGGGGAGCATGAACGTCAGCGCGGAGGCGGTGTACGCCATGGTGTCCGTGCCGTGGGTTATCACAATTCCATCGAACGGCGTGCGCATATCGTATATGCACCCGGCGATCAGCGCCCACTCCTCCGGCTGTATGTTGCTGGAGTCCAGCGTGAGGAGCGAATGGACGGTAATGTCGTAATTCTCGCTGCCGGGGAAGCGCAACAGACGCGCCTCGTCCTCCCCGGGGTGAAGCCCATGCTCCGACGGCACGGACATTATCGTGCCGCCCGTGGTTATGAGAAGTATGCGTTTTTTGTCGTTCATGGCTTTCCTCCGAAAGGCTCTTTTTCTCACTTGCGCTTCCGCACGGCTGGGCTGAGGAGGATAAAGAGCGGGTAAATCTCAAGCCTGCCCAGCAGCATCACGATCATCATGACGGCGCGAGAGAGCGGCGAGAACATGAGATAGCTCTGCGTCTCGCTGACGAGCGACAGGCTCGGTCCGATATTGGATATGCACGAGAGCGCGGCGGTGAGATTCGTTGCGAAATCGTGCCCGTCGAGTGAGACGATGAATGTTGTAAGCATCAGAATGACAAAGTACAGCCAGAAATAGCAGTACACCGCCTTTGTCGTCGCCGCGTCCACGCGCTTGCCGTCCATCTGCACGCGGCGCACCTCGCGCGGATGGAGGATGCGGGCAATGTCCGTGCCCGCGGTTTTGAAAAGCAGTATCAACCGGCTTACCTTCAGCCCCCCGCTCGTAGACCCGGCGCACCCGCCCACAAACATCAGAAGCACCAGTATCACCCGCGTATACGACGGCCATGTCATCGTGTCCACCGTGGCAAACGCCGCCGTTGACATCAGGCTGACCGAATTTGTGAACGCATGGCGCAGCGCCTCCGCCGCGCCGGAGTACATCTTCGTTATGCCCAGCGCGATCGAAACCGTTGAGAACGCGAGAATGCCGATGTAGCAGTGCAGCTCCTCGCTTTTCAGCGCGTCGCGTATGCGCCCGGCAAAGGCGAGATAGTAAAGGTTGAAGTTCACGCCGAACAGCAGCAGAAACACCGAGATGATTATCTCGACATAGGCGCTCTCGAACGCGGCAAGGCTGGCGTTGCGCGTGGAGAAGCCGCCCGTGCCCGCCGTGGCGAAGGCGTGCAGCAGCGCCTCATAAAAGCTCATGCCGCCCAGCATCAGAAGCACCGTCTCCGCGACGGTGAGCGCAGCGTAAATGATATAGAGTATCCTTGCGGTGTCGCCCGCGCGCGGCACGAATTTGCCGACCGTCGGTCCGGGCAGTTCGGCGCGCATGATGTGCATGGAGTGCTCCCCACCCATGGGCAGCACCGCCATAATGAAAATCAGAACGCCCATGCCGCCGATCCACTCCAGAAAGCTCCGCCAGAAAAGCCCCGCGCGGCTGAGCGTGTCAACGTCAGGCACAACGGAAGCGCCGGTCGTGGTCAGCCCGGACACGGTTTCAAAAACAGCGTCGGCGTAGCGCGGTATATCGCCGGAGACGGCAAACGGTATCGCCCCGAAAAGCCCCATCAGTATCCACGCAAGGCTCACCGCGGCAAAGCCCTCGCGGGCGTATATCGTGCGCGAGCGCGGCTTTACCCCAAGCAGCGCAAGCCCTGCCGCCGCCGTGACCGCCATCGCCGCGGCAAAGCCGCGCACGCTCTCCCCGAAGGCAAGCGCCGTGACGAGCGGCAGCAGCATCAGCGCCGCGAAGATCAGCAGCGCCATGGCGGATATTCGCGTGACCATCCTGTAGTTCAATAAGCTTACACCTTTTTTATGGCAGCAGCGCATAATGCGGCAAGAACGGGCCGCAGACGTGTTGCGCGGTGCTGCCTTATTTGTTTTTCCAGAGCTTCGGGCTTACAAGCATGACTATGGGATATATCTCAAGCCTGCCCAGCAGCATCACTACCGTCAGCACGACCTTGACTCCGGGAGAGAAAATTGCAAAGCTCCCCTTTGGACCGATGAGCGACAGCCCCGGTCCGACGTTGGACATGCATGAGAGCGCAGCCGTAAAGTTCGTGGCAAAATCATACCCGTCCAGCGAGACGACAAGCCCCGTGACAAGAATGATAAGAAGATACGTGAAAAAGAAGCAGTACACCGCCTTCGTCGTCGCCGCATCAACGCGCTTGCCGTCCATCTGCACGCGGCGCACCTCGCGCGGGTGCAGCATACCGACGATGTCCGCCGCCGCAGTCTTCAAAAGCAGCATCACTCGGCTGAGCTTCAGACCGCCGCCCGTAGACCCCGCGCACCCGCCTATGAACATCAAAAGCACAAGGATGTACTGCGCGTACTGCGGCCAGGTCGTGAAGTCCACCGTGCCGAAGCCTGCGGTGCTGATGATGGACATGGTGTTGAAAAATGCGTGGCGGAGCGCCTCCGCGCCGTCGTACAGCTTCGTAAGACCCGCCGTGATGGAGAGCGTGGAGACGGCAATGATGGCAAAATACCACCTCAGCTCCTCACTCTTCAGCGCCTCGCGCGCCCTGCCGATGAAAACGAGATAATAGAGGTTGAAGTTCGCGGCGAAAAGCACAAGAAACACCGCGATCACCATTTCTATATACGCGCTGTCAAACGCCGCAATGCTCGCCGCGCGTGTGGAGAAGCCGCCCGTGCCCGCCGTGGCAAAGGCGTGCAGCAGCGCATCGTAAAAGCTCATGCCGCCCAGCATCAAAAGCACGGTCTCCGCGGCGGTCAGCCCGCCGTAGATAAAATAGAGTATGCGCGCAGTCTCTCTCGCCTTGGGAACGAGCTTTCCGACCGTGGGGCCGGGCACCTCCGCGCGCATGATGTGCATTGAGTGCTCATCCCCTGCGGGCATGACCGCCATGATGAACACCAGCACGCCCATGCCGCCGATCCAGTGCGTGAACAGCCGCCAGAAAAGCCCGGCGCGGCTCATCGCCTCAACGTTCGGCACGACGGACGCGCCCGTCGTCGTCAGCCCCGACACGGTCTCGAACACCGCGTCGATATAGTCGGGGATGTCCCCGGACAGCACAAACGGCAGCGCGCCGAAAAGCCCCATCAGTATCCAGGCCAGCCCCACGGCTGCAAAGCCGTCGCGCGAGAAGATCTCATGCGTGCGCACGGGAATTGCGCGCAGCAGTCCGCCCGCCGCGCCCGTCGCCGCGATGGCTATTATGAAATTTGTCACCCGCTCGCCGTACCACAGCCCTGCCGCAAGCGGCAGCAGCATCAGCGCCGCGAAGATCAGCAGCACCTTGCCGAGGATATGGGCGATCATTCTCTTGTTCATGTTCCGCCTTTCCTTATGCCAGCATATCCTCTAGCCGCTTGAGCATCCCGGCGGATGCGACGATTATCGCGTGGTCGCCGGGGAGGATCTGCGTGCTGCCGTCGGGGATGATGCTCTTGCTGCCGCGTATGACGGCGCACAAAAGTACGCCCGGGCGAAGCCTCAGCTCGCGCAGGGTCTGCCCCGCGCAGGAGAAATTCTCCCCCACGGTGAACTCCAGCGCCTCTACCTTGCCGTCGGCAAGCTTGTAGAGCGTTTCCATGCTGCTGCCCTCAGAGTTGCTCATGGCGCGGACGTAGCGCGCCAGCTGCTGGGCGACAAGCTCCTTCGGCGAGACAATGCAGTCCAGCCCGGAGCTTTCGAGTATATCCGAGAAATGCTCGCGATTTACCTTTGTGACGATGGTGCCGACACGGCATTGCCCGGCGTAGAGCGACGTGACGATATTGTCGCCGTCGTCGCCGGAGAGCGCGATGAACGCATCCGCCGCGCGGATGCCCTCCTCCTGCAGCACGTCGCTGTTCGTTGCGTCGCCGAAGACGACAGTCGCGCCCGGAATGAGATCGCACAGCGCGTCGCAGCGGGCGCGGTCGCGCTCGATGACCGTGACGGACATGCCGGATTCCTGCAAAAGGCTCGTCAGGTACACGGCAATGCGTCCGCCGCCCATGATGAGCACTTTCTTCACGGGCTTTTTATACTTGCCCACGGCGGTGAAAAACCGCCTCAGCTCGCGTGACGAGCCGGTTATGCTGAGCTTGTCGCCCCCGCGCAGCACAAAATCACCGTTGGGGATGAACACCTCGCCGCCGCGCTCCACCACGCTCACAAGCACCGCCGCCCTGATCTCGGCGTGCAGGCTTTTGAGCTGTATCCCGTCGAGCTTTTCCCCCGGCAGCACACGGTGCTCCACTATCTCAACGCTGCCCTTGGAGAATACATCCACCCGCGCCGCGCTCGGAAAACGCAGAATGCGCGAGATCTCGCGCGCGCACTCAAGCTCCGGGTTGACGATCATGGAAAGCCCCAGCGTCTCCCTGAGAAAGCCCGTCTGGGTCATATATTCCGGGTCGCGGATGCGCGCGATGACGTGCGCCGTACCCAGTCGGCGCGCGGCGATGCCGCATATCATGTTCACCTCGTCGCTGCGCGTGGCCGCGACGATAAGATCTGCCTCCTTCGCCCCGGCGCCGATGAGCGATTCGGGGCTTGTCGCGTTGCCCTCTATACATATAACGTCCAGCGCGTTTGACACCTGGTTGATGATGTCGCCGTTTTTATCTATAACGGTGATGTCGTGCCCCTCGCGTGAGAGCGTCTGTGCCACGGCAAAGCCGCTTTTCCCCGCGCCGGCGATTATTACCTTCATATATTCCTGCCTGCTCCTTTCGGAAAGCCTCCTGAATAATTCCGGTATGCCGTCAGGCATGCCGATAATGGATTCTATCACATTCCGCTGCGCTTGTACAGCTCCCGCTGCCGCACAGCCGCGTTTTTCCCGCAAATTTTCCGTGCAGAACACAGTGTTTTCAGTTAATTCTTGAATGTGGTCCGCACCGTGTGCTATAATATTTATTCAGGGCAGCGCCGTGCAATGCGCCTTCGGCGTCCAGCGGCTGATTTGCGCCCTGATCCATTCACTTTTTCTTGAAATACACCAGGTAATTTACAATGAATAATGACAATATAAAGTTTGAGGGCTTCACGCCCAAAACATCCGAGTTTCTGTGGGAGCTGTCGTTCAACAACGAGCGGGCGTGGTTTCTTGCGCATAAGGACGAGTTTGAGCAGGTGCTCAACCGCCCGTTCAAGGCTCTCGCGGCGGAGACGTTTGCTCTGACCCGGGCGCGCTGCCCCGGTGTCAGTCTGAGGCTGCACGTGGCGCGCATTTACCGCGACGCGCGGCGGCTGCACGGGAGAGGTCCGTATAAGGATCATCTCTGGTTTTCCATAAAGGAGGACGACAGGCTTCTTGAAGGGCCGATGTTCTGGTTTGAGATCGGCGCGGCGGATTACAGCTACGGCATGGGGTTTTACAGCGCCACTGCGGCGCAGATGGAGGCGTTCCGGCGCAGCATCGACGCAAACCCGGCACGCTTTGAACGTATTGCGAAAAAGCTTGACAGGCTCGAAGGCTTCGCCGTATCGGGCGAGGAGTACAAAAGATCCAAAGGCAGCCACAGCGCCGCGATCGACCGGTGGTACAACCGCAAGCGCGTCGGCATTGACTGCACGCGCGATTTCGGCGGCGCGCTCTACTCCCCCGACCTTCCCTCAGTCCTTGCGGGCGCGTTCGCATCGCTCACGCCGATGTATGAATACCTCGCTGCGGTCGCCCGCAGCGGAGAGGACGGTTGAATGAAGCAGCCAAAGGTATCCGTGATAATCCCGGCGTACAACGCCGGAGAGTATATAGAGCGCGCAATGAAAAGCGTGCTCGGTCAGACGCATGACGAGCTTGAGCTTATCGTCGTGGACGACGGCTCGACCGACGCCACGGCGGAGATCGCCGCGCGCACCGCTCGCAACGACGGGCGCGCCCACGTCATACGCATGTCGAATTCCGGTCCTGCAATGGCGCGCAACCGCGGCATTGATGCGATAAGCCCGGACGCGGATTATGTGATGTTCGTGGATGCGGACGACTATATTGCGCCCGACGCGGTGGAATATGCGCTGACGGCGGCGGCAAAGGGCGCGGAGCTTGTGCTGATGGGCTTTGTGATCCTCAGCCCCGACGGCACGCGCCGCGACTACTGCGAGCCGGAGGCAATGCTCGACGCTTCCACGCTCGGCGCGGCGCTCCCGCAGCTTTATACGGCGAATATGCTCAACCAGGTCTGGGCAAAGCTTTTCTCCGCGCGGCTCATCCGCGACGGGGTGCTGCGCTTCCTCGACTTCCGCTGGGGCGAAGACAGGCTTTTTGTCTTTGACTGCCTTGAGCGCGCGGTATTGACCGCGGTGCTGCCCGAGTGCCGTTATTTCTACGTCATGCACGCCGGGGAGAGCCTCATTTCCCGCTACTATGAGCGAAAGCCGGAGGCTTGCTGCCTCGCCGACAGCCGTATGCAGCAGCTTTGCAGCCGCTTCGGCACAAAGGACGACGCGCCGTGCCGCTATATGTTCATGAAGAGCATTTTCTCATGTATGACCAATATGTTCTCGCCAAGCTGCGACCTTGATTACCGCGGCAAGCGCGAGTA
Source organism: Clostridiales bacterium UBA5888 (assembly GCA_002431965.1). Classification (GTDB taxonomy): domain Bacteria; phylum Bacillota; class Clostridia; order Oscillospirales; family Oscillospiraceae; genus Limivicinus. The sequence continues at coordinate 35,493 of DJEW01000040.1, forward strand.
TGTGCGCGGCATACTGCAAAACCCGCAGGTGCAGCAGCGCAGCGAGGGTGCGTCCGGCGGCGCGCCGGTGAAAATAATGTGCGCGGTGATGCGCACGCGGTGCGTGGCGCTGAATATGCTCATGTTCCGCGCCGTCGCTCTCGCCGGGCGCGCTGCGCCGAAGCTCTTCATGTCCCTCAAACACAAGAAGTAAAAACGATAAAAGTACTAAACTAAGGCTCGCGGCAATCGCCGCGAGCCTTGGTGCATAGTGAGGGGTTTTTATTGATATTACTGCTTTTTACTGCTTTATCACGGTGCCGCTCTCGCCGCTCATGGCGAGGGTCGCTTTTTCAAGCGCGCATATCACGGCGCGCCGCCCGCTCCTGGACTCGGCAAATTTCACCGCCGCCTTTACCTTTGGCAGCATGCTGCCCGGGGCAAAGTGCCCCTCTGCGGCGTAGGCGTTCGCCTGCTCGCACGTCATCTCGCGCACCTGGCGCATATCGGGCTTGCCGAAGTTGATGCACACGCGCTCGACCGCCGTGAGAATGTAAAGATAATCCGCGTCCACAAGCTCCGCAAGGCATTCCGACGCGAAGTCCTTGTCGATAACGGCGCTCACGCCCTCATAGTCGCCCTCGCCGCGCCGCACGACCGGGATGCCGCCGCCGCCGCACGTCACGACCACAAAGCCCGCGTCCACAAGCGAGAGTATACTGTCTTTTTCCACAATGCCGACGGGTATGGGCGACGCCACGACCCTGCGCCAGCCGCGCCCGGCGTCCTCCCTGAACGTAACGGCGCTGTCCGCCGCCATCGCCGCGCGCGCCTCTGCCTCGGTGCAGAACGCGCCGATGGGCTTTGTGGGGTTTTTAAACGCGGGGTCGTCCGCGCCGACCTCCACCTGCGTCACGAGCGTGACCACGCCCTTTTCCACGCCTCGGCGGCGCAGCTCGCGCAGCACGGCGTTTTGCAGATGGTAGCCGATGTATCCCTGGCTCATCGCGCCGCACTCGGGGAACGGCATCTCCGCCTTTATCACGCCGTCAGCGGCGGCATGGCTCAGCGCAAGGTTTATCATGCCGACCTGCGGTCCGTTGCCGTGGGCGATTATTATCTCGTTTCCCTGCTCTATCAGCCCTGCGAGCGTCTTTGCCGCCTCGGCGACCTTCTCCCGCTGCTCTGCCGGGGTGCTGCCCAAGGCGTTTCCGCCCAGCGCCACAACTATTCTTGCCATTGCTTCTCCTTATATCGCGTTCAGCGGGTCTTCATCTGCGCGAGAAACGCATCAAGCTCTTCCCTGGCGGCGGCCTTCTCCAGCTCGCTGTGCACCTTGCGTCCGCGTGTGAAGTACACCAGCAGCCCGCGCATTGCGGTCAGGCGGTTCCACGCCTCCTCCCAGCAAAGGCTGGACGCGGAGTCGGCGACCTCGTCGGTCACATCCTCGCCGCGGGTGCAGGGCAGGCAGTGCATGAACTTGCAGCCGATGTTGCCCAGCTGCATAAGCTCGCGGTTGACCTGATAATCGCCGAACACGCGCACGCGCTCCTCCTTGGGCATCTCGTTTTCATAGAGACCGTACCACACGTCTGTGTAGATGAAGTCCGCGCCGCGGACGGAGTCGCGCTCGTCCGTGACGAGCCAGCTGCCGCCGTTTTCTTCTATGTTCCTCTGCATGATCGCCATGTGCTCCTCATTGAGCTGATGCCCGACGGGACCGTAGTGGACGAAGTTCATGCCGAGCTTGGTGCAGATGAAGCCGAGAGAGGCGCACACCTGCGTCCCGTCGCCGACGAACACGACCTTGCAGTCCTGAAGCGTCTTGCCGGCGGGGAGATTCTCGATGATCGTGATGATGTCCGCAATCGCCTGAGTGGGGTGGGTGTAGTCGGACATGGCGTTGATGACGGGTACGGTGCAGGCGTTGGCGAGATCGACGACCGTCCTGTGGTCGATGACGCGCGCCATGACGATGTCAACAAGCCCGGAGAGCACCTTGCCGGTGTCGCCGATGGTCTCATGACCGCCGAGCTGGATCATGCCCGGTCCGAGATACTGGGCGTGCCCACCCATCTGGGTCATTGCGGTCTCGAAGGAGACGCGGGTGCGGGTGGAGGACTGCTGGAATATCATGCCGAGCGTCATGTCCTTCATCAGCGGGGGATTGTATCCGGACTTGATCGCCTTCTTGATGGCGATGGACAGGTCGATGATCTCCATCAGCTCGTCCTTTGTGAAATCATAGGTGGTCAGAAAATCTTTTTTCATAGTCTCCTCCGTATGTAAAATTTTATAGTATACATGTTATATCTCACGGCTTCCTGCCGACGGCGAGCAGCACCGCCGCCATCGCCGCGCAGCCCAGCGCGAGCGACAGCCACACGTTCACTCCAAGCGCCGTAGAAAGCGTGCCGAACACTATCGCCGTCACGGCGACGGTCATCGCGTAGGGCAGCTGAGTTTTGACATGCTCCATGATGCTGCATCCGCTGCCGAGCGCGGCGAGAACGGTGCAGTCCGTCATGGGGGAGCAGTGATCGCCGAAAATGCTGCCGGACAGCACCGACGCCACGCACAGCAGCAGAAAGCTGCTGTCTCCGGCGAGGTTTTCCGCGCCCGTCACTGCAGACGCGATGGGGATCGCCATTGGCATGACCATAAACATGCACCCATAGCTTCCCGATGCGAACGAGATAAGGCAGCAGCACACAAATATAAGCGTCGGCACCAGAAACGCCGGAACGCCCGCGCTTATTATCTCCACAACATAGTAGACCGTGCCGAGGTTTTTGACCACATCGGCAAGCGACCACGCCAGAAGCAGTATCACTATCGTCGGCATGAGCGCCTCCGCGCCGTGCAGCCACGCCTTTATCCCCTCGCCCACCGAGCCAAGCCCCAGCAGCGTTGACAGCGCGATCGCCGCCAGTCCGCACAGCAGCGCGGCGCGCAGCACAAGGAAGATCGTGTCAGCCTGCGCCACGGCCGTGGACACCGTGGCAAGCGTGAAGGGCGCGCCCGGCGCGATGAGCCCCAGCGCCACCGCCTCCGCGCGCCCGGAGATGTAGAACGACAGCATCGCCGTCACAAGAAGCAGCGCCACGCTGAAAACGCACACGAATATCCGCCGTCCGTCCTTCTTGTCCGCGGCGGCGTCTTCCGCCGGGGCGGATATGCCGGCGCTCCCGCGCCGGGCGCGGCGCGCTTCGCGCTCCGCCGTGAGCATCGGTCCGTATTCGCGCCCCATCAGGGAGCCAAGCAGCATGAACGCCAGACAGAACAGGCAGTAAAAGCAATACGGTATGCTGTGCAGGAAAAGCTCGAACCCGGACATGCCCAGCCCCGCCAGCGCCAGCCCTTCGTCTATCACCGACACCTCCACCGCCACCCAGCTCGACACCACCGCGATGCCCGCAACGGGCGCGGCGGTGGAATCGACGACGTAGGCAAGCCGCGCACGGCTCAGCCCCGCCTTGTCGGTCATTGTCTGAAGCACGGGACCTGAAATGAGGGCGTTGGCGTAATCGTCGAAGAAAAAGAGCGTGCAGAACAGCTGCGAGATCACGTTAGCCTTGCGCGGGCTGTCTATGCGCCGGACGAGCCTGCGCGCGAGCACCGAAAAGCCGCCCGTGCAGCGCAGCACCTCCACCATGCCGCCCACGGCGACGCAGAGGATGAGCACCGAGGCGTTGTCCCACGAGCTTGCCGTGGCGACGATCCCCCGGCAGGCATCCCCAAGCACCGCGCCGGGCAGCGCCGCAGCGCCCGTGCCCTCCACCACGGCAAGCATCGCCATACCGCCGACGTACCCGGTGAAGAGCGAGAGTATCACGTCCCCCGTGGCAAATGCGAGCGCCACGGCAAGGATGATGGGCATCAGGCTCATCGCGCCCAGGCTCGACCCCAGCGCCGCGGGAGAGTCCGCGCCCGGCATGGCGCCGGACACGAAGCCGAGATACACGATGGCGATGACCGCCGCCAATATCAGCAGCAGACATGATATTTTCCTTGTCTTCACGCGCTCATCGCCCTCTTTATCCTGAAATTCGGTTCCTGCGCCTATGCTCAGGATTTTTTCTTACCCGCCCTGTATATCCACGTGCCGGAGAGCACCACAAGTATAACGCCTATAAGCTGCATCCAGAAGGCGTAGCCTGTGACGTCCCAGTCAACAAGGAAGTAGCACGCGAGCGCCACGCACGCAAAGCACAGCACCGAGCATACCCACATACCGGCCTTGCCGCCGGGAACGGCGTACTGACGCGGGGTGTTGTCGGTGTACTTGAGCTTGAGGGCTGCGGGGAACATGAAGAGGTAGTTGAGCATGAACACGATGGACGAGAACGAGAAGAGCGTCCAGAAGATGTCGTTTGCATCGCCGGAGAGGGAGTAGTTGAGGATGATGAGCACGGAGGCGATACCGCCCATGAGGTAGTAGAGGTTATCCGCCGTGCCGTACTTCTTGCTGCGGTGTCCGAAGAACTTGACGCGCTTGTCAAGCTGGGCGCCCATGAAGGACTCGTTTGCGCCCATCGCCCAGGTGATCATGTTGGCGACGAGGGTGAGGATGGCAAGGACGACAAGGACATAGAACACCGGCATCTGCGCAGGACCGAACACGGTGCACAGCTCCTTGAGCGCATATACAAAGCCGTCTACCTCGTCCACATCCGCCGCGGGGATCGCGGCGAGCACGCCGAACGTGCCGAAAGCGTACAGGAAGGTGATCGCAGCGCCGGCGATGATGGTCATCTTGGGCACGGTGTGCTTTGGGTCTTCTATCTTCGAGCCTATGGAGCCGATAAGCTCAAAGCCGAGGAGGTTATAGACTATCGCCGCGACATAGGTGACGGTGTTGTCCCAGGTGGGGATCCAGTTCGGCAGGGAGAAGTCGTTCGCCAGACCGTACTTGATGCCGTAGGCAATGCCCATGAAGCCGAAGATAACGAGTATCGCCATCTTGATGATGGCCATGATGCTCGACACGAGCACGGAAAGCTCTATGCCGCGCACGCCTATCCACACTATGACCCAGCACATCGCCACGGCGATGATCGCCTGCACGACGGTGCTCATATCCGGGAAGATCGCGAGAGTGAGCCAGCCGGAGAACGCCGTGAACACAGCGGGCATCCAGAACGCCACGTTGACCCAGTACATCCAGCCCACCAGAACGCTCGGGTACTCGCCGAACGCGCGGTCTACCCAGCTTACTATGCCGCCGTCGTCAGGATATGTGCTGCCAAGCTCGGCGGACAGAAGACCGTAGGGGATGAAGAAGATTATTGCCGTGACTATCCATATCGTGATGGACGACACGCCGATTATCGCGGGTGCAACGAACGAGTCGAGAACGAGGATGCTGCACACCGTGAACAATACTGTTTTTATAAGGCTTACCTTTTTGTTGTCTTCCACTTTTAAAATCCTCCTTTTTCTCTCGGGCGGCGCGGGGCGGTCTGCCGCCGCGCCGCAGTTGTTGACGCAGTTTCCGACTTTATTCGACCATATTAGACTTTATTCGACTTTATCCGAGGGGCTGCTGCTGGGTGATGCAGTGGATGTTGCCGCCGCCGTAGGCGACCTCCTCCGTGCGCACGCCGACGACCTTGCGCTCGGGGAACATTGCCTGGACCTGCTCGATGGCGAGCCGGTCGTTCTCGTCGCCGTACTGGGGCAGGATGATGCCGCCGTTGACGATGAGGAAGTTCATGTAGGACGCAATTGCGACCTCGCCGTCCTCACGGGGAAGCGTGCCCTCGATGGACTCTATCGTGTCCGCGCCGTGCAGCAGGCAGGGCTTCTTCGTCAGGCAGAGCTTGTGTATCCTGAGCTTTCTGCCCTTGGCGTCTGTCGCCTCGCTCAGCTCCTTATACGCCGCCTGCGCCTGCTCATAGAACGGATGCTCGGGGTCGTCCGTCCAGATGCACGCGACCTCGCCCGGGCGCACAAAGCACGCCACGTCGTCAATGTGCCCGTTCGTTTCCGCCGGGTCGATGCCGTCGGTTATCCATATGATCTTTTCGATATTGAGATGCTCCTTGAGCTTCTCCTCTATCTCCTCCTGCGTCATGTCGGGGTTGCGCCCCTCGCTGAGCAGGCACATCTTCGTGGTGAGCAGCGTGCCCTCGCCGTCAACGTGGATAGACCCGCCCTCAAGCACGAAATCAGGCGTGCGGTAGGTGTCCACGCCCTCGATCTCGCATACCTTCTGCGCCACGAGATCGTCCTGATCCCACGGGAAGTACAGACCGTCGAAAAGCCCGCCCCATGCGTTGAACGACCAGTCGTTTGCGCGGACCCCGCCCTTGTCGTTGACGACGAACGTCGGACCGCAGTCGCGTATCCATGCGTCGTTGGAGGTCATCTCCACCACGCGGATCTCCGGGGGCAGGACGTTGCGGGCGTGGGCATACTGCGCAGGGCTGACGCACATGGTCACAGGCTCAAACTCGCTTATTGCCCTTGCCACGTCCGCAAAAACCTTCTGCGCGGGCTTTGCGCCGTTGCGCCAGTTATCAGGGCGCTCCGGCCAGAGCATCCATATCTGCTTCTGCGGCTCAAACTCCGCCGGCATTCTGAAGCCGTCTTTTTTAGGTGTGCTGTCAATACGTTTTGCCATGGTGTCCGTGTCCTTTCATGTATTGTAGTTGTGTATTCGTTCCTGCGATACTCTCCGCCGTTACCATGCCGGAAAACCAACGCTGCCGCAAGCTCCGTCCGGCGCGGGCGCTTTTTGTCGGTTTTCCACATATCGCGCCGCGTGCGGCGGTCTTCGCATCGTCCCATAGCACAAGAATATCTTATAATTATTTTTTTGTCAATTTGTTCACCCGGTATTGTAACGCCGCAAATAAAAAAGTCGCGCCGTTACTTATCCGGTAACGGCGCGTTTCCTGCGGTGCGTAATGCGTCTCATTTTGTCGAAAAATACCGCTTTGCGGCGAATGCCGGCGTTTTTTGTCGTTTATACATCCATCGGCGCGTTCTGCGTGCGTGTGAGGCGCTTATAGATCAGCGTCTCCATTATCGCAATCATGCCGCAGCGCGAGGTCACGTCTATACCCTCATAGTCTATCTCGTCGGCAAAAACGTAGAAGTTGAGATCGCTCATGTTCTGCACGGCGTTGTTGTCGGCGCGGGTGAAGGATATGATCGTGGGCGTTGCGATGGCAAAGATGCGCTCTATCTCATGGATGACATTGTGGTTGTTGCCGGTGTAGGACAAAATGAGCAGCACATCGTCGCGCTTGACGCGGCGCAGGAGCGAGGCGAACTCATACTCCTCCGTCGGCATTTCCACGTTATAGCCCATCGTCGTCAGCAGGCGGGAAAAATACTTGCCCACCTCCCGGCTCAGCCCTTCGGCAAGAATGTAGATATGCGGGTTGCGGTTCATGATGGTGTGGAATTTCTCTATTTTCTCATCCGTGATGACCTTCACCGCCTCCACGACGTTTTTGAGATAGCTGTCGCGGTAATTGTCGTCATGCACGATCTTGGGGATATGTATTTTGCGGCTCTCCGTCTCCGTGCGGCGCACCGCCTCTATGAAATCGGCATACCCCTCGAAGCCCAGCTTCTTTACGAAGCGGAAGAGCGTCGTCGTCGAGACAAAGCAGGTCTGCGACAGGTCACGGATGCTCATATTCTTCACAAGGTGCATGTTCTTTATCACGTAGTTGAAAATGTTCTGCTCCGTGGAGGAGAGCTTTGGCATATTGCTGCTGGTCTGCTCATAAAAATCCATGGCCGCTTTCTCCTTGTTACCGCCGGCTGTAACAGCGTTACTCTTTTTGTTCCGTGTTTCTTCCCTCCTTGAGTATAGCAGATGCAGAGTGAAAAGAAAAGCCCTGTTTTCGGCAAATCCGTGATTTTCTGCCGCAGCTGCGGCAAGAGCCGTGTTCCGCACGGCGGCGGACACGGCTCGTATTTCCGGAGTGTTTTATCCCGGTGTTACTCTGTTTACATGCAGGTGTTACGCACACGCTTCACATAAATCTCAGCAGCGCCATATATGCGCCCGTGCCGAGCAGGATGCTCAGAAACGTGCTGTGGCGGAGCTTATAGCTCACCGCCACCACGGCGACCGCGATAAGCTGCGGCACGCCCGTGCCGATAAAGTCCGACGCGGCGCCCTTGAGGCAGTAGACGATGAGCACCGCCATGATGGCGCCCGGCAGCGTCTGCCCGAGGCGCTCGAGCCAGGCGGGCATGGTCTTTTCCCCGCGGAACGCCGCAAACGGCAGCGCGCGCAGCATAAACGTCACCGCGGCGGACACCGCAACGGCGAGGACGGCATAGGTCGTGCTCATTCCTGCGCCTCCTTCCCGCCGAGTATCGCCAGCAGCCCGGAGGTTATCAGCAGCGCCGGCAGCATAAACCGGCTCTCCCCGAATATCAGAAGGCACGCGATGCCTATGCCCAGCCCCGCAAGGGCGGGGGTGTGGCGCTGCGCGCGCTCCCACTGGTCGATGAAGATTGTCACGAACAGCGCCGTCATGCAGAAGTCTATCCCCTCCATCTGAAACGGGATAAGCTGCCCGATAACGCCGCCGAGAACGGAGCTTGCGATCCAGTAAAAGCGGCAGAGCACGGCGACGGCGAACATCGTGTCCTCCCGCTCGTGCTGCGGCATATCGCCGAGCGTGCAGTTGACGGCGTAGGTCTCGTCGGTGAGGGTGTGGATCATGTAAAGCTCGCGTCTTCCCATGCGCTTGAAGTCATTGAGGAACGTCAGCGCGTAAAAGCTCTGGCGGCTGTTCATCAGAAGCGCCGTCAGCGCCACCGTCAGAAGCGACGCGCCGCTTGAGAGAAACGTTATCAGCACAAACTGGAATGCGCCCGTATACACAACCGAGCTGACCGCGAGCGACCAGTACCATTTCAGCCCCGCCTCCTCCATCGTCATGCCGTAGGCGATGCCGATGAAAAGATAGCTGAACATGACCGGCAGCGATTTTATAAAGGCGGTTTTTACCGCCGCGCGGTCGAGCCTTCTCTTCCCTGCCGCTCTTTCCTCCATTTTCCGCACACCCTTTCCTTTTCCGAACACGGAATGCGCAGATGATACTACCATATTCCTACTTTGTCAATAGGTAATTGGGCGTTATGCGGCGCTGCCTCAGAAAAGCCCTGTTATCTTCCCCTCGTCCGTGACGTCTATACCCTCTGCGGCGGGCTTTTTCGGCAGCCCCGGCATGGTGAGGATGTCGCCCGTGAGCGCCACGACGAAGCCCGCCCCGGCAGAAACCTTCACCTCGCGCACGGTGATGTCGAAATCCGTCGGCGCGCCGATGCGCGTTTTATCGTCGGAAAAGCTGTACTGCGTTTTCGCCACGCACACCGGCAGTGCCCCGAAGCCCAGCTCCTCAAGCTTTTCCAGCTGGCGGCGCGCCTCCGGCGTGAACACCACGCCGCGCCCGCCGTACACCCTCCGCGTCACGGCGGCGAGCTTCTGCTCCAGCGTCGCATCGCCGGGGTAGGCAAAGCGGAAGTGCGACGGCTCTTTGCAAAGGCGCACGACCTCGCGCGCAAGCTCCTCTCCGCCCGCGCCGCCGCGCGCCCACACGTCGCACAGGCACACCGCCGCGCCCAGCGCGCGGCACTCCTCCTCCACAAGGCGAAGCTCCGCCTCGGTGTCGCCTTCAAAGCGGTTGAGCGCCACGACGCAGTTGAGCCCGAAGGTGTCGCGCATATTGGTTACGTGGCGCAGGAGATTGGGCATCCCCGCCGCGAGCGCGGCGAGGTTTTCTCTGTCGAGCGCAGCCTTGTCCGCGCCGCCGTGCATCTTCAGCGCGCGCACCGTCGCCACGACGACCGCCGCGTCCGGACGCAGCTTCGCCGCGCGGCACTTGATGTCAACAAACTTCTCCGCGCCGAGATCCGCGCCGAAGCCCGCCTCCGTCACGGTATAGTCCGCACAGCGCAGCGCCATGCGCGTGGCTGTGACGGAGCTGCACCCATGCGCGATGTTGGCAAACGGTCCGCCGTGCACGAACGCCGGCGTGCCCTCCAGCGTCTGCACAAGGTTTGGCTTTATCGCATCCTTCAGCAGTGCCGCCATCGCGCCGACGGCGTTGAGCTGCCTTGCGGTGACGGGCTCACCGTCATAGGTGTAGCCCACGATGATGCGCGCAAGGCGCGCCTTGAGATCAGCAAGAGAGCGCGCCATGCAGAAAATCGCCATGGTCTCCGTGGCGACGGTGATGTCAAAGGCATCCTCGCGCTCCACACCGTCCGTCGCTTTGCCAAGCCCGTCGCGTATGTGCCGCAGCTGCCTGTCGTTCATGTCCACGCAGCGCCGCCACGTGATGCGCGCAGGGTCGATATTGAGGGCGTTGCCCTGATAGATATGGTTGTCGATCATTGCGGCGAGGAGGTTGTTTGCCGCGCCGATGGCGTGGATGTCCCCGGTGAAGTGGAGGTTGATGTCCTCCATGGGGACAACCTGCGCGTATCCGCCGCCCGCCGCGCCGCCTTTTAAGCCGAACACCGGACCGAGCGAGGGCTCGCGCATGGCGATGACGGCGCTTTTGCCGATGCGCCGCAGCGCATCGGCAAGCCCGATGGAGGCGGTGGTCTTGCCCTCGCCCGCCGCGGTCGGCGTTATCGCCGTGACAAGGATGAGCTTGCCCTGCGCCGCGTCCTCCGGCGCATTTTCAAGAAAGTCCAGCGCGACCTTCGCCTTATAGCGTCCGTACTGCTCCAGATATTTTTCGTCTATGCCTGCAAGCGCGGCGATCTCCCCTATGGGGCGCATTCGGCACGCCTGCGCGATCTCTATGTCAGATCTCATTGTATTCCCCCTGCCGGTCCGGATTTTGTACACAAATCTTTTCCGCTATTATACCAGACCCCCGGGGTAATTTAAAGGGGCAGGACGGATAACATCCATCCCGCGCTTGTCAAAAAAGTCCTCGCAGGACTTTTTTGACCGCGCTTTCCGCCGAGCATTTTGAAAGCATTCAAAATGCTGTTACCGAAAGCNNCTTGCCCCCTCAAGCTCCCCCGCTGCTCTCTTATCTGAGCTTAAAGCTTTGTTTTTTGACAGTTTGCTGCGCTTGTCAATCAGCCTGTCAAAAAAGTCCTCACAGGACTTTTTTGACCGCGCTTTCCGCCGAGCATTCCCTGTGTCAGTCTTAATCGGCCGAGCTGCCGCTGTCGTCAAAATGATCTGTCATGTAATAGCAGATGTTTTCGAAATTCGCCAGGAAGTTCAGGAAGGTTTCCCGGCTGAACGGTACCGAAGAATCATCATACCAGACCGGCTTTGACAGGGGCAGATCAGCGAGGCGATCAAACCATAGCGCCGAGCAGTTCATCGCGGCAGCATAGGGCAGCATTCTGTAACAATAATCCGGGTCTATCTGTAATTGCAGGAGAATATTACGGTTATCCGCCTGCTCCAGATAATGCTCCAATTCCATCAACTTCTGATAGATCTGCTCGCCTTCCGCGCTGTATGTATCGGTTTTGCTCCTGAAACACCCCAGGACAACGATCGCCATTGCCGATATGCCATAATTCACAATAAGCACCATGCGTTCAAACTTGGCTCCGTCAACCAGATGCATCAGCCCCGGAACAATGGCTGTGCCGAGAGCGGCGGCAATCAACCCATTTACCAATATACGTATGGTAAAATTCATTCGCATGGCTGTCGAATTCAAAGCCACCTCAAACAGCATTGCACCGACACAGACAAAAAATGCTCTCAAACCGGTATCGGCAAATCCGCCGGCAGCCCAAAATGCCAGCGGCAAACAGACCGCCGCTGCGATCTGCAGGAAGGTAATCATCTTTCCCTTCCACCCCTTTGCCCGGCTGAACAGGCGTTTCACACGGTCGCTCCTGCGGATATCGGCTGCCAGATCCGCCATATCGCCGTCAATATGATCG
>DJEW01000036.1 GCA_002431965.1 Clostridiales bacterium UBA5888
CGCAGAAACAGGAAATAGGCGCACACGGCGAGAATTGCCAAAACGGCAATGATGATGCCGATGATCTTGAATACCTTTTTCAGAATTCTCTTGAAGGGGCTGCCCTTTGCAGCCGATACATTGCTCATAGAAATTTCTCCTTGACTTTTTGATGAGACAAGTGTATCATATAGGAAACGATGAGTCAATCGTCTCAGCAAAAATGAGACAAAGTGCAAGGAGATGTATCAGCCCATGAACAATCAGGAGAAGAACACCTATGTCCGCAGCCAAATTCTTGCGGCGCTATTGAAAATGATGCAGGAGCAGCCCTTTTCCGATATTTCTATCAGCGCTTTGGTAAGTACGGCACAAGTAGGCAGAGCATCTTTTTATCGCAATTTTATGGATAAAGAGGATGTGCTGCGGCAGGAGAATGACCGGCTGACAATCCAGTGGAAAGACACCTTTGAAAGCGAGTCTCACGATGAGCCGAATGCATTCTTCGTCAGCCTTTTGGATTTCTACAAGGAGCATTCCGACTTTTATCTGGCGCTGTACCAAGCCGGGCTTTCAGAGATGCTGCTGCAAACGCTTTTGGAACACTCGGAGATCACCCCGGAGCTGCCCAATGCGCTTGCTTATCTGAAATCTTCTATCGCCTACATGCTCTACGGCTGGATCGTGGAGTGGATGAAGCGAGGAATGCCTGAGAGCGGCACGGAGCTGGCAAAGATGATTGCGGAAGCGCAGGAATCCAAGATTGGTCAACAGAGGTACTCAGAAAACACCCCGCTCAGCCAGCTTTTGGTACATCTTCATTAGCTCTGCAACACAGGCGCTTTCGGTGTTCAGCTTGCCCCAGAAGCCATATGCCTGCATAACGGCTTTATCGTTTTGCTGGTGAGCTTTCCGCAGTTCCGGCGGCATGGTAGCTTCATCATAGAGGTCAGCAAGACTGCAATCCGGGTAGAGAGCGCGGGCGTCCAGTATGCTCTGCGCCGTCTGCTCAATTTTCGCCCGCTGTTCGTTGGTAGGGGTCGGCCATGGGAAGTTGTTGTAAACAGAAGGCGAATATCTATAATCAGACTTCAATCTGCCACATACAGTTCGCATCCAAGCCATATGCACATTGGATGTCAGTATTCCGAAATGATAAATGCTTGCTCCTGTTGCTACGAGTGTAGAATTGCTTGCTATTACTTCCTTTGGCATAAAGCCTATGGGGATGTACTTGCGGCTCGATGAAGATGTTTCCGGAATCAAAATATAATTACTGTCTGGCTGTCTAATTTGAGCAAATAGCATTGGTACTTCTGCCAGCGCCTGAACAGCTACTGTTTTTGTTTTACGTCGTACTTCTGCAACCTTTTTAAGTCTTTCCATAATATCAGGAATACCCCGGTACTCCTTGGGTGAAACTCCTTTTAGCCAAAGGCAGAATCGAATTTTTCCCTTAATAAATTCTTGAGAACCTACAAATGGCTTTATGAACGAATCTGCGTTAGGATACTTGTTAATTAGTTCAGTCCGTTCCTCTGCGGAAAGGATAAGGTTTCCGCCGTCCCAAGGTTTATTCCCCTGAACCAATTTGGGCAAGCCTGGTTGTGGTTTTCCTCGTAGTTGAATAAAAACATTTTCGGCGTTTACTAAGTAGCCGTTGATTTTATCGACAACACGAGGGACATTGGACTCGTACAGCACTTTTTCTGCACGGTTAAAGAGAGCAAAGCCTATTATTACACAATGAACAGCAGCTCTATCACGGGCTTCGCTGTTCCAAACAAATGGACGGTATGCAAAGTTGATAATTACACAGAACTTAGAGAACATTTCTTCCCACAAAATTGGAACCTGTTCTCCCTGGATGATGGAATTTGTTGAAACAAATGAAACTTCAATATTTGTCCGCTGAATATATTCTGCCGCCTTCCGATACCAAGCAGCTACATAGTCTAAACGTCCTGCTCTATCATTTCCAGCAAACACAACACTCATATCGTCCTGCTGCTCACGGCTTCGCATTGACAATCCCACAAACGGCGGGTTGCCCATGATGTAGTTCAATTTTTTTCTGGGCACAACATCTTCCCAGTCCAGCCGCAGGGCATTGCCCTCAGTGATATTAGCATAGGATTTCAGCGGGAGGAAATCAATCTGGTGGGCAATAATATCTTCCGTTTCTTTCAGCATCTGGCTCTCCGCGATCCACAGGGCGGTTTTTGCAACCGTGCGGCGAAGTCGTTGATTTCAATGCCGTAAAACTGGTGAATGGAAACCTGAATTGGATTTGAATAATCACCCAAAGTAATTTGACTTGTTTGACAGCGTAGCGCTTCGTTTTCCAGCCGCCGCAGTGAGATATAGCTTTCGGTCAGGAAATTGCCGGAGCCGCAGGCAGGGTCTAAAAAGGTCAGACCCGCCAGCTTGCTTTGATAGGCTTTCAGTCTGGAAATACGGGTCTTCTCCACCGCAATTCCCTTGATTTTATCCAGTTCCGCCTTCAAATCATCCAAAAACAGCGGGTCAATGACCTTGTGGATGTTTTCAACGCTGGTATAGTGCATTCCGCCGGAACGCCGGGTTTCCGGGTTCAAGGTGCTTTCAAACACCGCGCCGAAAATGGTAGGGCTGATTGATGCCCAGTCAAAATCCTCACTTGCCTTGAAGAGAAGGATGTTTTTCAATTCTTCGGTAAAAGGCGGAATTTCAATATCCTCATTGGCAAACAGCCCTCCGTTTACATAGGGAAAGGCCGCCAGCGCAGCATTGTCATCCGGCAGATATTTGTCACGTTCCTCCGGTTTCTGATCCAGTATCCGGAACAATTCTATCAAGGCTTTCCGAATCCCGGAAGCCGGAATATCTCTCAAGTAGTCATGGAGCATATCCCTCCGGCCGAAAATCCCCGCATCCTCAGCATACAGGCAGAACACCAGCCGGACGCAAAGGGCATTCAGACTTTTCAGCGTTTCCGGGGCGGAGGGATCTTTGTACTGCTTCAGCAGCGCATCATACAACACGCCCACCAATTCACCGGCTTGCAAAGAAATCTCCATTTCTCTCTTGACGTGCTGGTCCTTTGTGTCCACCAGAAACTGAAGGCGATAGTATTCTTTTTCCAGGTCTTTCAGATAAATGACCTCCGGTTCACCTGTCGGACGCTCCATATCGTAAACATTAAACTCAGCAAAATTACATGTTACAATCCAGCGAGGACGTTGGGAGTAAGGCAATTCAGCCGCATAACGTTTGGCTTGCTGGAAAGGAGTTAATCGTGTCCCATCCGACTGCATGATGGGTTTTCTCAAATCCCTGCCAATGCCTTTTTGTTCAATAAGAACATGAGTGGCTGGAATGAATCCATCAATGAAGCTGGTATGATCCAGCATGATTTGATCTTCAAATGTAATGAACTTGTCCGGTTCAGCGACCCCATAAACTTTTTGCAGAAGCGAAAGCCAAAAAGTTTGACTATGACCTTTCTCATAACCTTTCCCCCGCCAGTCTTCCGCAAATTCCTTTGCTGCCGTCCGCTGCTGAACATCCGTCATGGCGTGACCCTCCCGAAGTGGTTTTTCCGGTAAGTATTTCTGATAAAAGCATTGTATCACAATGCTGCACTATTTGGAAGTGCTCGTTCAAAACCAGAACAGGCAGGTTCCAAAACCGGAATATAAAAATCCACCGCTCAATATAGCGGTGGATTTTTACGTTAAATCAGTAATAGCGCTTATTCTTGTTCTTGCGGGCAGCCTCGGACTTCTTGCGGCGCTTGACGCTGGGGCTCTGATAGTACTCTTTCTTTCTCAGGTCAGCCAGAACGCCGGACTTTGCACAGCTTCTCTTGAATCTTTTAAGAGCGTTGTCCAAAGACTCGTTTTCCTTGACATATATTTCAGACATTTATTTCCCTCCCTCCAGACACGCCTTGCGGCGCTTCAAGGGCCAACAATCGGCTGTTTAACGTTGGTATTATAACTATTTTTTCGCCGCTTGTCAACAATTACTTGACGATCAGGTTTATCAATTTGTTTTTGACAAGTATTGTCTTGACAAGCTGTTTGCCCTCCATCTGGCGCTGGATCTTCTCGTCCGCCTTTGCCGCGGCGAGGATAGTGTCCTCGTCCGCATCTGCCGCAACGGTGACGGTGGTGCGCAGCTTGCCGTTGACCTGCACTGCCATCTCGCGCATGGCGTCGATGGTCTTGGCGTGGTCAAACTCCGGCCACGGCATCTGCATCGCCATTTTGCCGTACTTTGCGGCAAAGCCCTCAAGCTCCCACATTTCCTCGACGATGTGCGGCGCGAACGGGCTGAGCAGGAGCAAAAGCTGCTCCAGATCGCCCTTGGAGAGTCCGTTGGAGTAAAGCTCATTGACCATGGTCATCATCGCGGCAATGGCGGTGTTCATCTTGAGCTGGTCAATATCCTCCGTGACCTTCTTGATGGTTTTGTGGATGATCGCCTCGTTCTTTGCGGACACAGCAGCGTCGTCGGAGGCAATATCCATCAGCCCCCAGCAGCGGTCAAGAAAACGCTTGCAGCCCTTGACAGCCTCATTCGACCAGATGACCGCCTTTTCAAAGTCGCCGATGAACATGATATACATGCGCATGGTGTCCGCACCGTACTGATCGACAATGTCATTGGGATTGACAACGTTGCCGCGGGACTTGGACATTTTGATGCCGCCCTCGCCGAGGATCATGCCGTGGGAGGTGCGCTTGGCATAGGGTTCCTTCGTGTGGACAACGCCGATGTCATAGAGGAATTTGTGCCAGAAGCGGGAATAGAGCAGGTGGAGCGTGGTGTGCTCCATGCCGCCGTTATACCAGTCAACCGGTCCCCAATAGTTTTCCGCCTCATGGCTGACGAGCGCCTTGTCGTCATGCGGATCCATATAGCGCAGGAAGTACCAGCTTGACCCCGCCCACTGCGGCATGGTGTCGGTCTCGCGTTTGGCAGGTCCGCCGCAGCACGGACAGGTGGTGTTGACCCAGTCTGTCATCTTCGACAGAGGGCTCTCGCCGTCGTCGGTCGGCTCATAGGAATCGACCTTCGGCAGTACGAGCGGCAGCTCGCTCTCAGGCAGAGGAACCCAGCCGCATTTCGGGCAGTTGACAAGGGGGATGGGCTCGCCCCAGTAGCGCTGGCGTGAGAACACCCAGTCGCGCAGCTTGTAGTTGACCTTTTCATGCCCGATGCCCTGCTCGGTCAGCCACTTTTTCATAGCCGGGATCGCTTCCCTGACGGTCAGACCGTTGAGAAAACCGGAATTGACCATGATGCCGGTGTCGTCCTTGAGGGTGAACGCGCCCTTTTCAATGTCGCCGCCCTTGACGACCTCGACGATGTCGCAGCCAAACTTCTTTGCAAACTCCCAGTCGCGGTCATCGTGCGCGGGAACGGCCATAATTGCGCCCGTGCCGTAGGTGACAAGAACATAGTCGGATATGAAGATTGGTATTTCTTTTCCGTTGACAGGATTGATCGCGCGCACGCCTTCGAGCTTCACGCCGGTCTTCTCCTTGTCGAGCTCGGAGCGTTCAAAGTCGGACTTGTGCGCCGCTTCCTCGACATATGCAGACACCTCGTCCCAGTTGGTGAGCTTATCCTGCCACTGCTTTACAAGCTTATGCTCCGGTGCGAGAACCATGTACGTCGCGCCGAAGAGCGTGTCGGGGCGGGTGGTGTAGACGACTATATCGTCGCCGCAGGTGGTCTTGAAGGTGACCTCAGCGCCGGTGGAGCGTCCGATCCAGTTGCGCTGCTGGGTCTTGACGCGCTCGATATAATCCACGGTGTCAAGATCGTCGATAAGGCGCTGGGCGTACTTGGTGATGGCGAGCATCCACTGGCTCTTCTCCTTGCGTATGACCTCGCTGCCGCAGCGCTCACACACGCCGTTGACGACCTCTTCATTCGCCAGCACGCACTTGCAGCTGGTGCACCAGTTGACGGGCATGGTGGTCTTGTAGGCAAGCCCGTGCTTGAACATCTGGATGAATATCCACTGCGTCCATTTATAATACTTGGGGTCGGTGGTGTCGATGACCCTGTCCCAGTCGAAGCCGAAGCCGAGCATCTTCAGCTGCTTTGTGAAGTTTGCAATGTTGCGCTCGGTGACGACGGCGGGATGAATGTGGTTTTTGATCGCGTAATTCTCCGTGGGCAGACCGAATGCGTCAAACCCTATCGGAAAGAGCACGTTATAGCCCTGCATACGCTTTTTGCGGGAAATGATGTCCATGGCGGTGTAGGGTCTGGGATGCCCGACGTGCAGCCCCTGCCCTGAGGGGTACGGGAACTCCACAAGCGCGTAAAACTTTGGCTTTTCGCTGCCGGTGACGGCGGCGTAGGGCTTCGTCTCCTCCCAGCGCCGCTGCCACTTCTTCTCTATTGCGGTGAAATCATATTTCATTTTGTAATCCCTCTCTGATGTGGAAAATTTAAAAAATCAAAGTCCGTTTCCGCCCTCGCAGCCAAGCACTTTATTGCTCAGCCTGAGGGCACGGAAGGGATGAGAGAGGCACTTCCTCAGAGTCGCTCCAAAGGCGCTCAAGGTTATAGAACTTGCGCGCCTCGTCGGTAAACACGTGAACGATAACGCTGCCGAAGTCCATGAGCACCCAGATGTCGGAGCGCAGACCCTCGCGGCGTATCGGCGGTTCGCCGGCTTCGGAGAGCCTGCGGTCGACCTCGTCCACAAGCGCCTTGATGTGCGTGGACGAGGTGCCGTTGCAGATGACAAAATAGTCCGCAATAACGGTCTGCTCGGCGGTTTTGAGAATTTTGACGTCTCTTGCCTTCTTGTCGTCAAGCGCCCTTGCGGCAATACCGGCTATTTCAGCGGGAGTAAGCATATTTTTCGTTCCTCCTTGTATTTATCAATGCCCGGCAGAGTACCACTGCCATGCGTCCGCAGTGTCGCGGTGGGGCTGCACGCCGTGCGCGCGTATATCCTCAAGGCTCATTTCAAGCCCGAGCGCCATGGCGGCGTCCAGATCCTTATACGCAAGCGCCCGCAGCTTTTCAACCCCGGGAAAATCGCGCGTAGGCTCGATATAATCAGCCATGTAGATTATCTTTTCCAGCAGTGTCATATCGGGCTTGCCGGTGGTATGCCAGCGGATGGCGGAGTAGACCGCATCCGACACGCCGAACTCGGCGCGGGCGAGCGCCGCGCCAGTGATGGCGTGCAGCAGCTTTTCGTTGGCAAGCTGATCTTTATCGCAGATGATACCATATTTATCGCACAATATCAACTGCTCTTCGCGGGTCAGTTTTTTTGTTATATCGTGCAGTATGCCGGCCTCGGCGGCGTTTTCCGCGTCCTCGCCCCAGTGCATGGCAAGCTTGACCGCCTCGCTCTCGCAGCCCGCCACGTGCGCGACGCGCTTTGGCGTGAGATATGGCTTGACCGCCTCTCGCAGCCAGCACAGCTCCGGCATGGCTTCATACCAGCGGTGCTTTATAATGTCGGCGTACACCGCGTTGTCGAGAAGGTCTGACCCCAGGCGCAGGCGCAGCCAGACGCGGATCTCGCCTGAGCTCATCGGCAGCGGAGCATGGTTGAGCAGCCGGACGCGCGCGGAGTACTCCCTTTCAAGATGATCACGGTGCGCGCGCAGCACGTCGAGATCATCCTCCTCACGGGAGACGACGGCGAGCGTGCACTCGCCGAGGAGATAACGGAATTCATACCACTCCTCAAAGCTCAAAAACATATCAGACCCGACGACAAGGCACAGCTCATCCTCCGGGTATTTTTCGCGCAGCTCCTGCACGGTGTGGGCAGTGTAGCTTTTCCCCTGGCGGCGTATCTCCATATCGGAGACCTCCGCTCCAGGAATATCGCGGAACGCGAGGCGGCACAGCTCCAGCCGCTCCTCCGCGGTCGGGCTGCCCGGCTCGACGTCCTTATGCGGCGGGATATTGTCCGGGATAATGAGCAGCTTATCCGGCGCAAGCTCCGCCGTGACGGTATTTGCCGCCTCCATATGCCCAAGATGCGGCGGGTTGAAGCTCCCGCCATAGATGGCGATCCTCATTTTTTCCTGTCCTTCACAAGCTCTATCTTCGGCTCTTTGGGGTTGCGCTTGTAGAGCACGAATTTTGTTCCTATGACCTGCACCTGCTCGGCATGGCATGCCTCACTGAGCGCGTCGCACGCTTCGCGCGCGGTGAGCATGGAGTTTTCCAGCACCCTGCCCTTGACAAGCTCCCGCGCGCGAAGCGCGGCGCCGACGGATTCAACAACGGCTTCGGTTATGCCGCCCTTACCTATCTGGATTATTGTGTCCTCATGCATCGCCAGCCCTCTCAGCTGTGCGCGCTGCTTACTTGTTATCGGCATTTATATGCTCCTTCAACACCTTTATAAATTCTCTCAAAGCCTTGCCCCTGTGAGATATTGCGTTCTTTTCCTGATGCGTCAGCTCCGCCATGCTGCACTTCTGCCCCAGCGGGCGGAACACCGGGTCGTAGCCGAAGCCGTTAGCGCCGCGCGGGGCAGAGAGTATCTCCCCCTCGCACTCGCCGCGGCTTGCTAGCACCGTGCCGTCCGGCAGCGTGCAGCAGATGCAGCAGACGAAGCGCGCAGATCTGTTCTTCTCGCCGCCGAGCTTTGAAAGGAGATAGCCGCAGCGCTCGGCGTCGGTCGCGTCGTGTCCCGGACCGTAACGGGCGGAGTACACCCCCGGCTCGCCGCAGAGCGCGTCCACCATCAGTCCGGAATCGTCCGCCACGGCGGCGCAGCCTGTCGCGGCGGTGACGGCGGAGGCCTTGAGCCAGGCATTTTCCTCAAAGGTCGTGCCTGTTTCGTCCACCTCGAAGTCACAGCCGGCATCGCGCTGGCTGATAAGCTCTATATCCATGCCCGCCGTAAGCTCGCGGAATTCGCGCAGCTTGTTTGCATTATTGCTTGCAAGTATCAGTTTCATCATTTGAAGAGTGCCTCAACATAGTTTTTCGCGTCGAACGGAATGAGATCGTCCATTCCCTCGCCCACGCCCACGTATTTCACCGGCACGCCAAGCTCCGCGGCAATGGGGAAAACAATGCCGCCCTTTGCCGTGCCGTCAAGCTTTGTCAGCACGATACCCGTAAGCCCGGCGGTATTTTTGAACTCCTTCGCCTGAATGAGCCCGTTCTGCCCGGTGGTCGCGTCGAGCACAAGAAGCGTCTCCACGTCCGCGTCGGGAAGCTCACGGTCAATGATGCGGCGTATCTTGCCAAGCTCGTTCATGAGATTTGCCTTGTTGTGCAGCCGCCCGGCGGTGTCGATTATGACAATGTCCGCCCCGCGCGCCTTCGCCGCGTTCAGCGCGTCAAAGACGACTGCGGCAGGGTCGCTGCCCTCCTCATGGCGCACGATCTCCGCGCCGGAGCGCTCCGCCCAGATGCCCAGCTGCTCCGCCGCCGCCGCGCGGAACGTATCCCCCGCGCACAGCAGCACCTTTTTGCCCTGCTGCGTGAACTGATGGGCGAGCTTGCCGATGGTCGTGGTCTTGCCGACGCCGTTCACACCCACCATAAGTATCACGGATGGGGTCGTATCGAGCTTCAGCGAGGCGTCGTTGACCGTGAGCATCTTGCTCAGCAGCTCCACCAGCCCCTCGCGCGCCTCATAGCCCTTGCGGAAGCGGCGCTCCCACGTCATTTTTTTCAGCGCCTGGACTATCCTGTCAGACGTAGCGGCGCCGACGTCGCTCATCACGAGCAGATCCTCAAGGTCGTCGTAAAACTCCTCGCTGTCAGGCTGATAGCCCTGAAAAAGCTCCTCAAGCTCCGCCATGTTGTTGCGGGTCTTGGTCAGACCGGAAAAAATCTTGTCAAAAAAGCCCATGTATTTACTCCTCTATCGTTTTCTGCGCCGTCTCAAGGTCAAGCTCAATTACCGTGGACACGCCCTTTTCCTGCATGGTCACGCCGTAGAGCATATCCGCCTCCTCCATCGTGCCGCGCCGATGCGTGATGACAAGGAACTGCGTCTTGCCGGACATACGGCGCATATACTGCGCGTAGCGGTTGACATTTGCCTCGTCCAGCGCCGCCTCTATCTCGTCCATGACGCAAAACGGCGTTGGGCGCACCTTGAGGATGGCAAAGTACAGCGCAATGGCGACAAACGCCATTTCCCCGCCGGACATGAGGCTGATGTTGGAAAGCGCCTTTCCGGGCGGCTGCACCTTGATGTCGATGCCGCAGTTGAGCACGTCGTTCTCGTCCTCAAGGATGAGCGCCGCCTTGCCGCCGCCGAAAAGCTCCAGAAACGTCTGGCGGAAGCATTCGTCGATCTCTTTGAAGCGTGCGGTGAACACGCTTTTCATCTCGCCCGTTATATCGTTGATGATGCCAAGAAGCTCGCTTTTTGCCCTGTCAACGTCGTCGCGCTGACCGGCAAGGAATTCATAGCGTGTGTTCACGCGCTCATACTCGTCTATCGCGCCTATGTTCGGGCTGCCGAGGGCGCTTATCTCGCGCCGCAGCTCGCCGATGGCGCGGTTTGCCTTCTGCAGATTCGGCACTTCCTGGCGCAGGGCGTTCGCCGCGCTGTGGCTGAGCTCATAGTTATCCCAGAGCTTATCAAGGATGCTCTTTTCCTCCATATCCGCGGCGAGCTTCTTCTGCTCGATGCGGGCGCTGCGGCGCTCAAGGTCGAGAATGTCAGAATTGCGCTGCTGGGCGTTTTTGTCGTTCTGGGTGCGCTTGCCCTCAAGCTCAAGCTTGCCGGCGGATATATCGGCGATCTCCGCTCGTATGGCGGCAGAGCGCTCGTTTATCGCGGCGAGCTGCCGCTCCTTTTCCGTCCGTTGGGCGTGCAGCTGCTCTATACGCCGCTCGTGCGTGCCGGCAAGCGCGCGGCGCGCCTCGCTGTCGCCGGTGAGGCTTTGCAGCAGCGCCCTGAGCTGCCCGCAGGAGCTTTCCGTGGCGCGCTGCTCCGCCTCGAATGAGGACTGGCGGCTTTTCAGCTCGGTCTGATCCTCCAGCGCCATATCCAGCTGATAGCGCACGGATGAGAGCGAGGATTTTGCCCGCTCCAGCTCCGCGGCGCACTCCTTTTCCTGCTCGATAAGCCTGGCGCGCTGTTTTTTCAGCTTTTCCAGCTCATTGGCGCGCGAGAGAATGCCGCTGCCGCGCGCGGCGCTGCCGCCTGTCATCGAGCCGCCGGCGTTTATAAGCTGCCCGTCGAGCGTGACGATGCGCAGGGTGTTGCCGCTCTGCTTTGACATGCGCACGGCGTCCGCCAGCGTCTCCGCCACAACGGTGCGCCCAAGAAGATTTGCAAAAACGCTCTTGTATTTATCGTCAAAGCGTGCCAGCTCATAGGCGACGCCCACAAAGCCGGGATCGCGCTCGGGCGCATTCTGGATGACCGTGCCGCGTATCGCGTCAAGCGGCAAAAACGTCGCCCGCCCGGCATCCGCACGTTTGAGCATCTCAATGGCGCTGCGTCCGTCGTTCTGCGTATCGACGACAATGTTCTGCGCCGCGCCGCCGAGCGCGGTCTCTATGGCAAGGGCGCACTCCGCGTCCGCGCGCACAAGGTTTGCAACCGGACCGTGCACGCCGCGCAGATTGCCGCGCGACGCTTCGCGCATGACGGTCTTTACCGCCTTGGAGTAGCCCTCAAAGTCCTTTTCCATCTCCGTGAGCATTGCGATGCGCGAATCCATGCTGCGCGCGTCGATTTGGAGCTTTGTGGCGCGCTCTGTCGCGTTAGAAAGCGCGTCCTCACGGCTTTTGAGCTTCATGCGGCAGCCGTCAAGCACGTTCGCGTTGGAGCGCTGCTCCTCCGCGAGGGAGGAAAGCTCCTGCCTCAGCTCAGCCACGCGCGCCTCGGCGTCGTTGATGCGCTGCTGTATCTCGCCGACGCGGCTCTCCTGCTCGGCAAGCTCGCGCAGGGTGCGCTCGCGGCTTTCAATGCTGCTTTCAATATTCGCCTTTATAGCTGCAAGCCCCGCCTCGCACTCGGACGCCGCCGCCTCGCTTGCAGAAAGGCGCTCGCGCGCACGCTCGCTCTCCACATCCTTCTGATGCATGCGCTCAAGGATGCTGTCGGAGGAGGCGTAAAGCGCCTCAAGCTCGTGTCTGGCGCGCTCAAGCTCGCCTTTGACCTGATCATACTCGGCGTTGACCGCATCGGCGTCGGCGCGGAGCTTATCCAGCGTCGTCATCCACACGGAGATTTCCTGAATTCTCAGCTCGTCGCGCAGCTTCAGATAGCGTTTTGCGGTCTCCGCCTGCTTTTTCAGCGGTCCGACCTGCATCTCCAGCTCTTCTATCTTATCGTTGATGCGCAGAAGGTTTTCCTCGGTCTTTGCAAGCTTGCTTTCCGCTTCCTCCTTGCGGTAGCGGTAGCGCGATATGCCCGCCGCCTCTTCAAATATCTCGCGCCGGTCGGCGCTCTTTGAGGAGACGATGTCGGCGATCCTGCCCTGGCCGATGATGGAATAGCCGTCGCGCCCAAGCCCCGTGTCCATAAGGAGGCTGTTGATGTCCTTGAGACGGACGGGCTGCCTGTTGATATAATATTCGCTGTCTCCGCTGCGGTAATAGCGGCGGGTGAGCATGATCTCGCTGCTGTCGCTGTCGAAGATGCGGGCGGAGTTGTCGATGATGAGGCTGACCTGCGCAAAGCCCAGCGCGCCGCGCTTTTCGGTGCCGCCGAAGATAACGTCCTCCATCTTGCTGCCGCGCAGCGCTTTTGTGCGCTGCTCGCCCATGACCCAGAGGATAGCGTCGGATATGTTCGACTTGCCCGAGCCGTTCGGACCGACAATCGCGGTTATGTCCTTTTCA
This sequence comes from Clostridiales bacterium UBA5888, assembly GCA_002431965.1. Lineage (GTDB taxonomy): Bacteria > Bacillota > Clostridia > Oscillospirales > Oscillospiraceae > Limivicinus. Next base: position 12,787 of record DJEW01000036.1, read on the forward strand.
AATGTGAGACGGGTCTTGTCCGCGAAGGACTTGAACCCCTGTATCTCCAATGCTTTTAAATACAAATGATTGACCTCAACTATTAAAATATCCTTTTCGAACAAGATATTATACTATACTTTTTCATCCTTTTCAACGGATAGCACGGCGATTTCGCCGTCATTGAGCGCCGCAGGGCGTATTTTCAGCGATTTGATGCGAAAACGCGCGGCAAGCCAGTCAACATTTCGTCTGTGCTGTCCAATCATCTGGCTGAGCTTTGCGGCGCTTACACCGAGCGTAACCGCACTGCCCGGCGCGATATTCGCCCCGGCAAGAAGCGTCTCCGCCCGCTCGCGCATTATGCGGCTGCGCACAAGCTCGCCCAGCGCGGGATGGTACGCCCCTCCCGCCGCCGCGCCGCCGGACAGCTCCTCCGTCGGGTTGAGACCCAGGCGGATGATGGGTATGCCTGCGCTTTCAAAGAGCGGCACTATCCGCGCGCAGTATTCCACCGCATCCTCCACGGTGTGCTCCCTGTACCGTCCCGCCTGCCAGAGGTCATAGAGCGCCGTATCGCGCACGATGACCGTGGGGTAGATGCGCACGCCGTCCGGCGCGAGGGCAATGATGCGCTGCGCGGTATCCACACACCTCTCCGGCGTGTCGCCGGGAAGCCCCGTCATCATCTGCAATATGAGCCGGAAGCCCGCCGCTCGTATCATGCGCGAGGCATTCTCCACATCCGCAGCGGTATGCCCGCGTCCGGAGAGCGCGAGCACCTCGTCGCACATCGACTGCGCGCCAAGCTCTATCGTCTCCACGCCGTATTCACTCAGCCGTGCAAGCACCGCGGCGTCTATCGCGTCCGGGCGGGTGGAAAGGCGCACCGCGTCTATCTCCCCTGCGTCGAGATGCCGCTTTGCCGCAGCGAGCAGCGCCGTCTGCTGCGGCACGGGGATGGCGGTGAAGCTGCCCCCGTAAAACGCCAATTGCCGCTTTGCCCCTGTGCGGGGCAAGGCGGCGGCTTGCTCTATCGCTTTGTCAACATCGGCGGCGGCAGCGGGCACGGTGCTGCCGGATATTCTGCGCTGGTTGCAGAACACGCAGTCGTTCGGGCAGCCAAGATGCGGCACGAACACCGGGATTATACTCTCCCGCGCGCTCATGCCTTCATTCCCTCAAGCGCCTGACGCGCTGCCATCTGCTCCGCTTCTTTCTTCGTTTTCCCGCTGCCTTCGCCCGCGGCGACGCCGTTGATATAAACGCCGAAGCGGAACGTCTTGCAGTGGTCGGGACCGCTCTCCCCGATAAGCTCATAGCTGATGCGCTGATCGCGCCTGCGCTGCACCAGCTCCTGCAGCCGCGTCTTATAATCGTCCGAGCAGTGCTGCTCCCCAAGCTCCGCGCGGGAGAGTATCTTCTCCATGATAAAGCGCCGGGACTCGGTCATGCTGCCGGTGTCGATATACATCGCGGCGATTATGGACTCCACCATATCGGCGAGGATGGAGGCGCGCTCACGCCCGCCGGTGTGCTCCTCCCCGCGCCCAAGGCGCATATACTGTCCCAGTCCCAGCTCAAGCGCCACACGGTGCAGACTCGCCTCGCACACAAGCTCCGCCCTCAATCGCGTCATGCGTCCCTCGGGAAGCTTCGGCTCGTGCCGGAAAAGAAAATCCGCCGTTATAACGCCGAGGATCGAATCGCCCAGAAACTCAAGCCGCTCATAGCTCTCCGCGCCGCCGTGTCGCTCGTTGGCATACGAGCTGTGCGTGAGCGCGGTGGTGAGCAGCGCTTTATTTTTAAAAGTATAGCCTATTCCGGCTTCAAGCTTGTCCATTTTCCTCTTCGCCCTTGATCTTCATGTATTCGATATTCGCGTTTATGTCAGCGATAAGTCCGGATTCGGCAAAGGCGATCGCCTGACGCACGGCGGCAAAGATGCACGCCGCATTGGACGACCCGTGAGCCTTCACAACGGGCTTGGATATGCCGATGAGCGCCGTGCCGCCGACCTCGTTGACGTCCATTGATTTCTTCATTTCCTTCAGGTCGCCCTTCAGAATGGCGGCGGCGAGCTTGTTGACGGTGTTCTTGTAGAAAACGCCCTTGAGCGCGCCCATCATGAATTTTATCACGCCCTCCGTCGTTTTCAGCAGGACATTGCCCGTGAACCCGTCCGTCACGACGACCTCCGCCCTGCCCGCGAACACGTCCGTGCCCTCGACGTTGCCAATAAAGTTTATTCTTCCCTCGTCGCCCGCCTTTTTCAGCAGGGCAAACGCCTGATGCTGCAGCGCACCGCCCTTGGTGTCCTCCGTGCCGACATTGAGAAGCCCGACGCGCGGCGCTTCGCAGCGCATGAGCCTGCGCGCGTAAAAGCTGCCCATAAACGCGAATTGCAGCAGATACTCCGCCGTGCACTCCACATTCGCGCCGCAGTCGATGAGCATGACGCCGTGCTCTCCCGCGGGGAGGACCGGTGCGAGCGCCGCGCGGCGTATGCCGCGGATGCGCTTGACGGTGAGCGTTGCGCCGGTCAGAAGCGCGCCGGTGCTGCCCGCAGAGACGACGGCATCCCCCGCACCGTCGCGCAGGAGGTTGAGCGCCACCGCCATGGACGAGTCCTTCTTGCGGCGGACGGCGGTGCTGGGGTCGTCCTCCATGGTGACGATCTCCGACGCATTGACAACGTCTATATCATCGCACCCCTCGGCGGCAAGGCACTCGCGCACGCGCTGCTCGATGCCGACAAGCGTGATGTCCACGCCCAGCTCGCGCTTTGCGCGCACCGCGCCCTTTACGATCTCTTCCGGAGCGTTGTCGCCGCCCATTGCGTCGATTATTATCCTCACAGCCTGAATACCTCCTTGGTCAGCAGTTTGTCTATTATCTCCAGCGAGCGCCGGGAGATCTCGGCGTTTTTGTTTCTCTTTCCCTTTACTCTGTACCCCAGCGGCGTGATAATGCCGAAGTTGATGTTCATCGGCTGGAAGTCTCCCACGCTGCCGCCGGAAATGTACTGCGCCAGCGCGCCTATCGCGGTCTCCTGCGGAAAGTCCACGCTCTCCATGCCAAGCACGCGCGCCGCAGTCTCTATCCCGACGAGCATGCCGGACGCCGCCGACTCCACATAGCCCTCAACGCCGGTCATCTGTCCGGCAAAGCTTATCCGCTCATCGCCGCGCAGGCGGTAATACCTGTCAAGGAGCTTGGGACTGTTCAGATATGTATTGCGGTGCATCACGCCGTAGCGGACAAACTCCGCGTCGTGCAGCGCGGGGATCATGGAGAAAACGCGCCTCTGCTCGCCCCAGGTGAGGTGCGTCTGGAAGCCGACGATGTTGTATATCGTTCCCTCGGCGTTGTCGCGCCGCAGCTGCACCACGGCGTAGTTCTCCCTGCCCGTGCGCGGGTCGATAAGCCCGACGGGCTTGAGCGGACCGTAACGCAGCGTGTCCACCCCCCGGCGCGCCATGACCTCCACCGGCATGCAGCCTTCGAACACGCCCGCATCGTCAAAGCCGTGAACCTCCGCCTCCTTCGCGTGCACAAGCTCGTCCACGAAGGCAAGATATTCGTCTTTATCCATCGGACAGTTGACGTAGTCCGCCGTGCCCTTGTCATAGCGCGAGGCAAAAAACGCGCTGGACATATCCACGCTCTCCAGCGTAACGATTGGCGCGACGGCATCGTAAAAATGCAGATCGCTCTCCGGGCAGCGCGCGGCGATCTTCTCCGCGATGGCATCGCTTGAAAGCGGACCTGTCGCAATGACGACCGTACCTTCGGGGATCTCCGTCGCTTCTGCGGATATAAGCTCAACATTTTCGCATGCTTTCAGCTTATCGGTGACATATCCTGAAAAGCCCTCTCTGTCCACGGCGAGCGCACCGCCCGCCGCGACGCGGTTTGCGTCGGCGCTTTCCATGATGAGCGAGCCAAGACGGCGCATCTCCTCCTTCAGCAGCCCCACCGCGTTCGTCAGCTCGTCGCTGCGCAGGGAGTTGGAGCAGACAAGCTCCGCAAAATATTCGGATGTATGCGCCGGGGTCATCTTCGCGGGCTTCATCTCCACAAGGCGCACGCCGACGCCGCGCCTGGCAAGCTGCCATGCGCACTCGCTCCCGGCAAGCCCCGCGCCAAGGACAGTCACTTTTTCCATTATTATTCCTTAGTATCTTCCTTAGTAGCTTTCTTTGTCGTTTTCCTGGCAGCCGTCCTCTTCACCGTGGCAGCTTTCTTGCCCGTGACGGTCTTCTTCGCCGCGGCAGTCTTTCCTGCCGAGGCGGTCTTTTTTGCCGGCGCTTTCTTTGCCGCAGGCTTTGCAGTCTCTTCCGTCGCAGCAGCATCCGCGCTCTCCGCGCCCTCAGTCGGTGCGGCGGTTCTTCTCCTGTAGCCGCGCTGATCCTCCGGCACGAAGTTGACGCACTCCGGGTTTTCGCAGAAGCTCCTGGAGTGTCCTCTGCCGCTGCGCTTGAACATCGTCTTTCCGCAGGCGGGGCAGAAGTCCTTCGTGGGAACGTTCCAGGTTATGAAGCCGCAGTCCTTGCCGCGCTCACAGGCATAAAAGACGTGTCCGTTTCTGGATGTGCGCTTTAGTATCCTGCCGCCGCACTTGGGGCACTTGCCCGGCATTACAACGACGATGGGCTTTGTAAACGTGCATTCGGGGAAGCCGGGGCACGCGAGAAAGTACCCGAACCTGCCCTTTTTGACGACCATTTGTCGGCCGCAGACGTCACAGTATTCATCGCTCAGTACATCCGGCACCTTTATGCGCACGCCGTCGAGCGCCTTCTCCGCTTCGTTCATCTCGGCGCTGAAATCCTTGTAGAAATCTGCGAGAACATCCCGCCACTTTGCCTTGCCGTTTTCTATCTCGTCAAGCTCCGCCTCCATGTGGTTTGTAAACTTCAGATCGACAATATCGGCAAAGTGCTCGCGCATCAGCTTTGTCACAACCTCGCCCAGCGGCGTGGGGCGCAGATATTTGCCCTCTTTTATGACATAGTCATGGGAGGTTATGGTGGATATGGTGGGCGCATAGGTGGACGGGCGGCCGATGCCCTTTTCCTCCATTGCGCGGATGAGCGTGGCCTCGGTATAGCGCGCGGGCGGCTGGGTAAACTGCTGGTCGGGTATCATTTTGTCGAGATATACCTGCTGCCCCTCGCTGAGGCTGGGCAGAGGATTGGCAAGCTCCACGCTCTCCTCGTCGCGCGTTTCCTCGTACACGGCGGTATAGCCGGGAAACTTCATTTCAGAGTAGTTCGCGCGGAACATGTGCCCTGCGCTTTCGGTGTCAACAGAGACATTGTCGTATACGGCGTTCGCCATCTGGCACGCGGTGAAGCGTCCCCAGATGAGCCGGTAGAGCCGGTACTGCTCCTGCGTGAGATCCTTGCGCACCGTTTCCGGCGTGAGGTTGATGTCCGTGGGGCGTATCGCCTCGTGCGCGTCCTGCGCGCCGGCCTTGGTTTTAAAGCGGCGCGGCTGCGCGGGGCAATACTCCGCGCCGTAGCGATCTGTGATATATGCGCGCGCCGCGGCGAGCGCCTCATCGGAAAGGCGCAGAGAGTCGGTACGCATATAGGTGATAAGTCCTATGCTGCCCTGCCCGGATATTTCCACGCCCTCATAGAGCTGCTGGGCAATGGACATGGTGCGGCGCGGCGTCATGCCAAGGCGGCGCGATGCCTCCTGCTGAAGCGTGGAGGTGATAAAAGGCGGCGCGGGGGATTTCTGCTTTTCGCCGCGCTTGACGGTTTTTATTATAAACGGCGCATGGGTCACGTCCGCGATAACGGCGTTGACCTCCGCCTCGTTTTTCAGCTCTCTTTTTTTGCCCGCCGTGCCGTGGTAGCGCGCGGTGAAGCTTGCCTCCGGCGTGCCGCAGTTGAGGTGTGCGTCAAGCAGCCAGTATTCTTCGCTGACGAATGCCGCGATCTCCTCCTCGCGGTCAACGACCATGCGCGTTGCCACAGACTGCACGCGCCCGGCAGACAGCCCCTTTTTTATCTTGCGCCACAGCAGCGGAGACAGCTCGTACCCGACTATGCGGTCAAGGATGCGGCGCGCCTGCTGCGCGTCCACAAGATCCTGATCGATAGCGCGCGGATTTTTTATGCTCTCCGTGACGACCTTTTTGGTTATCTCGTTGAAGGTCACGCGCTTTGCCTTCTCGTCGTCGAGCTCCAGAAGCTCCTTGAGATGCCAGGATATTGCCTCTCCCTCGCGGTCAGGGTCGGTCGCGAGATACACTGTTGAGGCTGCCCTGGACTCCTTCTTCAGTTCGTTTATAAGCTCTCGCTTGTCCTTTACGGGGATATACTGCGGCTCAAAGCCGTGCTCTATATCCACGCCCATCCTGCTCTTGGGCAAATCGCGCAGATGCCCCATTGACGCGGTGACCTTGTACCCGCTGCCCAGATATTTCTCTATTGTCTTAGCCTTTGCCGGGGACTCCACTATGACGAGTTCCTTTGCTTTTGCCATTACCGTTCCTCATTTCTTCGCTGTATTCAACATAATGCGTCTGCCCGCCTCGCGGCGCACAAAGCCCTTTATCTCCAAAACCGTAAGCTGGGCGAGCACTGCGGCGGTGGTAAGCCCTGTGGTTTCTATTATATCGTCTATATGGGAGCCGCCTGGCGCGATAGCGTTCACTATCTTCAGCTGCGGCTCACTGAGCTGACCCAGCTGGTCTTTCAAGTCAATATAGCGCCTGTTGTTTTCCTTGTCAATGACTTTTTTTGTTTTATTTCGGCGAGCCGCCCTCTTCTGCGCTCTGCCGCCGCCGGCAAGCGCCGCGATCTCCGGGCGCTCCGCACATATTTCAGGGCGATTTACACGCCCTGGAAAACGCCATTCAAATTCGCTCATCACATCCCAGCCGCGCGTCACGAGCTTCGCCCCGTCCTTGAGATAGCTGAGCGTACCCGCGCTCATGGCAGCGTCGGCGTTCGCGGGCACGGCAAATATCTCCTTGCCCTGCTCCGCCGCCTCCTCGATGAAAAGACGCGTGCCGCTGCGCTCCGGCGCTTCTACGGCCACCGCGCCGACGGACAGCCCCGCCGTCACGCGGTTTCTGTCGCGGAAAAAGCTGCGGCGCTGCTCGCTTCCGGGCGCATACTCGCTCACGAGCGCGCCGTATTCCGCCACCTCCTCGGCAAGTCTTCCCTCCGAAAGCTCATGCGCCGTGCCAAGCACGCCTATGCACGTTCCGCCCGCGCCGAGCGCGCCGACGGCGCCCGCCGCGTCGATGCCCGCAGTCAGCCCGGAGGCAACGATACCGCCGCAGCGGACGATCTCCCCGGCGATGGCGCGCGCCATCCTCACGCCGTAATCCGTCGCCCGCCGCGTGCCGACAACGGCGATGACGGCGTTATCGTCCACGCGCGGCAGCGCTCCGCGCACATACAGCACAACCGGCGGAGCAAATATATTCTTCAGTCTTGTGGGATAGTCGCGGTCGTCATAGGTGATGATGCCGAGCTTCTGCCTCTGGCATTCATCCATCACGCGCTCTGCGCGCTCAAGGTCGCGCCGCTCCAGCACTGCGGCATCCTCGCGGCGGACATTTTCCAGCGCAGCAAGCTCGCCCGTGGGTGCAAAGAACGCCTGCTCCGCGCCGCCATAACGGCGCAGTATCTCCGCCTTGGCACGTGTGCTCACGTTCGCATCAGAAAGCCATATCCAGTATTTCAGCGCCGCCATGTCCCGCTCCCCTTTCTCTCTTACTATTAAGGCATCTCCCGCCCGCGCGCCATTTCCCACATTACAAGCGACGCGGCGACGGCGGCGTTGAGCGATTCGCTGCACGGCTGCATAGGTATGATAAGCTCTCCCGCGCACATATCCAGCAGCTCCCGGCTCAATCCGCGTCCCTCGCTGCCGACGGCGACGGCGGCATTTTTCAGCTCAAGCGTCCGTATATCCGCCGTGCGCGGCGAGAGCGCCGCGCCGTAGAGCGTGAGAGCGTTCTCCTCCATCAGCGCCGCAAGACCGGTCAGCGGGCAGCACAGCACCCTCTGGCGGAATATGGCGCCCATAGTGGCGCGCACGGTCTTGGGGTTATATAGATCCGCGCAGTCCCCGGTGAGTATCACCGCGTCAATGCCGAAGGCGCTCGCAGTGCGTATCACCGTGCCGACATTTCCGGGATCCTGCACGGTCTCGAGCACGAGGGCGTTTTTTATCGGCGCGGCGGCGTCCTCCGCCGGTATACGCACGGTGAACACAGGTCCGGGGCTGTTCTTCATTGGAGAAGCATAGTCAAAAAGCTCCGCCCCGGCGAGATACTGCGCTGCGCGCTCAAGCCCCGAAAGCTCCTGCGCGCGCTCTTTCCACAGCACACTCGTGACCACAGCGCCGAAGGAAAGCGCCTCGCGCAGGGGCTTCATCCCATCGCAGACGTACTCCCCCCGCGCTCTGCGATACTCTGTATCGGACGCGAGCAGACGCAGGGCGCGGATATATTCATTTTTGCGTGACGTTATCTTTTCCATACTTCTTCCACAACTTTTAAATTTGAAAACATTCTACCATATCTGTTCAAATTTGCAAGGGCATACAGACGGCAAAAAGCGAAATGAGTGTAAATTCATTTCGCTTTTGATTTTATTTCTGTTTTCTGCGCACCCATGCAAGAGGCACGGAGGCGAGCATGAACACGAACGGCATGGCAAAGAATCTGTACCGCGGCTGTATCTCTATCAAAAGATACGCCAGCACCGTTCCGCAGAGCAGCGCCGCGATGAGCAGCGGCGCTGCGGAGGTATTGCGCCCCTCGCCGTGCACGGCGTCGATTGCGAGCTTCGCGCACCCGAGTGCCGCAAATGCAAAAATGACAATGCGCCAGATGTACTCCACACCCGAAAGCGCATATGCTGCTTCCTCTATGCTCATGCCGCCCACGGCGCTCTCCCAGACGTTCACGCCGCCAAGCGTGAACGTCAGATCCTCCGGGCTTGCCCAGAAATATTTGAGCTTTGCGAGGAAAAACGCCGCCCAGCCGCCGCGCTGTGCAAGGTGCTGCGCAATTATTTCCCGCCCCGCCGCGCGCCGCGCCGCGGGATCGGTGAGTTTCAGAATGTATACGTACTTATCGGATACCGTGCCGCCGTTTTCGCGGTCAAGCCCGACGACTAGCTTCCATTCCGGCACGGAGTTGCCTATCCCCTGTGGGGCAAGCCCAAGCGCGCCGAGCACAAAGCCCACCGCCCATTTAACAGCGAAATACGCCAGCGCGAAAGCCGCAAGCGTTATAAGGAGCGACGCTATGCGCTTTCTTTTCGGCTGCTCAATGGCGGCGCAGAGCGCACAGCAGAAAACCGCCGCAAGGACGATCATCCCCTCAGGGCGCATCAGGTCGCTCGCGGCGAGCGCCGCCCCCGCGAGCGCGCAGCCCCACGGCGACGAGCTTTCCGTCAGCACTGCGATGGCAAGCAGCGCGAAAAAGAGCGAGATATGCTGATTTGTCAGCACGGAGGCATACATTATCTGCGCGGGATACACCGCCATCATAAAAGCTGCTGCGAGCGCGCAGCGCCCGGGCATGAGGCCCGACGCAATGCGCCATATGAGATACACGCTCCCCACGCCCCACACAACGTTCATCATTTTCAGCACGGCGGCGCTCGGCACAAGGCGCAGTATCGCGGCTTCGTACAGCACAAAGGGAATCTGGTACTGCCACCAGGAGAAATACCCCTCCGTTGCGTCCGCCCAGCTCATATCACCCGCGGCGGCGGACTGCGCCGTGCTGTAGAGCAGGGCAAAATCGCTCACGGGCTGCGTGGGAACGGCGAAGATGTACACAATGCGCAGCACGGCGGCGAGGGCGAGTATCATGAAGAGCGCGAGCTTCGCCCGCCGCTCCGCCAGAGAAGCAGCAAGAAGTGCAAGCACAAGCACCGCAGCGTTCAGTACTGCCTTCCAACCGCTTTGAAGGTTTGCCGCGGTGAACGCGGCGACGTTGACAAAAAACACTGCAAGCAGAATGTACACCGCAGTCTCTGTGATTTTTCCCAGCGCCGTCGGCTTCTCCGGCAGGCGCAGCGCCGCGCCCCCGGCAGTCAGTTTTTCTGCCATTATCCGTTCCTCTCCCTGCGTTGAAGCGCTCAATCCGCCAATAAAATATCCGCGATGCGCTCGCAGGCGTGACCGTCGCCATAAGGGTTCGCCGCGACGGACATCGCGCGGTACTCCGCCTCATCCGTGAGCAGGCGGTCAAATTCTTTGTAAATTGTCTCCTCATCAGTGCCGACGAGCTTCAATGTGCCCGCGGCAATTCCCTCCGGGCGCTCGGTCGTGTCGCGCATGACGAGCACGGGCTTGCCGAGCGCGGGCGCTTCCTCCTGTATGCCGCCGCTGTCAGTCAGTATAAGGCAGCAGCGGGCCATGAAGTTGTGAAAATCCAGCACATCCAGCGGCTCGATAATATGAACACGGTCGCAGCCGCCCAGCTCCTCCTCCGCAGCGCGGCGCACAATGGGGTTCATATGGATGGGATAGACGGCTTTCACGTCCGGGTGCTCGTCCATGATGCGGCGGATGGCGCGGAACATATGGTGCATCGGCTCGCCGAGGTTCTCCCGCCGGTGCGCCGTGATGACGATGAGGCGGCTGCCGGCCGCCCAGTCAAGCTCCGGATGAGAGTAGTCCTCGCGCACGGTGGTTTTGAGCGCGTCGATGGCGGTGTTGCCCGTGACATAAATGCTCTCCGGCTTTTTCCCCTCGCGCAGGAGGTTTTGCTTTGCCGTCTCCGTGGGGGCAAAATTGTATTCGGCGATTATTCCAACCGCCTGCCGGTTGAACTCCTCCGGGTAAGGGGAGTAAATATCATACGTGCGCAGCCCCGCCTCCACGTGCCCCACGGGGATCTGAAGATAAAAGCACGCAAGCGCCGTGGCAAAGGTCGTGGACGTGTCGCCGTGGACAAGAACGACATCGGGTCTGACCTCCTCCAGCACGGCGCGGATGCGCTCAAGGATATTCGTCGTAATGTCAAAGAGGTTCTGCCGCTCTTTCATGATGGCAAGGTCGTAGTCCGGTGTGACGGAAAACGCCTTGAGCACCTGGTCGAGCATCTGGCGGTGCTGCCCCGTGACGCACACGGTTATCTGCGCGCCCGCTCTTTTTTTCAGTTCGTTGACGAGTGGGCACATCTTTATCGCTTCGGGTCTTGTCCCGAAAACCAGCATTATCTTTTTCATGGCGTTCAAAGCGTGTAGGCGCTGCCGTCGGTGACGATGCCGCGCGTGTCCAGCACGATCTTGCCCGCAAGCGCGGGAAGCGACCGGCGTATCTGGCTGTGCCCGACGAGGAGCACGACGACGTCCGACCCCTGCAAAAACTCTTCAAAGCTTGCGCACTGGCGCTCCGCCTTGTGTACGCTGACCATCGGGTCGTACACGAGCGGCGCGGGAACGCCGCGCTTTTTCATAACGTCCAGCAGCTGCAGCGTCGGACTCTCGCGCGTGTCGTCCACATTCTCCTTGTAGGTCAGCCCGTAAAGCCCGACGCGCGTCCAGTCTGTCAGCGCGCGTTCGCGCATGATGGTCTCAATACGGTCGAGCACATATGCCGGCATGCTGGAGTTTATCTCGCGCGCCGTGCGGATAAGGCGCGCCTCCTCCGGGAAATCGCCCACGAGAAACCACGGGTCAATGGATATGCAGTGTCCGCCGACGCCGGGACCCGGCTGAAGGATATTGACGCGCGGGTGCTTGTTGGCGATGCGTATAACCTCGCTCACATCCATGCCGCCGCGGCGGCATATCTTCGCCAGCTCATTGGCGAAGGCTATATTGATGTCGCGGAAGGTGTTCTCCACGACCTTGGTCATTTCGGCGGTCTTTATGTCGGTTATGACTATATCACCCTGGCAGAACGAGAGGTACAGGTCTTTTATCTCCTCGCCCGTGGCGGCATCGTCACAGCCGATGGTGCGGGAATTATGTATAAGCTCGTTGAGCATGTTGCCGGGGATGATGCGCTCCGGCGCGTGGGCAAGGCGCACGCGCTTGCCGCTCTCGGCGACGACTGGGCGCACCTCTCGGTCGATCGTGCCCGGGGAGATGGTGGACTCCACCACGATGACGGCGTTGTCGGCACAGTGGGCGAGTACATGGCGCAGCGCATCGACTATCGCCGTTGCGTCAACCTTCTTGCTGTCGGCAAGATAGGGTGTGGGCACGGTGATGATGTAAAAATCCTCCGTGGGGTAGTCGCAGCGGAAATTGATGTTCCCGCTCTCGCGTGCGGCGGAAAAAAGCTCCGGCAGACCCTTTTCCTCAAAGGTCACATCCCCGCGGCGCAGCTTGTCCACGGTCTCCTGCCTGTGTCCGACAGCCTCGACGTGCACACCGTGCGACGCCAGCATCAGCGCTGTGGGCAGCCCGATATATCCAGTTCCGACAACACAAACTCTCATAATGTTCTCCTTTGCAGTTCAGTTTATAGTCCCTGTGTATTTACTCTGTCTTCAGCTCATCGGCAGTGCCTTTACCGCGCAGATAATGCATCACATAGGCAGCTTCAAGCGCGGAAATAAACACCGTCACAGCGACGGTTGCAATTGCCGCCCCCTGTGAACCAAGCTTCCCTATCAGTATAAGATCAAGCACAATATTCAGCACGCCTGCCAAGGATGCCAACATCAGGTTTATTTTCACGCGCTTCATGACATATATTGCATTTGTTAAAAGTTTTCTTATTCCCGCGTTCACGAAGAAATTAACACAGAGAATCCTGAATATAGGCACTACCCCTATATACTTTTCGCCGTATACAATATAGATTATAATCGGTGCAAACGCAAACATAATTATCAAAAGCAGTAATGCTACACCGACAAAAACGCAGACATATTCTTTTAATTGATTTGCAAACCGCCCTGGATTTTGACTGTACCCCTCTACCATAAGCGGATAAAAATACGTGACCAAGCTTGTTGGAACAAACATCATTGCGCTGGGTATCGCAGACGCGACCTTGTAGTCAGCCAGTATCTCCGCATCTCCAAGCACATAGTTCAGGCATGTTATATCCAGCAATACAAGTGCAGTTGTGACAAAATCCGTTGCGATGCACAGCATGCAGTATCCGGATATTTCTCTCTTTCCATCGGTCGCAAGCTTTGGAGCCGGCATTGCCAGCTCCTCGAAGAAACCGGCTTTCTTTAAGAAACGAAATGCCATCAGCGCGGAAACTATCTGAGTAAAATAAGACGATATGATAAGTCCGGCTATACCCCACCACAACGTAAAAACAATATTCCCCCCGCATATCGTGACCGCATACACGATATACACCAGCCCGAATTCGCGGTTTTTCCGTTTTACGCGCAACGTCATTTGCAGATAATTATTCGTGTAAATCACAATGGGATAGCCGCACATCATCCGCAAGTACAAACCCGCACCGTCAGGTTTATAGATACTGCCGACTGCAAATATAAAAAGCGCCAAGAAAATGTTGAAGAGAGAGCCCATGGAAAAAGCGAACCGATATATTGAGATTTTTCGTTCCTGCGTCACGTTCTCGCTGCAAAACTGCAATATCGCACTTATCATACCCATGCCGATAAATATCGCCATGTAGGAGTAGATATTGCTCGCATCGACATATACGCCGTAATCCGTCTTTGACAGATTTCTTATTACAACAACAGATGAAATAAAGCCAAAAAACTGTGCTGCAAAATTCCCGCCGAATATCCACAAAAAACCGTTTTGTATCAGCGGCGCTATTCTGTTTTTTACGTTTTCAGCGAACTTCAACGTACATTCTCCTGTACAACCTATATAGCCTTACAAAGCGCTTTCCATCACTTTTGCGATCTTCGCGCCGACGGCGTCCGGCGAAAAGCGCTCGCGTGCGCGGCGCGCTATCGCGGCTTTATCATACTTCTGCACATCCTTGCAGATGTCCAGCATAGCCGCGGCAAGTCCGTCGATATCGTCCACAGCGACCATGAGACCGTCCTCTGCGCCGATAAAGCACTCCGTGCCGCCGCAGCGTGTGGCGATCACGGGCACGCCGCAGCACATCGCCTCGGCATACACAACGCCGAATGTCTCATGCCGGCTGGCAAGGACGAAGCAGTCGCTCTCATTGAGCCTCCGGGCAAACTCGGCGCGCCGGAAATACCCGGTGCAGCGGACCTTATCCGCCAATCCAAGCTCTTGAATACGGCGCTTTATGTTCTCCAACTCCGCCCCGTCGCCCATAATGGTAAGCTCGCAGTCGCCCCTCGCGGCGCACACGCGCCCAAACGCTTCAACAAGCACGTCAAAGCCCTTGCGGCGCTCGGCGTGCCCGGCGGAGACAAAGCGGATCGGCGCGCCGTCCGCCCTCGGCGCAGGCTCGAAACGGAATATGTCCGTGTCTGCAATATCGTCCACCACCACGGCTTCAACGCCGGTGTACTTCTTTATCTGCGCCGCGAGCGCCGGGCTGACGGCTATGACGCACGCCGCGTTTTTATACACATATTCCATAAGCGCCTTCTGCGGCGCGGCTGTCGCGTCGTCCATGAGGCTGGATGCGTGCTCAGTTACGGCGAAAGGGATGCCGCGCCGCCTGCACGCTTCAACGACGGCGGCGGCAGTGTCCGCGAAATGGACATGCACAATATCCGGTCGTCCGCGCTCTCTAATTACGCGCGCGAGGAGCTTTTCAAAGCCGCGCGCGGCAAGCCTGCGGCGCAGAGTCTCCGCAAACGGTCCCATCGGGAAATTATATTCATACGCGCAAATACCGTCCAGCGTGCGGCAGCACAGCCCCCATTTGCGCCAGCGGCGGAACGAGCGCATATCCAGCGCCGCAAAAACCACCTTGTTCCCGCAGCCGGAAAGCGCCTTAGCCTGGTCGAGCTGGAAATTGCCGTTACTGGGGTATTTCTCCGACGGGCACCCGTAGGAGACCTCGAGAATATACATCAGCTCTTCCCTCTTTTGTACACGTCCTCTATTATCGCCATATATTCCTCCGCTTTTTTGCTGTAATCGTAGTATTTTGCCACGAAGTCCACAGCGTTTCGAGAGGCTTTTTCAAGCTCCTCCGGCGGAAGATTTATGATCTGCGAAAGCTTCGCGGCAAAGTCATCCACGTTGTCCGGCGCGAAGAGCCAGCCGTTGCCCTCGTTCGAGCGCGCGGCGTTGAGATTGTTGTCCTCCGACAGCACCGGCACGCCGCAGGCCTCCATGTCAAAGAAGTTGAGGCTCGCCTGCCTGGCGATAAGCCCCGCGTCCGCCGCCTGATAAAAGCGTGCAAGCTGGGAATATTTCTGCGTCGGGAAGCGCAGGACGCGGTAAGGGCTCTCCGCCATGCGCGCCTCGACCCGCTCGCCGTACTCGCCGGTGGCGTTGCCGATGATGAGATAGACGACCTCGCGCGCGGTGTCAAGCCTGCGGTTGATAAGCTCCGCAAGCAGCATGCCGCCCTTGGATTCATCAAGCTTACCCGCGAAGAGCACGACGAATGCATCCTCCGCAATGCCGTTTTCGCGCCGGAACGCCGCGCCCGCCGCCTTATCCGGGTGGAACAGCAGCATATCCGAGCCGTATGAGATCCACGGCGCAAGCGAGAGCGGCACGCCAAGGCAGCGCTCGACATAATCGTCATCCATGGCGCGGATGACGGGTATTTTGTTTTTGATGATGATGGGCGCGATACAGCGCTTATAGTAAGCGCGGTAGAGCTTTCTCAGGGGATTCTGCGACGCCATCTCGACCATGTGGTTATCCATGACGACAGGGCAGTCAAACGCCTTGAGATGGCGCAGTATCCACATGCCGGCGGCGGTGTCGTTGCCGTGGACATACAGCACGTCCGGGTGCAGGGAGTTGACAAGCTTTGCAAGGTTATCCTTGAATATCGCGCGCCCGCTGACATACGCCCGGATGGGCCGGCGGATGATCTGCACGCCGTAGCGCTCGGAATATTCCCGGTCGCGCGCGGCGATATTGTCGCGCCCGAAGAAGCCGGTGAGATAATCGGGCATGCGGTCAAGCTCGGCGGTGAGGATAACCGTCTCGTGCCCCATGCGGGCAAAGTATTTGGAGAGGATATTTATCTTGTACCCCGCGTCGGGATGAAAGAAATCCTCAAGCTGTACGATCTTCATATTTTGCCCCCGCTCAGCGGAATTTCTTTTTCTCTATGCCCAGGGTGCGCAGCACCACCGTGCCGAGCTGAATGATGCCCCAGCTGTTCTTATAATCGGCAAAGGTTTTGTTCTCGCCGTCGATGAGCGTTTGCAGCTCCTCTGCGCTCATGCCGAGCTTCTGCGCGATATACTCAAGGTCG
Organism: Clostridiales bacterium UBA5888; assembly: GCA_002431965.1. Classification (GTDB taxonomy): domain Bacteria; phylum Bacillota; class Clostridia; order Oscillospirales; family Oscillospiraceae; genus Limivicinus. Next base: position 29,086 of record DJEW01000036.1, read on the forward strand.
GCGCGCATGGTCTGCGTGTCGTAGCCGGGCGTTTCCAGCTCGCGCAGCGCCTCGTCGCGCGTCTTTGTGCCGACGAGTATCTCATTGGAGAGATAGCACTTGCGCTTGTCGTAACCGAACTTATGCGGCAGATAATACCCCTCGTAAAACCGGGTGAACACGTCCTCATAGTGCTTGTTGGCATAAGCCTCCCAGCCGAAGCGCTCCGTGAGGAAGGCTTTGACCTTCTCCTTGTCATACTCCACCATGTCCAGCGGTGCGACGCGCTTCATGCCCTTGAAGACGGGGTAATAAAGGCGGTATTTTATCATGCTGCACATGGGGAATTTCTCAAGCTTCACCGTGCCGAAGCGGCGATGAATGTCCTTTATAAGGCGCAGATCGTTCTGATACACCCACTCTATCGGCGGGCGGATGCACTCGGTGGCGCTGTTCGCGCCGGTGAGCACATATTTTATGCCGTGGCTGACGGCATAGTTATAAAGCCCCGCGAAAATGGCGTGATCCTGCGGCAGATCCTGATACGGCACCTGCGACTTGAAGAACGCGATCTGCAGATCGCGCATCTCGTCCCAGTCGACGACCTCGGTGTAAACATCCAGACCAAGCCCCTCGGTGATGCGCCTGATATTATCGTCAGCGACCTTGAGGTTCCATCCCGTGTCGCACACGTAGCACAGGGGATTGAGCCCCATAAGCTCCTTTGCGACATAGCAGAGGTACGAGCTGTCCACACCGCCGGAGAGCCCGATGATGCAGTTATACTTCTGCCCGGCGGTATTGCGCTTTATCTCCTCCGCCGTGCGCTGCAGAAGCGTCTTGTCCTCAAGCTTCGCCCGCCATGCGGGGTAGATGTTTTTATGGTAGTCATTGCAGTAGTCGCACACGCCGTTTTCGTCAAAGACGATCTTGCTGTCGGTGGTGTCCATGACGCAGCTCGTGCAGCGCTGGAATTTGCGCTCATTTCTTATGTTGCTCATTATTTGCACTTCCAATCATATCATTTCGCGGTAGATCCCGCTGTATCGCTCATACATACGCTCCCCGGAGAAGCGCTCGCGCAGCGGCGTAAATTCCTCCGGAGCGGGAGGGGCGGCGAGAAAGCCCCTGACGCTTTCACGCAGCGCCGCGATGTCTCCGGGCGCGGTGAAGCGCCCGACGGGGACGGGCGCGGTCTCCGCCGTGCCGCCCGCGGCAAAGCCCGCCACCGGCGTGCCGCAGCACACCGCCTCAAGGCATGTCGTCGGGAGATTCTCCATCGCAGAGCATATCACAAATACGTCCGCCATCGTGTAATACTCAGCCAGCTCCTGCTGGTTCTCGGTGCGTCCCATGGCAATGACGTTCGGCGGGAATTTCTCCGTGAGATCGTCCACGCCGATGAGGATGAACTTCACCCGCTCGTTTCTCATGCTCTCCGCGAGGCGCAGCACGTCCCGCCCGCCCTTACGCGCTTCCATCATGTACGGCGCGACGGCGAGCACGACCTTCTCATCCGTGAGAGAATGCCGCGCCCTCAGATGCGCGAAATCGCGCGGGCGGAAAAGCTCGGTGTCAATACCGTTGGGCACGACGCGCACATCGTACTCGCCCCCCAGAAATGACCGGCGCACCCGAGCCGCCAGCCACTCCGACGGCGTGCAGACGAGCATATGCTGCCCCGTGAGCAGTGCGCGCTTTTCGCGCCACATTCTCGCCGTGAAGTCAAAGAACATGGTTTTGGGATACTCCCCAAGCTGCGGGCACCTGCCGCAGCCGGTCTGCCAGCGGTCGCAGGAATTTGCAAAGCCGCACTTGCCGGTATAGGCAAACTCGCAGTGGAACGTGTACACCAGCGGGATTTTTTTCGCGCGGATATACTCAAAAAGCGGCTTGAGGTTGACAAAATAGGCATGCGGCTCATGCAGGTGGACGATGTCCGGCTTGAAGCCGTCCATAAAACGCAGCAGCCGCCGCGTGGAGAAGAAGGAATAACACCCGGTCAGCCCCGTCACGCGCGTGAGCGCGGCGTGAAGCGCCGTTTCCCAGTCGAGCCCGAACTTGAGGATGTTTTCCTCTTCAATATTCTTCCCGCGACCGTAGCACACAGCCGCCTCGTCCCCGTGCGCTCTGACCTCGGTATAGAGCTTATAGACGATCTTTCCGGTGCTGCCGGACTTGCAGACCGAGTCGATATACAGCACGCGCATGATCAGAATTTTCTCCACACCATTTTGTTCACCACGCCCGTGTAGGACTGGATGAGCTTCACAACCTTGGAGGAGACGTTCTCCTCCGTATAATCAGGCACGGGAACGCCGAGATCGCCGTTTTTATTCATGGCGACGGCAGTGTCCACCGCCTGCAGAAGCGATTTTTCGTCAATACCCGCCAGCACAAAGCAGCCCTTGTCCAGCGCTTCCGGGCGCTCGGTGCTCGTGCGGATGCATACGGCGGGGAACGGATGCCCCACGGAGAGGAAAAAGCTGCTCTCCTCCGGCAGCGTGCCGCTGTCGGAAACGACGGCGTAGGCGTTCATCTGCAAAGCGTTATAGTCGAAAAAGCCGAGCGGCTCATGCCGGATGACGCGCCTGTCAAGCGCAAAGCCGCTCGCCGCGAGGCGCTTTGCCGAGCGCGGATGGCAGGAATATAGTATCGGCATATCGTACTTCTCCGCCATTTTATTTATGGCGTTGAAGAGCGATGTGAAATTTTTCTCTGTGTCAATGTTCTCCTCCCGGTGCGCGGAGAGCAGGATATATCTGCCCTTTTCCAGCCCAAGGCGGGAGTGTATGTCCGACTTTTCTATGTTCGCAAGGTTTTTGTGCAGCACCTCCGCCATGGGCGAGCCCGTGACGTACGTGCGCTCCTTCGGCAGGCCGCACTCGATGAGATAGCGGCGGGCATGCTCGGAATAGGCGAGATTGACGTCGGAAATAATGTCAACGATGCGGCGGTTCGTCTCCTCCGGCAGGCACTCATCCTTGCAGCGGTTGCCCGCCTCCATATGGAAGATGGGGATGTGCAGGCGCTTTGCCGCGATGGCGGAGAGGCAGGAGTTCGTATCGCCGAGGATCAAAAGCGCATCCGGACATATCTCGCTCATGAGCTTATAGGAGCAGTTGATAATGCTGCCCACCGTCTCGCCGAGGTCGCCGCCCGCCGCGTCCATATATACCTCCGGCGCGTCAATGCCGAGATCGCGGAAAAACACGCCGTTGAGATTGTAGTCGTAATTCTGCCCCGTGTGGGCGAGTATGCAGTCAAAATACATGCGGCACTTGCCGATGACCGCCGCGAGACGGATGATCTCCGGGCGCGTGCCGACGATGATGAGGAGCTTCAGTCTCCCGTCATTTTTGAAGCGTATATCCGAATAGTCCAGCTTAATGCTCATATTATCATATCTCCTCAAAGAACGTGTCCGGCTTTGCCGGATCGAAGCACTCGTTCGCCCACATCACGGTGACAAGATCGTCCGTATCGGAGAGATTGACGATAGAATGCGTGTACCCCGGCAGCATATGCACCGCCTGTATCCGCTCGCCGCTGACCTCAAACTCAACGATCTCATCGGTGTCTATCCTCCTCTCGCGGATGAGCCCATGACCCGCCACAACGATGAACAGCTCCCACTTGCTGTTGTGCCAGTGCTGCCCCTTGGTGACGCCGGGCTTTGAGATGTTCACGCTCACCTGCCCGCATTTTGCGGTGCGGATAAGCTCGGTAAAGCTGCCGCGCGGGTCGGTGTTCATTTTCAGATCGTACGCCGCCTTTTCCGGCGGAAGATAGCTGAGATACGTGGAGTAGAGCTTCTTTTCAAAGGAGCCTGCCGGTATCTCCGGCATAAGGAGGGTTTCGCTCTGGGCTTTGAACGCCTGCAGAAGCTCCGTAATGCGCCCGAGCGTGACCTTATGCGTCACAGGGACATGGCAGAAGCGCCCTTCAGCGCGCGTCACGGGCGTAAGCCCCTCATAATCGCAGCGGTGCTCTCCCCCCTCAAGCGCGGCGATAAGCTCCTCCACCACATCGTCTATGTACACAAGTTCAAGCTCCGTCGCGGGGTCGTTGACCGTGATGGGCAGATCGCGGGCGGTGTTATAGCAGAACGTGGCGACGGCGCTGTTGTAATTCGGTCTGCACCACTTTCCGAACACATTCGGAAAGCGGTAAACGAGCACCGGAGCGCCGGTGCGCTCTCCGTAGGCAAAAAACAGCCCCTCCCCTGCGAGCTTCGACCTGCCGTAGTCAGAGCCGGCATAGCGCCCGGTGAGGCTTGCCTGCGCGGAGCTTGAGAGCATGACGGGGCAGGTGTTGCCCGCACGCTCCAAGGTGTCCAGCAGCTCTCCGGCAAAGCCGAAGTTGCCCTGCATGAATTCTTCTGCATCCTTCGGGCGGTTGACCCCCGCGAGGTTGAACACGAAATCCGCCCGGCGGCACCAGTCCGCCAGCGCGTCCGCGCCGCTATCGCGCGTATACTCGAATATCTCCGCTATATCCAGCCCGGGATGAGTTTTGTCCTTGCCGCTTTTGATATTCTCAAGCGCGCGGCAGAGGTTTTGCCCCACGAATCCGGCAGCGCCGGTAACGAGAATGTTCACGCTTTTTCTCCCCTTCCGCCTGAGCTTAATACTCTATGCCAAGCTCCTCAAGCTGCTGGCGGATATATTTGAGCGACAGCAGCTTTCCCTTGACCTCATCGACCGTGAGCATTCTGGTGTTGTTGGAATTGAATTCGCTGAGATGATTGCGCTCGACATCGCCCTCTACGAAATATTTATCATAGTTGAGCCCGCGCCTGTCGCACGGCACGCGGTAAAAGCTGCCGAGATCCTCCGCCTTTGCGCACTCCTCGTTCGTCAAAAGCGTCTCGTACATCTTCTCGCCGTGGCGTATGCCGATGACGCGGATGTTGTTTTTATCTCCGTCAAAAAGCTCGCACACCGCCTCCGCCTGGGTTTGGATCGTGCAGGCAGGCGCTTTCTGGACAAGGATGTCCCCGCTCGCGCCGTTTTCAAACGCGAAAAGCACAAGATCGATCGCCTCGTCAAGAGACATGATGAAGCGCGTCATGCTCGGCTCGGTTACGGTTATAGGCTCGCCGTTTTTAAGCTGCTCTATCCACAGCGGGATAACGCTGCCGCGCGAGCACATCACGTTGCCGTAGCGCGTGCAGCATATCTTCGTGCGCGCGGGATCGACCGTGCGGGATTTCGCCACGACGACCTTTTCCATCATCGCCTTGCTCGTGCCCATGGCGTTTATGGGATACGCCGCCTTGTCGGTGGAAAGGCATATCGCCGCCCGGACGCCCTCGTCTATCGCCGCAGTGAGCACATTGTCCGTGCCGAGAACGTTTGTCTTCACCGCCTCCAGCGGAAAAAACTCGCAGGACGGGACCTGCTTGAGCGCCGCCGCGTGGAAGATATAGTCCACGCCGTGCATCGCATTTTTTACGGACTGGAGATCGCGCACGTCGCCTATATAAAACCTCAGCTTGTCGGCATACTGCGGCATACGCGCCTGAAAATCGTGGCGCATATCGTCCTGCTTCTTCTCGTCGCGTGAGAATATGCGTATCTCGCCTATGTCGCTTGAAATGAAGCGATTGAGCACCGCGTTGCCGAATGAACCCGTGCCGCCGGTTATCATCAGAGTTTTATCCTTGAACATTTTCATTCTCTTTCTGCCGCGTCGAGACCGTTCACGCATTCGTCAAACCGGTCAAGCAGCATTTTTTTATCAAAATGAGTCTCGAAATAAGCCCTTGCGTTGCTTCCGTATTCCCTGATACGCGCATCGCGCATCAGCGCCGTTATCGCCGCGGCGAGCGCCGGCGCATCTCCGATGGGGCTGCACACCCCGCAGTCAGCCTCCTTCACTATCCGCTGCGTTTCGCCCGTGGCGCACGCGAGGATCGGCATGCCGCATGCCATGTAGGATTGCAGCTTTGCCGGGATGGTGTTTGCAAAAAGCGGGTTATTCATGAACGACACAAACGCCGCGTCGCACGCCGCGAGAAGCCCGGGGATGCTTTCTGCGCTCTGGCGCGGGATCATCAGAAACATATCCTCCACGCCGAGCGCGCGTATACGCTCCTCCAGCGCCGCCTTACTTCTGCCGTCGCCCACTATCACGAACTCCGCGTCCGCGCCGCTCGCTTTCAGCCGCGCGGCAGTCTCGGGCAGGATGTCCAGCCCCTGCGCCTGTCCGACATTGCCGGTGAATGCGATCTTGAATCTGCCGTCCGCCGGGATAAGCGCGCTTTTCTCCGCGCCGGGGCGGTAAAACTCCTCCGCGTACTGCGGCCAGTAGCTCACCTTTTCCTGTCCGCTTGTCATGCGCGCGCGTATCATCTCCACAAAGCTGGGCGACGCTGCAAATATACGGTCACAGCGGCGGTATATAGAGCGCACCATGCGCTCTATCGGGCGCAGGACGATGGGTGAATGTATGCCGGTGACGATCTCGATATTCTCCGGCCAGAGATCCTGCACATAAAGCCAGCAGGGTATATGCCTGCGCTCGGCGTACCACACGCCGACGAGCGCCTGCGTCATGGGCGAGACCTCAAAGTTGAAAACCATGTCGGCGTCCAGCCGTGTGAAGTTCTTCCAAAACCAGCCTGACACCACAAACGACAGGTAGTTCAGGCACATGCCCGCAGCGCTCTTTCCGCGCGCGATGAGCGGGATGCGGATAATGTCCATGCCCTCGTATTTCTCGCGCCGGTTTTTGAACAGTCCGTAGCCCTTGAAATACTTTCCGTAGGGGTAGTTGGGTATGCCGGTGAGCACCGTTATTTTGTATCCGCGCCTGACCCACTCGGCGCACATATCATTTATGCGGAACGCCTCCGGGTAAAAATACTGGCTGACAACAAGTATATGCTTTTTTCTCTGTGCCGCGTCGGTCATATCGCCTGTGATACTCCCTCTGTTATCTCGATGCTCTCTTGCAGGGTATACTTCCTGTAATCTCCTCCGGGGTAGTCGCTGAGCGCCATGTCATAGCTCAGGCTGCCGAACGCCTTGTTCACAAGCCCCGTGAACGCGCCCATGACCTTCAAAAGCCCTGTAAGCCCGCCCACAAGCCTTATTCTGCGCCCATGAGCCTGCGCGATCATGCGCACAAGCTCGGACGTGTTGGAATATTCAGCGTTCTGGGGGAAAAACGTCCCCTCTTCGTCATTATCTATCATGAGCTTCACGAACGCCATAAGGTTGCCCACAAAGAGCATGGAGCGCTCGTTATCCACGCGGGGAAAGAAATGCAGATGCTGCGCGAAGAGCGAGAGCACCGGGTAATTCCCCTTGCAGCCGGGTCCGTATATCATCGGCGGGCGCAAAATGGCGACCCTGAAGCGCTCATCCGCGAGCTTTTTCAGGCGGTACTCCGCCTGAAGCTTGCTGTCGCCATAGGCGTTTGCAGGGGAGCACATCGTCCCTCGCTCTATCCGCCGCCGCTCGCCCACAGGCGCGCTGTCGCCGTAGACGATGGCGGAGCTCATAAATATGAACTGATGCACGCCCTCCGCCTTCGCCTTTCCGGCAAGCTCCTCCGTCAGGTCGGTATTGATGCTGTAATACATCCGTGCTTTTTCGGCGCTGATGCGTCCGTTGTCCGAGTGCGCCAGCCCCGCCACGTGGAAAACAGTGTCGATACCCGTGAAGTCCTCATCGCGCCACGAGCCGTCGCGCATACTGATGGACACGGTCGAATAACCGGGGAAGCCCTCTATGTATCGCTTGAAGCACTTGCCGAGATAGCTGTTGATGCCGGTTATGAGAATGCGTTTCATATCTTCTTCTCCCGCTCAAGCTCGCCCGTGCCGCCCTCGACAACGCCGTCATGCCGCAGCACGCTCTTTATCGTGCCGAAAAAGCACCTGCAATCGAAAAGGAAGCTCATTCGCTGCACATACTCGCCGTCGAGCTTCGCCTTCACCGGGATGGGCAGCTCGTCCCGCCCGTTTATCTGCGCCCAGCCGGTGAGACCGGGCTTCACGTCGTTCGCGCCGTACCTGTCGCGCTCGGCGATAAGGTCGTTTTGATTCCACAGTGCGGGGCGCGGTCCGATGACGGACATATCACCCGCGAGAATGTTGAAAAGCTGCGGCAGCTCGTCAAGACTTGTCTTGCGCAAAAATGCGCCCGTGCGAGTTATCCATTTTGTGGGGTCTGTGAGCATATGGGTCGGCACGTCCTTGGGCGTGTCGGTGCGCATGGTGCGGAATTTGAGGATGCTGAAAAAGCTCTTATGAATTCCGAAGCGCTTCTGCCGGAAGAAAACCGGTCCCGGTGAGTCGAGCTTTACCGCAAGCGAGATGATAAGCATGGGTATACCGAGCACGACCAAGCCCGCAAGCGACAGCAAAACATCCAGTATTCTTTTCAAAAACCGCTCGTACATAGCGTCACCCACCCCGATTTATTTACTGTATTTTCGCATTCAGCGGCTTTTCCGCCGCACCTTTACATTATAAACCACAAATCATGTCATTATATCATTGTGCGGGTACAGTGTCAACGCAAAAGCGTCCATGCACGAAAAGCACATGAACGTCGGGAATTTCAGGGCATCAAATACCTGACTAATGCAAATCAGCAGAAAAAGCTGACTGCGTATTACAGTCAGCTCTTTTTTGCAAATATACCGCCCCGATTGACAGGGCATTTCATCCATTGAACGTCTGCCCCTCTTTGGGAAACTTTGGACATCCGAACTTTTTTGCCCACCAGCTGGTGATAATCGGAACAAGAAGGCTTGTGACGACCACTGAGGCCGCGACCTGCACGGTAGCCGCGGCAGCCACAGTCTTCATCGCAGGGTCAGCGAGGGCAACGGCGGCAGGAACGGCCACTGCATTGCCCGCAGTTGTGGCAACGGCCCAGCCGGCATATCCGGGGCGGCGGGATATGAGCTTGTCGCATAGGACTATAAAGCCGCCGCCGATGAATACGGTTATCAGCCCAAGCAATATTCCGGGCAGACCGCCCTTGACAACGTCGATAAGATTGATCCCGGTGCCGAGAGCAAAGCCAATGAGAGGTATAATCCCATTTCCCATAGGTGCAAAGAGCTCTTTCATGCTCTTGTCAATATTACCCACGAGCATGCCGAGAGCGATCGGTATAATAGCCGCGACGAGACTCATGATTGGTATCTCTGCTATTCCCGATACGCCGAGGGCCAGCAGTGTGAAAAAAGGACCGTCGTTGAGGGCAAGAATAGGAAAGCAGCCGCAATCTGCATCGTCGCCGTAGGTGTCGACCAGTGTAAGGAATATAGAACCGTTGGAATTCGTCACTGCGGACACTATCGCCAGTGACGAAAGACCGAGAAAACCAATGTCTCCGAAAATTTTGCCGACAAGTATGCCAAGAATAGCGCCAACCACAAACTTTGAGAGCAGCAGCACACCTCCGCGTTTGAGCACATTCGGCATATCACGGACTTGCAGCGTGGTGCCCATGGAGAAGAGCAGTACGCCAAGCAGCGTGTTTGTTCCGGCGCTAGAAAAGAGTGCTGTCGTCAGTCCGCCGATTTTCAAAACCTGCGGGCAGAGCGTTGCGAGGACGCTGCCAAGCAAAAGCGGGATGACCATCATCCCCGCAGGGATTTTATCCAGGAATTTCTTTATCATCTCTTTTGTCTCCTTCTCATACATGCAAGGCTCATACGGCGGCAATCACCACTGCGGCAATGTGTTCAGGAGAGAGGTTATATTTATCCAGCAGCTGATCGTGCGGACCGGACTCGGTGTATATATCGTCTATACCGACACGAGTGACGCGGCATGGCGTGTCACAGGAGCAGACAACCTCGCAGACTGCGCTGCCAAGACCGCCTATCACATTGTGCTCCTCCACGGTAACGATACGTCCGCAGTCGTGAGCGGCGGCGTGTATCGCTTCGGAGTCAACGGGCTTGACAGTCGGCATTTCTATTATCCTGGCATGGATGCCAGCGTTTTCCCAGATGGCTTTTGCGCGCAGGACGCGGGCAACAGCGCACCCGTTGCAGATAATGGCGACATCCGTACCTGCAGCATCGAGCAAATTGGCCTTGCCGAGAACAAATCTATACCCGGAGTCAAACACCTGCTCAACCGGTCCGCGTCCGATACGCAGATAGGCCGGGCCGACATACTTGAGCACCTCGCGCGCGGCAGCGGTGCAGCTGGCAGCATCGGCAGGAACAACTATCACCATATTTGCCATGCTGCGCATTACGCCTATATCCTCAAGCCCCTGATGTGTTACGCCCTCGATGTTGCCGGAAAGACCGGAAAGACCGGAGATTACCTTTACATCCAGGTTGGGGTAGCATATGAAGGTGCGCACCTGCTCAGAGATACGCATGGAGGCAAAGGGGGCATAGGTGGCGATGACCGCCCTGCCGCCGGCAGCGGCAATACCCGCGCCTATCATTGCCATGTTCTGCTCGGCAATGCCATTATTTATAACGCGATCCGGAAATTCCTTCATCATCGGCTTAAAGCCCATGGATTTGGTTGTATCAGCGCCGATAGCGAAGAGATTGGGGTACTCGCGGGCGGCCTCGGCAAGCGCAATACCGAATGCATCGCGTGTGGAGATAGAATCATACTTTATAGACATTTCCGCGCCTCCTCAAGCTCTTGAACAGCCCGCTCATACTGTTCCTTAGTAGGTACTTTCTGATGCCAGTCATTGTTGAATTCCATGTAGCTCACTCCCTTGCCCTTAACGGTGTCGGCCATTATGACGGTCGGTCTGCCGCGGAAGTCGCGCGCGACCTCGAGCGTTGAGATCACCTCTTCCATGTTGTGCCCATTGCAGCGGAGCACGTTCCAGCCGAAGTCTTCCCAGGCGCGTGCCATGCCGGGCACATTTTGTATGTCAGGCACTGCGCCGCAGCTTTGCAGATGGTTGCAGTCTACAATAGCAGTGATATTGTCACAGCCAAGCGCCGGCGCAGCAAGCACGCTCTCCCAGACGAGACCCTCCTGGATTTCGCCGTCACCGAGGATGCAGTAAATCTGCGAGCTCTTGCCCTCGTGCTTGAGATAAACCGCCATTCCAAGCGCAGCGGCAAGCCCATTGCCGAGCGAGCCGCTCGTCATATCGACGCCAGGCGTCTTTTTCATGTCCGGGTGACCCTGCAGGCGACTGCCAATGCTTCGTACGGTTTCAAGCCACTCCTTCGGAAAATATCCTTTTTCAGCTAACGCCGAGTATATCACCGGGCAGGCATGACCTTTTGAGAGAACCAAGCGATCCCGGTCTGCCCACTGCGGGTTGTTTGGATCTATTTTCATTATATTGAAATAGAGGGCTGTTACTATATCCGTACACGAGAGGGCAGGACCTGGATGCGAGGGTCCCTGCGCCTTGTATGCAATGTCTACTATATCGCGGCGGATTGTGTTGGCCATCAGCTTCAGTTCACGGATGCTGTAAATCATAGCCGGACGCTCCTTTATGTGTTTTGTATTGTATGACGTCGTATGTTGTGACTATATGATACAGGCTGCATATGTATTTTTCAATAGGTAATATTCTATAATAATATGTGCCGAAAATTGTCTATAACGGCAAATTGACAATATTAAGACAATATTTTTGACACAAACCACAATTTTTATGCCCGCATTTTGTGAGTTGCGCCATATGGACAAGCTAACGTGAAGCGAATATAATTCGTCTATAACATATGACGTCGTATGTAATTCTGAATGTTTTTATGACGGAGGATATGCCATGAGAGCTATCATAAAGAAAGAGCGCGCCCCCGGTGTCGAATACGCAGATATCCCCAAGCCCAGTCCGAAAGACGACGAGGTTCTTATAAAGGTCAAAGCAGCAGCCATCTGCGGCACAGACTACAGTTGTTGGAAGTGGAATGCCGCAGGCGAGAAGTTCAACGACAGGTATGGCGCACAGTACCCCTTCGTGCTGGGTCACGAGTGCTGCGGCATCGTTGAGCAAGTCGGCGCAGCTGTTGAAGGCGTAAAGATCGGCGATAAAGTCGCCATCGAGACGCACATCTACTGCGGTGAGTGCTATCAGTGCCGTACCGGCGACGCGCACAACTGTCAGCATCTTAAAATATACGGCATAAGCTGCGACGGCTGCTTTGCCGAGTATGCCACTGCCCCGGCCAAATGCTGCTTTGTGTTGCCTGAGACCGTCAGCTACGAGCAGGGTGCGCTGTTTGAGCCCGCCGGTGTGGCTATGTTCGGTCTGCGTGAGGCCAATGTCCGTGCCGGGGACGTGGTGATGATTTACGGCTGCGGTCCGATTGGTCAGATGGCGATTCAGCTCGCCCTCGCCAGCGGCGCGACCGTTATCGGCGTGGACATCAGCGACTTCAAAGCAGGGCTTGCGGCAAAGCTTGGCGCTATCGGCGTCAATTCCGTCAAGGACGATCTCCGCGAGATAGTCAAAAAAACCTGCGGCGAGCGCGGCGGTGTGGACGTCATTATAGAGGTCTCCGGCGCAGGCTCCATCTATGACGACATGACCGACTATCTGCGCAAAGAGGGTAAAATAATGCTTCTTGCGCACCCCGGCGAGCGCGTGAGCTTTGACATAATGAAGACCATGCACCACTCCGGCGCAACAATAAAGGGTATATTCGGCCGCCGCATCTGGGATTCCTGGTACGCGCTCAGTGACATGGTATCAAGCGGCAAGGTCGACTTGACCAAGGTCATAACTCATCGCTTCCCGCTTTCCGCAGCTAACAAAGCCTTCGAGCAAATCTCCGCCGGGGCCGGCAAGGTTATCTTCCTGCCGGAACAGGAATAATTTTCTGACATAGCCGTCAAGGGCAGCGTTTCACCAGGTGAGCGCTGCCCTTGACATTATTGAGAGGTGTAAATATAATTAAGGCAGCGCTGCCTTATGCATATCCATATAATACGGGGAGGCGATCACGAAAATGCCGTCAGATTCTTATATTGCCAGCAGCGCGGATGCAAAGCGTCCATCACTGGCCAACGAGGTTGCCAACAGGATAGTTGAGATGATTCGCCGTAATGAGTATCTGCCGGGTGCGCGGATACCGAGCGAATTTGAGCTTAGCGAAGAATTCGGTGTCGGAAGGGGGACGGTACGGGAGGCTGTAAAGCTGCTTGTGTCGCGCAACGTGCTTGAGATCCGCCGTGCAAAGGGCACCTTTGTGCGCGAGAATCCGGGGATGTCAGACGATCCGCTCGGGCTTTCTTTTACCGGTGACAGAGAAAAAATGATACGCGATCTTCTGGATCTGCGTATTCTGCTGGAATGCTACGCCGCGCGTAATGCTGCTTGCAATGCCACAGCGGAACAGACAGCGCATATGAAGAATCTGATTGACGCCATTGACGCCGCACAAAGCGACGACGAGCGCACAAGGTACGACATTGAGCTGCATAAGCTTATTGCCGTCAGCAGCGGCAACAGCGCCATCTCTGCCGTTCTGCCTGTCATACGCTCCAACATGGAGCACTTCAACCGCCTCGACTTTGAGCGCGAGTGGGGCAGCGTCAATGCAAGCCACCGCGCCGTTATCGCTGCCATAGAGCAGCACAATCCCATGCTCGCCGAAGCGGAAATGGTAAAGCACCTGTCTTATGTTACAGAGAAAATGGATTCCATAAAGAGCAAGACCTAGCCAGGCGAGGAAATGGTTTCCGGCCGTCATGTCGTTTGAAGGTTTTCAATACGAACGGCGCTGTCAGCGGATCGACCTGAAAGAGCTGAACAAAAAGGCTCTATAATAAATGAATGAAAATAGGTTCTAAACTAAAAGTTGGGGTGCTCGGGTTTTCGGGCACACCAACTTTTAGTATATACAAAAATAAAAGTAGAGCATAACAGAAAAATCCTTTAAAATGAAGCTGCCTAAACCCATCAGAAAGGACTCTGTATGCTCTATGAAAGATAATACCTCAAAACTGCTCGGATTGGAAGATGTAATCGTAAAAAATGTTTATGAAAATGAAACGGGCTGCTGCATAGAGGTGGACCTACCCCGGCAGAAGCACATCTGCCCGTGCTGTCAAAGCGAGACAGAGCGCATCCATGACTACCGGATCCAACG
>DJEW01000038.1:0-137 GCA_002431965.1 Clostridiales bacterium UBA5888
ACGCCCATAGGTCCGTTCCAGACGATGGTGCCCGCGCCCTTGACGGCATCCGTGAACAGCTTCACGGTCTTCGGTCCGATGTCCATGCCCATAAGGTCGTCGGGAATGTTGCCCTCGACAAGGACGGGCTCGGCATC
>DJEW01000038.1:172-344 GCA_002431965.1 Clostridiales bacterium UBA5888
GAGAACTCCGCCGCGCAGTAGTTGTCTACCGGGAGGAGGAACTTCACGCCCTTGGCAGCCGCCTTGGCGATCATCTCTCTTGCATAATCAAGGCGGTCAGCCTCCAGCAGGGACTTGCCGACCTCAAAGCCCTGAGCCTTTTTGAACGTATACGCCATACCGCCGCCGATGA
>DJEW01000038.1:436-14812 GCA_002431965.1 Clostridiales bacterium UBA5888
TCGGAGACCTTCGCGCCGCCGAGAACGGCAACGAACGGGCGCTTGGGATCGTCAAGAGCCTTGCCCATGATGGACAGCTCCTTATCGACGAGAAGCCCGGAATACGCGGGCAGATACGCCGCAACGCCGGCGGTGGAGGCGTGCGCTCTGTGCACCGTGCCGAAAGCATCGGACACAAAGATGTCCGCCATATCCGCCAGAGCCTTGGCAAACTCCGGGTCGTTCTTCTCCTCGCGGATGTCGAAGCGGAGGTTTTCAAGCAGCATTATCTGCCCGGGCTTGAGAGCGGCAGCCTTTGTCCTGGCATCGTCGCCAATGATGTCCTTGGCGAAGATAACTTCCTGACCGAGAAGCTCAGAAAGGCGCTTTGCAACAGGCGCGAGAGTGAGCTTTTCCTTCCACTCGCCCTTGGGCTTGCCGAGGTGAGAGCACGCTATAACGGCAGCGCCGTGATCAAGCAGATATTTAATAGTCGGGATAGCAGCCTTGATGCGTTTGTCGCTGGTAATCTCGCCGGTCTCCTTGTTCTGGGGGACGTTAAAATCGCAGCGGAGCAGAACCTTCTTGCCCTTGACATCTACGTCATAGACAGTTTTCTTGTTGTAGTTCATGGTATGCCTCCTAAAAATAATAATAAACTTAGTTTTGCGCCATTGAGCCTGCCACCAGCAAGCCGGGAAAGCCCTGCTGCCGAAGCGCCTCATAGGTCAATATGGCAACGGAGTTTGAAAGATTCAGACTCCGGGCCTCGCTGATCATCGGGATGCGTATGCATCTGTCGCGGTACTTTTCGCGCAGCCGCTCCGGCAGCCCCGCGGTCTCCTTTCCGAAGAGCAGCGCAACGTCGCCGGTCATGTCAACCTCGCTGTATGCGCGCGGAGCTTTCGTCGTTGAGAGAAAAATATTTCTGTCGCCGTTCTTTGCGAAGTATTCGTCAAGATTTTCGTATACCGATATGTCAACAAGATACCAGTAATCCAGCCCGCAGCGCTTCACCGCCCTGTCAGATATGTCAAATCCCAGCGGCTTTATCAGGTGCAGCCGCGCCCCCGTCGCCGCGCAGGTACGCGCCACAGCGCCGGTATTGTGCGGTATCTCAGGCTCTACAAGTACGATGTCCAGCATTTGCGCCGCCTCTTTTGTCATAATTTTATCACATATCTTCTTGCTTTCCAAGTCATTTTATCACAAAAATCCGAAAAATCATGTACTTTTTTACGTTTATATCAATTTCTTGCATATTAGACAAATTGGAGCTATAATCTTTATTGCAAAAGGGCTGTTTCTTGTCATTTTGCATATGATATATCTCTACTAAATGTCACAAAAAATGAGGATTCAGGCATGGAATACATTTGCAGCGATTGTCCGCGAAAATGCGGTGCGAAAAGAGGCGCCGCCGCTCCCGGAGGGATGTGCGCAAGTCCTGCGGTGCCGCGCGTCGCCCGCGCCGCGCCGCACTTTGGCGAAGAGCCTTGCATCAGCGGGACGCGCGGCTCGGGCGCGGTTTTTTTCACTGGGTGCAATCTCCGGTGCGTGTTCTGCCAGAATATTGAGATAAGCCGAGGGCAAGGCGGCGAGCGCGTGGATGCGGACGGTCTGCGCGATATTTTTCTGCGCCTGCGCGATGCGGGCGTACACAACATCAACCTTGTCACACCGACGCATTATTCGCGCGTAATTGAAAAAGCACTAGACGGGCTGACGCTCGGAATACCGGTAGTGTGGAATTCCTCCGGCTATGAAAGCGTGGAGACGCTGCGGCGGATGGAGGGGCTGGTGCAGGTGTACATGCCGGACTATAAGTACGCCGACAGCGCCCTTGCGCGCCGGTACAGCGCTGCGGAGGATTATCCTGCCGCCGCAGCGGAGGCTGTGCGCGAAATGTTCCGCCAGCGTGGCGCGTACAGACTTGATGCAGAGGGGCTAATGACTTCGGGCGTGTTGATCCGTCACCTCATTCTTCCCGGACAGGATGAGAACACCCGCAGCGTCATTGATTTTATCGAGCGGGAATTCAGATCGGGCGACGTGCTGTTTTCGCTGATGAGCCAGTACACGCCCATGCCGGGGCTGACGCGCTTTCCGGAGCTGACAAAGCGCGTGGACGCGCGCGATAACGCCGCGCTTGTGGCATACATGCGCCGCTGCGGCATAGCGGACGGCTACTGGCAGGAGGTGGAGTCCGCCACGGCCGACATGATACCCGATTTTGACGGAACAGGGGTCTGCACCACTTGACAAGCGGTGTCGTTTGTCGGATAATTGGGCTTGGAGATTCGGTACTATTTTTCCGCAAAGGAGACGATATATTATGAATTACAACGAAGTTCTCGCCGCCGCAAAGGACTGCGTCGGTCCGTACTGCAAGGTATGCCCGGTGTGCAACGGGCGCGCATGCGCCAACATTATGCCCGGTCCCGGCTGCAAGTTCCCCGGCAATGTCGCCGCTCGCAACTACGACAAGTGGCAGGAGATCTGCGTGAATATGGACACGCTCTGCCCCAATTTTGCCGACCCCGATATTTCGTTTGAAATGTTCGGGCACACGTTCTCCGCGCCAATATTCGCCGCACCGCTCGGTGCGCTGGACATGCACTACGGTCCGAAATACAAGGATCAGCAGTACAATGCCCTGCTCATGAAGGCGGCGGCGGATTACGGCGTGATGGCATTCACCGGCGACGGCGTCGATCCCGACATCATGAAGTCCGCCGTGCGCGACAGCCGCGGGATCGGCGGCATGAGTGTGCCGACGATAAAGCCGTGGAACAAGGAGGCCGTGTTTGAAAAGCTGGACGCAGCAAACGCCGCAGGTATTTTTGCCGCCGCGATGGACGTTGACGGCGCAGGTCTGCCTTTCCTGAAGAAAATGAATCCCAACGCCGGCAGCAAGACCGTCGATGAAATGCGCGAGATCATCGACTACGCAAAAATGCCGTTCATCATCAAGGGCATCATGACCCCGGCAGGCGCTTTGAAGGCGGTCGAAGCGGGTGCGAAAGCGATCGTCGTTTCAAATCACGGCGGGCGCGTACAGGGCGGCGTTCCCTCCACAGCGGAGGTGCTCCCCTCTATCGCGGACGCGGTCAAGGGCAAGCTCACGATAATTGTTGACGGCGGCATCCGCTCCGGCGTGGACGTGTTCCGCGCGCTTGGGCTCGGTGCGGACGCCGTGCTCATCGGTCGTCCGATCATCCCCGCGATTTACGGCGGCGGCGCAGAGGGCTTCAAAGTGTATATGGACAAAATAGTGGGCGAGCTGAAGTCCACGATGACCATGTGCGGCGCGGCAAGCCTCAGTGAAATAACCCGCGACAAGCTCTGGATAGAGAAGTAAATAAGAAGTCTAACATCGCCGCTCCGGTCGGGGCGGCGATGTTTTTCGCCGTCACCCCCCCGCGAGTGGGGTTTTTCTGTTCTTTGACGTTGTGTTATGTAAATTATTTTATGTATTTTACTTTATGTAAATTATATTATGTATATTATGTTCTGTTAATTTAATTATGGAAATTATATTAAGTAAATTATATTATGTTTTTGATTTTATGTATATATTTTTATGTTTATAATAATATGTAACTTATATTATGTCCCGCAAAAAAAGACTCAGCCTCTCACGTCGAAAGGCTGAGTCTTCTATTCATCTGTCATGTGCCATACTGCGAATAAACGGGATAAAACGTGTCCCGCGCAGCAATGGCACGGTCGCGGGCAACGTTGGCAATATCGCCGGGCTGCTCATACTTGAAGCACCACTCGCGCGCGGCGTTGTACGCATCGTCCGCAGTGTTGCCAAGATCCATCAGGTAAAAATCCAGCTCAAGATACTTCATGAGCCCCAGCTCATGCTGCATATAGCTGAGCTGCCCCGTAATGGTGGTGTAATCGTACCCGTTCGCCGTGCACCACTTCGTCAGCTCCGTGCGCCTGTCACCCAGCCACTGGCACAGGCCGTAGCTGCCGTCGGCGCGGGCTGTGAGCCGGAAGGAGGACTCCTTATATATATTCGCCAGAACTCCGCAGGCTGCGGCGGTGCTGTATCCAAGCTGGTTTTTGCAGAAATAGTACACCATCTGTTCCGCGACAGGATAAATCAGATGGACAAGCACGCCGTATGCCGTGCAGCGCGCGCCGGCATTCGACCAGTTGATATCAAACGATGCCTTGCCGCCGTCGCTGCGGCTGATGACGACGCGGAAATATGTATCCGTCACCGCAGTGACAATGCCGAAATTGACCGCGCGCCCGCTCTCATCCATCCAGAAGATGATGTCTCCCGCCTCTGCCTGAAGCGTTCCGCCGAACGGCACGCACTCCGTCAACGCGCACTGTCCAAAACCGTTGACCTCAGTGAGATAATGATACTGCATTTCGCAGTCCGGAAGAACATCGAACATTCCGATGTCCGTAAGCCCGCTCGCGTCGGCGCAGGTGAGCATGAAATTCGTGTTGGCCTGATCGTTATATATGACCGCTTCGAAATCGGCAGAAAAGTCGGTCGCCGCGTCATAGTGCAGTGCAGCGCCGTTCTCCGCAGCGAGGATGAATCTGTCGCGCAGCTCATCGTCCGGTGTGCTGCACACGGGCGCATAGCGCAGGTAATCCGCCTGCGCCGCACCGGTGAGATAAATGTCACTGCGCGGGGTGGGCATCGGCGGCGGGGTCGGCGTAGGTTCGGGTGTCGGTTCGGGCGTAGGCTCAGGCGTGGGCTCGGGTGCGGCGCTTGGCTGCGCGGTCGGTTCAGGGGTCGGTTCAAGCTCGCGCATATCTTCAACCGCGTCAGAGACGACGTCCAGCGCCGCAGAAACTTCGGATGCGCCGCAGCCGGGCAGCGCCAGCATGAGCGCCGCAGCAGCAAGGACGCTGATAATTCTTTTTCTTTTCATCTGCTTCTCCATTCCGGGGGGTATTTCTGCTGTTACTTTGCAGGCGCGGCAGCCGCGGCAAGTATCGCGCGGCGCAGGGACGAGCGGCGGAAATAGTACCACAGCAGCGCCGCCGCACATAACAACCACGAGGTCGGGTAACAGAGAAACACAACGCGAATATCGCTGAACATGGGCAGCAGCGCCTCTATCCATACAACGCGGAACACGCAGATGGTAAGCGCGGAAATAACGGTGACCTGTGCCGCCTGACCCGAGCCGCGTATAGCGCCGGAGAATATATCAACAAACGAATACACCCAGACGGTAGGCAGAACATAGCCAAGGAACACACGTCCCAAAGCTATCGCCTGCTCGTCGGCTGTGAAAATATGCATAAGCGGCTCAAAAAAAGCAAGGACGATGCCGCCAACGACGGCATAACTTGCAAAGCACAGCAAAAGGCACACCCGTATCGCTTTTTTCATGCGTTCATACTTTCCCGCTCCGATATTCTGTCCGACAAACGTGGATATGGCAAGCGAAAGCGCCGCCATAGGCATATAGATAAACGCATCGATCTTGCTGTAAGCCGTCACGCCCGCCATGGCGATAGTGCCGAAGGAATTGATCTTTATCTGGACAAGCAGGTTTGATATATTATACATGGAGCTTTGCAGCCCGCAGGGCACGGAAATTGCGGCAAGATCTCGCAGGATGAGGCTGTCAGGCTTCATGCGCAGCGGGCGGAGAGCATAGTCCGGATTCAGGCGGCACAGCCGGATGACGACCAGCACGGCAGTGATGGTCTGGGCAAGCACAGTCGCCCATGCCGCGCCCGCGACGCCCATGCCCAGCCACGCAACGGCGACAATGTCCATCACGAGATTCCCCACGCCGCCGATCGCAAGATAGATGAGCGGACGCATGGAATCGCCCTCGGCGCGGATAAGCCCCGCGCCCACATTATATATGAGCGTGATCACCGTGCCGCTCATATAAATGCGCAGATACTCCTCCGACAGGTCGAGCGCGCCCGCGGGCATGTCCATGACCGAAAGAAGCTCACGTGTGAAAATAACGCCAAGCGCAGTCATAACCGCGCCAACGGCAAGACTGAGCAGCATTGATGAATCTATAAGCTTTTTAAGGCTTTTATGGTCGCCCGCGCCGTAATACATGGCGTAAAGTATGCCCGCGCCGGTGGCAAGCCCGAGGAAGAAGCCGATGAGCACGTTGATGAGCGCGCCGGTCGAGCCGACGGCGGCGAGCGCGTCGTCCCCGCAGAACTGACCGAGCACAGCGCTGTCTATGGAGTTATAAAGCTGCTGAAGAAGATTCGTGAGCAGTATGGGCACGGTGAATTCAACAATGCTCTTTGTGATCGAACCCTCTGTCAGATTTACTGTTTTCGGTTTCATGCCGGCTTGGCGCTCCTTTCATGCTGTCTCTCAGCGCATCATAAACGTGTGGGTCATTGTATACCCTGCCGCCGCGAAAAGCAAGGGGACGCTGATCACATTTCACGCCGATTTTACCGGCAAACGCATATGTTTACAGTTTATTCTCAAGGCGGCAGGGCGCAATACGTCTGCGGCATCTGACGAAAAATATGCGCTCTGATGATATAGCCGCTTGTTGAAATACACAAAGTATCATGAAGTATCACGCTAATTCATATGACCATGCCGGAGGGCAAATGTTTCCCGAATTACTCTGACTTTACGCATAATTCACAAATATTTTACTTCGGCGCAGATTCTTGTTGAAATTCAACAAGAATGATGCTATAATCTGACACAGAGATAGGGCGTGTGGCGCAATATTGCCATAACCCCTGCCGTATACAAAATTTTATAGGAGGATCCCAATGAAGAAGTTTCTTGCAATGCTTCTGGCTCTGGTCATGGTGTTTGCACTGTGTGCCTGCGGTCAGACCGCAGACACACAGGAGGCAGCTCCCGCTAAGGAAGCTGCGCCCGCGGCTGAAGAGGCAGCTCCTGCCGAAAAGTCCGATGCCGACTATTCCGGCAAGCTGGTCGTTTACTCCCCGCACGACGCCGACCCACTGAACGCCGGCGTTGCGATGTTTCAAGAAAAGTATCCAAACATCGAGGTTGAGGTCATTGCCGCCGGTACGGGCGAGCTGTGCCAGCGTCTCGTCGCCGAGTCTGCCAATCCCCAGGGCGACGTTCTCTGGGGCGGCGGCGCCGACACCCTTGCGGCTTACAATGATTACTTTGAGCCGTATGTCTGCGCAAACGATGAGTTTATCGGCGCGGAGTATAAAGACCCCAACGGCTACTGGATAGGCGAATCCCCGCTGCCTATGGTCTTCATCTACAACAAGACCCTGCTTAGCGACGAGGAGGTGCCCACCACGTGGGAGGGTCTTTGCGACGAAAACCTCAAGGGCCGCATCGCCTACTGCTCCCCCTCCAAGTCCGGCTCTGCCTACACTCAGCTGTGCACAATGCTCTTCAGCCAGCCCACCATTGAAGACGGCTGGGAGCTCGTCGGGAAATTCATTGCCAACCTCGACGGCAAGCTTCAGGACAGCTCCGGCAACTGCCACAAACTCGTTGCCTCCGGTGAGTACGCCCTCGGCGTGACCATAGAGAAGTCCGCTGTCCTCTACAATGATAACCCTGACATCGGCTATGTCTACCCCGAGAAGAATTCCGCAGTTCCCGACGGCGTTGCCCTCATCAAGGGCTGCCCCAATGAGGAGAACGGAAAGCTCTTCATCGACTTCGTCACCAGCGCCGAGTGCCAGACCGCCCAGAACATTGAGTGGGCGCGCCGCCCAGTCCGTTCCGACATCACCCCGGTGGGTCTGTGCCCGCTTGAGGAGTGCAATGTCGGCACTTACGACTTTGATTACGCCGCCGCAAACCGCGATGCCATCAAAGAGCAGTTCAACGACCTCATTGCAGGCTGATAAGCCTTGACCCCCACTTGCTGCGGGAGGCGCCTTCCAAGGCGCCTCCCTGCGGTATTTCGCGCATACGGCTGAAAGCCGTTCCGGTGCCGGTCCGAAACGGCTTTGAACCGTATATTGTGCAGGCAAGTCTAAGGCAGCGCCGTACAATGCGCCTATGGCATCCGGAAGAAAATTTGTGCTCTGATACAGTCACTTTTCTTGAGATACACAAAGTATTCCTTCAAAAAAGCGCCGTCATCATAACCCAAATTTTCTTGACATCTGTTCTTGCCGCATCATGCGGCGCTGCCAAAATACATAACGGAGGGCACTGTATGAGCAACGAGGTAATAATCAAGGACGCTGTCAAGCGCTATGGGGATTTCACCGCCCTCAACGGCGTGTCGCTTGACATCCGCGAGGGCGAGTTTTTCACGCTGCTTGGACCGTCAGGCTGCGGCAAAACCACGCTTCTGCGCATGATCGCAGGCTTCAACTCCATAGAGGGCGGCGATTTCTACTTTGGCGACAAACGCATCAACGATGTTCCCGCCCATAAGCGCGACATCGGCATGGTGTTCCAGAACTACGCCATTTTCCCGCACCTGAGCGTGCGCGAGAACGTCGCATACGGTCTCAAAGCGCGCAAAGTGCCCGCAAAGGAGATCGCCGCGCGCGTGAACGAGGCTCTTGAACTGGTGCAGATCTCGCATCTGGCGGACAGAAAGCCCAACGAGCTGTCCGGCGGTCAGCAGCAGCGCGTCGCGCTTGCACGCGCCTTCGTCATAGAGCCGAGCGTTCTTCTCATGGACGAGCCGCTCTCCAACCTTGACGCAAAGCTGAGAGTGCAGATGCGCTCTGTCATCAAAAAACTCCAGCGCCGGCTCGGCATCACGACCATATACGTCACGCATGACCAGGAGGAGGCGCTTGCCATCTCCGACCGAATCGCCGTCATGAAGGACGGGCACATCATGCAGATAGGCACGCCGAACGAGATTTACGCAAAGCCGCAGAATCCGTTTGTCGCGGGCTTCATCGGTGTGAGCAATTTTCTCGACTGCGAGGTCAGCGCGCCCTCCGGCGGCAGTGCCGGGGTCAGCATCAAAAACGAGTTGAGCATCACCGTCCCCGTCAGGCGCGCTTACACGGGCAAGGGAAAAATCTCCGCCCGCCCGGAGCAGCTGTTCTTCACCGGTGAGGGCATGCCCGGAACAATACTGTTCTCCACTTTCCTTGGGGACTTTATAGAATACGAGGTGGAGCTGGACGACGGACAGAGCCTCATCATCAACGAGTACACAAAGGACACTTCTGACGTACACAGCGACGGGGAGAAGGTGCATCTGAGCTTTGATCCGCTGCGCATCAGCCTCTACGATGAAAACGGGGAGGTGCTCAGTCTGTGAACAAACGCCTTGCCCGGAAGTGGAGACCGGATTTCTGGTTTTTCACAAAGCTGTTCGTCATCCTTGCAATGTGCCTTTTCATTGTTTATCCGTTTTACACAATAATCACGAAGAGCGTCTTCTCCAACAAGGTTGACGGCATAACACTCTATAACTTCAAGCGCTTTTTTACAAAGCCCTATTACTATCAGACGCTTCTTCGCTCGATGGTGGTGTGCTTTGCCACCGTGCTGACGACGACCATCGTCGGCGTACCCATCGCATATCTCATGACACGCTACAATATTCCCGGCAAAAAAGTGCTGCACATCTTCATCATTATGAGCCTCATGAGCCCTCCGTTCATCGGGGCATACTCGTGGATCATCCTGCTGGGGCGCGCGGGTCTGCTGGCAAAGCTGTTTGCAAAGATCGGGCTTGTCGCACCGACGATATACGGGCGCGGCGGCATCATCTTTGTGTTCACGCTGCACCTGTTCCCATATATATACCTATACACCTCCGGCGCGATGAACAGCATCGACTCCTCGCTTGAGGAGGCGGCGGAAAATCTCGGCATGAGCAAGCTCCGCCGCATCTGGACGGTCACTCTGCCGGTCATTCTGCCCTCCATTCTCGCCGGCTGCATCATGGTTTTCATGACCTGTCTTGCCGACTTCGGCACGCCTATGCTCCTCGGAGAGGGCTACACAGTGCTGCCGGTGCTTGTATACAACGAATATATGTCCGAAAGCGCGACAGACCCGTATATGGCGTCTGCGCTGTCTGTCATAATTGTGCTGTGCTCGCTGACAATGCTGGGCTTCCAGAAGCTCGTTGTTGACAAGCGGAATTATATGATGAGCTCGCTCCGTCCCCCGCAGGAGACAAAGCTTCGCGGCGGCAAGCGCTTCCTCGCCTCTCTGCCGATATACGTCGTTGTGGCGCTGGCTTTCCTGCCGCAGATCGTCGTCGTGTGCCAGTCGTTCATTGAGCGCAGCTTCTCCGGCGTTATCAAGGGCGTCAATCTCAACAACTACCGCACGATAATGTCCCGTCTTGGGCGCAACATCCGCAACACCTACGTGTTCTCCATCATCGCCATCATCTTCATCATCATTGTCGGCATCCTCGTGTCGTACATTCTTGTGCGCAAGAAAGGCAAGATCGCAAATCTCATCGACACTCTCATCATGTTCCCATACGTTATTCCCGGCTCTGTTCTGGGTATCGGGCTTATCGTCGCTTTCAACCGCAAACCCATTGTGCTGGTGGGCACTGCCGCGATCATGATAATCTCTTACATTATCCGCAAGCTGCCATACACGGTGCGCTCCGGCAGCGCATTTTTGTACCAGATGGATCCGTTTATTGAGGAAGCATCCATAAACCTCGGCGTGTCGCCGATGAAGACCTTCTTCACGGTGACGGCGCGCATGATGCTGCCGGGCATCATGTCAGGCGCTGTTTTGAGCTGGATAACCTGCATCAATGAGCTTTCGAGCTCTATCATGCTCTACTCCGGCAAGACCTCCACCATCGCTGTTGCGATATATCAGGAAGTCGTGCGCATGAGCGATGGCACTGCCGCCGCACTCGCCACGATACTCACCGTGACGACGATAATCTCACTCGTGATCGTGTTCCGCGCGACGAAAGGCAAGGTTAAGATAGTCTGATGATTAAAAACGTGGTTTTCGACATGGGCAACGTTCTGCTGCGGTTCGACCGCGACAGGTTTCTCGATGCGGTCGGCGCGCAGGGCGAGGATCGAAAGATGCTCATGAACAACGTCTATCTCTCCGTCGAGTGGGCGCGGATGGATCGCGGCTCAATGACAGAGCGCGAGGCCGCGGCAAGCATGTGCACGCACGTGCCTGAACGCCTGCGCGAAAAGGTGCATCTGCTCGTTGACCAATGGGACAGACCCATATATCCGATTGACGGCATGGCGCAGCTTGTGCATGACATCAAGGATGCGGGGTACGGCGTGTATCTCCTGTCGAACGCAAGCAGCCGCCAGCACGAATACTGGCCGCGCGTACCGGGGAACGAGTATTTCGACGGGACGCTTATCTCCGCCGATGTGAAGCTTGTCAAGCCCGAGCGCGAGATATACGAGCTGCTGTGCAGTACGTTTTCTCTCCGCCCTGAGGAATGCGCGTTCATCGACGACTCCACCGCGAACATTGAGGGCGCGGAGCGCGTCGGCATGTCCGGCATTGTCTTCCACGGCGAGGCTGATGAGGCGCGCGAAAAGCTGCGCGCGCTCGGCGTGAAGGTGTAAAGAGATATTATTAAGACAGCGCCCATCGTTCATTCAAACGATGGGCGCTTTTTGATATGATCTTATGGAACGCGCCGCGGTCATCCCGCAATCGGGCAGGCATCCGCGCCGCTTGCATATTCAAACAGGCTCTCAGCGTCTGACTCTTTCCATTTTCTCAATATCAGTCTTTCTGTTTCCATGATAAAAGCCTCAAGGCAAAATCTCAGCAAAGCGGAGCGTCAATGCGCTTCGCCCATAGCTTTTTTCCTTAGCCAAGCTTTTTTGTCTTCTCGTAGGCGGCATCGACCGCGGCGATGCACGCTGCGCGGAACGCGCCGTTCTCAAGCGCCGCCACACCCGCGATAGTGCTGCCGCCGGGTGAGCAGACCTCATCCTTGAGCTGCTCCGGGTGCTTGCCGGAGCGCAGCACCATCTCCGCACTGCCGATAAGCGTCTTAGCAGCATAATCCAGCGCCTTTGCGCGCGGAAGCCCGCACTTCACCGCGCCGTCCGCCAGCGCCTCTATAAACATATACACATACGCCGGGCCGCATCCGGAGACGGTGGACGCCGCGTCGATAAGGCGCTCTTCGAGCCTGTCGAGCGCACCGGCACAGCGCATCAGCTCCGCAAAGGCTGCATCCTCGTCCGCTCTGACACGCGCGTTCGCGCAGTGCAGTATAAGCCCGCTGCCGACGGCGCAGGGCGTGTTCGGCATGATGCGTATGATTTTCTTTTCACCCAGCAGTTCCTCAAGCCGCGCGAGCGTCACGCCCGCGAGCATGGACACGAACACAGCGCCGCTCTCACGAATATCCGGCGCAAGCGCCGCCGCCACATCCTCTATCATCTGCGGTTTTACGCCGAGAAAAACATATCTGCTCTCCCTCAGCACCTCCTGCGCCGTGGCGGCAGCGCAGCCGATGCGCACCGCCGCGCGCTGTGTGCTCAGCGGCGTTGAGCATGAAACCGCAACTTTCTCCGCGCCTGCGCCTTTTACCGCCGCTTCGGCAAGCGCACCACCCATGCTGCCCGCGCCGATGAATCCCGCTTCGTATCTGTACACTACGTGCCTCCCTATCTGAGCTGTCCGTCGCCCTTGATTATATAACTGACCGCAAATCTCATTTTCATGCCGCTTCTGTATTTATGCAAAGTCTTACGCGCAGTGCAGCAAACAAGCCTCATTTGCATGAAGCTGCAATTCTCAAAAAAGATGGTAGCACGTCCGCCGCGGAATTGCAACATTTTTTTACCCCGTGTCAGACCCGCGCAGTATCAGCCCCTTTCTGCTGACTAAAGCATAATTCACGGCTGTTTTTTCTCTTGCATTCTTGGAAATATTGTGTATAATATAGCTGTCAGTTGATATGACATTTATATGGCAGCACCGCATATTTCGGTCGGGACAGGCGGCTGGTAAAGCCTCCGCAGACGCATTGTGCGGTGTCGCCGCAGAAAAAAGAGGTCGGACAATGTCACTGGGGGATCTGAGAGAACAGAATATACGCCTTGTCACAGAGAAAGCGCTGGAATGCTTCATCAAAAAGGGCATAAACAACACGCGCGTATCGGAGATCGCGGAGGCAGCTGGGCTGACGGAACGGTCGGTATACCGCTATTTTGCCGCAAAAAGCGACATTGTGATCGCCGCGGCGTTCTGCTACTGGGAGCGTGCAAAGGCGTATATAGCCCGCGAGCTGGAACGCCACCTCGCCGAAGACACGGCTCTGACCGGCATTGAGCAGATAAGCATCATCCTCAACAGCTATGCCGGACTGCTGTTTTTCGATCCGGACGGCATACGCTTCACGCTGGATGCGGAGGTTGCGCTTTTCAACGCCGGCAAAAGTATGCACGTTATCAACCGCCCGCCGGAACGCTTTGAAGAATACAAAGGACCGCTGGCGCTGGCGCTGCGGCGCGGGCTAGACGATGGCACGGTTGATCCTAAGGCAAACATAAAAGAGCTGTACTACAACGCCTATGATTCTATCCTCGGCATGATGCAGCGGCTGACCGTAGGCGTGCCGAGCGTGAACGAACTTGATGAGCGTGAGCGTCTGCGTGCAATGTGCGGTATGTTCACGCGGGAATTCTCCTCAAAGCAATGATCCGGGACTCTGCGGCAGGGCATATCCGCGCCGTGGTCATATATATGGAAGCCAAATTACATATGGAAGGAGTATGTCAATGAATCCCAAGTATGAACCTCTGTTCACCCCATGGAAAATCTGCAATGTGGAGATACCTAACCGCATCGTGCAGTGCTCCATGGGCGGCACTTCCCTTTTCGGCTGGATGGAGCCGTCCCACTTCGACAAGGAGGCGGCGTACTTTCTGCTCAACCGCGCGCAGGACGGCGTCGGGCTTATACTGCCCGGCATGCAATGCATCAAGGATGCGATAGGCGGGCGCTGGCTCTATCAAAATGACAAGATGTTCAAGGATCTCAAGCCCTATATGGAGGAGTTCCACAAAACCGGCTCCAAGCTCTTCGTTCAGCTTGCTGCGGGCATGGGACGCTCCATGGCGATAACCAAGCCAATGGTCATGCTGCTCAAGCACCCGCTGCTTGGCAGGCTCGCCTCCCCTGTCGCAGATCTTGACTACATCTGCGCATCTGCGTCCGCCACGCCCAACCGCTGGGCGGAGGACGTGAAGAGCCGCCCCATGACCGTAAAAGAGATACACGACCAGGTCGATGCTTTCGCCAGAACGGCGAAAAAGCTGATGGATGCAGGCGTTGACGGCGTTGAGATCCACGCCGTGCACGAGGGGTATCTGCTCGACCAGTTCACCATCTCCAACATGAACTACCGCACGGACGAGTACGGCGGGTCCTTCGAAAACCGCTATCGTTTCCCCGTCGAGATCGTGCAGGCGATAAAAGCCGCCTGCGGGAAAGACTTTCCCGTCTCCCTGCGC